>CANFXC010000032.1 GCA_947450765.1 Comamonadaceae bacterium | reverse complement strand
TGATCTTGTTGGCCTCTTCGGTCGCACGGCCCTTGGCTTCTTGAACGATGCCTTGGGCGCGACGATCAGCGTCGGCCAGACGCGCGGCTGTCTCGTTGCGCGACGTCACCAGTTCAGCTTCGACACGCTTGTTAGCGTTGGCGAGTTCTGACTTGGCAGTGTCGGCAGCGGCGAGGCCGTCAGCGATTTTCTGTGCCCGCTCGTCCAGCGCTTTTGTGATCGGAGGCCACACGAATTTCATCGTAAACCACACCAAGATCGCAAAAACGACAGCCTGCAGGAACAGGGTTGCGTTAATGTTCACAACTTATTCCTTTTGCAACGTGAAAGGTGCGAATGGAATTAACGCAGAACGAATGGATTAGCGAATGCGAACAGCAACGCAATAGCCACACCGATCAGGAAGGCGGCGTCAATCAGACCGGCCAAAATGAACATTTTGGTTTGCAGTTCGTTCATCAGTTCAGGCTGGCGTGCCGAAGCTTCCAGGAACTTGCCACCCATCAGAGCGATACCGATCGAAGCGCCAATAGCGCCGAGACCCACGATCAGACCGCAAGCCAGTGCGACGAAGCCGAGAACGTTTTCCATGATTTGTCCTTAAAAGAAAAGAAGAGAGAAGAGAAAGAAAAAAGCGAAAGAGAAATATTAGTGAGAGTCGTGCGACTGACCCACGTAAATCAACGTCAACATCATGAAGATGAAGGCTTGCAGCGTGATCACCAGAATGTGGAAAAGACTCCACACAGTTCCAGCGACAACATGCCCAAATCCCAGCCAGAAAACACCCGTGAGGGGGTTGAACTGCCAGGCCCATACGCCGCCCATCAAGGCGATCAGCATGAAAACCAGTTCGCCGGCAAACATATTGCCGAACAACCGCATACCGTGTGACACGGTCTTGGCGATAAATTCAATCATCTGCATCAGGAAGTTGATCGGGTACAGAAACCAACGATCACCAAAAGGCGCAGCCACCAACTCATGGAGCCAGCCGCCAATGCCTTTGATCTTGATGTTGTAAACCAGACAGACCAGCAGCACACTGACCGACAAACCGAGCGTACTCGAAAGATCAGCTGTTGGAACCACGCGCATGTAGTCCGAGAAACCAGCGGCAGGGCCGACCGAGTGCCAGATCATAGGAATCAAATCGACCGGAATCATGTCCATCGCATTCATAAGGAAAATCCAGACAAATACGGTCAAAGCTAGAGGGGACACCAGCTTGCGGCTTTTCGCATTGCGAACCACGCCTTTGGCTTGGTTTTCAACCATTTCAGCCAGCATCTCGACGGCAGCCTGAAACCGACCAGGAACACCAGATGTCGCACTGCGTGCAGCGCGCCACATGAAAAAACAACCCAAGATGCCAAGCACCACAGAGAAGAAAACAGAGTCTAGATTAAAGACACTGAAGTCAACAATGCTGCCTTGCTTAACATTCTCAAAAGAGAAGTTCTTTTGCAAATGTTGCAGGTGATGCTGGATGTACTCTCCAGACGTCGGGCCTTGTGTTCCAGCGTGTTCAGCAGCAGACATAAGTTACCAATTCGTCAATCTTAAAAATTTTTGACATTCGACTTCGGTATCCGGCTGAACCACATGGCCGCCCAGTACACCTTCATCGTCACCACAAAGCCTGCCACCAAGGCAAGCCAGCTTAAATCCACAATCAACCTAGGAGCCAGCAGCAACATGGCCACCGTCAAGGCAATCTTGACCAACTCCCACACTACAAAACCAACCAAGGCCGCGCTCCCTTGAAGTCGTGACTGCTGGCGCCCCAAGCCCCGGGCAAATAGGGCCGCAGGAAGTACCACCGCCAAAGCGCCATACCCCGCCGACCCAACCACCGCAAGCCGACCCGTGAGCAACCAGGCCACCGCAGCCACCACACAACCAACACCCAACTGAGCCACCACCACCATCCACAGGGACAGCGTTGGCGTGATTCGCCGTAGGCTATCTGCCTCTTCACGCGTCAGGGGCTTGAAATCATCTTCACCCGTACCCAGATCCTCTTCAGAGTCTTTGTGCCACTCGGGGAGAGTCACCGGCATTGCTTTCGACTCCTCCACCAACTTCGGCATTTTGAACTTTAGAAATTACGGCGAGGTTACAAACCCGATACATTTCGGGTTTTAGCAAAGCCGCTTATTGTACGTAGAAACCCCCGAGTCCAACCACTTTCTCTCACGCGACTTGTGATTGATTCACTTTCGCCACTTATTTATGACCCGCTTGACACCCTCCTTCACCGAAGGCGCTTGCCCTGAAAGGCCATCTTGGGTTGCATCGCAAGGGACCGTCGGTCTAAGCCACAATCGGGCGTTATGCACGTCGGCGGGCACGCTTTGAAGCTCCCGATCTGCGCATGATGGCGACCGTCATTCGACAACTGAATGCACTGACATTGACAAGTGAAAGGGTTGGCGCAAGGCGATTTCAATTTGCACCATAGCCGTCACATGAACAAACCTTCAAACTCTCAACCTGCTGACAAAAAATTGTCTTGGCTGCAAGGCGTCAAGCAGTCCTTGCCTGACCGTCACAAGCTGGCAGCGCACCCGTGGCTCAAGCCCTTGTCGCACCGCCTTCTTGAACCCGGCCTGTGGCATGTACGCCACGAAGCTGTGGCGCGCGGTGCGGCCATCGGGGTATTTTGGGCTTTTGCCGCTCCGTTCGGGCAGTTTTTATTTGCGGCTGCGCATTGCGTTTGGTGGCGCGGCAATATTCCTGTAGCCGCCGGCATGACCTTGGTCACCAACCCCTTCACCTTGGCGTTTTGGCTGTGGCTGGCTTACCGGGTAGGCAGCGCTTTGCTGGGCTCTACAAAACAAGTGCCTGACCTCGAACCGGCGGTGAGCCAAGCCGCCAACATCATGGACTGGATCACCAACTTTGGCGCTCCCGCGGCGTTGGGCATGGGCTTGTTTGCGGTGTTTGGTTCCCTGCTGACCTACCTCATTGCCAAGCTGGCTTGGCGCGCGCGGATCTGGTTCAAGCGCCGGCGCCGCTGAACAAAACAATCGCACAACAACAGACCCTCGCCCAAGACACTAACTTTGCAGGACAATTAAAACATGAGCACCTCCACTTCAATGCAATCACCTTCTGTTCATGGCGCAGACCTGCCCACCACCCTGTGTTATCTCAACGGCGCCTACACGGCCCTCCGCGATGCCAAGATCAGCGTCATGGACCGCGGCTTTATTTTTGGCGACGGCGTGTATGAAGTCGTCCCGGTGTATGCGGGTGAGCCCTTCCGCTTTGCCCAACACATGGCACGGCTGGATCGCAGCTTGGCCGAGTTGCGCATCAGCAACCCCTTGACCCATGCCGAATGGCGCGAAATCACGCAGCAACTGCTGACCGACTTCACCCGCGAAGCCGGCACTGAAACGACGCCAGACCAGCTGATTTATATCCAGGTCACGCGTGGCGTTGCGCTGCGCGATCACGTGATGACCAGCGGTGTGACGCCCACCATTTTTGTCATGACCAACCTCATGAAACCGGTGCCGGCAGCACAACGGGCTGCTGGCGTGTCCTGCGTCAGTGCTGACGACTTCCGCTGGGAAAAAGCGCACATCAAAAGCACCAGCTTGCTGGGTGCGGTGTTCTCGCGGCAAATCAGCGCCGATGTCGGCGCCTTGGAAACCGTCATGTTCCGCTCCGGCTGGCTCAGCGAAGCGGCGGCCTCAAACGTCTGGGTCGTCAAGGACGGCTGCGTCATCGGCACGCCCAAAGACCACTTGGTGCTTGAAGGCATTCGCTACGGCCTGATCGAAACCCTTTGCCGAGATGCCGGCCTGGGCTTTGAATTGCGTCGCATCAGCCGTGCGGAAGTCTTCGCCGCTGACGAATTACTGCTGTCATCGGCCACCAAAGAAGTCTTGCCCATCACCCAGCTCGACGGCCTGGCCATTGGCAGCGGCCAACCGGGTCCTGTCTATGCCAAGTTGTACGCAGGCTACCAGCGCGCCAAGACAGAACAGCGGCCATGAACAGCCCTGCAGCTCCGTCGGTTCCGGCGGCTCCCGCAGGGCAGCCCGAATCTCTGATCGAATACCCATCGCTTTTTCCCATCAAAGTCATGGGCCTCAAGGTCGACGGCTTGGTGCACGCCATCACGATGATCGCGCATGAATTTGACCCGGCCTTTGACGCCAGCACCATCGAACTGCGTGAGAGCAAAGGTGGCAAATACCTCGGCATCACCGTCACCGTCACCGTTACCAGCCGCGAACAACTCGACGAGCTGTACCGCACGTTGTCAACCCACCCGATGGTCAAGGTGGTGCTGTGAGCATGGCCCACTGAAATGTCGGCTGTGACGGCGCCGTCCCTGACATGCATCGAGCCGCGCCAGCTGGGTCTGGTGGACTACCTCGCCACTTTTGAGGCGATGCAAACCTTCACCGACACCCGCGACCCGCAGACACCCGATGCGCTATGGATGTGCGAGCACCCTGCGGTGTACACCCAAGGACTGGCTGGCAAGGCTGACCATGTCTTGAACCCCGGCAATATTCCCGTGGTGCAAAGCAACCGCGGCGGCCAAGTGACATTTCATGGCCCTGGCCAAGTCGTGGCGTACCCGCTGATCGACCTCAAACGCGCTGGTTATTACGTCAAAGAATACGTTTACCGCATTGAAGAATCCGTCATCAAAACGCTGGCGTACTTTGGTGTGACCGGCCACCGCGTGACGGGCTCGCCCGGCATTTATGTCCGGCTCGATGACCCGACATCGCACGCTGCGTTGAGCGGCCCACGGCATCCGGTCGACCCGTTTCGCGGCCTCGGCAAGATCGCCGCGCTCGGCATCAAGCTCAGTCGGCATTGCACGTACCACGGCGTCGCCCTGAATGTGGCGATGGACCTTGAACCCTATTCCCGTATCAACCCCTGCGGCTATGTTGGGCTGCAGACCACGGATCTTTCTACAATCGGGGTCTCGGTGAGCTGGCAGGAAGCGGCCGACGTGTTGGGCCACAAGCTGGTCACGTATCTTTCCCCCTGATGCCTCTCCAAGACGAGAACCCTATGAGCACACTAGAAAACGGCAACCCGGTTGTCCGCGAAGTTCAAAGCCAGCAAGACTACAACCCGCTGGCCAAGCAAAAGGCTGCAGCCAAACTCTCGCGCATTCCGGTCAAGGTCGAGCGCGCCGAAGTGCTCAAAAAACCGGATTGGATTCGTGTCCGGGCCGGTAGCCCGACCACGCGCTTCTACGAGATCAAGCAGATCTTGCGCGAGAACAAACTCAACACTGTTTGCGAAGAAGCCAGCTGCCCAAACATCGGCGAATGCTTTGGCAAGGGCACAGCCACCTTCATGATCATGGGCGACAAATGCACGCGCCGCTGCCCGTTTTGCGATGTTGGCCACGGCCGGCCCGATCCACTCGACGTGAACGAGCCAGAGAATCTGGCCAAGACCATCGCCGCCCTGAAGCTCAGCTACGTCGTCATCACCAGCGTCGACCGCGATGACTTGCGTGACGGCGGCGCCCAGCATTTTGTCGACTGCATCACACGCATTCGTGCTCTTTCACCATCCACGCAAATTGAAGTTCTGGTGCCCGACTTCCGCGGCCGCGACGACCGCGCACTGAGCATCCTGACCGCCGCGCCACCCGACGTGATGAACCACAACTTGGAAACCGCACCGCGCTTGTACAAAGAAGCACGCCCCGGCAGCGACTACCAGTTCTCGTTGAACCTGCTGAAAAAATTCAAGGCGCTGCACCCGAACGTGCCGACCAAGAGCGGCATCATGGTGGGCTTGGGTGAAACCGACGAAGAAGTGCTGCAAGTGATGCAGGACATGCGCGACCACCAGATCGACATGCTGACCATCGGCCAGTACTTGGCACCGTCCACCTCGCACCTGCCCGTGCGTCGCTACGTTCACCCGGACACCTTCAAGATGTTTGAAGAACGCGCCTACGAGATGGGCTTTTCACATGCGGCGGTGGGGGCAATGGTGCGCTCGAGCTACCACGCTGACCAGCAGGCGCATTCAGCGGCAGAAGCCGTCGCGTTGGCGACCGTTCGCTGAACTGACTGTTAAAAAACTACAACAGCGAAGCCGGGTCTTCGCTGTCAATCACGCGTTGCGACCAAACTTTGAGCTTGCTGGCGTCGGCCCGCAAGATCTCTTGCTTGACGGCCAGAATTTGTGACGGATGCATCGAAAAACTCCGCAAGCCCAGCCCCAGCAGCAACCGCGTCATGCTAGCGTCGCCGGCCATTTCGCCGCACACGCTGACGCCTTTGCCCTGCGCATTGCATTCGGCGATGGTGTCGGCCACCAGCCGCAACACGGCCGGGTGACACGGGTCGTACAAATGCGCCACGGCTTCGTCGGCGCGGTCGATCGCCAGCGTGTACTGAATCAGGTCGTTGGTGCCGATGGACAAGAAATCAAAGTACTTGAGAAACAGTTTGAGGGTCAGCGCTGCCGCTGGAATTTCGATCATGGCGCCCAACTTGACCGGACCGTATGGCACGCCTTTGTTGTCGAGCGTGGCCCGCGCATGGTCAATCAATGACATGGTTTGGCGAATTTCTGAAGCATGCGCCAACATCGGCACCAACAGGTTCACCGGACCGTGCGCCGCAGCACGCAAGATGGCGCGCAGCTGCGTCAAAAACATCGGCGGATCGGCTAGGCTCCAGCGAATAGCCCGCAAGCCCAGCGCTGGATTCAGGTGGGTTTCTTGCGCCTTGGTGTGACGCTCAAGAGGCTTGTCAGCGCCGATATCCACCGTACGAATCGTCACGGGCAGACCTTGCATACCGTCAATGGCTTGACGATAGGCCAAGTATTGCTCCTGCTCGTCCGGCAAGTTGCCGATACGGCCCATGAACAAGAATTCGCTGCGAAACAAGCCCACACCCACGGCGCCCGCCTTGACGGCACCGGTCGTGTCTTCTGGCATTTCAATGTTGGCGAGCAGTTCGATTTTTTGGCCGTCCAAGGTCAGCGCAGGCGTGTGCAGCAAGCGGTTCAACCGCTCGCGCTCCAACTCGCCCTGGCGCTGCTTGAAACCATACTCGGCCAAGATGATCGGCGACGGGTCGACGATCAGCACGCCGGCATCGCCGTCGATGATGACCCAGTCGTCCTGCTTGATCAGCTGGCTGGCACTGCGCGCACCAACCACCGCCGGAATATGCATGCTGCGCGCCACGATCGCAGTGTGCGAAGTGCGACCGCCGACATCGGTGGCGAAGCCAACAAAAAGACTCTGCTTGAACTGCAGCATGTCCGCCGGTGACATGTCATGCGCCACCAGCACCAGCGGCACGTCCATGGTGTCGTCTAACAGCAGGTCTTGTTGCAGCTTGCGGCTGCCTGCCGTTTGAGGTTGAACCGGTGATGCGACACCTTTCATGTGGCGCAGGATGCGTTCGACCACCTGCTCCAGATCCGCCTTGCGCTCACGCAAGTACTCATCTTCCATTTCGTCGAACTGGCGCGCGATCATCTCGTATTGCGTCGTTAGCGCCCACTCGGCGTTGTAGTGACGCTCTGAAATCCAATTCTTAACGCCGCTGACCAGTTGCTCGTCCTGCAGCAGCATCAGGTGAACGTCCAGCAGAGCCGCCAGTTCACTGGGCGCATCCCGCGGCAGTTCACGCTGTAGGCGAGAGATTTCTTCGGTGACTGCATTGCGCGAGGCGCGCACGCGTTGAATCTCTGCATCGACTTGGCTGGCATCGACAAAGTAATGCGCTACATCGGCCCGGCTGGACGCGACCAGCACCGCACGGCCAATCGCAATGCCGCGCGAAACCGCCAGACCGTGGATTGAAAAGGTCATTCGCCCTCGCCAAACTTGTCGGCAATCAAGGCCAGCAAAGCATCCATCGCCACTTGCTCATCGGTGCCACTGGTTTCAACTTCTATGGTGCTGCCAATGCCGGCGGCCAGCATCATCACGCCCATGATGCTTTTGCCGTTAACGCGGCGTTCGCCACGGCTGATCCAGACCTCACACGGGAAACTGCCGGCGAGCTTGGTCAGCTTGGCCGAGGCGCGGGCATGCAGGCCCAATTTATTGCTGATGGTTGTGCTGGTCTTGATCATGGTTTCGGCGGTTTTGGTTTTGGGGGGCGGTGATGGCCACTTGCATCACGCCTTGGGTGGCGCCAATCAGGGCACGTGCCACCAGCGCGTCAAGCGTCTCATGCCGATATGACACGGTGCGCAGCAGCATCGGCAGGTTGACGCCGGTGATCAGCTTGGAATGCACGCCATCGACCAGTTTTTGGGCGACGTTGCAGGGCGTCGCACCGAACACGTCAGCCAGCACCAGCGCGTCTGTCGCACCCAGCTGCTTCAGCATGATGCGGGCCTGCGCCAGCGTTTCCTCAGGCGGCGTGTTGGGCTGCACGTCCAGTGCGGCCACCCCTTCCGGGTTGTCCGTGAAAACATGCGCGACGCACTGGCGCAGCGCCGAAGCCAAGGGCGCGTGGGCGATGATGAGAATGCCATTCATTGGATTGAATTATCAGCCTTCCCTCTGAGAAACCAAGCGTATGAGGCCATAGCGCAACACAAATAGACGCCCAAAGAGGCCTGAAAACTGGCAACCTCAGAGAATCCGACGGCCTTAAATCCGTCAATCAGCAGACCAATTCCCCACTGCACGACAAAAACACCCGAAAAAATCATCAGGTTAAAGGCTGACAGCGCGCGCCCGACTAGGGATGGTTTGAAGGCCATGCCAATCGCTGGCTGGGCTAGGCCCAAAACACTGGATGTCACGCAAAAAACCGCCCAGCCAATCCACCCTGTGTCGCTGGCGCCGGCCATGTTGGCGGCCAGTGCCAGCAGGCTCAACGGGACGCCCCAGGCGATCAGCCGCTCTGCACTCCAGCCCCGGGTGATTAAGCGGGGAGCCAGCATGCCCCAACCCCAAAAGGCCACCAGCATGCAGGCGTTGAGATAGAAAAGTCCGGTGGCTGATTCCAGCGGCGTGTAACCCGCCACCTTCAACATCCACGGGCCGGCCCACAAGGTCTGGATGGCAATCAGCCCGCCGTAATTGAAAAACGCCAGCGGCGTCATGGCCTGGAAATACCGATTGCGCCAGACCTGCGCATAGCTCGCCGGATTGGCCTCTGCTGACGCCGTCAAAGGTGTCACGGGCGTTGGGGGGACGATCCATGCAATCACTGCCATGCACAACAGAATCAAAATGGCCAGCAGCCAGAACAAAGGGCGCCAACCGGTGATCGGCATCAGCCACTGCACGGGCAGCGTTGACGCCAACATCCCGAAAGAACCGGTCATGAGCATCCAGGAATTGGCGCGCACCAAAGAAGGTCCATCCAGCCACCGACGAAAACCGGTGAGCGGTGCCATCAAGCAGGCGCTCACACCCATGCCGACCAGCACCCGCGCCGCCAGCAACCAAGCAAAGCTGCTGGCCATCGAAAACGCCACGCAGCCCAAGACTGCGAAACTCAAAAAATACAAGATGACGCGCTTCGGACCATGCTGGTCAAGCCAACGACCCAAAGGCAATTGCATCGCCGCAAAACCAAAAAAATACCCCCCCGCCAGAAGCCCAAGATCGCTCGCCCTCAGATTGAAATCCTGCGTCAACACCGGCGACAACGTGGCGGTGATGGCCCGCACCAACGCCGAACAAAAGTAAGCGGCCGCAAAGGCCAAAAATACGAAAGCAGCGGCTTTGCGATCCAGTCTTTCGCTGTCAGGCTGGCGCTCGGCGTGAGTGGCTGCAGACATCAGTCGAACTTGAGACTGGCGAAATAAATTTCTGCCGCTATCGGCTCAATGGCAGACGCGTACATCACGACTTGGACCACGTGCGAACCCTTTGCAAAGTAAGCGGCCCAGCCGCTGACGGCACTGCCGTCTGGTCGCTGGCCTTGCGCGACCACCAACACCGGGGCAGGTCCGAAAGCGGCCCCCGGCACCCTGAGTGGGCGCGATTGCGTGTTGGCCGGAACGGCCTTCATGTTGGTCAGCGTGATGCCTTGCCACTGCGTGAGGACATCCGGCACATTAGCGGCGTCACCCAAGTCGGCAACAGCCACGGCAAAAGTGGCTCCGGCGGCGTCGCAACCCAGCATGGTCATCTTGGTGGGTTTGCCTCCCAACGGCACGATCTTGTCGCCCTGGTCTGGTTTGCAGGGCAACAACAACGTGAGCCCGCTGCTGCCAGCCTGGACATCACGCCAGTTCAACTTGGGACTGCAGCCAAAAGCGAACAACAAAGCCGTCAGCGCCACCAAACTCCAGGCCGTGCGAACAACCCATCGGGACGCCCCCGCAGGAAAAATGCATTGCGTGATCAAGGTGAAGGGCGACGAGAGTAGAGACATGAAGGGGGTTGTCAAAACGAACCTTGAGCTTTTGGGCGTAACAAGTGGGAACCGAGCGATGCCTGACTTTACAACCATTCACGCTTTGGAACGCTGCAGTTCGGTGCCACCGCACCAATGTTGGGCGTTTAAGCTGGCGCGGCCCTTGCATTAGCAGACACATCTTCATTTGAAAAGGTGTGCAGCATGTCCGACTACTTTTCCCCGTACGACGCCGATCGTCCGCTGATGCTCAAGTGCAGCTGCGGCAAAGAACACTCTGCGGCCGAGCACGAGGCGGAAAGTGCTGCCAGCGCCACCACCGAGCTGCGCCGTCGCAGTTTGACCAGCGAGTTCGAGGCGTACTCCAACGCCTTCATTGAAGCCACGTTGGTCAAAGCGATTTTTCCGCAAGACGAAGTACGCCGCAGATTCCTACGCGCCGTCGGCAAAGGCACGGCGATGGCCGCTATTTCCAGTTTGTTGCCTGTGGCCAGCATGCAAGCGATGGCGCAAGAGGCCGGCAAAAAAGCTGGCTCTCTGGAAAAAACCAATTTGAAAATCGGCTTCATCCCCATCACTTGCGCAACGCCGCTGATCATGGCGCAGCCGCTGGGGTTTTATAAGCAGCAAGGCTTGAGCGTCGAGCTCACCAAGACCGCTGGCTGGGCGCTTATTCGCGACAAGATGATCAACAAGGAATATGACGCGACCCATTTCTTGTCGCCCATGCCGCTGGCTATTTCGATGGGCCTGGGCTCCAACGCCACGCCAATGAATGTGGCCACCATCCAAAACATCAACGGTCAAGCCATCACGCTGGCGCTCAAGCACAAGAACAACCGCGACCCGAAAAACTGGAAAGGCTTCAAGTTCGCGATTCCTTTTGAGTACTCGATGCACAACTTCTTGTTGCGCTACTACCTGGCTGAAGCCGGCCTGAACCCTGACACCGACGTGCAACTGCGCGTGGTGCCGCCCGCTGAAATGGTGGCCAACCTGCGCGCCGGCAACATCGATGGTTTCCTCGGCCCCGATCCATTCAACCAACGTGCGGTCTACGAAGAAGTGGGCTTCATTCACCTGTTGACCAAAGACATTTGGAACGGCCACCCTTGCTGCGCGTTTGGCACATCCACCGAGTTCATTCAGAAAAACCCGAACACCTTTGCGGCACTGTACCGCTCCGTGTTAACCGCCGCAGCCATGGCCCGCGACCCGAACAACCGCGAGCTGATCGCCAAAGTCATTGCGCCTGCACAGTACCTGAACCAGCCCGAAGTGGTCATCAGTCAAGTACTGACCGGCAAGTTCGCCGACGGTCTAGGCAGCATCAAAAACGTGCCAGACCGGGCTGATTTTGACCCGATGCCGTGGCAGTCCATGGCGGTCTGGATGCTGACTCAGATGAAGCGCTGGGGCTATGTCAAAGGCGACATCAACTACAAACAAATCGCTGAGAAAGTGTTTCTGCTGACGGATGCCAAAAAACGCATGGTCGAGCTCGGTCAAAAACCTGCTGACGGCGCTTATCCCAAGTTCACCATCATGGGCAAGGTGTTTGATTCAGCCAAGCCAGATGAGTACCTGAAAAGTTTCCCCATCAGCAAGTCATGAAACCCGTGCTCATTCACTGCGCTGTCTACGGAGTTCAAGCATGCTGAAGTCTTTGAATGTCAAGGCCTCGCTGGTCTCTGTGCTGTTGCTGTTGGTGTTGCTGGCGGCCTGGCACATGGCCACGCTGCCGGTCAGCAGTGCAGCAACGAGTCCGGCTGTCTCTGCCGAGCGAGCCGAGTACCTGAAGATGCTGGGCAAAGATCCGGGTGCCGCCAAGGCCAGCGGTTTTCCAACACCGCTGCAGTTGGGCCAGACCGCTTGGAAACAGTTGTCCAATCCGTTTTATGACAATGGACCGAACGACAAAGGCATTGGCATTCAGCTAGGCCATTCACTCGCACGGGTCGGCCTTGGATTTTTTCTGGCGTGTATTGTGGCGATACCACTGGGTTTTTTGATCGGTATGTCGCCATTGATGCGGAGCGCGTTAGACCCCTTCATCCAAGTGCTCAAGCCAATCTCGCCATTGGCGTGGATGCCACTGGCGCTTTACACCATCAAGGACTCCTCGGCGTCCGGCATTTTCGTGATCTTCATCTGCTCGGTCTGGCCGATGCTGATCAACACCGCGTTTGGCGTCTCCGCCGTCAAACGTGAATGGCTCAACGTCGCCAAAACGCTCGAAGTCAATCCGTTGCGCAAAGCATTTTTGGTGATCTTGCCAGCCGCCGCACCGACCATCCTGACGGGCATGCGGATCTCCATGAGCATCGCCTGGCTGGTCATCGTGGCGGCCGAAATGTTGGTCGGCGGTACCGGCATCGGCTACTTCGTCTGGAACGAATGGAACAACCTGTCGCTGACCAATGTGATTTTTGCCATCGTTGTGATTGGCGTGATGGGCATGCTGCTGGACCTGGTCTTTGCGAAGCTGCAGAAGTGGGTGACCTATGCCGAATAAACAAGCCCTCGCCGACGCCTCCGGCGCTCGCCCATTCCTGAAAATTGAGGGGCTGGCTAAAACGTATCCCGGCAACACTGAGCCGGTTTTTGACGGCGTCAACATCGACATTGCACGCGGTGAATTTGTCTGCATCATCGGCCACTCCGGCTGCGGAAAAACCACCATTTTGAACGTTCTTGCAGGCTTGGAGAGCGCCAGCAGCGGCCATGTGTTCATGGACGGCAGAGAGGTCGCCGGGCCGAGTCTTGAACGCGGTGTTGTCTTTCAAGGCCATGCCTTGATGCCTTGGCTGACCGTGCGCCAAAACATCGCCTTTGCAGTGCGCTCCAAATGGCCTGAATGGAAACCCGCCAAGGTGGCTGTGCATGTGCAGAAATACATTGAGCTGGTGGGTTTGACGGCAGCCCTCGACAAGAAACCTTCGGCGCTGTCGGGCGGCATGAAGCAACGGGTTGGCATCGCTCGCGCCTTTGCCATCGAGCCCAAGATGTTGCTGCTCGACGAGCCCTTTGGCGCGCTGGATGCGCTGACGCGCGGCACGATTCAGGACGAATTGATGTCGATCGTGCGAGAGACTCAGCAAACCGTTTTCATGATCACACACGACGTCGATGAGGCCGTTTTGTTGGCAGACAAAATCCTGCTGATGAGCAACGGTCCGCAAGCGCGCGTGGCGGAGATTGTGCGCAACACTTTACCGCGCGACCGGCAACGCGCCACCTTGCACCACGACCCGCAGTACTACCCACTGCGCAATCATTTGGTGGACTTTCTGGTCACGCGCTCCAAACACTTGTCGCACGGCAAGGCCCCTACGCACCCGCCCATCGTCGAGCCGGGGCGCACGACGGCGGCTATGTCCGAGCTCAAAGCCGCGGCCTAAACGTCCTCATTTCATTTCCCGCACTCATCCTTCATTTAAAACATCAGGAGCCATTCATGAATCGCAACGACATCACTGAAAAGATCATCACCGTCAAGGTCAGCAAAGGCATCACTTGGGAATCGGTGGCCAAGAAGGTCGGCCTCAGCAAAGAATGGGTCACCGCCGGTTGCCTCGGCCAAATGACCTTTGACGAAAAACAATCGAAGGTCCTCGGCAAGATTTTTGGCCTCACGGCTGAAGAACAAAAGTGGCTGCAAGTCGTGCCCTACAAAGGCTCGCTGCCGACACAAGTGCCGACCGATCCACTGATCTACCGCTGGTATGAAATCGTCAGCGTCTACGGCACCACCATCAAGGAATTGATCCACGAAGAGTTCGGTGACGGCATCATGAGCGCGATCGATTTTTCGATGGACATCGTGCGTCAACCAGACCCCAAAGGTGACCGCGTCAACGTCGTTTTGTCTGGCAAGTTCTTGCCGTACAAGCAGTACTGAAAAGACCAAAGCCCGGCGGCCCAACGACGGGCCGCTCAGGCTGCCGGAGCTCCGTGCTGCAACAGGGGCGCCGCTGCGGCAAAGGCGGGCAACTGCTGACAGCGCTGCACGATGCGCTCGATCATCGGAATGTCTGGCACCTCGATGTTGAACACCCGCATCACGGCCATCACACTGGCCAGACAAATGTCTGCCATGCCCGGTTGATCGCCATGGCAAAAGCGACCGGTCGCAGCCTCGCTGACCAGTCGACTCTCCACAGCGGACAGACCGGTGCCAAACCAGTGCTGCTGCCACGCACGCCATGCCGCGTCATCGAAGTCGGCGGCAGACGCCAGATACTTTCGCACGCGCGGCGTGATCAGCGGATGCGTGTCGGCTGCTAGCATGTTGGCGAGTGAGCGAACACGCGCACGGCCATACAAATCCCCCGGCAACAAGGCAGGCGTGGGCTGCAACTCTTCCAAAAATTCCAGGATCGCCAGCGACTGCGTCATGGGCGGGTTTCCGGCCTGAATCAAGGTCGGTAATCCCGCCAGCGGATTGAGTTTCAGGTACGCCGGACTGCGCTGCTCACCCGCATCCAGATCGATGTTTATCTCACGGGCCTGCAAGCCCTTGAGCCCCAGCGCCACCCGCACGCGGTAAGTCGCGGCGGTGCGCCAGAAAGCATAAAGTTCAAAAGTGGGAACGCTAACAGTCATGTCTGCTTTCAATGTTGGCGGCCTTCGAAAAATTCAATGGCGAGTCACCGGTGTCAATGCAAGGTCAGCGGCCATGAGCTGGTTTTGACGCGCACCACACCGGTACGGGCGGCGTAAGGCACCGGCGCTGCGCCACAGATCGCCGCCGCCACCGTTCGCGCCTGGCGGGCAATCGGTTCTATGAAACGGCTTGACCGGCCTTCGATGGTGATGCAGTCACCGAGCGCATGAATGCGCTGCACGCTGGTTGTCAGGGTCTCGGCGTCGACCGCAATGCCATCGCGCCAAGCCAGCCCCGCGCTCAGCGCTAAGCGACTGGGCGTGTGCAGGCCAGTGGCGGCAATCACCTGGTCAGCGTCAAAGGTTTGACCATCCGTGGTGCTGAGCTGGTAGCCCTGCCCTTGGCGGACCAAACGGGCCACGGTGACCCCACCAACGAAACGCAAAGGCAGGGACTGCCAAGCGGCCAACAAGGGCTGCCCCACTTGCACAGACGGCCACCTGGCAAGCGGCTGGTCCTGCGTGTCGATCAGGGTGACGTGGTGACCGCCCAATGCCAAGTCATTGGCGAGTTCGCTGCCGACCAAGCCCGCGCCCACGATCAATACCTTTTTGGCGCCGTCGGTTGTCAGATCACCCAAAGCCGCGCGCAACAGAAGGTACATGCCCAAGTGATTGACACGCCAGCACAGCGATGCCGGCATGCCAGTCGGGAGCACCGCTTGTGCACCGTGCGCCAGCACCAGATGGCTGTAACGAAGCGGGCCGTGCGTGGTGCGCAGGGTTCGCAGGGCGCTGTTGACAGACACCGCATGGGTCTCGCTCAGCAGCCGGACATTCAAGCGTCGCGCCGCGTCTGCGCCGGTTTCACGAACCAGCCGGTCAGCGGTCAGGCTTCGTGCCATGGCGACCGACAGCAGCGGCTTGTCATAGACATCGCCCAGGCAAGCCGTCACGATAGAAATCGGTAAATCAGGGTCTAGTGCGCGCAGGGCTTCGGCCGTCTGCCAACCGGCACGGCCTGCGCCAACGATGACCACGCCGCCGCTGTCACGACGGCTCGCTGCGGGACCGACGCGACGGCCTTGCAACTGCGCCATCAGCGCATCCAGCCCCGGCGCTTTGTAGGGCGTGAAGTCAGCCTTGGTGACGCCGCACAGCGGACAAGCCCAATCGTCAGGGATGTCCGCGTAGCGCGTACCGGCGGCCAGTCCCCCGTCCATATCACCATCGGCTTCGTTGTAGATGTAGCCACAGGCGTCGCAAATGAAGGACAGGTAGGGCGGCAAGTCCAACGCCAACTCAACACCGCTGGTGGCCGGAGTCATGCGGGACTTTCCTCGGTGCTGAGGCGTGCAATTTCTTTGCGCAAATGCTTGATGGCAGGCGTGACGATAGCCACAAAGTGTGACTCACGCACGCGCCGCTGCACATCCGAGCTGAGCAGATAACCCCGCGCTCCCTGGTGCATCAGAGCTGACTGCGCGGCCCGCAGACACAGCTCGGCACCATGCGCACGGGCATCCAGCACGTTGATGAAAAATTCTGTCGAGGTGTCAAACGGTGTGCGTGCCAGAATCATGACCCGCTCGATAAGCGCATCGAGTTCAGCTTGCAAGGTATCGGGCCGATCTTCGAGGAATTGGTTCACATGCCCGAGTTGCCCTTCGACAGCCCAGATCGAGTCGATGGCGCCCTGCGTGACGCCCACGGCCATGCCGCACTGGAGCATCACAAAGGCCGCACGGATACGACCGATGGTCGGTTTGGCAGGCTCAGCCATCACATCGTCGGCGCCGATGAAGACATTGCTCAAGCGCAGCGCATACGTGCCGGTGCCCTCCATGCCGGAAAAGCTGGGGCACTCCCGCAGTTCGACACCTTGCGCATCGCAGCGCAGCATGAACATCAATTCATGCGTCGATTCGCCGGCGGCATTGAGCACACCCGCCACAGCACCGCAGTAGTGATCGGGGCCGAGATTGCTGACCCAAGGCAATGCGCCATTGACGAGCCAGCCGCCCTCCACCGCCGTCGCTTTGAGCAGCAGGCTTTCAATCTGGGCGTAACTTTTCATCGGGTTGGACAATGCTGTGCCGCCCAGTCTTTCGCCAAGGGCGTGGCGCTGTAAAGCGTCCCCCATGAGTGCTGGATTACCGGACTGCTGCATGTAGAGGCCGCACACCGCGTGGCACCACACCATGAAACCCGTCGCACCACAGACCCGCGACACCTCGGCCATGGCGCGAATCGCCAAGCCGTAATCAAACGGGCCCACCGGTTGCGCCAAGTGCGCACTCATGCCGCCAGCGGCGCCCAGCGCTTTGAGCAAATCACTCGGGTAGTGGCCGCGATCGATGGCTTCAACCTGCTCCCTCAGCGGTCCTTGCGCTATCTTGCGAACTGCCGCCATCAGGCCTTGACTTGACGCTGACATAGGGGCGTCAAGCGGCGACAAAGTTGCCACGGACAAATCTGCGAAGTTCATGGCGATTCCTTTACAAATAGTTCTATCCAGCGTGCCAACGTCCGCACGTGCTCAATCGGCTAGGCTGATGTCAAAAGCAATCGGATTGCGAATGCTGTTGGCCACAGGCGAATAAAAGTTGGCGTGACGCACGATCTCGTCGAGCACCTCGCGCGGTGCGTCGCCCTCGACCAGCACTTTCACGCGGATAGCTTGAAAGCCCATCTGCCCTGGTTCTTTGTCAAGCGCACCACCAGCTCCCCAAGCGGCTGAATTGCCAATGTCGCCTTCCATGAAAACTTCCAACCGGGTGAGCTTCACCTGCTTCCAGGTGGCCACAGCGGTGATGCCCACGGCCAGGCAGCCGCCCAAGCCGGAGAGCACGATTTCTCCCGGTGCCGGCGCGGTGTCCTCGCCAAACAAGTGCAAGGGCTCGTCAACCACGACGGGACTGTGTTGTCCCACTTGACTGAGTGAACGGTACTGGCCTTGCATCACGGTGTGAACTTTGTTGGTGCCGCGTGACTGGGGGTTGTTGCGGCCTTTTTCTGCAAATGCCAGCAGACCATCGCGATCGATGGGCCGCAGATAAATGCTGGCGCTTTTGAGCGTTTGGACCGGGTTGAGGGTGGAGGTGTCGGACATCAGAAAGCCTTCGGCAAAAGATATTGAAAGTGGTTCTGCCTCGCAGCAGAAAGGCGAAACGTCAGCCTTCAGGCCGACAGCCGCTGTGCGGTTGGCAAGCCGGTTTCGATCGGTAAGGACGGGTCACGGGACCACTCGTTCCAAGAGCCGAAATACATGCGCACGTCTTTGAAGCCGGCTTGCTTGAGCGCCAGAAATGTATTCGAAGCGCGGGCGC
Organism: Comamonadaceae bacterium; assembly: GCA_947450765.1. Classification (GTDB taxonomy): domain Bacteria; phylum Pseudomonadota; class Gammaproteobacteria; order Burkholderiales; family Burkholderiaceae_C; genus Polaromonas. Next base: position 8,295 of record CANFXC010000032.1, on the reverse strand, counting down.
CCTTGAAGCAATACAGAAAGACCGAGTCGTCTGGCAGGATGCCGGCGGTGGCACATTCGGCGCGCACTTCGTCAGGCGACTTGAACACGGGGCCTTGCGGCGAGGGCTTCATGAAGCGATACCACTCCAGCCATTTGGCACCGGGCAATCGGCCTTTGCGGGGCGCGAAGTCCTTGCCATAGGGGGAAGAGCTGTCTCCAATCCACTCGTCCACGTCGCGGACATCCATCAGCACGGTGTCTGTGCCCAAGACGGCCTTGACGTCATCCAGCGTCACCATCACGTCCGACATCGTCAGGTCCGTCGGGAAGGCCTTTGGCGCAGGCACCGGCACCACGGTGGACACGGGAAAGCCCGCCGATTTCCACGCAGAAAAGCCGCCGTTGAGCACCCGCACTTTGGGGTAACCCAGCCACGTGAGCAGGTAGTAACCGCGGCAGGATTGTCCGTAGCCGCTATTCATGGCGTCTTCGTAGAACACGGCAGTTTCGATGCCCGAGAGGCCGGCAGCACCGAGTTGTTCGGCGAAGCTATCTTTCAGCGCTTGCAAGCCTTCCGGTGTGGAGGTCGCAAGGTAGGTGAAAATTTCGCGCAGGTTCACCGCGCCTTCAATGTGACCTGCCGCATAGGTGTCGGCGTCGCGGGTGTCGATGATCACCACTGGTTCAGCGCCTTGCAGCGCAGAGAGTTGCTCTGGCGCAATCAGGATGGGGAAAGGCGATGCTTGGGCCATGGAGTCCTTGATGAGTTGCAGGCGGTTTGCCTGCTAGGCTCTTCGCAACAGCTATGCCAGCGTGGGCTGAATTTTCAAAATATCAAAAAAATCCCGCGAAGTCATTGAAATCAAACGATCTTTGCTATTTATAAAATAGCGAGCTCTTGTTGTTTCAGAGCCGGCGACCGGCAGGCTACTGTGCCTCCGGACATTGTGTTGACACAATGTCAACACAATGTCCGGCACCTCTAAAGCAGGCCCGCCTTGCGCAGTCGGTAGCCGAACTGACGCAGCGTGAGGTTCAAGCTTTGCGCCGCACGCGACTGGTTACCTGCGTTCGCCAGCAGGGCTTGCCGCAGAACTTGTGCAGAGTGCGAAGTCGCCAATGCGTATGCGCGCACCAGCCCGGCAGCATGCTCGGTCGAGACGTCCGGACCTGTCGTATCGGCTACTTCGGCAGCGCCGGTCGCCGGCTGCTGAACAAAGCGGGACAGTGCATCTTCGGTCACCACGCTTGCATCGGTCAGCAAGACCAGCCGCTCGATCAGGTTGCCAAGTTCGCGGATGTTACCCGGCCAATCCAGTTGCGTCAGCATGCGCAGCGCCCCGGACGACAGATGCACGTTGCGTTCGTGAACCTGGTTGGCCCGGTTTAGAAAGTGCAGGCTCAGAGCCGGTATATCTTCGCGTCGCTCACGCAGCGAAGGCAGGCGAATTGGAATCACATTGAGCCGGTAATACAGGTCCTGGCGAAAGCGACCCGCCTGCACTTCGGCTGCCAACTCACGGTGGGTCGCGGCCACCAATCGCACATTGACCTTGAGTTCGCGTCGCCCGCCCAGCCGCACCAAGGTGCCCTCCTGCAAGGTCCGTAGCAGCTTTGATTGCATCGCCAGCGGCAGCTCGCCGATTTCGTCGAGAAAGATGGTGCCGCCGTCGGCCTGCTCAAACCAACCGGGCCGGCCCGTGTTCGCCCCGGTGAAAGCGCCGCGCTCATGACCGAACAATTCGGACTCAAAGAGCGACTCGGGAATGGCCGCGCAATTGACTTTGATGAAGGGCTGGTCACGCCGGCCACTGGCCAAATGCAGGGCGCGGGCGAACAACTCTTTGCCGGTCCCGGACTCGCCCAGCAACAGCACGCTGACGCTGGCCTGCGAGACCCGCTCCAACTCGACCAGCGCCTGCAGCATCGACGGGGAGCTGCCAATCAAACCGTAACGGGCAGACTTTGTCTCCAACGTCTGTGCCAGCATGGCGTTGTGCCTTTGCAGGCGGCGCGTGTTGTCGTCAACCAACAGTGCCAACTGCAACATCTGGCCGGCCAGCGTTGCCAGCACCCGAAGCACTGCCATGTCGTCTTTCAGGTGGCGCTGGCGACTGCGGATGCGGTGGCACGCCAGCACACCCATGGGCTGCCCATTCACCACCACGGGCAGTGCTAAAAAAGCGACCGTCTCGTCGGGCAACTGGTCACGTGCCACGCACTTGAACAAGAACTGCGGTTCGCGGTCAATGTCCTGCACGATGACCGGTTGGCCGGTGGCCAGCACGCACCCTGTCAATCCTTCGCCCCAGGCGTAATGGCCGCGCGTCACCTCGTCCCGGGTCAACCCGTACGCATGGCAGATAGAAGCCGTTCGCTTTTCTGGACTGGCCGCAGAAGCCTCACCGTCGGCGGGCGGGTCCATCAGAACAATACGCCCCCGGTTAAGCCCCAGCAACTCACTCATCAAATGCAGCATTTCCCGCAGGACACGCTCAGGCGCCAGGCTGCTGCCCACCAGCCGCATCACCTCATGGAGCAACAGCAACTCTTGTGCGTGCCAGTCCGTCGGGCTGACGGTCGCGCTGTCTGCTTGTGTTTTCATGGGTGTTTTTAGTGCAAGTTTCAGGCCCGGGTCTTTGGGGCCATCTGTGCGGGCAAAATACAGGGATGAACTCTCTTCAAGGCATCCGCATCCTCGACCTCTCCCGCGTATTGGCTGGCCCTTGGTGCACACAAACACTGGCCGACCTCGGCGCTGACGTTATCAAGATCGAGCGTCCCGGCGCCGGTGATGACACGCGAAGTTGGGGCCCGCCCTTTTTGCACGACAACGCTGGCCAGGAAACCCATGAAGCCGCCTACTACCTCGGCGCTAACCGCAACAAGCGCTCGGTCACCTGCGACATTTCACAGCCGGGCGGACAAGCGCTGATCCGTGAACTCGTCCTCCATTGCGATGTGTTTGTCGAGAATTTCAAGGTGGGCGACATGGCGCGTTACGGCTTGGACTACGCCTCGCTCCAGGCCCTTAACCCGCGCTTGGTGTACTGCTCCGTCACGGGCTTTGGCCAGACCGGTCCCTACGCAGATCGCGCGGGTTACGACTACGCCATTCAAGGCATGGGCGGGCTGATGAGCATCACCGGCGAGCGTGATGACTTGGGCGGTGGGCCCCAAAAAGTCGGTGTTGCCGTGGCGGACCTGATGACCGGCATGTACGCCACCGTCGGCATTCTGGCGGCACTGCGGCATGCGGAAAAAACCGGCGAAGGCCAGCAGGTTGACATGGCATTGCTCGACACACAAGTCGCCATGCTGGCTAATTTGGGCGCGAATTACTTGGTCAACGGCAAGGTGCCCGGCCGCGTGGGCAACGCGCACCAAAACATCGTGCCCTACCAAGTATTTGAAGTCGCAGCCCATGCCGACGGCACCAAGGACCACCTTATTTTGGCGGTCGGCAATGACTCACAGTACGCCAAATTCTGCGCTGTGGCTGGTGTTCCTGAGTTGGCTAGCAACCCCTTGTTCACGAAGAACCGTGACCGCGTTTCGAACCGCGCACAGCTGGTGCCGATGCTCGAAGTGGTGATGAAAACCCGCAGCAAAGCCGACTGGCTGGCCGCGCTCGAAGCGGCCAAGGTACCGTGCGGCGCCATCAATAATTTAAGTGAGGTATTTGCCGATCCGCAAATCGAAGCCCGCAGCATGGTGACAAGTTGGCAGCACCCGCTGAATGATGGCTTGCGCCTGGTGGCCAGCCCGCTCAAGCTCAGCGCCACACCGGTGCGCACCGACCTGCCACCGCCGCTGCTGGGCCAGCACACTGAAGAAGTGTTGCGCAGCGTGCTGAACTACACAGACACACAAGTGACGGAGCTGAAAACCAACGCGGTGATTTGATGGCTAATTTTGTTTTAGTTCATGGCGCCTGGCACGGTGCGTGGTGCTGGCGTCGGGTGATCGATCAACTGCAACAACAAGGCCACCACGCCCATGCCGTCACGCTCACCGGCTTGGGTGAACGGGCACACCTTTTGTCCCCGGCCATCACGTTAGAGACGCACATCGAAGACGTTCGTCAGCTGATTGACACCGAAGAACTCAGCGACGTGGTGCTCGCCGTGCACTCCTACGCCGGCATGATCGGCACGGCCATCGCTGACCGGATGGGGCCGCGTCTCAAGCATCTGGTGTATGTGGACGCTGTCGTCCCCAAGCCCGGCGAAAGCTGGAGCAGCACCCAAGCCAGCGCCACGCAGCAGCAACGCCTGGCAGCTGCCGAGGCGAGTGTGAATTTCAGCTTTCCGCCGCCCGACCCGGTGGTGTTCGGCCTGCACGATGCTGACCACGCCTGGGTTCAGCGCCGGCAAACCCCACACCCTGGCAACACGTACCGCATGCCGCTGGCGTTTGACGTGCAGCGTGTGGCGGCCACGCCGCGCACTTACATCAACTGCACCAAACCCGCGCTGGCGACCATTGAGCCCAGTCGTTTGCGCGTGAAAGATCAGGCTTTTTGGGGTGGTGCTTGGTGGCCTGGCAGCCGGGTGATTGAGATGAAAACGGGGCATGACCCCATGATCAGCGAACCTGCGGCGCTCACACATATCTTGCTGGACAGTGCGGCATGACGCCGGCTCTTCAGCGCCGCCATGTCAGCGCTGCGCTGGCCGGCCTGGCACTGCACCTTGGCGCAGGCCTGAGCAGTACGCTCAGTCCGGCTTGGGCCAAAGAAAGTGCCCTGCCCATCCCAGACTCACTGCCAGCTATAGCAACGGCGGCTGCGCGCCAAGCCGAACCGCTCATATTGCTCATCAGTTTGCCCGGCTGCCCTTATTGCGAACTGGTACGGCGCAACTATTTGCTGGCAGCACTGGCCGATGGTTTGCCGGTGTGGCAAATCAACATGAAAGACCAACAGCGCCCACTTGTTGGTTTTGATGGCAATTTCAGCCATGCGGCCGAACAGATCACGCGCTGGAAAGTACGGCTGGCCCCGACAGTGCTTTTTTTAAGTGCCCATGGCCAAGCATTAGCCCAGCCTCTTGTAGGCATTGCATCTGTCGATTTTTATGGTGCATATCTGGATGAACGCATCGCCACGGCTCGACAGGCGATCGGCGGTGTATCCAGCAAGCGTGTTTAGCCGTTGTATCGGCTTCTGAACTTTTAACATCGGCGGAGGTCTACGCTAAAGTTCTTTGCAGATTAAGATAAGCACGATGAGAGCGTTCCCCATGTTTCAAATTTTCACCGTTTTGCCCCGATGGGTTCGTCCACTCTTGGGCGGTATGCTCGCGCTCGGATTGGTCTTTGGCTTGCCGGCCTGTAGCAGCTCACAAGCTGCACCGGAGTCTACGTTTGTCCTGCTTGACGGCAGCAAAAAAACCACGGCTGACTTCAAGGGCAAGGTCACGCTGGTCAATTTTTGGGCGACAAGTTGCGTCACTTGCGTCGCTGAGATGCCTAGACTCATTTCTACGCATCAAAAATACGCGGCTCAAGGTTTCGACACTGTTGCGGTGGCCATGAGTTATGACCCGCCAAGTTATGTTGTCAATTACACAGAAACGCGGCAATTGCCCTTCAAAGTCGCCATCGACAATACTGGCGTTGTCGCCAAGGCTTGGGGCGATGTGCAACTCACGCCAACCACCTATCTGCTCAATAAGCGCGGGGAGATTGTCAAACAATACGTCGGCGAACCTGACTTTGCCGCTCTGCATCAATTGATTGAGAAGTTGCTGGCTCAGACCTGAGCCGCCTCAATACCCTTGACGGCAACTCATCAAAAAGCCGCTACGGTAACGTAGCGGCTTTTTTTGGGGTCGCGTGTTAGCTACGTCTTACTTATTTCGAAATGCGTCGTGACAAGCCTTGCATGATCCGCCTGTTGCTGCGAACGCGGTTTTCACTGCATCCAAATTTCCAGTCTTGGCAGCAGCAGCCAGTTTGGCGGTTTCGGTCACCAGCTTGTCGCTCGCTTCTTTGAATTTAGCTTGTTCGCTCCAGATCTCTGCCTTGGCTTTGGTGTCGCCACCCTTGTCGGTGCCGGGGCCGAAAGCAGCCCAAGGCAGTTTGGCCATGCTGGCGACCACGTCCGCATTGTCTGCGGCTACTTTGGCATCAAACGGTGCGCGGCCTGAAGCCATTGCACCGATGCGACCAAAATGCTGACCCATCACGAACAAAGCGCTTTGACGGTATTTAATGGCGTCTTCAGTTTTAGCAAACTGCGCGGATGCTGGCGCAGCTAAGGACAACAAGGTAGCTGCAGCGGCGGCAAGGGCAAAAGCTTTCATGAAATTCCTTTGTGTCGTAACGATCTTGCTGATTAGAAAAAAATGATGACCTCAAAGTTTAGCGAAAATGGGCAGGTATCTGTTTCATTTCTCACGTTATTTTAAGAATGAAAGTTTCCATGCCTGCCATGCAGAATTTAATTCGTGTTCGAGTTTGGGATCTTCCAACCCGCCTTTTTCACTGGGCGCTGGCTGTCTGCTTTGTCGGTCTTGTGATCACGGGCACGGTTGGCGGCGAAGCGATGACGTTCCATTTTCGCTTCGGCTACACCACCATGACCCTGCTGATGTTTCGCTTGGCTTGGGGCTTTGTGGGTGGGCGCTGGTCTCGTTTTTCCAGTTTCCGGCTTTCACCGCGTGCGGTCTTCACTTATCTCAAATCCCCGCGCACACCAGGCCTCGATGTGGGCCACTCTCCATTGGCAGCACTTTCCGTTTGGGCGCTACTGACACTTTTGACCGCTCAGATCGCTTCCGGCCTCGTCAGTGATGACGAGATTACCTTTTCTGGACCACTGAGTCACCTTGTCTCAAATGCGACTGTCAGCCTAGCCACCTTCTACCACGCTGATATTGGTCAATGGATCCTGCTGGCGTTGGTGGTGGTACATCTTGCTGCCATTGTTTATTACACACGTCGCAAACACAGGCTGGTGCTCGCCATGGTCCACGGCGACAAGCAGTTGCCTGTCGCGGCTCCGCCATCCAGAGACGATACGTCTTCCCGTTTGCTGGCGTTCTTCATATTTGCTTTGTGTGCGGCCGTCACTTATTGGGTCGCCGGCCTTCAGCCTCCGGCTTTCTAAGACTTGGTAAGTTGCCGCCTACTCAGTCATTTGTGTCACATCACAACGCCATACTCACATGAAGCGATTGCGCGTCGATCTTTGGCCACAAAAAAACCACTGCGGATGCCAGTGGTTTTTTAAACCTCAACTGAGTTGAGTGGGTGTTTAGGCTTTTGCTTGAGCCAGCATGGTTGCTGCGTCGCTAACCTCGAACTTACCGGCTGCTTCGACATTCAGTGACGCCACCTTGCCGTCTTTAATCAGCATGGAATAACGGTTGCTGCGCAAGCCCATACCCCGTGCGGTCAGGTCCAATGTCAGGCCCGTTGCTTTTGTGAAATCAGCGCTGCCATCGGCCAGCATGCGAATTTTGCCTTCGGTCTTTTGGTCGCGAGCCCAAGCACCCATGACAAATGCATCATTCACGCTGACACACCAGATTTCGTCAACGCCATTGGCCTTGAGTTCATCGAACAGGCCCAAATAACTTGGGACATGCTTGGCTGAACAGGTGGGCGTGTAAGCACCTGGCAGTGCAAACAGTGCGATGGTTTTACCAGCCGTGGCCTTCGCCACGTCAACCGGGTTAGGGCCGAGGGCACAGCCATTGCCTTCGACTTCAGAAAATTCCATCAGCGTCGTGGCCGGGAGTGTGTCGCCAACTTTGATCATTTTTTCTCCTATTGAGGGGTTGAACAGTAAGAATCCTGTTGAGGTTCGGTTGTGTATTTTGTACCAGTCTGGATAGACCTGCTCTTGAACAGTTCATTGATGAATGACCGCAAGACAAAATCATCAAAACCATTGCTGAAACAAAAAAACGGCCCACATCGTGGACCGTTTTTTGAGGGGAAGCAGTTATGGGTCTGGAAGACTTAAACCAACTCCGCCTTTTGAATCAACTTAGAAACAACCCAATTCTTGGTTTTAGAAATTGGACGGCTTTCGGTGATCTCGATCAGGTCACCCATCTTGTACTCGCCCTTTTCGTCATGGGCGTGGTACTTGCTGGACAAGGAAACGATCTTGCCGTACAGCTCGTGTTTCACACGGCGTTCGACCAGAACCGTCACCGTCTTAGCGCGCTTGTCGCTCACAACCTTACCAACCAAGGTACGCGTGAGGGATTTTTTAGCTTCCGTCATTTGTTTGCTCCTTGCTTGACGATGGTTTCGGCCAAGATAGTCTTGGCGCGAGCGATGGCACGGCGCGTTGAAG
>CANFXC010000031.1 GCA_947450765.1 Comamonadaceae bacterium | reverse complement strand
GTACAAACGCCTTATCTTCGCTAATGTTCCCACTTTGATCACTCCTGTCTCCTGTGCATAACTGGGCATGCACAGACTTTCTAACAGGGGTCAAATTTCAATGAAAATATTTGGTCCTAAGGGGTCAATTCTGGGTGGAATTCAACAAATCATTGCCAGTCATAGGTATTTAAGCCAAATTGATTTTGACAATTTGAGACTCAAATGATTGGCTCAGGGCAAGGGGCTCAACACGTACCTCACGCAACCCTCCATCGGCGCTAACTGAGCGACGGGCATGTCGGCTGAACGATGGTCTTTGTGTTTTATGGCGTTTACATTGAATTAATTGTAAAATTCAACAAAAATTAATATAAACATCACAAACTATAAAAAAACAATAAAACACAAAAACGAGCTCATGCCTAAAGTTGCCCTCATCACAGCCATCGACAGCGAAGACGGAAACGTTTTGGCGGATTTTTTGCTGAGTGAAGGCTATGCGGTGCACGGCATCAAGGACAGTGCATCGGGCGGCGTCCCACAAGCGCAACAAGGTGTGCACCAAGGCGTGACCTTGCACACCGCCGATCTCCGCGATGTCGACAGCCTCATGTGTGTTCTTCAAGACACCCAGCCGGATGAGATCTACAGCCTGAATGGTCTGGTTCGGGCCAGTGCGCCGGCCAGCTCTGCATTCGACGCGGCGGACGCTGACGCACTGGGGACCTTGCGCCTGTTGCAATGCATTCGGGTGTTGGGTCTGGAACAAAAGACGCGCTTTTTTAACGCATCGACCTCCGCCATGAAAGCGCTACTGCAACCGGCCGCCCTGCAAGCCAGTGTCGCCAGCCCCCAGGACATTGCCCAGGTTTATGCCTACTTGATGACCGCTCATCACCGCGAGGTCTACGGTATGTACGCCTGCAATGGCGTCTGGTTCAATCCGGAAAGCCCTTGCACGGGTGAGCGCCTGGTCAGTCAGCAAATCGCCCAAAGCCTGGCCAACGTTGCGCAAGGCCATGAGGAGTGCTTTCTGGTCGACAACTTAGACAACTTGCGTGACTGGACCGAGCCTGGCTTGGCCGCCCGCATGCAGTGGCTCGCCCTGCAGCAGCCCAAAGCCACTGACAGCCTGCTGACCAACGGGTCGGCCAAAACCGTTCGCCAGTTCATTGCGTTGACCGCCAAAAAACAAGGTTTCGAGCTGGCTTTCAAAGGCGCAGGCCAAGACGAATATGCGGTGGTGGTGGCCGCCAACAAAGACAAGACGCCAGCCCTCAACCTCGGCCAAGTGATTTTGGGCGTCCTGCCCACCTAACCCTTAGCCCGCCATGTCCATCCGACTCTAGGAGTGCTTCAACATGATGCAAAAAACCGCCGAATCTCTCGCTTACATCAAATTCCTGCGACTCGTTCAAGAGGTTCAGACCCACCATGATTTGACAGCGCTCAGCCCGATGGAAGAACGACTGCTGAACCTGCTGGCTTTGGCTTGGGCACAGGACCAAAAAATCACGGTCACGCAGGCGATGGACTTTGTGGCGGAGATTTCGCAAAGCACTTCGCACCGCTTGCTCAAAGTTCTGCGGCTGAAAAAGTTCATCGCGCTGCAGGTCGACGAAGAAGACAACCGCATCAAATACGTGGAGCCGGCAGAAAAGGCCAACCTGTATTTCAAAGCCTTGGGCACGTGCATTGATCGCGCACGGCAGGATGTCTCTTTGGCTGGTGCTACAGCATCTTTTGAATCAATGCCCCGCTGAACAACACCGGCCCGGTCGGGCCACCGGCGCTCGGCACGCCGCCTTTGGGCTCAAGGCTGATGGCCAGTGCCGGCACTGCGCGCAGGTCGCTCTCACCGGCCGTGAGGCGCAGCAATTTGTCCTGCCCCAGCACGCCCAGTGAACGGGGTCCGCCCGAAGGTGGCAGTGCCCACAGTTGCAGGGATTTGTCACCAGCTTCTTGGTAAGCGCCAACACGTTGCAGCGTGAGTTTTTGGCTGTTGGTGTCAAACGTGACCAGAACGGAGGCGGCCGCTTGGCCGTCGGCCAAAACGGCCACGTATTGAATCTGCGGCGTGGCCAGTAACTGGGCTTGCAGCGCCTGAATTTCAGCGCCCTTCTCGAGGTGCACATTCAAGGCGGTCGCAACAGCCATGACGGTTGCAAAAACGCCAACCGCTGCCGCGCCACGCCACAACAAAAGGCTGCGCAGCCACTCACCTAAAAGGCCGCTGGCATCGGCCGTTGGCAGACCGGCACGGCGCTGCGCACGCAGGACTGCCGCCTCTTTTTCGCCCTGCAGCAAGTTGTCAATGCGGGTCCACACGGCGGGACTGGGCGCAGACAGCGTCTGCAATTCGTTCATGCCGGCGAATCGGGTTTGCCACACCAGGGCGGCCGCCCGAACCGGCGCTTGTTCGCGCGCCAGTGCCTCAAAACGGCGACGGGCACCGCCGCGCAAGCTGCCCAACGCATAGGCGCCGGCCAAGTGGTCGAGGAGTTGAGGGTTTTTGATCAGGTTCATGACAATGTCTTCAGGCAAAGTGCGACATGCACTGGCGCAACTGGTCCAGACCGCGCCGGATCCAGGTCTTGACGGTGCCCAGCGGCAGCTTGAGCTGCTGGCTCAACTCGCTGTGGCTGAGGTCGCGGATGTAGGCCAGGCTGACCACTTCGCGCTGGCGATTCTCGAGTCGACCCAGACACTGGTGTAAAGCCCAGGCCTGCTCGCTGGCTTGGGCGGTGTCCATCGGGCAAGGGGAGTTGCCCTCCAGCGTCTCGGCCATACCTTCGTCTAGCTCTTGGGTGACATGGCTGCGGCTGGTGCTGCGGCGGCGCAAAAAATCAAGCCCCCGGCTGCGCACGATCAGACCGAGCCAGGCCATTGGCGGGCTGAGTGAAGCGCGGTAGTCGCCGGCGGAACGCCAAATGCTCATGAAAGATTCCTGCAAGACGTCTTCAGCCCACTCACGGTTGCCGACAACGCGCATGGCCAGACCAAAGAGTTTGCTGGCGCAGCGGTCATAGAGCGCTTTCAGCGCGGCGTGTTCCTGCTCGGCCACGCGGTCCAGCAGGTCGATCAATTCCAGATCAGAGGCTTCAGTGTTCATAGCTCGATTGTGTCTGTTTAAAGACCTTTCGTCGGATACGCAGCCCAAGGAGTAATGGATTCCATTTATTTATAACCCGCCAGCCAGCAGGGCTTTGTTGAATCCAATGCCGGCTTGAGGCCGTATTCAAAAGGTCGCTGAACTCATACGACCTTCGTTTCAAGCCCTTTATGCATTGACCCAACCCCAAGGACACCACCATGACTTCTTCCGTTCAAACGCTGGCTACTTCACCTGTGGCCCCCTCACGCCGCCTGTTCATGGGCCGTACAGGCACGCTCTCGGCCGTGGCGGTCGCCCTGCTGGCAGGCAACAGCGCACTGGCCCAAGGCATGGGCGCCGACGTCTCCAAAGATGTGAGCATTCTGAATGTGGCGCTCGGCCTGGAGCACGAAGCCATCAACGCCTACCAACTCGGCGCTGGCAGCGGCCTGCTGCAAAAGCCGGTGCTCGACATTGCGGTGCAGTTTCAGGCTCACCACAAAGTGCACCGCGACATTTTGATGTCGACCATCCAGAAGCTGGGCGGCAAGCCGGTGATGAAAATGAAGCTGGAGGCCTACGCCAAAGCCCTGAACGCCGGCGCCCTGCGCAACCAGAACGATGTGCTGGACCTGGCCGCCCGCCTGGAGCTGGGTGCCATCAACGCCTACCTCGGTGTGATTCCCGCCTTTGGCAACAAGGACCTGGCCAAAGTCGCCGGCCGTCTGGCTGCCGATGAAACCATGCACTTCACGATTTTGACCAACGCACTTGGCCGTCCACTGCCGGGTGCCTTGACGTTCGGCGCTTGAAGCCCGTTTTTTCAACCTTCATTGAAAGACACGGCACATGAAAAAAACCACACTCCTGGCCTCCGCGATGGGCCTGATCTTGAGCAGCGGATGGGCGCAAGCCGAGACCAATAAATTGTTGCTCACCGGCGGTGTCAGCACGATTGCCGGTTCGGCTGGCGGCGGCCTGACACCGTGGGCCGTGATTGGCACCAATGCCACCGAAGGCGAAATAGGTTTCAGCTCCTACGCCAGCCGGGTTAAAACACAAGACTACAGCTTGAACGGCTATGGTGTCGCCATCGGCATCCATGACCGCGTGGAAGTGTCCTTGGCAAGGCAAGACTTTGATGCCTCGCCAACGGTCGCGCTGAACGGAATTGCACCGTTTGGCATCTCGTCCGGGGAGCACATCAAGATGGATGTGCTGGGTCTGAAGGTCAAGGTCGCGGGTGACGCGGTGCTGAACAGCGACACATGGATGCCACAAATTGCCGTGGGTCTGGAACACAAAAACGTGAACCCCGGCAGCTTGCAGTCGGTGTTTAGCTTCCTTGGCACCAAGACCAGCGGCACCGATGTGTATGTCAGCGCCACCAAGCTATTTTTAGACAACGGCTTGCTGCTGAACGCCACGCTGCGCTCAACCAACGCCAACCAAAACGGTTTGCTGGGCTTTGGTTCGGCCAGTCCAGGCAAGAACAGCCGCAGCCTGCAGCCCGAATTTTCAGCGGCCTACCTGCTGAGCAAGAACGTCGCAGTGGGTGCGGAATACCGCTTCAAGCCGAACAATCTGCAAGCGGTTGGTGCCGCTGCCGGTTTGGGCAAGGCTCTGGCAGAAGACGACTGGAAAGACATTTTCATAGCCTGGGCGCCAACCAAGAACGTGTCGCTCACGGCGGCTTACGTCGATCTGGGTCGCATCGTCTCGGCGCTCAACCCGGGTGGCCGCAAGCAAACCGGTTACTACCTGTCGGCACAACTGGCTTATTAAAAGCCCATTGCCACTGTTCACTCTAATCACCGAGATTTCCATATGAAAATTATTTTTCTCAGCCTGGGTTTGGCCTGTGCGGCCTTGTTGTCGGCACCGGCCATGTCGCAAACCATGCCCGCATCTGATGCGCTGTACCAGTCATTCGGACAAAAAGCCGGCATCGCCAAAGTCATCGATAACGCGGTGGATCGCTGGATGGCTGACCCCCGCATCCAACCCTTTTTCAAGGACGCCGTGCCGCAACGCCTGAAGTACAGCTTGACCGAGCAGGTCTGCCAATTGACTGGCGGCCCCTGCGATTACAAAGGGCAAGACATGAAGGCTGCGCATGCGGCCATGGGCGTGAACAAAGCCGCCTTCAACAACTTGGTGGAAGGTTTGCAACTGGCCATGGATGCAGAAAAGATCCCGTTCACCGTGCAAAACCGACTGCTGGCATTGCTGGCACCGATGAACCGAGAAATTATCACGGTGCGTTAAACCCCGAGGTTTGATTCACACCTTGACGTTCGGCGCTTGATCGCCTCCCTGTATTGATTTCCTTCACTCCTAAAAAGTAGCTCACCATGTTCATCCGTACCACCTTGTCTCTTATCGCTGTTGTCGGTCTATCGGCCTGCGCCACCCAGGGCGGCTCAATGGCAACGTTCTCTCAAACCAGTCTGCCGGATGCTGTCAAGGTGCCGGCCGGCCAGCGCGTGGCTATGGAAACCATGGCTGCGGGTGACATCACCTATCTGTGCAGCGCCAAGAAAGACATGGCGGGTCAGTTTGAATGGGTCTTTGTGGGACCTGACGCAGGGCTGAAAGACCGCAGTGGCAAGGCTGTCGGCAAGTACTACGGACCACCGGCCACATGGGAATCGATGGACGGCTCCAAGGTCACGGCCACGCAACTGGCTGTGGCACCCAACGGCAGCGGCAACATTCCCCTGCAGCTGGTCAAAGCCAACCCGGCCATGGGCATGGGCGCCATGCAGGGTGTGAGCTACATCCAGCGCGTGAACACCATGGGCGGCGTGGCACCACAAGCCGCTTGTGTGGCCAGAACGGTGAACCAAAAGCAAGTCGTGAAGTACACCGCCGACTACATTTTCTGGCGCGCCATGTAAAAAAATGGGCATCGCGCGGGTGATAGCATGTTTCATGAAAAAACATGTTGCGCTCACGCTGCTGGTGTTGACCACCTTGGGCGTGCTGAAAGCGCATGTCGACATTGAGCGCCAGGACGGACGTTATTTCTTGAGCTATCAAGGTCAAAAACATGACGTTCTTGGCGCGCTCCAGAACCAGTCGAATGCGCTGCTGCGCCAGTGCGGTTCGGTACAAGCGCTGGATGTCAACAGTCCGGCCGCCAAGGTGGCCCTCAACGCCGTTCAAAACTACAGCCCACCGGACTCACACAACGCACGCTTGCTGGGCCTCACGCAACAAGGCACCTGGTTGTTGGCGGAGCTTGAGTTCACGACGCTGAATCCGGCCGTGGTGTTGCTGACCATCGCACCCGAACGTGTCAGCGTTGTGGAGGGTGCGATCTGGAGCGGGACCACCGCGCCGTGGGCCGCCGCACCCTTGATACGCCGCTACATCAGCGACCGCGCACCGCAAGTGCCGTCAGCGTTGTTGGACTGCTTTGACCCTGCCGGTGTGTTGTTCAAGTAGCGGTCTTAACCACCTTAGCGGGTACAGCAGCTGCCACCCGCTGACAAAATCCGTCGATCCGCGCGCCATCAATCCAGCGCACCACGGCCACGAGGTCCCGGTCGGGGTCGATCCAAACCACGCTGGCGCCGGCACCGATGCAGAAGTAGCTGGCCGCAGAGGCGCTGGGGCAAACGCCGCGCAGGCGGTTCAGCCACACCAACGTGCCATACCAGGGCGCGATGCTGCAAGGCTCAAGCATGCGGCGAACCCAGGCTGGCGACACCACTTGCCGGTCGCCAACACGGCCTTCGTCCAGCATCATTTGCCCGATCAAAGATTGATCAACGCTGCCAATCGACAAACCCGCGCCCCAATGCGTACCGCCGGGTACAGACTGCATGCGCTGACCATCGATCTCGACCCAGCTGTTGTCATAACCCTCCCAGCGCCAGTCGTTGCTGGCACCGACCGGCTGGGCGATAGCCTCGCGAAAGACCTCGGGCAAGGGACGCTTGAACAAGTGCAAGAGCGCCAGCCCCAGCTGGTTGATGCGAACGTCGTTGTATTCCCAGAACGTACCGGACTTTTGCAGCGGCCGTGCAGCGCCCTTTTGACCGATGTCCTTGGCGTCCGTGCGCTGCGGTTGGTATTGCAGATGCCGGTAGCGGTCGACCTGGTCCGGGATGCCGAAACACGCGCCCTCCCACTCGCTGGTCTGCTGCAGCAATTGCAGCCAGCTGATGGACTGGTTGTGCGGGCTGTCAAAACCAATGCCTTTGATTTTTGCGCTGACCGGCTCGTCGAGGTCTGGCAACAGCCCCCGGTCATGGGCGACACCGGCGAGCAAAGCG
Source organism: Comamonadaceae bacterium (assembly GCA_947450765.1). GTDB lineage: Bacteria > Pseudomonadota > Gammaproteobacteria > Burkholderiales > Burkholderiaceae_C > Polaromonas. Next base: position 19,633 of record CANFXC010000031.1, on the reverse strand, counting down.
AGGTAGGTCTTGGCAATTGAAAAAGTCAGGTCAGCCCGCTGCGGCTCGCCCCACGCGATGACTTGACGGCCTCCCACGCGCACCACGCCGGAGACCGGGCCACGCGGGTGCACCGGTCCGAGCAGCCGGTTCCACGGCGGTGGGTCCATGGTGTGAATGCCCCAGTTGTCGTTGTTGTCGCGGCCCCAGGCGGTTTCATGGGCGATGGAGAAATCAACCGCGCTGTGCAGTTGGACGAGATCAATCACAGGTGTGTTCATGGGCTGGTTTCAATCTATGGAGGCACCGGATGCGGCGACGACTTTGGCCCACTTGTCGGTTTCTTCGATCATCATTTTTCCGAAATCTGCAGGGGTACCGGGGATGGAAAGGCCGCCCAAGGCCGCGAGGCGCTCGCGCATTTTCGGGTCTGCCAGCGCGCGATTCACCTCGGCGTTGACCTTGTCGATGGCTTCGCGCGGCGACCCTTTGGGCATGCCGATGCCAAACCACGCGGTCGCCTCATAGCCGGGGACGGTCTCGGCGACGGTGGGCAGTGCAGGAAAAGAAGGTTCGCGTGCTGCCGAGGTCACAGCCAACGCGCGGATGGTGCCGCCCTTGATGTGGGCTGCAGACGAGGGCAGGTTGTCAAAAAACACCTGGACCTGCCCACCAATCAGGTCGGTCAACACGGGGCCCGCGCCTTTGTAAGGGATGTGCGTCATGTTGCAGCCGGTCATGACTTTGAACAACTCGCCCGAAAGGTGGGTGGAGGTGCCGCTGCCCGAAGAGGCCATGTTGACTTTGCTCGGATTCGCCTTACAAAAGGCAATGAACTCGGCTACCGTCTTCACCGGTAAGGTGTTGGTGACGACCATCACGTTGGGCGTGCGCACCATGCCCGCGACCGGGGCGATGTCACGAATGACGTTGAAGGGCAGCTTTTTGTAAAGCGATGCATTGATGCCGTGGGCGGGATTCACCAACAGCAGGGTGTAGCCGTCAGGGGCCGCGTTCACCACCGCCTCGGTGCCGATGTTGTTGCCACCGCCCGGCCTGTTCTCAACGATGAACTGCTGACCCAGCTTCTCGGTCAGCCATTGCGCCATGATGCGAGCCAACACGTCCGTGGTGCCGCCAGGCGGGTAAGGCACAACCCATTTCACGGGGCGCGTCGGGTAATCGGCAGCGGATGCGACCCCCATGCCGGTGCAAACGGCAAACAGAATCAAGGTGGCAAATCGGGTGAGACGAGTGAGGCGTGTCATGAATTTTCCTGATCGGTTGAGTGAATCCATCGGGTCAAGATGAGCGGGCTATAGGACGTACCCCTCATTGATTAGGTACATACGTAGAGATTATTTTTTGCAGGCGACGCTGTCAATCTAGGGGCTACCACTAGACACAATGGTTTAAATAATTTTTATCATCTTCTATATGTTAATCTTTGCAAATTAAGCTCATCCGCAAAATAGAAAAAAATGACAGGTATGCCCCCCCCCACCACAACGCCTAAAGATGTGCGAACGCGTCGCACCACAGGCCGCGTCACGCTGGCCGATGTAGCCCGCGTTGCACAGGTGTCGCAACAAACCATCTCCAGAGTTTTAAACACCCCTGAGGCGGTCGCGTTACCGACGCGCAACAAGGTCCTGGCTGCCATCAAGCTGCTGGGCTACCTGCCCCTTAAAACCACAGAGGTACAGCCGAAGAAGCTGGTAGCGGTGCTGATACCGGCCATCTCCGGCACTATTTTTGACGCCTTGATCCAAGCGCTGAACACCACCCTGGGCCTTCACGGCGTTCAGATGGTGCTGAACGAAAGCGGTTACGACGACAAGGACGAAGACCTGCTGCTTGAAGAACTGCTGCAAAGCCAACCCGACGGCATTGTGTTGGCGCGGCAGATGACGTCAGAGACGGCGTTGGAAAGACTGCGCCAGTCGGGTGTCCCCGTGGTTGAAGTCTGGGGCACCACGCCAACCCCGATTGACATGCTTTTTGGCTTTTCTCATGAAGCCATTGGCGAGGCTGTCGCGCACTACTTCAAAGCACTGGGGCGCCGCGTGCCAGCCCTGCTGTCCGGTGATGACCCACGGACCATGCAACGTGCGCATGGGTTTTTACGGTCTCTGAAAAAACTCCAGTTTTTGTCCGAAAACGACACCAAACCACCTGTGGTGTGGGTTTCATCGCCGACTTCCCTGGGTGACGGGCGCGCCGGTTTGACCCAGCTGCTGAAGCAGATGCCCACGCTGGACTGTATTTTTTGCAGCACCGACATGATCGCCATGGGTGTCTTGATCGAGGCCAAAAGCCGCGGCATCAAAGTGCCCGAAGACATCGCGGTGTTTGGCTTTGGCGACTTGCCTTTCACCGCCGACACGGATCCACCGCTGTCGACGGTGCGCGTCGACGGTGCCGCCATCGGGCAGCGGGCAGCCCAGGCACTCATCGATAGAATCGAGGGCCGAACTGTGGCGCGTCCCATCCTCGACATGGGCTTTAACTTGATACGTCGCCGCAGCGCCTGAAACAGTTTCAGCCGTCATGGCCCATAGAAAAATGTCTGATTTTTTAAGTCAAGCCCGAGCCCTGCTCGGCGATACCCATGTGCTGACCAGCGACCTCGCCGGCTACGCCACCGATTGGCGCGGCCAGTTCACAGGCGTGCCATTGGCCGTTTGCAGGCCGGCCGACACGCAGCAGGTGGCGGCCTTGGTGAAGCTTTGCGCGGCACACGGCGTGAGCATGGTTCCGCAAGGCGGCAACACCAGCATGTGCGGCGGCGCCACCCCTGACAGCAGTGGCCGGCAAGTGATCTTGAGTTTGTCGCGACTGAATCGGGTGCGCGACATCTCGCCGCTGAACAACACCATGACGGTTGAAGCCGGCTGCGTGCTGCAAACATTGCAAGAGCTCGCCGCCCAACACGAGCGTTTGTTTCCGCTGTCGTTAGGCGCTGAAGGCTCTTGCCAGATTGGCGGCAACATCGCCACCAACGCCGGCGGCGTGCAGGTGCTTCGCTTCGGCAACACGCGCGACCTGGTCTTGGGCCTTGAAGTGGTGCTGCCCGATGGCCAGGTGCTCAATCTGCTCAAAGCCCTGCGCAAAGACAACACCGGCTACGACCTGAAGCACCTGTTCATTGGCTCGGAAGGAACGCTAGGCGTCATCACTGCGGCCGTGCTCAAACTGTTCCCTGCGCCGCGCTCCAAAGCCGTGGCTTTTGCCGGCTTTCAGACGCCGCAACAGGCCTTGGAATTGCTCGGCCTGATGCGCGGTGCGATGGGCGACCGCTTCACCGCTTTTGAGTTGATGAGCGACGCCAGCGTGGCCATGGTCAAGCGCTATTTCCCAGCCACGCCGGCGCTGTTTGCCGAGCCCTGCCCTTGGCATGTCTTGATGCAAGCCAGCGACGGCGGTGAGCAGTCCGCACTCGACAGCGCATTTCAGGCAGCGCTTGAAATTGCATTGGAGCGCGGCGTCATCGACGATGTGTTGATCGCCACTTCCGAAGCGCAAGCAAGGGAGTTGTGGATGGTGCGTGAAAACATCAGCGAAGCCCAACAACACGACGGCGGCAACATCAAGCACGACATGGCCGTGGCGGTGTCCAGCGTGCCGGCCTTCATTGAAGAAGTTTTGCCGCTACTGCACGCCGCTTATGCGGGTGTCCGGCCGGTGATTTACGGCCATCTTGGCGACGGCAACCTGCACTTCAACGTCTCAGGCCCTCAAGGCATGAGCCCAGCTGAATGGCAAGCAGAAACCGACCGCGTCAACGTCATCGTGCTCGACGTGGTGGCCCGCATGCAAGGTTCGTTCAGCGCCGAGCACGGCTTGGGCCAACTCAAAAATCACGAAATGGCGATGTACAAAACACCGCTTGAAATTGACGTGATGCGCCGCGTTAAAAATGCCCTCGATCCGATGCAGCTGATGAACCCTGGCAAGTTGCTGCCGAACTGAATCACTCCGCCTTGATGTCGGCGGCTTTAGCGACCTTCTTCCAACGCTCAATTTCAGCGGCAATGAAAGCAGCAAACTCAGCCGACTTCATGGGGGCGGGTTCTGCACCTTCGCGCAAGAAGAACTCTTTCATCTGCGGCGATTCAACGATTTTATTGATCTCCATGTTGAGCCGGTCGACGATGGGCTGCGGTGTGCCGGCTGCCGCCAGCACACCCCACCAGAGCTCAGACGCACTGCCTTTGTAGCCCGATTGCTCGAGTGACGGCAACTCAGGCGCCACCGGTGATCGCGTCGCGGTCGTCACAGCTAACGCGCGGACTCGGCCGCTTTTGACCTGCGACAGGATAGACGGCGCGCTGGCCACCAAAATATCAATCTGGCCTCCCAGCAAGTCATTCGTGGCCGGACCCATGCCCTTGTAAGGCACGTGAACAATCTTGATGCCTGCAGCATCTGAAAACAACTCGGTCGCAAAATGATTGATGCTGCCGGACCCCGATGTGCCGTAGTTCAACTTGCCCGGATTGGCTTTGGCGTAGGCCACCAAATCGCCAATGGTCTTGAACGGGGAAGCCACCGGCACGGTCACCAGCAGCGGACCTTTGGCCAGCATGGCGACAGGCTTGAAGCTTTTGACGGCATCGTATTGGAGGTTGCTGCGAATAGCCGCGCCGGTGGTGAAGGTCGACGACAAAACCACCAGGGCGGGTCGTTTTGTCAACATCGTGTCTCCCTTTTATGAATGGTCGAAGTATCGCAAAACAGATGCGGTCGGTCGACGCTGTAAATATTCATGCTCAGAGGGTTCATTTTTCAGCTTGATGGTGGCAGACTTGCCGGCTATGAGAAGCAAGCTATTTGTCCCAGGGTCACGGCCCGAACTTTTTGCCAAAGCCCTGGCCAGCGAGGCCGACGCGCTGTCTTTCGATCTGGAAGATTCCGTGGCGCCGGCACGCAAAGCAGAGGCGCGCAAAGCGCTGCGTGATTTTTTCTGTTCCGGTGCGCTCGCCGCTTGCAGCAAGACCATCATCGTGCGCATCAACGCCTCGGACACGCCTTTTTTTGCAGCCGACATTCAGGCCATGGCGCAGACCGGCGTTCACATGCTGAACTTACCCAAGCCGCGCGACGCCAACGATGTATGCCAAACATCGCAGGCCATCGGCCAGGCACAAATCGACAACAAAGTGAGCGGCACCATCGGCTTGTTGTTGAACATTGAAACGCCCACCGCTTTGCGCACTGCACACGAACTGGCCCTGGCCGATCCACGCGTGGTCGGGCTGCAACTCGGGCTGGGTGATTTGTTTGAACCACTCGGCATCGCACGCCGGGACATCGCCGCCATTCAACAAGCGATGTTCGCCGTGCGCATGGCGGCAGGGGAAGCTGGTGTGTTCGCCTATGACGCAGCGTTTGCCGATATTGCCGATGAAGCCGGCTTTTTGGCAGAAGCACAGCAAGCACGCAGACTCGGTTTTCTTGGCAAGAGCTGCATTCATCCCAAGCAAGTGGCGCTGGCCAACGCGGCCTTTCGCCCGAGTGACGAGGAAGTGGCACACGCCCGGCGCGTGGTGGCCGCTGCCATCAGCGCTGACACCCAAGATGTGGGCGCCTATGTGGTGGACGGCAAGATGATTGACGCGCCCTTTGTGCGGCGTGCCGAAGCTATTCTGGCTACTGCCGACCGGCTCGGTCTCACTGATTAAAACCCCTTTAAAAAGACAGCCATGAATTCATTGAAGGCATCAGCCTTGCCTGCGCGCACGGGCAACATCGGGCCCCTGAGCGGCTTGCGGGTACTCGACTTGAGCGCCTACATCGCCGGGCCTTATGGCTGCACGTTGCTGGCAGACCAAGGCGCAGAAGTCATCAAAATCGAGCCGCCCATCGGCGACAACTTGCGCAAATACCCGTCGACGCTAGAGACCGAGAGCCGGGCTTTTTTAGGCGTCAACCGCAGCAAGCTGGGCGTGGTGCTGGACCTCAAAAAGCCAGAAGATCTCAACGCTTTGCTGGCGCTGGTGCGCACAGCCGACGTGCTGGTGCACAACTTTCGCCCCAGCGTGGCACCGCGCCTAGGTATCAGCTACGAACAACTTCAACGGATCAACCCACGCCTGATTTATTGCGCTGTCAGCGGCTATGGCGAGACCGGACCCCTGAGCGAAAAAGCCGGCTACGACCAAGTGCTGCAATCCATGACCGGCATCTGCACGCTGCAGGGCCAAGCCGATGGCCCGCCCGAAATCGTCTACGGCTCAGTGGTCGACTACTACGCTGCGGCCTTGGTGGCTGCGGGTGTCGCGTCGGCGCTGTATGAGCGCGAGCGCAGTGGCGTTGGCCAGCATGTGGGCATCTCGCTGCTGCGCAGTGCCTTGGCCATGCAGTCAGCGCGACTGGTCTGGGCTGAAGACGAACCACGAGACGTCGGGCGCGACATGCGCTCTGGTGGCATCACGGGCCTGCACCCAACGCGTGAAGGACACCTCTACATCTCCGCCAACACGCCGCATTTTTGGCGCGCCCTGTGCGACAAAATTGGTTTGCCCGAATTGGCCCAAGACGACCGCTACGACAGCGTGCGCAAACGCGCACAACACCAAAACGAGATCTTGCCGCTGCTGCACCAGGCGCTTGCGGCACGCAGTGCGCTCGAATGGGAAACCCTTTTTGGGGAAGATGTTCCGTGTGCCGCAGCGCGTTCCGTCGAAGACATGTTTGACGATCCGCAGGTCTTGGCGCAAGGGCTGGTCACCGACTATGAGCACCCGGTGGTCGGTCGCTATCGCGGCTTCACCGCGCCGGTTGAGTTCAGCCGAACACCGGGGCCAACACCTTTCGCCGCACCGACGCTCGGCCAACATTCAAACGCCATCCGCGCTGAAGCGCAGCGACAAGCCAGCCCGGCACCCCAAGGCGCCTGTGATGCGCACATTCATATTTACGATGCGCGCTTTGCGCCGCAAGCTGGCAGGCAATTGCTCAGCGGCTGCACGGTGCAAGACTACCAACGCGACATACAGCGCGTGCTGGGCACGCAGCGCACGGTGATCGTCACGCCGACGGTCTACGGCACGGACAACCGCGTCACGCTGGACGCCATTGCGCAACTGGGCATTGACCATGCGCGTGGCGTGGCGGTGCTGCACCCAGACGTCAGCGATGATGAACTGCACACGCTGCACGCCGGTGGCATTCGGGGCATTCGCTTCACCTTGTTTGACCCGGTCACCGCCGTCACCACGTTCGACATGATCGAGCCCTTGGCAGAGCGTGTGCATGCGCTGGGCTGGCATGTGCAGCTGCATTTGCGGGCCGAACAAATTGTGGCCCACGCTGCCCTGATTGATCGCCTGCCCTGCAAGCTGGTGTTCGACCACATGGCGCGTTTGCCAACACCCGACGGCGGCCTGAATCAAGCCGCCTTCGACATCGTCAAACAGCGACTGGACCGCCGCAACACCTGGGTCAAACTCTCAGGCGCTTACTTGGACGCACGCGGGCCGCATTACGCGGGCAGCATCGCCGCCGCACAAGCCTTGGTCCAAGCCGCACCCGACCGCATGGTGTGGGGCAGCGACTGGCCACACCCGACCGAAAAACAGCAACGCCCCGATGACGTGGCACTGTTTGCACTGCTTTCGCAATGGGTGCCTGACGCGGCATGGCGGCAGCAAATTCTGGTCGACAACGCGGCAGCCCTTTACGGCTTTGAATCAACATAAAACAAACTAGGAGACAAGCATGAATGCACCACAACCATCCCGAAGAAACGCACTGCTAGCCCTTGCAGCAGCAGGCTTTGGCGCTCCGTTTTCGACGCAGGCGCAGACCTACCCGTCCAAACCGATTCGCGTCGTCGTGCCCTACTCTGCCGGCGGCGGCGCAGACAACTCAGCGCGCCTTTTCTCGCAGGCCATGAGTCAAATTCTCGGCCAGAATTTCGTTGTTGAAAACCGACCCGGCGCCAGCGGCATCGTCGCCGCCACGCTGGTCACGCAAGCCCCGGCTGACGGCTACACCGTGTTGTTTGACGCCTTTGCGTCGGCCGTGAACGCCGTCTCTCGCAAGCTGCCCTACAGCTTCACCAAAGACCTGATGCCGGTCAGTCAGGCGGTGGACGCACCCAGCGTGATGGTGGTGTCCAGCGCGTCACCGTTCACCTCCGTCAAGGGGTTTGTCGAGCATGCCAAGGCCAACCCCGGGAAAATTTCATACGCCTCCTATGGCGCAGGCGGTGCAGCCCATCTGGCCGGCGAACTGCTGAAGAATCAGACCGGCATCGACATGGTTCACGTGCCCTACAAAGGCGGCGCACCCGCCATGACCGACCTGATCGGCGGTCAGGTCAACACCTACTTCGCCAACAGCTCGTCAGCGCTCGGTCACATCAAATCTGGCCGGCTCAGGCCGCTGGCAGTGACCTCGGCCGAACGCGTCCCGGCACTGCCGGATGTGCCGACGTTTAGCGAGCTCGGCTACAAGGACTTTGTCATCATCGAGTGGAATGGCTTTTTCATGCCGGGCGGCACACCAACAGCCGTTGTTGAAAGAGTCTCGCAAGCCTGCCAGCAGGCCGCGCAATCAGCCGACGTGCGTCAGCGTTTGGCGGCCGTCGGGCTCACGCCTGTCGGCAACTCACCCGAGGCCTTTCAGAAGTTTCTGGCGGGTCAGATGAAAAAATGGGCGGATTTGATTGCCGCCAACAAGATCGTTTTAGGGGACTGAGCTCATGATCGCTGGAAATAGTTTCAAAACCGCCTTAGCCAACAAACAGCCGCAGATCGGTCTGTGGCTGTCCATGGCCGAACCCTATCTGGCTGAAGTCAGTGCCACCGCTGGTTTTGACTGGTTGTTGATTGATGGTGAACATGCGCCCAACGACTTGCGCAGCACCCTCAGCGCCTTGCAGGCCATCGCCCCCTACCGCTCGCAGCCGGTGGTGCGCGCTGTTTCTGGCGATGTGCATCTCATCAAACAATTGCTCGACATCGGTGCCCAAAACCTGTTGATTCCGATGGTCGACACGGCTGAGCAGGCGCGCCAGCTGGTACTTGCCACGCAGTACCCGCCGCGGGGAATTCGCGGCGTGGGCAGTGCAGTCGGGCGTTCATCGCGTTGGAGCGCACGCACCGATTACCTGAACGTCGCTGACGGCGAAGTTTGCCTGTTGGTGCAAGTTGAATCTGTGTTGGCGTTGGAAAACTTGGAAGAGATCTGCGCTGTCGACGGCGTCGATGGCGTCTTCATCGGGCCGGCCGATCTGGCGGCGTCAATGGGCTTTCGCGGACAACCGTTCCACCCGGAAGTTCAGGCCGCGATTGAGGCTGCGATCACGACCATCGTGAAGTCCGGCAAGGCGGCCGGCACGCTGATGTCTGACCAAAAAGTGGCGCGGCGCTACCTTGAGCTGGGCGCCACTTTTGTCGCCACGGGTGTGGATGTGCTGGTCTTCGCCAACGCAGCGCGCCAGCTGGCGGCAGATTTTTATCCGCCGCCCAGCACCTTGTAGAGGGTGATGCGGTTGGCCTGCTCAGCCAGTTGCAGACCAATCAGGGTTTGTTGCGCGGCATACAACGAACGCTGCGCGTCGAGCACCGTCAGGTAGTTGTCAACTCCCGCTTGAAAGCGCGCATCGGACAAAGTGAAGGTTCTCTGCGTGGCCTCCAGCAAGGCGGTTTGCGCCGACAGGCGCTGCGCCAAGGTGGCGCGGTCGGCAAAGGCATCGGCGGCTTCCCGAAAGGCTGTCTGCACGACTTTTTCATATTGCGCCAGGGCGATGCCCTGATTGGCCTTGGCCACCGCTAGGTTGGACTGGTTGCGGCCGGCATCAAAAATAGGCAGTCTGATTTGCGGGATGAAGCTCCAGCTGCCGCTGCCGCTCTCAAACAAACCCGACAAGGCATTGCTGCCGGTGCCCACCGATGCCGTCAGGCTGATGCTGGGGAAAAACGCCGCGCGCGCCGCGCCAATGCTGGCGTAGGTTCCGCGCAAACTGTACTCTGCCGCCGCGACGTCGGGGCGCTGCAACAGCACTTGGGAAGACAGCTCTGCGGGCACCGCCAGCAAGACAGAAGCCGCTGGCTGGGCCGCAACGATGGCAAGCAACCCGTTCTGGCCGAGTGCTGCGTTGGCCGGTAACAAATCTGCCGGCACGCTGGAGCCGACCAGGGCGTTAAGCGCATTGCGGTCCCGCGCGACCAGGCTGGTGAAGCTGGCCACATCGAGACGCGCGCTGTCGACTGTTATCTGGTTTTGCGCCAGCACCAGACCCGACGTAGCGCCGAGCGCGAAGATGCGCTCGGTCAGCGCATACGAGGCCTCGCGGCTGGCCAGCGTTTCTTGCGCCAACTGCAAGCGCTGACGGTCGGCGGCGAGCGTCAGCCACGCGCTGCTGACCTCGGCCACCAGGCTCAGCTGCACGCTGTGCCGGTTTTCCGTGACCCGCAGAAACTCTTGCAGCGCCACATCGTTGAGGTTGCGAACGCGGCCGGAAAAATCAAGCTCATAACTGCTCAAACCCAGCTGCGCGCTGTACTGGCTGTTGACTTGCCCACTGCCGTTACCGGTGCCGGCAGCGTTCACACCTTGCGGCGAACGGCTGCGGCTGCCCTGCCCCGTCGCGGCGATGCTGGGAAACAGGTTGGCGCGTTCCACACCGTATTGGGCGCGGGCTTTTTCGATCGACAGCACAGCTACGCGCAGGTCGCGGTTGTTGTCCAGCGCCAGCGCGATCAGCGCCCGCAGCTGCGGGCCTTGGGCGAACTCACGCCAGCCCGGCAAAGGGGTATCGCTGCCGGCCACCGCACTGTCAGTGGTGGCGGCATTGCCCAAAGTTGACGGCACCGGCAAGGCCGGACGCTCAAAATGGGGCGACAGATTGGCACAACCGGTCAGCAACACAGCCGCCGCCAGCAGACTCATCGTTGGTAGGACGCGCATCATGCTTGGCCTTCTACGACAGCCGCTGCGTCGGGCGCAGAAGGCTTGGGCTTTCCTGAAAACCAGCTGCGGATCAACAAGAAAAACACCGGCACAAAAAAGATGCCGAGCACGGTTGACGACATCATCCCGCCCAGCACTGCCGTGCCAATCGCCTGACGGCCACCAGCCCCCGCGCCCGTGCCGATGGCCAGGGGCAAGACGCCAAAGCCAAAGGCCAGCGAGGTCATCAAGATGGGGCGCAGCCGCAGGTGCACAGCTTCCAGAACCGCATCAAAGGCGCTCAAGCCGCGCTGCTGCAGCTGGGTCGCAAACTCGACGATCAGGATGGCGTTTCGGGAGGCCAGCCCCACCGTCGTCAGCAAGCCGACCTGGAAATAAACGTCGTTCGTCAAACCGCGCAGGTCGGTGAACAGCAAAGCACCCAGAACGCCTAGGGGAACCGCCAGAATCACCGCCAGCGGAACTGTCCAGCTTTCGTACAGGGCCGCAAGACACAGAAAAACAAACAGAATGGAAATCGCGTACAACAGCGGCGCCTGTGCCCCCGACATGCGCTCCTGCAGCGAAGCGCCGGTCCACTCATAACCAATACCAGGCGGCATCTGGGCCATGATGTCATCAATCGCGTCCATGGCCACACCCGAACTCACGCCCGGCCCGGGGTTACCGACAAATTCATAACTCGGACTGCCGTTATAACGCTGCAGCTGCGGCGAGCCAAAGGTCCACTCGGTAGAGCTGAAAGTTGAAAACGGCACCATGTCGCCCTGGTTGTTGCGCACCGTCCAGGGACCTATGTCCTGCGGCAGCATGCGAAAAGGCGAGTCGCCCTGCAGGTAGACGCGCTTGACGCGGCCATTGTTGAGGAAGTCGTTGATATAGCTGCCACCCAGGGCACTGGACAGCACATTGTTGATGTCTGCGGTCGCCAGGCCAAGGGCGGCGGCTTTGCGGTCATCAATGATCACTCCGAGTTGCGCCGTGTCATACAGATTGTTGGCGCGCACATTGCCCAGCTCCGGGCGCTGCGCGGCCAGCATCAGCACCTGATCGCGCGCCGCCACCAGCGCGTTGTGACCCAGACCATTGAGGTCCTTGAGCTGGAAGTTAAAGCCTGCATTGGCGCCTAGGCCGCGCACGGCAGGAGGCAGCAGCACGAAGATACGCGCGTCACGAATCACCGCCAAGTCGGTGGTGGCCTTGCGGGCAATGGCCGCTGCGCTTTGCTCGGGGCGCTGGCGCTGGCTCCAGTCGGTCAAACGGACAAAGCCGCGTGCCGAGCTTTGGTCGCCACCGAGACCGGTGATGGAATTGAAACTGATCACGTCAGGCTGCTTGGCGATGTAGGCCTGCACCTCGGCCATCACCACCTGCAGCCGCGCGTTTGAGGCGCCGGCTGGCAAGGTGATTTGCACCGACATGAAGCCCTGGTCTTCATTGGGCAGGAACGAGGTGGGCAAGCGCAGAAACATGACCGCCATGACCGCACACAAGAGCAGGAACAACACTGCCATGCGCTTGCTGCGGCGCATCAGGGAACCGACGGTGCTTTGGTAACGCGCGGCACTGCGGTCAAAGTGGTGGTTGAACCCGTTGAAAAACCGGTCAGACAGGCCGAACAGGCCGCGGCGCGGCTTGTCGCCGTGCGCACTGTGTTGCCCCTTGGCCACCGGTTTGAGAATGGTGGCGCACATGGCCGGCGTGAGTGTCAGCGCGACGAACACGGACAACACCATGGCCGAGACAATGGTGATCGAAAACTGGCGGTAAATCACGCCCGTCGACCCGCCAAAAAAGGCCATGGGAACAAACACGGCCGACAGAGTCAGCCCAATGCCGACCAGCGCAGGTGTGATCTCACGCATGGATTTCCGGGTGGCCTCCTTGGGCGACAAACCTTCCTGACTCATCACACGCTCAACGTTTTCCACCACCACGATCGCATCGTCGACCAGCAGGCCGATGGCCAGCACCAAGGCAAACATGGTCAGTGTGTTGATGGAGTAACCGGCCAGCGACAAAACCCCCAAGGTGCCAAGCAGCACCACAGGCACGGCAATCGCCGGAATCAGCGTGGCGCGAAAATTTTGCAAGAACACAAAAATCACCAGCACCACCAACACCATGGCCTCGACCAGTGTGATCAAGACTTCCCGGGTCGAAGCGCGCACAAAAGGGGCCGTGTCCGAGCTGATGAACGGTGTGAGGCCGTAGGGAAAAAAGGGCTGGAGCTCGGCGATCTTGGCGTTGACCGCCGCCGACACGGCCAGCGCGTTGGCACCGTCAGCCAGCACAATGCCCATGCCCGCCCCGGGCTGGCCATTGAGGCGCGAGGTGATGGTCAAGTTGTCGGCCCCGAGCTCGACCCGCGCCACATCCTTGAGAAGCACGGCAGCGCCATCAGGCGTGGCTTTGAGCAGGATGTTGTTGAACGCTTCGACGGTCTTGAGCTTCGTGCGCGCCGTGATCGTGGCACTCAGCTGCTGCTCGCCCACCGCCGGCAGGGTACCGAGTTGGCCGGCAGAAACCTGCGCATTTTGCGCCAGCACGGCGCTGCGCACATCCGAAGGCATCAACGCATATTTTTGCAGCTTGGCGGGGTCTAACCAGATTCGCATGGCGTAGGGGGTGCCAAACAACTGGATGTCGCCAACACCATCGACACGGCCCAACACATCGATCAGGTTGCTGCTGAGGTAGTCGCCTATGTCCACCTGGCTGACACCTGGGTCGGGCGAGGTGAAGGTGTAAGTCATCAGATAGTCGTTACCGCCTTTGGTGACGGTGACGCCACGGCTTTGCACCTCGGGCGGCAGCCGCGACAAGGCTTGCTGCAGCTTGTTTTGCACCTGCACCTGGGCGACATCGATATTGGTGCCGGGGTTGAAGGTCAAGGTGGTGCGCGAGCGGCCGGAGGCATCGCTGTCCGAGCCCATGTAAAGCAGGTTGTCCAGGCCCTTGAGCTGCTGCTCGATGACCTGGGCCACCGAGTTCTCCACTGTTTCTGCCGAAGCCCCCGTATAGAGTGCGGTGATGGAGACGCGCGGCGGCGCAATTTCAGGGTATTGCTCCACCGGCAAGGTGCTGATGGACATGGCGCCGCCCAGCATGATGACAATAGCCAGCACCCAAGCGAAGATGGGGCGATCGATGAAGAAATGGGCCATGGCGCGCTTTCTTAGCGAGCGCTGGTGGCAGCAGAAGCTCGGGCGGCTGGGGCCGGCGCAACGCCCGCGACAAGCTTGACCACCACCTCTTCGGTGCTGACCAGGACACCCGGACGGACGCGCTGCAAGCCGTCAACGATGACGCGCTCACCCGCCACCAGACCCGCCACGACCATCCAGCGGTTGCCCACGGCGGCGTCCAAACTGACAGCGCGGCGCTCGGCCTTGCTGGTAGCGTTGACCACCAGCACGCTGGCCTTGCCAGTCGTGTCCCGTGTCACCGCCTGTTGCGGCACCAACAAGGCTTGTTGGGTCACGCCGGTGTCCAGTTGCGCACGCACATACATGCCGGGCATCAGCAAACCGTCTGGATTCGGCACCACCGCCCGCAGGGTCACCGCACCGGTGCCGGGGTCCACGTTCACGCCGGAAAACTGCAGCCGGCCCGGATGCGGATAAGCGCGCCCGTCTTCCAGCTTGATGCGGATGCGCACGTCGCCCTGACCGACACGTTCAAAGCGACCTTGCGCCAGATCGTTTTTGAGTTTGAGTAAATCGGTGCTTGACTGGGTCACGTCTACGTAGACCTGGTCGAGCTGCGAAATGGTCGTCAGCACCGCGACCTGATTGGCCGTCACCAAGGCGCCCGGCGTCACCGTCGAGAGACTGGTGCGCCCGGAGATCGGCGCCCCGATGCGGGTGTAGGCCAGATTGATGCGGGCATTGTCCAGCGCGGCTTGGGCTACCGCCACATCGGCAGTCGTTTGCTGCACCAGGGCCAAGCTCTCGTCATACAGCTGGCGACTGATGGCGTTGATGTCCACCAAAGCCGCGTTGCGGGCAGCATTGACTTCGGCCGTCTTGGCCGTTGCTTGCGTCTTGGCAACCGTCGCAGCGGCGCTGGCCACAACGACCTCGTAGGCCGCAGGATCGATCTGATAAAGAGCTTGTCCCGCCTTGACCGTAGCGCCTTCCGCAAACAGACGCTGTTGCACGATGCCACTGATTTGCGGCCGAATCTCCGCGATCATGAAGGCCCGGGTGCGACCCGGCAGCTCGGTGGAAAGGGTCTGGCTCTCCGTCTGCAGGGTGACGATGCCCACCAACACTGCCGGCGCTGCAGCCACCGGCTCGGCCGGCGCCTTGCAAGCGGTCAACGTACTGGCCAACAGCAGGCTCAGCAGCGCATGCACCCGGCGGTGATGGAAAACTGAGCCGACAGACAACGCGACGAAATGAAAACCAACAGCAGGAGAAAAGGGCATTTGAAGACGAGATGTGTAGTTGACAGGGAATCAATAGGAATATCTTACAAACCAAATAATTAATTCAACAGAACTACGTTTATACCTTCCGCCTGTGAATGCCGATGTTTGAGCCCTAAATCTCCCTATCTCAGCCCAACAACAAGGCCCTGAGCTGGCATGGATTCAAATTTTCTGGGGTATTCAGCTTGATCGGTAACGAAAAGACGCAGCCCCTGTAAAGTGAAATTCTGCACAAGGTTTTAAGCTCAAAACCCTGCAGACACTATGAAGGCGAAAACGATGAAAACACTTTTGTCCAACACAACATTCACGTCAAGAACGCTACCGATTGCTCTCAGTGTGCTGGGTCTTTTTGGCGCGGCGCTGTCACTGTCGGCCGTGGCGCAACCGGTGAATGTTCAGTTAACCGGGGCGCAAGAAGTACCCGCCGTCATGACAACGGCATCTGGCAGCGGCATGGTCACAGTTGGCGCCGACAAATCTGTCAGCGGCAGCATCACCGTTTCAGGTTTGGAGCCGACCATGGCACACATTCATGAGGCCGCAGCGCCCAATGCCAATGGTCCAGTCATCGTTCCGATGGCCAAAACGGCAGAAAACGTCTGGTCGATCCCAGCCGGGGCCAAACTTTCAGATGCTCAGTTTGAGAGTTTTAAGAAGGGCCATTTGTATGTCAATGTGCACAGCGCAGCCAACAAAGCTGGTGAGATTCGTGGGCAGTTAAAGCCTTAATCGGGTCGTCATTTGGAGACACTCTTGAAACGACTCCTCCTACCCATTGCTCTGTTTTTTTGCTGGGCCGGCTTTACCCATGCCGCTCCACGCAGCTTGATCTTGGATCAAAGTCAGGTCGAGTTCACAGTCAAGGAGATGGGGGTTCCGGTGACGGGAAAGTTCAAGAGATTTGATGCTGCGCTGGACATCGACCCGGTTAAGCCTGAAAAGTCCAGCGCGGCCATTCGCATTGATATTGGATCGCTGACAACGGACAACGATGAGGCCGACGTCATCGCATTGGGCGCTGATTGGTTGGATAAAGTGCGTGCACCGCTGGCCACTTTTCACAGCTCTTCGATGAGCGCTCTGGGTGCCGGGCGCTTTGAAGCCAAGGGGAGCCTCAGCATTAAAAACGTGGCACGACCGATCACGCTGCAGTTTTCCAGCTCAGATCTTGCCGACGGAAAAACCATGATCACCAGCGAATTTAAAATCAATCGCAGTGATTTCGGCATCGGCGGCGGCGTTTGGAACCAAGTTGGCGTGGTGGCAGAAGTCATTTTGTTCAAGGTGAAGTTACTTCTCTCTCCTGCCGGGGCGAGTCCACGCACGGCGGTCGTGCGCTGAAGTCCGTATGAAACTCATCCGTGGCCTGCTGTTAATTGCAACCCTGATCGCTGCAGTTTCGCTGGTGAGTTGTACCGTCTCGCCCATCACTCCTGTGAGCGAACGCGCTGAGCCAACACAGCTGATAAGTGCCCAAGACTTCGCCACTCATCACGCGAAGCTTTCAAAAGCACAAGGCACGCTGTTCAACCTCGAGCCCAAGATGTCCTCAGTCCGCATCTATGTATTTCGAGCTGGGCAAGCAGCCAAGGTCGGACATAACCATGTGCTCTCTGCGCCTGAGTTCAAAGGCTATTTTTTTCTCGCCCCGACAGGCGCTGCAGCATCTAGCTTTGATCTTGAATTCCGACTGGATCAGCTTGAAATTGACAACCCAGATCACCGGTCGCCGCTTGGGAACGCTTTCGCGTCCAAGCTCTCCCCAGAAGCCATTGCCAGCACGCGCGAACACATGTTGGGTGAGGACAATCTGCAGGCCATCCGCTTTCCCTTCGTGCGCATTCGCTCGGTGCAGACAGTCGGAGAAGCGCCGAAGTTCGCCGCCAAGATTGCGGTGGAACTGCACGGCCAAACGCGCGAAATCTGGGTGCCGTTGAGCGTGACTGGCTTGCCAGAAAGTTTGAACGTGGAAGGCTCGCTTGTATTGCGTCAAACTGACTTCGGCGCCAAGCCCTATTCAGTCCTTGGCGGCTTGCTCGCCGTTGAAGATGAGGTGATCGTCGAATTCAAATTGTCAGGGTCACGATGACGACCACGCAGTGGCGCCATGACAGAGGTCCTTCAACAGTTGTCGAGCCGGTTGCCCGTTACGCCACGACGGCTATTCTCATTCACTGGTCGGTGGTGGTGTTGATTCTCGTGGCGTTCCCGCTGGGTCTGTACATGCACGGGCTGGCGCTGACCCCGGACAAGCTCAGACTTTACAGTTACCACAAATGGATCGGGGTCACTGTCTTTGTCATCACGCTGGCGCGACTTGCGTTTCGCGCCTTGCACGCACCACCCGGCTTGCCCTCCAGCATGTCGGTTTGGGAACGAAGAGCTGCGCAAGCGGCACACGGCTTGCTGTACGCATTCCTGTTTTTAGTCCCTGTTAGCGGCTGGCTGATGAGTTCTGCGATGGGTTTTCAAACGGTCTGGTTTGGTCTGATTCCCTTACCCGATCTGATAGCGAAAAGTAAGTCCCTTGCAGCGATGCTTTGGCAGCTGCACCAAGTCCTCAATTTCCTGATGCTGTGCCTGATCTTGCTCCACACGGCTGCGGCATTGAGGCATCACTTCTTACAGCGAGATGAGACCCTCAAGCGCATGCTTCCATGGCTACGGCGCGGATGGCGCTGATTCAAAAGACCTCCTCTGGCGGCACGATGATCGCGCGGTTCACGCCTGCTGCGTTCATCATGCCAGTCATCTCCAGCCCGTTGAAGACGTGCACCGGGCTGGTGGCAATCCGTATAAAAAATAGCGTTTTCTATACATATCCCGCCTATCATGTCAAAAATTCTTTAATAGCTATACACATCGAAACCCTATTCAGACCCGCTCATGTCCGCACTCACGCCGCTTGAACAACTCAACCCCGCACGATTTGAGACGCCCGCCATCCTCAAAAAGCTGACCAGTAGCAGCCGCAAGCTGGCAGAGCTGAAGGGCGTTGCGGCCTCCAGTCCCAATCAGGGCATTCTGATCAACACCTTGGCACTGCAAGAGGCCAAGGACAGCTCGGAGATCGAAAACATCGTCACCACCCACGACGAGCTGTTCAAGGACGATGTGCTGCCCGAGTCATTTGCCAACCCCGCCGCCAAAGAGGTGTTGCGCTACCGCCAAGCGCTGCGGATCGGGTTTGAGCTAGTGCGTGGCAGTGGCTTGCTCACCTGCAACCACATCATCCAGATTCAGGGTGAGCTAGAGCGCAACAACGCGGGATTTCGCAAACTGCCCGGCACAGCTCTGAGAGACGGGGCTGGCCAAACCATTTACACCCCGCCGCAAGACCCGGCTGAAATCGTGGCACTGATGCGCGGATTGGAGCGCTTCATCAACGAGGCTGATCTGTTTGATGCCGACCCGCTGATCAAAATGGCGCTGATCCACCACCAGCTTGAGAGCATCCACCCCTTCTACGATGGCAATGGCCGCACCGGGCGCATTGTGAATGTGCTGTACCTGGTGAAAGAAGGCTTGCTGGACATCCCCGTGCTGTACCTCAGCAACCATATCGTGCGCCACAAGGCTGACTACTACCGGCTACTGCAAACCGTGCGTGACGAAGACACTTGGGAAGACTGGGTGCTATACCTGCTGGAAGCGGTGGAGCAAACCGCCGGGCAAACCATTACCACCGTGCAGGCCATCAAGGCCGCGCTGTTTGACTACAAGCAGCGCATTCGAACAGGCTACAAGTTTTACAGCCAGGATTTGATCAACAACCTTTTCATGCACCCCTATACCAAGATCGAGTTTGTGCAGCGGGACTTAGGTGTGTCGCGCATCACTGCCACCAAATACCTTGACGCGTTGACCGAGGGCGGGTTTGTGCAAAAACAAAAAATAGGTCGTGGAAATTACTACGTGAATCTAGCCCTGAATGCAGTGTTAGCTGGCTAAGCAGACCATGCGTGGAGGCTTAGTTGTGGAATCTTGGAGGCGTTGCCCAAAGTCCACTATTTGGGTCCACTGACTAGTCCAATTCGTGGTGGACTAAAAAAATAAAACCCTTATAAATCAACAGCTTAAAGTTGAGAAAAAGGATTGGAGGAAGAGGTGGGATTCGAACCCACGGTACCTTTCGGTACGCCTGATTTCGAGTCAGGTACATTCGGCCACTCTGCCACTCTTCCTCATATTTGAGTCGGTATTCTAGCAGCAGGAAAAAGACTAACTTCCCCGGTAAGTCGAGTAGCTCCACGGGCTGGCCAGCAGCGGCACGTGGTAGTGGGCAGTGGCGTC
>CANFXC010000030.1 GCA_947450765.1 Comamonadaceae bacterium | reverse complement strand
ATCCAATTACCACTCTAGGCCCTGATGACACCCACGCTCACTTCACGCTCGAAGAAAGAACGGCGGGAACCTGTGTCGGCTGGCCAGCGCCAGGGGTCGAGATCCGCATACATGGCGAGGCCGACGTAGCTGGCGGTGCAGACACACCGGGTGAAGTCTGGCTGCGTGCGCCTCAGATGTCTGTCGGCCTGATCGAAGCCGGCAGCTTCAAGCCGCATGAGCCGGATGGCTGGCATCAGACTGGCGACTTGGGCCACCTGGATTCACGCGGACGGTTGTGGCTAACAGGCCGAATCGCTGATGTCATCAAGACTGGCGGCTATCGTGTCAATCCTGACGAAATCGAGGCTCTGCTGACGGGGATTAACAACTGCGGTGCAGTCTGCATCACATCTATCCCTTCTGACTATTGGGGCGAAATAATTGTCGCCGTTGCCGAAAATGCAGGCAACGGATGGGAGGCAGAGGCTGCCGACCGCGTTAGTGTGCTGTCGCGTCACAAGCACCCGCGTGCTTATTTGCGTGTCGAAAGCCTGCCGCGTAACCCACAAGGAAAAATCAATCGGCGACATGTGTGCGAACTGATTCTTGCGACGCATGATTTTATGGACGGCTCGTATCCGCAGCTGTCGGAAAAGCCCAGTAGCCCTTCATCTTGACCTGACAGGAGACAACCATTTTTACAACAACTATTCGCCTACTCGCATCGCTTCATTTGGAATGCTTTGCATTCCTCAGGCTGGTGCCCAAGCACCTAGCTATCCTTTAAAACCGATAACTGTACTGGTTGGTATTGGGGCCGGTAGCAACACTGACGTTTTGGCGCGTATTGCTGCCAAACGATTGTCGGAACGGCTCAAGCAACCCGTATTGGTTGAGAACCGCCCCGGAGCGGGCGGGACCATTGCTTCAGCCACCGTCGCTGGAGCACCTGCAGACGGATACACGCTGCTATGGGCCAGTTCGTCGATTCCGCTGTTTCCCCATATTTATCAAAATCTCAAATTAGACCCTATCAAGGATCTGATTGGCGTGGTGGGCGTCGCACGCTCAATACGGCCGAGATGAGCGTATTCCTGAGAACCGCGAAGCCTTCACGGAAATTGCCACGTTTCTGAATACCCGTCTAAAGAAATAAACTTTAAGGCTTGCGCACAAATGCCTAAGCCATATCGCACGTTAATTCATGCATGAACTTCATTGGCGATTCTAGGCAGCGCTTCGGCGTGAGACCAAGGACGAGACCATGGCTTGTCTGCTTAGGTATCACCGGACTCGGCTGCATTCGACGCTGGCCTATAGCAGCCCGGTGCAGTTCGAGAAAACTGGCTTGCACATCAGCCCAAGCAAGCTAACTCATGAGCTCGGTTATGGGACATCGATTCTAGAGGCAAGGTCAATTCATCGTTTTCTGTTGATAAATAAAAGCAAAGCAAAGCACTCTAAGAAATCACCCGAAAGGTAGCACTTCACGCAACATGTCTTGATAGGCCTTTGGGTTCAAAAGATGTGGGTAGTGGCCGCCGGTGGGCAAACTAATATGTCTCGCACCCAAGTAGCGAGACCGCAACCTGACACGCACAGCAGGCGGTATGAGGGGATCGTCACCGCAATCAAGACTGTGACGACTGCCATCGGCAAACTCAATGACGGGCAGACCTTGGCCCTCCCAACCCCCAAAAAGCGAGCATGTAGATTTTCAGGAGTTTGTCGATCAGACAGCATGAAGCTCTGCAACTGCTGCAAGGGCGAAACAGGCAAGTTACCAACGCGTTCGATCCAAGCCGCATGCAATTCTTTCGGACTCACAGATTCGAGGTAATCCGGAACAAAAAGTGGGTCATATGACAAGTCAGTGCTGTCAACCAAGCCGTTACCCAAGACAAGGGCACGAACCCGTTCGGGGTGGCGCAAAGCAAAGAACTGGGCCCAATATGCCGCAAAGGAAGACCCGACGACCACGGCGGACGCGAGTTCAAGATGATTCATGACTTGTGCCAGACCATCCGCCAAACGCTCGGGTTCTGACAATGCGGGGTAAGTCACCGCGACCAGGCGCGCACGAGAACGTAGCGCGGATAACGTAGCTATGAACATGCCACCATCACCGACAGATCCCGGCAAACAACAAAGCTGTCGGCCCAGACCCACCAGTATCGAGCCAACGCCAAACGTGGCCATCAACATCAAAGGACTGCCATGTCAGACTACGTTCGAGCTCAGCCAGCTCTTCGACAAAATTAGGCGCGCTCGGCGTTAGCAGCGACATGAATCAGGACTTTTCATCAAGCCATGACTGTGCGAGACGTGACCAGAAGGTTGCGCCCAGTGGAATCAAATCATCATTGAAGTCATAGCTGGGGTTATGGAGCACGCAAGGCCCGCCGCCGTGGCCCATCTCGCGATGCTGCCCATCTCCATTAGAGATAAAAACATACGCACCGGGCATGACCTGAAGCATGAAAGAAAAGTCTTCAGCAGCCATCGTGGGATGCTGCGTTAGCACCTGATCGGCGCCAACGATTTGGGTCATCACCTTGCGTGCAAATTCAGCTTCGGCCGGACTGTTGATGGTGGCCGGATACTTTCGACGAAATTCAAATTCGCAGCTTGCTTCAAAAGCCGCACAGGTATGCTCAGCCACGGTTTTCATGCGCATTTCGATCATGTCGAGCAGCTCGGGGGTGAAGGTCCGCACCGTGCCTTGCAACACGCAGGCGTCGGGCACCACGTTCGTCGCTTCTCCGGCATGGATCATGGTGACCGAAATCACACCGCCGTCAGTGGGTTTTTTATTCCGGCTGATGATGTTCTGGAAACCCTGTACCAACTGGCAGGCGATAGGAACAGGGTCAATGCCGGTGTTAGGCATAGCCGCATGACTGCCCTTGCCTTGGATGGTGATTCGAAAATCGTTCGACGAAGCCATGACGGGTCCAGCACTGACAGCAAAAGTGCCGACCGGCGCGCCGGGCCAGTTGTGCATGCCAAACACCGCCTGCATCGGAAAGCGTTCAAAGAGACCCTGCTCGATCATCACCCGGGCTCCACCGCCATCTTCTTCCGCAGGTTGAAAAATCAGGTACACCGTGCCGTCGAAATCTCTTGATGTGGAAAGATGGCGTGCCGCAGCAAGCAGCATGGCCGTGTGCCCATCGTGACCGCAGGCGTGCATTTTTCCAGCGTGTTGGCTGGCATGCGCGAAGGTATTGAGTTCTTGCAACGGCAAGGCATCCATGTCAGCCCGCAAACCGATGGCGCGACCACAAGCACCGCCATCACGGCCGTGAACAATCCCCACCACGCCCGTGGTGGCCAGGCCACGGTGAATCGGAATCCCCCAAGTTGTCAGAAGATCCGCGACAAGGTCGGCGGTACGGCGCTCATCAAAACACAGCTCCGGGTGGGCATGAATATCCCGGCGGATACCGGCCATCTGAGCCGCTTCGGTAACGATACTGTCAATCAGTTTCATGGTGAGCCCCACATTACTTTACGAACCATTGAGTTAGCGTACCAGCAGAGCGATGCAATATCCGAGTGCTGCGCCCAGCCCAGTTCCAAAGACGACCAGCCACGCCGGCACCGGCGCACCCAGACCACCCCCACCTTGGAAAGGCGCAACTCCCGGGATGGGTAAAAAGGGAGTCTTTTCATCTGAAAACAACGCTTCAGGCACCGCCACTCCTGGGCTGAGCTGACCCGTCAACTGGCGTGAAAAAGCAGCAAAGAAATCGTCAGCGCTTTTCTTGGCAACACTCTGTACCAGCCGACTCCCAACGCTGGCCAGTTTGCCGCCGATCTCGGCCTCGGCGGTGTAACGCAGCAGGGTTTCATCGTCACCTGTTTTTTCAAGCGAGATGCGAGCGGTCATTCTGGCGAATCCTGCTGCTCCTCCCTGCCCTCGCCCTGTCAACGTGTAGCCATGGGGTGCATCCAAATCACTCAGCTCAACGGCGCCTCGAAAGGTGACCGATATGGGCCCGACCTTGCTCGTGACGACGGCGCTGAACTCAGTGTCCGAGAGCTTATCCAGTTGCTTGCACCCGACAATACTAGCTTGCAGCACGCCGGGGTCGTTGAGCGCTTCCCACACCCGTTGTTGCCCCACGGGCAAACGGTATTCGCCACTGAATTCCATGCTCAGACCCCTGCCATGTAAAGCTGGAACAAGGCCTGGGTTCCCAAGCGCCCCTGCCCCTTATCTGCCATTTCGTTGTAGAGTTTGCGGGCCAGCGATGCACCGGGCAGATCAATACCCATGTTCTCGGCTTCAGCCAGCGCAATGCCCAAGTCTTTAAGGAAATGCTCAATGAAGAAACCGGGGGCAAAATCCCCTTTTGCGATTCGCGCACCCATCACGTTGAGTTGAAACCCACCAGCAGCTCCGCCACCAATACACTGCAACAGTGCCGCCGAATCCAAGCCGGCGCCTTTGGCATAAGCAAGACCTTCGCACACGCCCATGATGCTGGAAGCGATGACGATCTGGTTACTCATCTTGGTGTGCTGACCCGCACCCGCCCCACCCATGTGAACGATGTTGGCCCCCATGAGCTGAAGTATGGGCAGCGCCTTGTCGAAAGCTGACGCCTCACCACCGACCATGATGGACAGTTTGGCATCACGCGCGCCCACATCTCCGCCGGAGACCGGCGCGTCTATCGCCTGATGGCCTGCCTTTGCGGACTCCTCAGCCAATCGTTTGGCGAGTGCTGGGCTGGACGTGGTCATGTCAATCAAAAGCGCATGGCGCGCATGGGCGATGATGCCCTCAGCACCCAACCACACCTGCTCAACATCGCTGGGGTAACCGACCATGGTGATGATTACGTCTGACTGTTGCGCCACTTGGGCCGGATTAGCGCAAGCCACGGCGCCTTTGGCCACCAGCGCTGCCGCTTTGTCTGGGCTGCGGTTGTAAACGGCCAGCGGATGACCTGCCACCAATAAGTGAGCCGCCATGTGCTGGCCCATGATGCCAAGGCCGATAAATCCGATACGAGCTTTTGAAGTGATGTCGTTCATTGGGGGGCCTCTGTAGTTTGTCGTTGAGCCTGACGCATGAGCCTGCGTAAATACATTGGCGTCAGGGGTTGTTGGTTCACGGTCACACCCAAATGCCTCAGAGCGTCATTGACAGCGTTGGTGAGCGCGCCGATCGAGCCCATCACACCGCCTTCCGCCATCCCTTTGATGCCGGCGGGTGTGGCCGAGTTGGGCGTGTGCATGGCGATGAGTTCCATGTGCGGAATTTCATGCGCGGTAGCGACCAGGTAATCGGCCAAGGTACCCGATAAGTTCTGGCCTGTTGCCGCGTCGTACTCAACATGCTCGAACAAGGAGCCCGACAAGCCCATCGCGATCGCACCGTGTTGCTGGCCTTCGACCACAACCGAGCTGAGAACAGTGCCGCAATCTTCGGCCGCAACATAGCGTTCGATCTTGACCGCACCCGTGGCACTATCAACCTCGACCACACAGGCATGACAAGCGTTGGAATAAGTCATGGGTGGCGGCTCGTAAGTCAAGTGGAACTCAAGCCCTGGATTCATACCCGGCGGCAGAGTCATCGGATCGAGATAGGCGATGCGAGCGATGTCCTCAAGCCCAAGAAGGGTGTCTGACCAGACATCGCCAAGACGTTGCTGCACTCGACCTTCGACCATTCGCAATGTCAACTCATCGGCGAGCCCCAGTGTGTACGCGGCTATTTTTAGTACGGCATCCCGGGCCTGCTGTGCGCACAAGTAAAGGGTGCCACCACCAGCAGTACCGCCACGCGCGCCACGGCTGCCCATGCCGTAGGGTGCAATATCGGTATGGCCTAAGTTCAGGCGGACTTTTGACGGCGCAACACCCAGACCCTCGGCAACAGCATTGGCCAGCGAGGTTTCGTAGCCTTGACCTGTTGCCCCTAAACCCACGGCGGCATTGACCCATCCAGAAGGCTCAATACGGATCCAAGCGGCCTCGTGGCCCGAGCCGGCAATCCCTGCCGATTTGTAGAACTTGGACCCATAGGTCGTGGACTCCACCACATTACACAGCCCAATGCCAAGCCAGCGGCCTTGGGCCCTAGCCAGTTGCTGGCGCTGACGCAGCGCCGGGTAGTTGAGTGCGTTCAGTACCGCCTCCATAGTGGCGCTCGGGGTGACGTCGGCCAGTATTTCGCCGGTGGCCATGGTGAAAGGCAATTCGTCAGGGCGTAGCATGTTGATCCGGCGGACTGCCATCGGGTCAAGCGCAAGTTCACACGCTACAGCGTCCAATGTGCCGTCCATGACCCAGCTCGTCACCGCCATGGGCGCGCGCATAGGGCCGTTACCGACCTTGTTGGTCAGCACGACCTTCACGTCGTAGGCGTAATTCGTAATCCGATAGGGCCCGGTGATGATCATTGCCACCACGCGAGCCAAGTAATTGCCTGGGTAAAAACTATAGGCGCCAAAGTCTTCCGTGATCTCCAACTCAAGTGCGAGCACCCTGCCTTCAGCGTCCACCGCCACACGGGTGCGGCAATAGTCCTCTCTCGCCTGAGAAGACGCCAGCAGATTCTCCATCCGGTCTTCGCGCCAGCGCACGGGCCTGCCCAGTTGAATCGAAGCGGCAGCCACGGTCAGCTCTTCGCGGTAGAGCGCGATCTTCTGTCCAAAGCCACCACCCACGTCAGGCGACATGACGGTCACCTGCGATTCAGCCAGCTGCAAGCGCGCCGCCAAGGTGGTGCGGTAAGGATGCGGAACTTGGGTTCCAACATGAAAATTCAAATGCTCTCGACCCATGTCCCAGTCAGCAATACAACCACGCGTCTCGATCGGCAAATGCGTCTGCCGATGCTGCGAAAAGGTGGACTCCACGACTCGGTGTGCGGTGGCCATGGCGGTGTCCGGATCACCATGTACGGCATGCTGGTGAGACAACAGGTTGTCAGGCAGCGCGTCATCCACGCACGGTGCATCGGGATTCAGGGCCTGCGTCATGGACGTCACAGCGGTCAGTACGTCCCAGTTCACCTCCACACATTCAACAGCGTCTTCGGCCAAGTAGCGATTGGTCGCTATCACGCAGGCGACCGGGTCTCCTTGAAAACGCACCTTGTCAATCGGTAACGTGTCCATCTCCATGGCGCGTAAACCGTCGATGGGTGGTGCAATCCGTTGCTTCGCAGTCCACTGCGCCAAGTCACGACCGGTGTACACAGCCACCACACCGGGCATCAACAGCGCTTCGGCAGTGTTGATGCTTGTGATGCGCGCATGGGCATGTGGGGAGCGCACAAAACAGGCGTGCAAGGCTTGCGGCACGACGATGTCGTCAATGTACCGGCCACGCCCTGTCACCAGCCGAGCATCTTCCTTGCGCGGATGGGCCATGCCGATGTGACGAAAGGTCTCAGCCGGCATGGAGTGTTGCCTCCCGCATCCTGCTTGCCGCCAGCGCGATGGCTTTCACAATGTTTTGGTAGCCCGTGCAGCGGCACAAGTTACCCGAAAGTGTCTCGCGGATTTGCGCTTCACTCGGGTCTGGATTTTCTTTCAGATAAGCCTCGAAAGTCATCACAATGCCAGGCGTGCAAAAGCCGCATTGCAGCCCATGACACTCGTGCAAGGCCTGCTGCAAGATCGACAATTTTTTCGGTGTTCCCACGGCTTCGATGGTGGTGACCTCGTGCCCCTCCATTTGCACAGCAAAGGTGAGGCATGCGCGTGTCGGTCTGCCGTCGACCAGTACCGTGCAGGCACCGCAGACACCGTGCTCACAACCAATGTGCGTTCCCGTCAGGTTGCAATCGTCACGCAACGCATCTGAGAGCAACTTGCGCGGCTCAGCTTGAAACGTCAGGTTTGTCCCGTTGACCGTCAGAGTGATGACTTGTTCGTCGCTCATGCGCCAACGCCTTCTAGTTTTTCCAACGTGCGCGTCAAGGTGCTGAGCGACAAACTATGCGCCAGCTCACGCCTGTAACTCGCCGATACACGCTCATCCTCCTCAGGCTGCACGGCTTCAGCCACGGCTGCCGCCACATCCATCGCCCACTGAGCATCCGGGCGGCGGCCTTCAAACTGACGGGTCACCGAGTCCACTCGCTGAGGCACCGGCGCGATACCGCTCAGAGCCAATCTCAGGCGTTGAACTTGCCCGTCTTCTACGGCCAGTGTGGCGGCGACAGCCACCACGGCGAAGTCGCCATGCCGACGGTTGAACATGCGATACGCAGAGACCTCGCCAGTCTTAAATTTTGGAAAACGGACGGACAACAGCAGCTCCTGGGGCTTTAGTGCCGTGGTCATTGCGGCCTGAAAAAAGTCGTTGGCTGCGATCTCGCGCCGGCTACCTTGCCGAGCCAAGGTGATGCGTGCGTCCAGCGCCACCGCGACCAGTGCCAACTGAGCAACAGGGTCGGCATTGGCGAGGCTACCGCCCAACGTGCCGCGCTGACGGATGGCGTAGTGGCCAATGGTCATTGCGGCCTGTGTCAGCAATGGACAGTGCTGTCGCACATACACTGAATCGGCCAATTGGTAGTGACGGGTCAGGCCGCCCACTTCAACGGCATCACCGGATTCACGCACGTAAGCAAACTCGGTTAGATCATTCAGATCAATCACATGCTCGGGACGCGCTAACCTCAGATTAAGCATAGGCCCCAAGCTCTGCCCGCCGCTCAGAAGACGAGCCTGTGGACCCAACTGGTCGAGCAAAGCCAAGGCTTCGTCAAGCGACGCAGGCCGGTGGTATTTGAAGGCAGCAGGTTTCAAAGTTGCAAGACCTCAAGACCAAAGAATGCTTTGCGTACTTGTCTTGTCGAACAAGTGGAGACGGTTCAGGTTGATGCCCAACGTGGCTGTGTCGCCTTCGCGGTAACGGCACTCTTTTCCCAAGCGCAGAAACAACCTTGCGCCTTCCAAGTCCATGTCCAAAAACTGATCTGAACCAACAGGCAGGACAGACGCGACACGGCCGGTCAGCGAAGCACCAATCTCGGGCGATTCACTTTCGACAACGTCCTCAGCCCGCAATCCAAGCACCACATCACGGCCGTTCTGACCGTTCAACTTGACCGCCATCTCAGGTAAAAGTTCGACGCGCAACGACCCGCGCTCAAAGCCTAATCGGTTCTCACGGAGGAACAACTGACCTTCCAGAAAGTTGATCGGAGGATTACCCAAAAAAGAGGCGACGAACATGTTGCGTGGGCGCTCATAAATCTCATCAGGCACGCCGATTTGTTGAACGACGCCGCTCTTCATCACGACGATACGGTCAGCCAAGGTCAACGCTTCGGCCTGGTCGTGCGTCACGTACACAAAAGTCGTTTGCATCGCTTGGTGCAGCTGTTTGATCTCTGCGCGCATCGATATACGCAGCGCTGCATCGAGGTTTGACAGTGGCTCGTCCATCAGAAACACCTGAGGCTTGCGCACCATCGCTCTGCCCAAGGCCACACGCTGGCGTTGACCGCCCGAGAGCTGATCTGGACGACGGTCAAGCAAGGGCTCGATTTCTAGGCGACGTGCGGCGTCACGCACTCGAAGATCAATCTCGTCCTTGGGGAACTTTCGCATCTTCAGACCAAAGGCGATGTTGTCGTAGACAGATTTGTGCGGGTACAAAGCGTAACTCTGGAACACCATGGCGACATCGCGTTGATGAGGCGGCACGGTATTCATCACCGCGTCGTCGAAAAACAAATTGCCGTCGGTCACGTCTTCCAGACCGGCAATCATGTTGAGCGTTGTCGACTTACCGCAGCCCGACGGGCCCAGCAGCACCAAAAACTCCTTGTCGCCTATGTCCAAGTTGAGATTGTCCAATGCAGTGAAGCCATTGGGGTATTTTTTGCCGACTGCTTCGAACTTGATTCTGGCCACGATGAACTCCTGAAGACGGGCTTAGCCCTTGACGGCACCGGCTGTCAGGCCAGAAACGATGTAGCGCTCGAAAACGATCGCAATAAGAACCGGGGGCAAGATAGCCATGACGCCGGCGGCATTGATGAAAGAAAAACTGATGTTGAAGTCCGATGTGAACGACGCAACAACGATGGGCATCGTCTGTGATGCGGGTGTCTGTGTGAACATCAATGCCAGTAAAAATTCGTTCCAGCTAGTCAGAAATGTGAACAGTACCACCGCCACCAACGACGGCACAGCCAACGGCAGGTAGACCAGCAACAGTGTTTGCAGGCGCGAACAGCCATCAACGCGAGCAGCCTTGTCCAACTCATCGGGTAAGGACTCAAAGTAACCGGTCAGTATAAAAATACTGAAAGGCACCGTGATCGCCAAGTACGTGATGATCAGCGACCATAAGTTGTCCATCAGGCCCAACTTCTGAACGAACAAAAAGAATGGGACCACCAGCGCGATGTCCGGAATCACACGTGTGCTGAGCATGAAATAAATCGACGTGGTGCGTCCGATGAATCGAATCTTGGCCAGTGCATAAGCCGCCGGTACGCTGACCAGCAGATTGAGTACAACGACCGCAAGAGCCACCAAAAAGCTGTTCTTCATCGAAGGCAGCAGGTTAGCCGCAGTCGATGGAATAAAGCCGCCGGTAGCGGTGTCACCCTGCTTGCGGTTTTCGTAAGTGACCACCTCACTGCTGCTCTTAAAGATGGCAGAGAAGTTGTCCAACGTAGGATGGTCGGGAATCCAGTGCGGTGGTACCGATGTGATCTCGGCCTCAGACTGAAAGGACGACGACACCAACCATGCGATGGGCGCAAGCACATAAAGTGCGAACAACATGGACCCAAAGAACAGCAGCGTACGACGCCCAGGTAGAAAGTAGGTCATGTCTAGGTTCTTTGCATTGCAGTAAAGGTCAAAGCTTTTTACTCGTGCTTCTGATCACGAAATACGCCAGCAGGAAAGTCGCTACCGCCATGATGTAGGCCAGCGCAGCCCCAGTGCCAAAAGCCAGTTTGCGGAATGTCTCGACATAGACCTGCCAAGCCACCACGTGCGAGGCGTCAGCAGGACCACCTTCGGTCAAGATGAAGAACAAATCAAAGTGGCGAATCGCCATCATCGATTCATAAATCATCACGAGCGCAAAGCCGGGAACCAGCTGCGGCAAGGTGATGTGAACAAAGCGCTGCCAAGCATTCGCACCATCCACCTTGGCTGCGCTGTAGAGGTCAGCCCGAATCGACTTGAGGGTGACCAACAGCAAAATGGTGGCCAGCGGCACTTCTTTCCAGACAAAGGCGTTGGTAATCAGGCCCATGGTTTTGTCTGTGTCGCCCAGCATCACGATGTACTTGTCGATGAAACCCAATTGCATCAGCAAGCCATTGAGCGCGCCATAGCCTGAGTCGTAAATCCATTTCCACATCAACCCGTTGGCGACGTAAGGAATGGCCCAAGGCACCAGCAGGATTGCAGACAAGACCCTGCGGCCGCGAAAATCTTCATTGAGCAACATCGCCATCAGGGTCGCGATGACCATCACGGCCAACACAGACATGACGGTGAAGCTGACGGTTCGTGCCACTGATTCCCAAAATAAGGCGTCAGAAAAAATCTTCACGTAGTTGTCGAACCAGACAAACGGTACGCGGTTGGGACGCGTGAGCTTGAGGTCGTGCAAGCTGATCCAAAACGAGTACAACACCGGAAACACCGCCACGATAGACAGCACCAGCGTCATGGGCGCGAGAAATAGCATCGCACTACGCTGGTCGTAGGCGCTGCTGGGCAGGGGCAACCAGCGTCGCTTGGGCGGCTTGAGGGTTTTCATCAAAAGGCTCTCGAAAAAGCGAGGGACCTGGCGCTATGCCAAGCCACCTCAGTGTCAAAAGCTCAAGACTTGCGCAGGGAGTTCCAAGAATCAGATGACTTTTGTAATGCCGCTGCGACCGTTGATTTACCGAGTACTGCCGATTGCCAAGCCGTACTGTTGACTTCGTCCCACTCGCCGAACCATGGGGTGATCACGTCCTTCTTGCGGGCCAGCAGCTGCTGCTTTTCGAACATAGCGATATCAGCGTATTTTTTGTAGCTCTCTTGAATGTCCGGATCTTTGAAAAGTCCCTTGACGCCAAAGCCTGAGCCTAAATCCGCAAACAACATCTTCTGGAACTGGTATTGGGTGCCGGCCTTGCCGCCGAACCACTCGATCAGCTTAGCGGCATTGGCGGCGCGTCCCTTGTCTGCCGCAGCTTGCGTCGTCATGCCGTGAAAGCGCATCCAGCCCACGGTGGCATGCGAACCGCCAGGCCCTGCAGGCATCAGCGCTTGCTTGACACGGCCTGCAATGGCGGATTGTTTGGGGTCGTTCAAAGTGCGAATCCGATATCGGCTGAGCAAAGCGAACGCATGGTTGCCTGCACCAAAAGCCTTCAAGCCATTCAGCTCACCAGTTTCAACGCAAGCCGGCGAAATGATCTTGTGCTTGTTGACAGCATCCACCACCCATTGCATGGCCTGTGCAGCGCCACGTTTTGGGTCGGCCATGACTGAGACACCACTGTCATCTGTGAAACGTCCGCCATTGGAGAACACCAAGGCGCTCAGAAACTCAATCAACCAGCTTTCACGGGCCATAGACAACATCATCGGGTACTCAGACAAGCCGGCCCTCTTGATAGCCAGACATTGAGTGGTGAGTTCGCTCCAAGTGGCAGGTGGCGCTTTGATGCCGGCCTTTTTGAGCAGTTGGTCGTCGTAAAAGAAGGCCATGTAGTCGCTGTAGTAAGTCAAGCCGTACTGCTTGCCTTTGTAACGCATGGACTGGAGACAGAAGTCATCGGTCTCGGCGTTGTACTTGGTGAGCTGAGGAAAGCCGTCAATGGGCGCAATCCAGCCGGCTTCAGCCCACTCGGGCAACCAACTGTCCGATACCCAAAGCACATCCAATGGGGCCTTGCCCACGAATTTGGTGACCATCGCTTCACGGTACTGAGCCCAAGGTGCGTTGTTGTAGTTGACTTTGAGCTTGGTGGTGGTTTCAAAGGCCGTGATGTGACTTTTCACCAAATCGACTGCTGCCGACCATGCATAGAAGTTAATCGGTGCTGACTGCGCAGCAGCATCTAGCGCAAGAGCGCCCGAACCAGCCAGCCCGGCGGCGGCTGTCATCTTCAGAAAATCACGACGGGATGCATCGTTGGTCAAGATATCAGTCATTCGTCACGCTCCATGCATGGAAAACCGCGGCGCAGCCCGAGCTTCACCGCATCCACCGGTACGCAGATAAGTGAGCAAATGCCCCGAACCCGACCGTGGTTTTATTATTCTTCAACTGCGACCATATCGTCAAGTGACGATATAAAAAATTGAAGAATAAAAAATTTAACAAGCCACAATACTGACCGCCAATCCGCCCAGTGAGGTTTCTTTGTACTTATGACTCATATCCGCGCCTGTCTGCCGCATGGTCTCGATCACACGGTCTAGCGATATGACATGCCGGCCATCGCCAACAAGAGCCAAATGAGCCGCGTTGATGGCTTTCACCGCACCCATGGCGTTGCGCTCTATGCACGGAATCTGCACCAACCCGCCAACTGGATCACAGGTCATGCCCAGATGGTGTTCCATGGCAATTTCAGCTGCATTCTCGACCTGCTCGACACTCCCTCCCAGAGCAGCCGCAAGGCCTGCGGCAGCCATAGATGCGGCCACGCCAACCTCGCCTTGACAGCCAACTTCAGCTCCTGAGATTGAAGCATTTTCTTTGTAAAGGGAGCCTATTGCAGCGGCCGTCAAAAGAAAGGTACGGTGAGCTGTGGGATTAACGTCGCCACAGAATTGGGTGTTGTAGCGCATCACAGCAGGAACAACTCCAGCAGCTCCATTGGTCGGTGCGGTGACCACCTGTCCCCCGGCAGCATTTTCTTCATTGACAGCAACGGCAAATGCATTCACCCAGTCAAGTTCGCGCAAGGGCCCCTGCCCCGGAACACGCTGAAGTAATGCCCTATGCATCGAATGCGCGCGCCGCCTGACATCTAACCCGCCCGGCAACACGCCCTCGGTGGTGAGACCGCGGTTCATACAGGTCATCATTGTTAAGTGCAATTTGTCGAGTCCGAGCATCACTTGCTCTGCTGAGCGACTGGTTTCTTCATTGGACAATGCCACATCGGCGATAGATTTACCACTTGCGCGGCACATGTCCATAAGCTCGCGCGCAGACTTATACGGATAAGGACAAGCGAGGGAATCCCCCATAGTTGGCGAGGCCATCTGTTCAGCAGTCAATACAAATCCGCCACCAACGGAAAAACTTGTCTTGTCCAGTATCGAATTCCCGCTTAAATCTCTTGCAACCAAGCGCATACCGTTAGGATGTTCAGGGAGCGTTTTATCGCGATGAAACACAATCTGCGTGATGGGAGAAAAGCCAATTGCATGCTCTCCGGCCAGCAACAGACAGTTCGTTTGCATCAGCTGGCTTTGTGCCAAATCAGCTTGTTTGGCATCAAGAGTCTCGGGCTCAAAACCCATCAAACCAAGCGTTACCGCGCGATCTGTAGCATGACCACGCCCAGTTAAGGCCAGCGAGCCGTAGAGATGAACTTCGATGTTCACCGTCGCAGCTAACAGACCTTGCGTGCTCAGCGCACGCACAAAGGCCAAAGCGATGCGCATCGGACCCACCGTGTGCGAGCTAGAGGGTCCGATGCCTATCTTGAACAAGTCAAAAACGCTGACTGGCATTTGGTGATTCGCGAATTAGTTCAGTGGGGAAAACACTGCCGGGCTCATGAAAACGCTTTCCTGATGAACCAAATATGGCAACATTTGAGGCACAAATGCAGTCCACTCTACGTCTTGCATCAGCTTTACACGCTGGCTGGTGCGATGGCCAAAATCGTCGTACGCCCAAATGAAGACCGTTGAGTTGAGAACCCCCGATTCCTTGATCCAACAACCCACCAAGCGGGCATACTTTGAGATGATGGGCAAGCCATTGGATTGATACATTTTTAGAAATTCACCTGCTTTTCCAGGTTGAACTTGGTAGGTGCGCATTTCATAGATCATGAGTTTTCCAATTCAAGGTTTGATCTCATAGCGATTTGAATCGCCCGTTTATATCGTCAAGTGACGATATAAATATCTTGCCACACATCCATGCCAGATGTCTACACTCACATACCCACAAATAATCAGGCCAATGAAAGCTAAATCAGACACGCTGAAGGCAATCCGCCGCGACACCCAAGCCAAGCCAGAAGCGAAAGCAACGACCAGCCTTCGAAAACCAACGGCTCGGATGCCTGCCCGTGAGCGACGAGCCCAAATTTTAGAAAAGGCGTTCGAATTCTTTTCAGAAAATGGTCTCACGGCACAGACTCGCGCTCTGGCCGATGCCTGCGGCGTATCTCAACGTCTGCTCTACAGCGTTTTCCCCAGCAAGGCAGAACTTATCAGCGCGGTTTATGAGGCGGAAATTGCGGGCCCGTTCAAGGCCATATGGTTTGTTCGACTGCGCGACCGAAAAGAACCGCTGCAAAAACGTTTGGTCAATTTTTACCGCGAGTATTACGACGCCATCTTGACTCGGCGATGGCTGCGTCTATTCATCTACTCTTCTTTGGCTGAAGTTGAAATCGCGCCCACTTACATCGCAGAAATTGTCCGAAATCTGCTTCAAATAATTACCGAAGAAGCGGCATTCGACGCTGGACTGACACCACCTAAAGACCCTGCGCTCATGCAAGAAATAGGCTGGGTTTTGCACGGTAATATTTCTCACTTGGGCATCCGCCGTCACGTCTATAAAGATACGACGTCCGTTCCAGTGGACACTGTCATCGTGATGCATGTGACTGCATTTTTGGCTGGCATACCGATGATCTTCAAGAACACAGATTGAGAATACATGAACTACCGCCAAGTAGTCCAAGTTTTTGTCCGCATTCCCCCTGGGTCAAAAGGTCGTCGGCGCCAACATACCAGTTCTGAACTGGGTTTCGTCTTGCAGTTTCATTGTTATGGAATGAGATGAAAAAAGGTGCTCGACGGGAGGTAACTGATAGTGAGGCTTGAAACCAC
Source organism: Comamonadaceae bacterium (assembly GCA_947450765.1). Lineage (GTDB taxonomy): Bacteria > Pseudomonadota > Gammaproteobacteria > Burkholderiales > Burkholderiaceae_C > Polaromonas. The sequence continues at coordinate 11,264 of CANFXC010000030.1, read as the reverse complement.
TGGCATAGGTAGAGCTTAGGCCGCGGCTATTGCTCTCAAGGCTTCCACTGTGGCACCATGTAGACCCTAGGCAAGGCCAGCAGGTTTTACCCTTGCAGATGCCTTGTGGTTAGCTCAGAGCTGGGGGCAATCTCGCCATGCGACAACAGCCATAACCAGCAATGCTCTGTCAATTGTTCATCAATGCAGCTGACTTTTAAAGCTGCTGTGACCGTTGCTCTGCCCTACCCTGCATTTCAGCTCAATTCGACAAACAAAAAAAAGCCTCAAGGATCACTCCAAGAGGCTTAATTCGTGCACCCACATCATGCACCCACACCAGCTTGAAAGCCGCATGGATACTGGGTTCTAGATACTGGGGTGGCTGATGGGGCTCGAACCCACGACAACAGGAATCACAATCCTGGACTCTACCAACTGAGCTACAGCCACCGAAGGACGAAATTATAACGGTAAGTTGGACTCCAAATTACCTTGTTGATGCTTGTGGTGCATTCTCCGCAGTCACGGCTTGCCCGGGCGCCGGTCTCGGGACCGTGATCTCGACCTTGAAGCGTTCCTGAATCATCTTGTAATAGGCTAGGCTTTCAGCAGCGGTCCACCACTGCGCGTATTGCGCGCGCTCTTGCTGGGTGGCGGCCGCGTCTCGCGGTTCGCGTGGCAGCACTTTGGTGACCTTGACCACCGCGTACCCTTGACCACCAAGGTCAACGCCCACCAACACGGGCAACGCAGCAGGGTCAGCGCGCAAAACAGCATCCAACACTGAGCCAGGCAGGTTTTTAGCGTCGGTCCGCGAAATCACCAACGACTCTGGCAACACGGCTGTAGCCACATTGGCCTTCCATTCAGCCAGTTTGGCGCCGCCTTCTTTGCGGGCTTCCTCAGCACTGCGCGCGGCGATCCAGCGGGCGCGAACGCCCTCTTTCACTTCCGCCAAAGGCCGGGTACGAACCGGTGTGTATTGCACAATGCGACCAGCGGCCAACTGGTTTGGACCGACCTCAATGGCTTCGGTGTTGCGTTTTTTCTCAATCGAGTCGGCAGAGAAAAGAGCTGCGAGAAACTTAGGATTGGCCAGCGGTCCGGTGACACCGGGCGCAGGGCTACGGCTGACATTGTTGGCGCTGCGGATGTCGAGCTTCAAGCGCTCGGCCACTGGCTTCAGGCTGTCCGCTTGTTCATAAACACCATTGGTAAAGAGCTCTGCGGATTCGGCAAATTTTTGCTGAACCTGTTGCTTCTTCAAGTCAGCTTCAAGGGTCGGCCGCATGTCTTCAAAGCTGCGCTGCTTGGGCGTCTTGATGTCTGTCAAACGGATGATGTGAAAGCCGAAGTCAGACTCCACCAGATCGCTGACTTCACCCTTTTTCAGGCTGAAGGCGGCATCTTCGAAGGGCTTGACCATGGCGCCACGCGCAAAAAAGTCAAGGTCGCCACCTTTGGCGGCAGAGCCGGTGTCCTGCGAATTTTTGCGGGCGATGTCAGCGAAAGTATCAGGCGCTTTGCGCACCTGCGACAGCAGTTCGGTGGCTTTGGCCTTCGCAGCCGCGCGCTCGGCGGCGGGAGCAGTTTTGGGCGCATTGATCAGGATATGACTGGCGCGGCGTTCTTCGGGCCCGCTCAGTCGCTCAATGTTTTGATCATAATAAGTCTTCAGATCTTGCGCGTTGACAACAATCGACTTGCTGACTGCGTCGGCGTCCAGCAGCACGTACTCAACGCGGGCCTCTTCCGGTGCCCCGAAGAGCGACTGATTGGCTTTGTAATACTGCTCCAGATCTTCATCTGTTGGCTTGAGATTGGCAGCGTAAGCAGCGGGGCTGAAACGGGCCAGTTGCAATTCGCGTTTTTCAAAGTAGGCGTTGAGCGCCGAGTCAGCCACGCCGGCTGACGAAAAACCCGTAGCGGTCACGCCAGTCATGACTTGACGGGTCGACAGATCAGCTCGTACGCTGGCCTCAAACATGTCAGGCGTCATCCCTTGGGCACCGACCAGTTGACGATAGCGCTCCATGTCGAGCGAACCATCCGGCTTGCGCAATGCCGCTATTTGCGGATTGCCCTGCAACTCACGAGCCAACCGCTGGTCGCTGGTGGTCAGCAGAGCTTTGGCTGCAGCCGCCGACATCACGCGATCGCGCACCATGCGCTCCAGCGTGGCATAGCGGGCTTCGGGCGAGTCCAGCAGCTTCATGTCCAACGTGGGCATTGAGGCACGAATCTGATCGACTTCAATGCGGTGCGCGGCATCCCAGTCAGCCTGGGTGATGTTTTTACCGTCAACCCGAGCCACTGTTGCGCTACTGTCACCTGAACGATTGTGATCGTTCAAGCCCAGCAAAACGAACGATGGCACGATCAACAAAAAGAGCAACCACATCGTGATTTTGGTGTGCTTGCGAATGAAATCAAACATCTGAAAGTTCCTGTTACAGCCAAAGATCGGGTGCCATCAAAGTGCCGCGATGAGCAAAAAAGCCAATCTGCAATTATGCCCTCGCCAACAGGACGGCTCAGCTACCCGGAACGGCACCAAACCGGCGGTTCGTGTGGTTATTCCCTCCTTGTTACGCTTGAAACCACGGCACAACTGAATAGAAATGAGCACCCCATCCGTACCAACCTTGAACTCCTGACCGACTATTTATTGACATACGGCATCAGTGTTGTCGGAGCCATTGCCACGCTGATCACGGGTTATCTGGTGGCTGGCTGGTTGAACCGGCTGATCGATCGGACCATGCGCAGGGCCCGCCGGATTGACCCTGTGTTTCATCATTTACCCGGGAAAATAGTTCGCGTCATCGTGCTGATTTTCACGCTGATTGCCGTCCTGAACCGGTTTGGCGTAGAGACCACCAGCCTGATTGCACTGCTCGGTGCGGCCGGTCTGGCCATTGGTCTAGCCTTGCAGGGCACGCTCAGCAACGTGGCTGCGGGGGTGATGATTCTGATGTTTCGGCCGTTCAAGATTGGCGATGCAGTGCAGCTGGAAGGTCAGGTTTACATCATCGATGCCCTTGGCTTTTTTATCTGCAAGGGGCATTTGCCTGAAGGCCCGATTGTGTTCATGCCGAATTCGAAAATATGGGGACAAACTATCGTCAATCTGTCAGTGACAGACCAGGACATTCGCCGCATTGACGAGTCTTATACGATCTCTTATGGCGACAATATCAACGTGGCACTGGCCATTCTGAGCCAGATCGCAGCGGCTGAGCTGCGCATCATTGCTGAACCGGCGCCTCTGATCAAAGTGCAATCTCTAGGCGAAAATTCTGTCAACATCCTGTTTCGCGTCTGGACCTCACGCACCGACTGGTGGGACACCAAGTTGGACTTGATTCAACGTTGCAAAGAAGGTTTGGAGCAAGGCGGTTGCACCATTCCGTTCCCGCAACGCGAGGTCCATGTTTTTCATGAAAACGCCATCAAACCCGAGGCCTGACAACATCTGCTCAAGGTCGACCTAGATGCCTTAACGTGAGCTAACGTGCGGAGCGGTGAAGGCTTCCGCTACTCGTAAACCACCTGCGCCAAGCCCCGATCCGCCTGCGCCATCCAGCTGGCCAGCGCGGCGTCGGTCGGGTAGAACTTCGCGGCATCACCGAGTTGCAGTTCAGCCGTCGCGCCATCGCGGCGCAGGCTCAGCCGCACCGACAAGCCGCGCACGACCATCTCGCCTTCAACCAGCGCTGAGGCTTCGCGCCTGGGCGGGAAGTCTTTGATCAGGCGAGGAATGTCGGGTGCGCTGCCGTTGACCGCCACACGCAGGTATTTACCGAAGCGGCAACGCGCCTCTTCCAAGTCCCAGACCTGCGTGACTTTGAGACGAAAACCGCCGGCAAAACGGTCTGGCTGCAAGCTGGCCTGAACAATGACGAGTTCGTCGTCTTTGAGTTGGTTGCGGTGGGCGTTGAGCACGTTTTCATCGGCGGTGGCTTCAATCACGGCCGTCTTGTCGTCGAGTTTGAACAAGGCCAGTTTGCCGCGCTGACCGTTGATGACGCGCAGGTCATTGACGATGGCCGCGATGAGTTGCGGCTCACGTGAATCAATCAGGTCTTCGATCTTGCGCTTGGCGAACTTACGCACTTCGAGCTCGACCTCGTCAAACAAATGGCCAGACAAATAAAAGCCAACCGCCGTCTTTTCGTAGGTCAGACGCGTTTTCACGCCCCAAGGCATGGCTTCGACCAGCGGTGGTTCTTGCGTGCTGGCGGCATGCGAGTCCGACATGTCGAACAGCCCGCCTTGGTTGGCATTGGCTTGCGTGGCGGCAGAAAATTCAAAAGCGCGGTCTACCGACGCCAGCAGTTCGGCGCGGTTCAGGTGCAGGTTGTCAAACGCGCCGGCTTTGATCAGCGCTTCCACCGTGCGCTTGTTGAGTTTGGACTTGTCAACACGCACGCAAAAATCATAGAGCGAGGTGAAGGGGCCGCCCTCCTCACGCGCTGCGACCATCGCCGCAACTGCTTGCTCTCCGGTGCCTTTGATGGCGCCCAAGCCGTAGCGGATGCTTTTGTCAGTGATCGGCTCAAAGCGGTAATGGCCGCGGTTGACGTCAGGCGACTCGAAGCTGATGCCCATCTTCACGGCATCCCCAAACAGAATTTTCAGCTTGTCGGTGTCATCCATTTCTACCGTCATGTTGGCGCAGAAAAACTCGGCCGTGTAATGCACCTTCAGCCAAGCCGTGTGATACGCCAGCAGCGAGTACGCGGCGGCGTGCGACTTGTTAAAACCGTAGCCGGCGAACTTCTCCATCAAGTCAAAAACTTCGTCGGCCTTGGCTTCGACGATATCATTCTTGGCCGCGCCATCACGGAAGATCTGACGGTGTTGCGCCATCTCGTCCGCATCTTTTTTACCCATGGCACGGCGCAGCATGTCGGCGCCGCCCAGCGTGTAGCCGCCCAAAATCTGCGCGGTCTGCATCACCTGCTCTTGATACACCATGATGCCGTAGGTTTCCGACAGCATCGCGGCCACCAACGGATGCGGGTAGATGACTTCTTCGCGGCCCTGCTTGCGCGCCACGAAGGTCGGGATCAAATCCATCGGGCCGGGTCGGTACAGCGCGTTCAGCGCGATCAGGTCTTCTAGGCGGGTCGGACGTGCGTCTTTCAGCATGCGCTGCATGCCGCTACTTTCAAACTGGAACACCGCCTCGGTCTTGCCGTCTGCAAATAATTTGTAGACCTTGGCGTCATCCAGCGGCAGGTTTTCAAAGGCAAAGTTTTCTTGGCCAGCGTGGCGCTTCATGATGAACTCGCGCGCGATTTCAAGAATAGTCAGCGTGGCCAAACCCAAGAAGTCGAACTTCACCAGGCCAATGGCCTCAACGTCATTTTTGTCGTACTGGCTGACCGCAGAATCGCTGCCGGGTTGCTGGTAGAGCGGGCAAAAATCAGTCAGCTTGCCGGGCGCAATTAGCACACCTCCGGCGTGCATGCCGACGTTGCGGGTCAAGCCTTCGAGCTTGCGTGCCAGCTCTAGCAGCGTGCGCACGTCTTCTTCTTTGCTTTCGCGCTCAGCCAAAATGGGTTCAGCCTCAACCGCGTAAACCATCTTGTCGTTTTTGTCGCGGTCAGCCGGCGGCAATTGCAGCGAGACAGCTTGCCCCGGTTTGTTCGGAATCAGCTTGGAAATGCTGTCGCAAAACCCATAGGGAAAGTCCAGCACACGGCCGACGTCGCGGATAGCCGCGCGGGCCGCCATGGTGCCGAAGGTGACGATCTGGCTGACGGCCTCTTTGCCGTATTTATCTTTGACGTAGTCAATCACGCGGTCGCGATTGGTCTGACAAAAGTCGATGTCGAAGTCGGGCATCGACACCCGTTCCGGATTCAAAAACCGCTCGAACAGCAGGTTGTATTGCAGCGGGTCCAGGTCGGTGATGCGCAGCGAATAAGCCACCAAAGAACCGGCACCAGAACCCCGTCCAGGCCCGACCGGGCAGCCGTTGTTTTTGGCCCAGTTGATGAAGTCACCGACGATCAAAAAGTAACCTGGAAAGCCCATCTTCAAGATCACGTTGATCTCAAAATCCAGCCGCGCCACGTACTCGGGCCGCTTGCTTTCTCGCAGCTTCTCATCGGGGTACAGATGCAGCAGGCGCTCGTTCAGACCCTCATGTGAAGCATGCCTAAAGTAGGCGTCAATCGGCAAGTGAACACCGTCAACGTCGGGCGTCGGGTAGTCGGGCAACATTGGTTTTCCGAGGTCGAGCACGAGATTGCAGCGCTTGGCGATTTCAATCGAATTGGCCAGTGCCGACGGAATGTCGGCAAAGAGCTCGGTCATCTGCACCTGCGACTTGAAATACTGCTCACGCGTGAACTTGCGCACGCGCCGCGCGTTGCCCAAAATCTCACCCTCAGAAATACACACACGCGCTTCATGCGCCTCGTAGTCGTCATAAGTCAAAAACTGCACCGGATGCGTGGCCACCACCGGCAGCTTGAGGCGTGCCGCCAGCTGCACCGCCGCCACCACATGACGCTCGTCATCGAGGCGTTGTGCGCGCTGCAATTCCAGATAAAAACGGTGCGGAAAAAGGCCCGCAAAATACAAAGCGCACTCCATCGCGCGGGTCTGGTCGCCTTGCACCAAGGCTTGGCCCACAGCGCCTGTTTGAGCGCCGGCCAATGCAATCAGACCTTCGCCCAACTCTTGCAACCATTCGAGCTTGATGACGGCTTGGTCGCGCACCACGTTTTTGGTCCAAGCGCGGGTCAGCAGCTCAGACAGATTTAAGTAGCCGCGCCGGTCTTGCACCAGCAGCAGCAGCCGGGCCGGCGGTGCACTGGCATCTTTGCCGGGCACCTCGACCCAGACATCGGCGCCGATCAAGGGCTTGACGCCCTTGCCGCGTGCTTGCTTGTAGAACTTGACCGTGCCAAAAAGATTCGACAGGTCGGTGATGGCCAAGGCTGGCTGCTGGTTGGCCGCTGCGGCAGCCACAATTTCATCGATCCGGTTGGTTCCGTCGACAACGGAAAACTCGGTATGAATACGCAAATGAACAAACATGCGAATCATTTTAGGCGTCACTTTGGCCGCCTCAGGGGCTTGCCAAAAATCGATTTTTCAGTCTTTTCTTACAATCCCGCTCACCATGACTATCCTGAATATTGCTGCTTACCGGTTTGTCAGCCTTGCCGACCTCCCCGCCTTGCAAAGCGCCATTGGTCAAGCGCTGGAGGGCAGCGAGATCAAGGGCACGGTATTGCTTGCCGAAGAGGGCATCAATCTATTTTTGGCGGGTGAGGCTGGCGCTGTTCACGACTTTATGACTTGGTTGCGCAGCGACAGCCGGTTTGATGGCTTGGCTGCCAAAGAAAGTTGGTCGGACACACAGCCCTTTAAAAAACTGCTGGTAAAAATCAAGCCCGAAATCATCCGCATGAACCACCCGGCGATTCAACCTGCCAGCGGCCGCGCCCCGGCGGTTGACGCGATCACCCTCAAACGCTGGCTAGACCAAGGCCACGACGATCAAGGCCAAGCCGTGGTCACACTCGACACGCGCAACGCTTTTGAAGCGGACTGCGGCACGTTTATCGGCGCGATCGACTGGCGCATCGACAAATTCACCGAGTTTCCAGACGCCTTCACAGCGCACAAAACTGAGCTGCAAGGCAAGACCGTCGTGAGCTTTTGCACAGGCGGCATCCGCTGCGAAAAAGCCGCTATTTTGATGCGCGAAGCCGGGCTGACGGATGTCTTCCAACTCGACGGCGGCATCCTGACTTATTTTGAACAAGTCGGCCAAGACCACTACAAGGGCGGCTGCTTTGTCTTTGACGACAGGCGTGTGGTGGACGCGGCCTTGACACCTAAGCCAGAGCTTGTCGACTCCAACGCGGCCTGAGCTGGGCCGGCGGAAAAGGGAGTTTGCGCCCGGTCAACGCAGGTTCTGCCGCAGACACGCAAAATAAACAAATGCCCGCCTTCATGCCATCTTCCATGACATCTGTTAGCCAAGCCCATGATGTCTCACCGGTGGACGACCTGTCTGCGCTGGCTCAGCGTTACGCCCGCACGCGCCAGCAAACGGTGGAGCTAACCCGGCCGCTCAGCCCGGAAGACTGCCAACTACAGTCCATGCCCGACGCCAGCCCAGCCAAATGGCATTTAGCGCATGTCACCTGGTTTTTTGAAACCTTTTTGCTGGAGCGTTTTGAGCCCAACTTTGCGCCTTTCGACGCCAGCTTTCGGACTCTCTTCAACAGCTATTACAACGCCGTCGGCAGCAAGCACCCACGCCATCAACGCGGCTTGATCAGTCGGCCCTCGCTAGCCGACGTGCTGCGGTACCGGCAACAAGTGGATCAACGCATGCAAGCGCTGATCAGTTCGATAAGCGTCCTGGAAGCAACTGACCGCGAGGCACTGCTCACGTTGCTGGAGCTCGGCTTGCACCACGAGCAACAGCATCAAGAGTTGCTGATCACCGACATCAAGCACGCGCTGTCACAGAACCCGGCGCGCCCGGCTTATGCCCGGCGCTGGCCGCTGGCAGGAACCCATCCGCAGCCGCTTGGCTGGGTTAGGCAAGCTGGCGGTTTGGTGCGGCACGGCTACGAGCCAACACTGGACGGCAGCTTTGCTTTTGACAACGAAACGCCTAGGCACCCAGTTTTTGTCGCGTCGTTTGAGATGGGCGATCGGCCGGTGACCAACGGCGAAATGATCGAATTCATTGAGGACGGTGGCTACCAGCGGCCTGAGTTGTGGCTGTCGATGGGCTGGGATTGGGTGCAGCAAGGCAACAAGCAGCTGCCGCTGTATTGGCAACTGGAAGACGGCGCCTACAGCCACTTCACCTTGTACGGCCAAGTCGCGGTAGACCCGAACACACCCGCTTGCCATCTGAGTTATTTTGAAGCCGATGCCTACGCCCGCTGGGCCGGTGCCCGCTTGCCGACCGAACAAGAATGGGAGCTGGCCGCGCGCAGCCAGCCGCAAGCTATCGCAGGGAGTCTGCAAGACAGCGCCGCCTTTCACCCCCTGCCCTTGCAGGAACGGCGCGAGGGCCGGTTAGCCCAGCTCTGGGGCGATGTCTGGCAATGGACGCAGTCCAGCTACAGCGCCTACCCGGGCTACAAGCCCTGGGAAGGCTTGGTCGGCGAGTACAACGGCAAGTTCATGTGCCAGCAATTTGTGCTGCGCGGCGGCTCCTGCGCCACCCCGCAAAGCCATCTGCGGGCCAGCTACCGCAACTTTTTTCCGCCTGACGCGCAGTGGCAATTCAGTGGTTTGCGGCTGGCGCGCGATCTACTCTGAAGTCGCGATCCAGCGTTATTCCTTCAGGACTTGCAACACGTCCGAACGGAACTCGCGGTTGTACAAAATCACGATCACCACGGCAGTGGCAACGACAAAAGCAATGGTTGAGAAAAACCAGGCCATGACTGCAAAGCTCAGGTAATAAGCGCGTAAGCCGTCGTTGAAGGTTTCAGCGGCCAGTCCGACCATACGGCTGGCGCGTGCAGCAAAGACGTCACGGTCAAACTTACCCGACGCGAATTCGGCCGGTTCAGGCAAAGAACCGATCAACAATGCGACAAAGGTGTACTGACGCATCGACCAGCTGAAGCGGAAAAATGCGTAAACAAAAATACCGATCAACAGCAGCACTTTCAGGTCAAAAACAAGCACTGAGGTTTGTACCGCAAACGGTATTTCACGCACCAGCTCGCTGGCCCGGTCGGTCGTGCCCAACAGCGCGAACAGGCCGCCGATGATGATGATCGTGGTTGACGAAAAGAAGGCTGGCGTGCTTGACAGGTTCTGCGTGATGATGCCGTCGATGACCCGCGGATCTCGCGATGTGGCTTGCATCAGCCAGTAATGCCGGTAACGGTTGGTGGCCCACAAAATGGAGGGCCGTGTGAAGTTCTCGTTACGCGAAAACCTTGAATAAGCCAGCCAGACACCAAAAAACCAGATGATCGCCAGCCAGTCATACCAAGGCAATAGTGTAAAAATTCGCATGATTAATTTTAAACGTGGCGCTCGCATAAAACGACACTCATCAGTTCATTTGAACCCACGTTTTCCCAGAGCAAAAAAAGCCGGGCATGCCCGGCTTTTTTTCAAACTCTGACCGTTTACTTGAAACGGGCCGCGACGTCAGCCACGCGCTGACCAAAAGCACGCGCGTTGCTCAGGTCACCGGGCAACATTTCATTGGCACCGGCGTCTGAAGGCGACTGCGCCATAGCGCCACTGGACGAACCCAAGTAGTTGGGGTCGTTGCGGTCGGCTGCCTTGCTATTGCTAGGCAACAGGCCTTGGCTGATCCAGATGCCGCTGTGTTGCATGGCCAACGTGAACAAATAAGTCAGCGTCGAGGCCTTGTCACCGTTCAGGGACGCGCTGTTGGTAAAACCGGCAAACAGCTTGTCCTTCCAGCTCTGGGTGAACCAAGGCTTAGAGCTGGCATCTGCGAATTTTTTGAACTGCCAGCTCACGCTGCCCATGTAGGTTGGCGAGCCCATGATGATGGCGTTGGCGGCAGCCAAGGTTTCCCATCCGCCCTCAGGCAAATTGCCCTCGGCATCAATGGCCACCAACTCGGCGCCAGCGCCCTCAGCAACAGCTTGCGCCATGCGTTGTGTGTGGCCGTAACCCGAGTGAAATACAACGGCAATTTTGGTCATTTTTAATTTCCTTATTTGTTAAGTTTGGCGTCAACGCTCCAGGCACCAGCGCCCCAAGCTGCAATGGTCAACAAGCCGCCGACCACGCCGATGTTCTTGAAAAAGGCTTGTTGCTGTGACATCACCATCTCTGCTGGAATGCCCCAGAATTTATGAAAGATGAAGGTGATGACGAAGGTGAAGATGGCAATGCCCAAAGCTGCCCAGCGAGTTTGAAAACCCACCAACAGCAAGAGGCCGAGGCCGAGTTCAACGGCGATGGCGATGGCCGCTGCGACCTCTGGCAGCGGCACACCCATGCTGCCGATGTAGCCGGCGGTTCCAGCGAAGCCGCCAATCTTGGCAAAGCCAGCGGGAATAAACAGCAAGGAGATCAGGGCACGGCCAATGAAGGACAGCGGATTTTGCAGGGAGGTGAACATAAAACTCATTCTTTCAAAGACAGTAGTGTCCCAACGTTTTTCAGAGGAGCGAGAGCTGTTGAGGCTCAAATTCTGAATCTGTGTCGGGTGTGGGTGGCGTAAGTAGTTGATTTATTGGGGTTGTTTCAAACATGGTCAAGCTCAAGATTTGTAGGATTTCATGAAGACT
>CANFXC010000029.1 GCA_947450765.1 Comamonadaceae bacterium | reverse complement strand
TCTTCATGAAATCCTACAAATCTTGAGCTTGACCATGTTTGAAACAACCCCAATAAATCAACTACTTACGCCACCCACACCCGACACAGATTCAGAATTTGAGCCTCAACAGCTCTCGCTCCTCTGAAAAACGTTGGGACACTACTGATTTGTGTTTTGATCATCTGGAGATGCCATTTATCTGTCAATGGCACTGCTCATGTCTTTGGTTAGCAGATGTAGCTGCCGCCGACTGTCTGTCAGCTCAGCATGGGTCGACGCACTCGGGTTTTCAGTGCCGGCAAGCGTGCGTGATGTCCAGTTGAGACTGGTAGAGACCGGTCTGGACATCGGCGCTGCCGAGGATGGTGTGAAACCAGTTGTCGTGCGACCAGGGTTTGTCTTGCTGGGTCCGCAGACAAGCCTCGTCTAAAGCCCAGCGCTGGCGCATGGTTGGTGAAACCCACAAAGCCATGGGCACATGGGTTTGTTCTTTGGGTGCCATTCTGTAGGGCATACCGTGCAGGTAAAGCCCTTTCTCGCCTAACGATTCACCGTGGTCAGAGACGTACCAAAGCGCTGTTGGCTGCTGCTGCGTTTGCAGCCAGTGCACCACTTGGCCGAGGAAATAGTCGGTGTAGGAAATGCTGTTGTCGTAGGCATTCACCAGGGCTTGTTTATCGCAGGATGACAGGGCGTTGCTGGTACATTCCGGCAAAAACTTCTTTTGATTGGGGGGTGAACGCTTGTAGTAAGCTGGTCCGTGGCTGCCCATTTGATGCATCACCACCACAGTCCCGCGGGCACGGCGCTCTGGGCTCAGGCGGGCCATGCGTTCAGACAGGCCGTCGAGCATGATGTCATCCCAACACTCGCCTGCTGCGCACAAAGACGGATGCTTGAGTTTGCTGGTGTTCACATGGGGAACGCGGTCGCAGACACCCTTGCAGCCGGATTGGTTGTCCAGCCAAAGCACGGCCCAACCAGCCTTGAACAGTACGTCGAGTAAAGACTCATAGTTCATGGCACGGTTGGCATTGGCGGTTCGGTCCTGGTGCGAAAACATGCAGGGTACCGAGACCTCCGTGTTGGTGCCGCACGACTGCACCTGACTGAAATAAAACAAATCGCCTTGGGCTTGCAGTGCCTGGAGCTGCGGCGTGGTGGCGCGCGCATAACCGGCGATGCTGAAGTTGGCGGCGCGTGCTGTCTCTCCGACCACCAAGACCAACACGGGTGCTGCTTTGGCATTGGGCATGCGAGTGCGGGCGTCGTCACCGATGGCTTGCAACGGTTGCTGACGTTGGGCTTGTTCTGATTTGGCCAAGTGTCCGACCGCATAGACCGTGTTGAACGGATTGACCATGTAGCGCAGGTTGGTGTGGTTGCGCATCAGTGACGCCAAGTCTTGGAAGACCAGCAACAGCAGCAGGGCGGCCAGCACACTGCCCAGCACGACTGCGCTCAGTTGCTGCGTCCAGCGCTGCCAGCCGAGTGCAGCCCTGGGCGCCAAACGCCACCACCAAAGTCCCGGCAGGCCAGCGCCAACGACCAACGTCAGCAGCAAGGTCAGGGACAACAGATCCCGCGCTTCGGCTGTGTTAGTTTGCAGCGCGTTAGCGACCATGGTCGGGTCGATGACGACCCCGTACATGGCCATGAAATAGCTGGCGCTCATACTCATCACGAGCAGTGCAAGCCCGGCGGGCTTGCGCCACCAAGGCCATATCACCAGATTCACAAAAACCCACAGGAGCAGCGTCAACGTGGCCCAGATCCCGGTCAACCCCACATAGGCGCGCAGGCTGTTGATTTCGGGTAGTTGGGACAAGGCCCACCAAAAAGGAACGTTGCCAACGGTGCTGAGGGCAAGTGCCAATCCAAGGCTCACCGACCAAGGGTGCCGGCTTTGGGCCGGGGCGCTAGATGGTAACCACTTCGACAGCATGAGGGTGCATCCCGCACTCTCGTGCATAAAGCGGCAATGGTATCAAATTAATTATTTGGTACTGTTATTTTTATGTAAATTAACCGGATTAATCACTTTTTGATGATTGAGGCAACGCTAGACAGCCGGCTTCGCGCGGGTCAGCATGTCGTTCATTGACAGCCCAACAAAAAACCCCGTCGCTGCAGTCGCAGGACGGGGTTTTCAATGAACCAGATTCGCTTTTTTAGAGCAGGCCCTTGGTGCGGGCCAGGTGACTGGCTTGCGATCGGCTTTTCACATTGAGTCTGCGGAACAGACGCCAGAGGTGCACTTTGACGGTGTGCTCACTGATTTGTAATTCTTCCGCAATATCGCGGTTGCTCAGACCTCGGTCCAGCATGACCAGCAGTTGTTTTTGCCGCTTGGAGAGCTTTTCAGGAACAGCACCGGCCTCGGCGTCTGGGTCATCGACCAGAAATACGCGAAGTGAATTTGTGATTTCTGTGGCGCCGGCTGACTTCTGGATATAGGCGTCAGCGCCTGCCTCGATAGACAGATCTTCGTAATCAAGCGCGGGTGCGGCAGACAGCACAACCAGGGGTACGTCAGGGTAATGCAGTTTAAGTTCCCGGACACCCGACACGCCATGCGTATCGGGCAGCTTCAGATCCAGGCAGATGAGTTCTGGTGTGCCATGCTTTTCGATGGCAGGCGTGACAGCGGCAACCCGGTCCAGCTCCACAATATTGGCTTTGCTGTTGAGGCGACGAATCAGCATGACGACGGCTTCGCGCATGAGGGGATGGTCATCCACAACAAAAATGCTCATGGGCTTAAGTGTTTCAGTGGTCATGGGAATTTAAATAAAAGCGTTTAAAACCGGATGGCAAATATTTACAAATCTTACCAGCTGACTTTTGTAAAAAGAATGTAGATCTACGTACAAACTATAATTTATTCGCTAACTGATGTTTATTTGGTTAATGTTTTCATGACATCAATGAATCAGCGCCAAGGCGACGGCCACATCTTTCGCGCTAACACCTTCTAGCGGCTGTAGTTTGGCTTGAAGTTCGGGCAATGCTGTTGAACCATGCGTTTGCAGAAGGGTGATGGTGGCTGCGGCGTCGCGTGGCGACTCAAAGCTCAGGCTCTGCAACAGCAAACGGCCACGGGCATCCACGAGTTTGAAGTAGAAAAGGCCATCTTTTTCGCGGTATTGCTTGAGTGTTGGCAAGGCCGCTTTGGCGGGCTTGGCGGTCTGGGCGCCGTTGCTGCTGCGTAAATTACGCAGACCGACACTCTGGCGCAGTGTCGCCATGAAGGGTGTTGCCAAAGCCCGCGCCTTGACGGCACCTGCTTGCAAAATATCTTCCAGCTTGCCGGGGTCGTTGATCAGCGCTTCGTAGCTATCACGCATGGGTGCGACTTCGCGGTCAATGCGCTCAAACAGCATGTGCTTGGCATCACCCCAGGCAATGCCGTCGGCATAAGCCGTGCGCAGAGCGGCGGTTTCTTCGGTGCTGGCAAAGGCTTGGAAAATCTCGAACAGGGCTGAGCCTTCGCAGCGTTTGGCTTCGCCAGGGGCTTTGGAGTCGGTGACGATGCCGGCGATTTGCTTGCGCAACTGCTCACGCGGCGCAAACAGCGCAATGGTGTTGTCGTAGCTCTTGCTCATCTTGCGGCCGTCCAGCCCGGGCAGCGTGGCCACGGAGGCTTCGATCAAGGCCTCGGGCAAGACCAGGTGCTCGCCATACAGATGGTTGAAACTCTGGGCGATGTCTCGGGCCATTTCAATGTGCTGAATCTGGTCGCGCCCAACCGGCACCTTGTTCGCCTTGAACAGCAAAATATCAGCGGCCATCAGCACCGGGTACATGAAGAGGCCGGCGGTGACATCGGTGTCCGCGTCGTGGCCAGTGGCTGTGTTTTTGTCGACCGAGGCTTTGTACGCGTGGGCGCGGTTCAGCACACCCTTGCCGGTGACGCAGGTCAGCAGCCAGCAGAGTTCGGGGATTTCAGGAATATCGGATTGGCGATAAAACGTCACCCGTTCAGGGTCCAGACCTGCAGCCAGCCAAGTCGCGGCGATCTCAAGCGTGGAGCGCTGTATGCGTGCTGGCTCGCCGACCTTGATCAGCGCGTGGTAGTCAGCCAAGAAGTAAAAACTCTCAGCGCCGGGGGCCAGACTGGCCCTGACAGCCGGGCGAATGGCGCCCACGTAGTTGCCCAGATGGGGCGTGCCCGAAGTGGTGATGCCGGTCAGGACGCGCAGTGGACTCATGAGAAATCAGACTTCAAAAGATGCATCGATTGCGAAAAAGAAGGACCCCGGGGCGTTAATAATCACTTAGGCTTTATCGCAGCAAGAAGGCCAGCGGCGACAACAGCGTTTGCAACGCATCGTAGGTCAGCGACATCAACGGTTGCATCCAGAGTGAACTGATCACGCCGGTCAACACCAAGCCCATGACGATGAAAAATCCCCAGGGCTCCACGCGCGACACCATGTTGGCTTGCCGCCACGGCAGCAGGCCGACCAGAATACGGCCACCGTCGAGCGGCGGCAGCGGGAACAGATTAAAGACACACATGACCACGTTCACAAGCATGCCGGCGCGACACATTTCCAGCACAAAGCGCTCGGAAATACCTGCGGCCGCTGCGAAGTAAAACAAAGCGCCCCACACCAGCGCCTGAATAAAGTTGGCGCCTGGACCGGCCAGCGCGACCCAGACCATGTGTTGCTTGGGCTTACGCAGGTTGCCAAACTGCACCGGTACGGGCTTGGCATAACCAAACAAAAAGGTCCCGGATGTGGCGATGTACAACACCAGCGGCATGACGATGGTGCCGACAGGATCGATGTGCTTGAACGGATTGAGAGTCACCCGCCCCATCGACCAGGCGGTGTTGTCGCCAAAGTAGTGGGCCACAAAGCCGTGGGCGGCTTCGTGCACGGTGATCGCGAAAACCACCGGAATCGCGTAAATCGCGATGGTCTGTATAAGATGTGCAAAGTCCATGTGCAGATTGTCTCAGAGGATGTGCTTGTTTACAGGCCCAGCACGGCCAGATCGCCGCGACCTTGCCTAACGACGATGGCATCACCGCCCTCGCTCATGGCGGTCAGGTCAATCACGGTGGTGGCTTCGAGCGGGCAGGCGCCAGCGTCGACTACGGCGGCCAGTTCATGCTCAAACTGGCGCCGGATGTCTTCGGCGTCATTGAGCGGGTCAGTCTCGCCGCGGGGAATCAGTGTTGTCGCCAGCAGCGGCGAGCCGTGCAACTCAAGCAGGGCTTGCAGCGTTTTGTGGTCGGGCACGCGCAGACCAATGGTTTTGCGCGACGGGTGGCTGAGCCGGCGCGGCACTTCTTTACTGGCCTCCAAAATGAAGGTGTAAGGGCCGGGCGTGGCCGCCTTGATGAGCCGGAACTGCTTGTTGTCGACGCGCGCGTAATTGGCCAGTTCGCTGAGGTCGCGGCAAAGAAGGGTCAGGTGGTGTTTGTCGTCAACTCCGCGAATGCGGCGCAAGCTGTCCGCAGCAGTTTTGTCGTCGAGGTGGCAGACCAGCGCATAGCTGGAATCGGTGGGTACGGCCGCTACGCCACCGCGGGCCAGTAGCGCTACCGCTTGCTTGAGTAGGCGCGGTTGTGGGTTGTCAGGATGAATTTCAAAATATTGGGCCATAGCGTGATTGTCTCAGGCCTAAATGGCCCAGCTCAGGACTCGACCGGTTGCAGTTTGACCTGTTTCAGGGCTTGGCTCTCGCGTGCTGTCAGCCAGGCCCCAAGTGCACCGCACAGCGCGATCATGCCGATACCGATCATCGACCAGCCATCTGGGACATGGGAGAAAGCCAGCCAGCCGCCCAGCATGGCGAAGCCGATCTGGGCATAGAAAAAGGGTGTCAGCGTGGATGCTGAGGTGCGGGTGTAGGCCAGGATCAATAAAAAGTGGCCGACGGTGGCGGCCAGCCCCATCAACATCAAGGCGGCCCATAGCCACCAGGACGGCAGTGCAGTCCAGACAAAGGGCAGTGCCAGAGATGCCGCCAAGGCGCCGACCCAGCCGGTATAAAAATGCATGGTGATCGGATCTTCAGTGCGGGCCAATTTGCTGGTGAGTACCTGAAACCACGAATTGGTGACCACCACTATCAGCGGAAAGAGCGCCGACCAGCCAAAGTGCGCACTGCCAGGGCGGATGATGATGAGGGTGCCGACAAACCCCCCAACAATGAGCGACCAGCGCAGTCGTGAGACGCTTTCACCCAGCGCCGTAGCGGCCAGCAAGGTGATGACCAGTGGAACGATGCCAACGATCGACGTGAACTCAGCCACCGGCATGTGCTTGAGGCTCAAAAAGGCAAACAAGCTGCTGGTCAGCAGCAGCAGACCGCGCAACAGCTGAAACTTAGGGTGGGCTGTTCGCAAAGAGCGCCAGCCGCGCGATGGCAAGACCAGGGCGGTGGTGGCAACGGCCTGGAAGAAATAACGAAACCACAGCGCCATCAGCAAAGGCACGCTGGTGCTGACGGCTTTTGTGGTCGTGTCAAGGGTAGAGAAACAAGCCATCGCAGCGATGACAAGTGCAATGCCCCAAACCGCCGAAGGCGCGCGGCTCACTGGATACGGTCTTCCAGCAATACCCAGACGGGGGTCAGTTCCCCAGGCAAAAAGGGCAGGGTGCCGAGGTCAATACGGCTCTCGTCGGGGCTGTGAAAGTCACTACCGCGTGATGCGGCTAAGTCAAACTCACGAGCGGTTTCAGCGTATTTCACGGCCTCTTGCACAGTGTGGCTGCCAGTCACGACTTCGACGGCCAGACCGCCGTGGTTTTTGAATTCTGTGAACAGCGCGTACTCTTCATTGGGCGTGAATTTGTAGCGGGCAGGGTGCGCGATGACCGCCACACCCTGCGCCTGGGTGATCCAAGTCACGGCGTTTTGCAAGCTCGCCCAGCGGTGTGGCACGTAGCCGGGTTTGCCTTCGGTCAGGTATTTACGAAAAACTTCGGAGGTATCTTTGCAGACGCCGGACTCGACCAAAAAGCGCGCGAAGTGCGTGCGCGAAATGAGTTCGGGGTTGCCGACAAATTTGAGCGCGCCCTCGTAAGCGCCCTGAATGCCGACCTTGGCCAAGCCGTCGGACATTTCCATCGCGCGTTCACGCCGGCCACCGCGTGTGTCGCGCAAGCCTTGCTTCATGGCTGCGTTGTCAGGGTCAAAGCCCAGCCCGACGATGTGCACGGTCTCACCTGCAAAAGTGACTGAGATTTCAGTGCCGGTCAGGTAGTGCATGCCTTGCGCTTTGGCTGCTGCTGCGGCACGGTGCTGACCGCCGACTTCGTCGTGGTCGGTGAGAGCCCACAGCTCAACGCCGTTGAGCTTGGCTCGCTCAGCCAAGGCTTCGGGTGTCAACGTACCGTCGGAGACGATCGAATGGCAATGCAAGTCCGCATTCAGGATGTTTTTTGAAATCACGCTTTTTATTTTAGGCTTTTTGCCAAATTGGCGGACGTCAAAGTTCAGCACCCTCGACCAGAAAGCGAACCCGCCGCACGCCTTGCCATTCGTCGGCGTCTAACCGGAAGGCCAGCGTGACCTTGGCCGGCAGCGATTCAGTGCGACCGAACCAGATGCCATCGACCGGTTGACCCTGGTGTTTGAGTTTGAGCGCAAGATGCTTTTCGCCGACCAGCCGCTGCGAGACCACTTCGAGCTCTTCGCTGAAGGTTGGCGCGGCAAAACCTTGTCCCCAGACGGCCGTGTGCAGCGTGTCGACCACATCCGTGCGCCGGTACTCGGGCGCCAACGGGCCGTCGGTGTCGAGTCGGCGCGTCAAGGTGCCAGCGTCGAGCCACTCATGGGCGACTTCTTGCAAAGCTTGTTCAAACGTGTCGAAGTTTTCTTCGTCGATGGTGCAGCCGGCGGCCATGGCGTGACCGCCAAATCGCAGCAGCACACCCGGGTGGCGTTTGGCCACCAAGTCCAAGGCATCGCGCAAGTGAAAACCCGGAATCGAGCGACCGGAACCTTTGAGCTCATGCTCTTTGCCCGGGGCTTGACTGGCCGCAAAGACAAAGGTCGGGCGGTGCATCTTGTCTTTGATGCGCGAGGCCACGATGCCGACCACGCCTTCATGAAAATCAGGGTCAAAAATCGCGATCGCTGGTGGCGGCGCTTCGTCTTCGTCGATCATGGCGTCAGCCGCCAGCTCGGCCTGCTCGCGCATACCGGCTTCGATGTCGCGGCGCTCACGGTTGATGGCGTCGAGCGTTTTGGCGAGTTCCTCGCCGCGTCCCAGGTCATCTGTCAGCAAGCATTCAATGCCCAGCGTCATGTCGGACAAGCGTCCAGCTGCGTTGATGCGGGGGCCGAGTGCAAAGCCAAAGTCGAATGCTGTGGCCACATTCGCTTGTCGGCCCGCCGCCAGAAACAAACCGCTGATGCCGGCTTGCAGCGCGCCCGCACGAATGCGCTTGAGGCCCTGCGCCACCAAGCGGCGATTGTTCGGGTCGAGTTTGACCACGTCGGCCACAGTGCCGAGGGCTACCAGCGGCAGCAGCGCGTCGAGTTTGGGTTGGCTGGCGGCGTCAAACACGCCGCGTTGGCGCAGCTCGGCGCGCAGTGCGAGCAGCACATAAAACATCACGCCAACGCCGGCGATGGACTTGCTCTCAAACGTGCAAGCGGGCTGGTTCGGGTTGACGATGACGTCTGCATCGGGCAGCACGATCTCACCGTCCAGCAGCGCTGGCAGATGGTGATCTGTCACCAGCACTTGCATGCCGAGCGCCTTGGCCCGCGCCACGCCGTCGATGCTGGCGATGCCGTTGTCGACGGTCACCAACAGGTCAGCGCCAGCAGCCTTGACGCGCTCAGAGATGGCCGCGGTCAAGCCATAGCCGTCGACCACGCGGTCAGGCACCAGGTAACTCACATTGGAAAAATTCAGCGGTGCACCGAGCAGCCGCAGACCGCGCACGCCGACAGCGCAAGCGGTTGCGCCGTCGCAGTCGTAGTCGGCGACGATGCAGATTTGGTGACCCGCCGCCATGCTGTCGGCCAGCAGCACAGCGGCTGCTGCCGCACCGTGCAGTGCACTGGGCGGCAGCAGTCGGGCCAAGCCGTCGTCGAGTTCATCCGGGCTGAGCACGCCGCGTGCGGCATACAACTGCGCCAGCAACGGGTGCACACCGGCTTGTTGTAAAGCCCAAACGCTGCGCGGGGGCGCATCTCTGACGGTGATTTTCATAGGGTTTCCAGCAGGCCCAGCAAGGGCTTGGGTTTGAATAATTGGTTGAAGCGCCCGCGCAGGCTGCGGGGCGCACTTTCAAAGGTCAGGGCGCTGCGTTCGCCACACAGTGTCAGCCGCACGACTTCGCCGGCAGACTGCCGGGCCAGCCAAGCTTTGGCCTCGACTGCGTCGAGCGCGGCCCAAGCGTCAGCGTAAGCCTGCCAGTCATCGCGCAGGGCGGCTTCGGCCAGCGTGCGGGGTGCACTGAGGTGCTGCCGTTCGGGTGCGGCGGCAGGGCGGCGGCCGCGCTCAGGCAAGTCGCCCGTGCCGCTGAACCAGATCGAGTTGACCGGTAGTTGCCGCTGGCTGCTGCGAGAGTCGTTGACAGGGTGGGTGTAGAGCAGCATCTGCATTTCATTTTGCAGGCGACGCAGCGTTTTGCCGCTGTTGCCAGAGGGTAGCCAGGGGTCGACGTTACGGCCGAGAACGCGGTCCAACGAGGCGGTCGCTAAGCCCTTAAAGTGGGCGCTTTCAGCCAGCCAACGCTGCGGTGCGACGTAATGCAGGTGAATCGCATCAGCCGCGAAGTACTCTTGCATGGCGGCCATGAGGGCGCGTGAATCCGCTTCGCTCAGCGCCAAGGCATCGGGGTCGGTCAGGGTGGCGTGTTCGCGGCCCATCAACCAGTGGCAAGGTGTCACATAAGCCCAGTTGCGGGCGCGTGTTTCTTGGTTAGGTTCTCGTTGGGTACGTTGCTCATGCTCCCAGGCAGCCCAGGGAATCAGGCCATCTCGGTGGCCGTCGCCGTCAAGCCCATGCACCCGTGCCAGCGCCCGCTCATGGGGTGGTGACATCGACAGCGCGTCCTGGGTGTCGGTGTCGACCAACTGCATGCCTTGCAAGAGTTTGGCGAAATGGCGGGTGGATGCCAGCGGGAGCGCTTTCAGCGTGGTCAACCAATTGGCGTCGGCACAGGCTGCAAAAGCCAGCAGCAGATGGGATACGGGCAGCGCGGAGGCCGTGGCGCTGGTCGGTGAAACGTGGGACATGATCACTATTGTCCTGGATGCAGAGCGAACGTCATCGGCGAATGAAAAATGTCCGGGCCGGAATGCCACAATGACCCGTATGCAGATTCCCTATGAGTTGATATTAGGCTGGCGTTACACGCGCGCCGGCCGATCCACGCGGCGTAACGGATTCATTTCCTTTATTTCCGGCGTCTCCATGCTCGGCATTGCGCTCGGTGTGGCCGCGCTCATCATCGTGCTCAGCGTGATGAATGGTTTCCAAAAAGAAGTCCGTGACCGCATGCTGGGCGTGATTGCGCACATAGAAGTGTTCGCCCCGGGGGGGGCAGCCTTGCCAGATTTGGCGAAAACTTTGGCTGAAGTTCGGCAAAACAAAGAAGTCATCGCTGCGGCCCCTTTCATTGCGGCGCAAGCGCTGCTGGCGCGCGGCGAAGACATGAAAGGCGCCTTGGTGCGCGGCATTGACCCGGCGCTTGAAGGTGGCGTGACTGAGCTTGGGGCGCAGCTCAAAGACAGCGGTTTTCAGCGGCTGGTGAGCGGTGAATTTGGCGTGGTGCTCGGCATCGAGCTGGCGCGTTCGATGGGCGTTCGTCAGGGCGACAGCGTGACCTTGATCGCCCCCAGCGGGCAGGTGACACCGGCGGGCGTGGTGCCCAGGCTGAAGCAGATGACGGTGGTCGGCACGTTTGATTCCGGCCATTTTGAATACGACTCCGCGCTGGTGCTGATGCACCAAGACGACGCGGCCAAAATTTTTAGACTGGAAGGTCCGACCGGTATCCGCATCAAGCTGCGCGATCTGCACCAAGCCCGCGAAGTGGCCCAGCAACTCGCCGGCTCACTCAGCGGCAACTTATTGATCCGCGACTGGACGCGTCAAAACCGCACTTGGTTTGCCGCTGTTCAGCTTGAAAAACGCATGATGTTCATCATCCTCACACTGATTGTTGCGGTGGCGGCTTTCAACTTGGTCAGCACGTTGGTGATGACCGTCACTGACAAGCGCGCTGACATTGCCATCTTGCGCACACTCGGCGCCAGCCCGAAAAGCATCATGGGGATTTTCATGGTGCAGGGCGCGATGGTCGGGGTGATTGGCACGCTGTCGGGTCTGCTGCTGGGGCTGGGTGTGGCCTTCAATATTGATGTGATCGTGCCGGCGCTGGAGCGACTGCTGAACGCCAGCTTTTTACCGCGTGACATCTACCTCATCAGCCGCATGCCGAGCGAGCCGCAGTACGCCGACATCATGCCGATCGCGGTGATTTCGCTGGTACTGGCTTTTCTTGCCACGATTTATCCGAGCTGGCGCGCTAGTCGTGTCAACCCGGCGGAGGCCTTGCGTTATGAGTGACATCAACACAGAAGTGGTCTTGAGCGCCAAGGCCTTGACCAAACGGTTTCAGGAAGGCCCGCTCGATGTGACGGTGCTGCGCGGCGTCGACCTGCAGGTGCACCGCGGCGAAACGCTGGCCATCGTCGGCGCGTCGGGTTCGGGCAAAAGCACACTGCTGCACATGATGGGCGGGCTGGATGCGCCGACCAGCGGATCGGTGCATCTCAAGGGTCAAGATTTGGTCACGCTGTCGGCCACTGCGCAAGGCCGCTTGCGTAATCAGCAGCTGGGTTTTGTCTACCAGTTCCATCACTTGTTGCCGGAGTTCAGCGCGC
Source organism: Comamonadaceae bacterium (assembly GCA_947450765.1). Classification (GTDB taxonomy): domain Bacteria; phylum Pseudomonadota; class Gammaproteobacteria; order Burkholderiales; family Burkholderiaceae_C; genus Polaromonas. Next base: position 16,460 of record CANFXC010000029.1, on the reverse strand, counting down.
TCGACAACGTCGCAATGCCTTTGTGGATTCGCCGCCAAACACGTGAAGACGCCGGTAAAACCGCGGCGGCCATGCTGGCGTCGGTGGGACTGGAAAACCGCTTGCATCACCGGCCGTCAGAGTTGTCGGGCGGTGAGCGTCAGCGCGTTGCGATTGCCCGGGCGCTGGTGACGCGGCCAGCTTGTGTGCTGGCCGATGAGCCGACCGGTAACCTGGACCGCAGCACGGCCGATGGCGTCTTCGAGTTGATGCTGCAACTGGCCCGCGACAACGGGACTGCATTTGTCATGGTGACCCATGACGAAACACTGGCGGCGCGCTGCGGCCGCCAGCTGCGTCTGGTGCTGGGTCAGCTGACTTGAGTCCGTTGGCTTAAGTCAATTCGCTTTGGCGCCTGAGTCTTTCACCAGCCGGGTCCAGAGTTTGGCGTCTTCTTTCAGGAAGGCGGCAAATTCTTCTGGCGACTTGGACAGCGCGACTTCAGTGGCTTCACGCGCCAGTGCTGCTTTGGGACCGTCTGCGTTCATGGCCAGTTGCGTCGCTGCATGCAATTTTTTGATGATGTCCGGCGGCGTGCCTGCGGGCGCAAACAGGCCGTACCAAAAACTAAAATTGAACTGCGGATAACCGAGTTCGGCCATACCCGGAATGTCAGGCGCAAAGGGTGAGCGTTTGGGTGTGCTGACGGCCAGTCCTTTCAGTCTCTCGGCTTTCACAAAAGGCAACACCGAGGGCGGTGTGCCAAAAGTCAGCTGCACTTGGCCGGCGATCACCGATTGCGACGCTTGCGAACCACCGGGGTAGGGGATGTGCTGGATGTCAATGCCGACGGCGCGCGCGAAATAAACACCGCCGAGGTGGGGTGCCGAGCCGTTGCCTGAAGATGCGTAGTTCAACTTGCCGGGCGATTTTTTGGCCGCAGCGATCAAATCGACCAGCGAGTTGATGCCTAGGTTGGGGTTGACCGCCAGCACGATGGGTGCGCTCGAGACCTGTGAGATGGGCACCAGCGTGTTGACGGTATGTGTCATTTCAGGCCGCATCGCCGGGTTCACTGAGATGCTGCTCGGGCTGGCCAGCAAGATGGTGTAACCGTCAGGAGCCGCGCTGCGCGAAACGTACTCAGCCGCCAGACTGGAACCAGCACCGGGTTTGTTCTCGACCACGACCGGCTGGCCGAGTATTTTTCCCAAAGCCTCAGCCGTCGCACGGCCAGTGAAGTCGGCCGCACCGCCAGGCGTGAAGCCGACGATGAGCTTGATGGGTTTCATCGGGTATGTCTGGGCCACAGCCACGGTGCTCGCGGCACTGATACCGGCCACGGCCAGCGCCCAGACAAGGCGCAATGCCTTCGTTTTTTTCGTTGTCATTTTTGTCTCCTGATCGCTTGTTTTTTTAAATGCTCGCAGCACCTGCCAACACAATCTTGCCCAGGTGCTGGTTGGCTTCCATGTGCGCCTTGGCTTCGGCCAATTGCTCGAACGGAAAGATCTTGTCGACCATGGGCCGGACACTGCCGTCGGCGATGCGTGGCAACATGTCGGCGATGAACTGCGGCACCGCCTGCATGCGCTGGGCCGGTGTGCGCAGTTTGTTGGAGACGCCAAACAAGCGCAGGCGGTTGGTGTGTAGCAAGGTCAGGTCAATGTCACTGTGGGTCACGCCATCGACATAACCGACCATGGCGAGCCGGCCTTCAAAAGCCATGCAGCGCATAGATTCTGCAAACACTGTGCCGCCCACCGTGTTGATGACCAAGTCAGCGCCGTGGCCCCCCGTGGCCTCCATCACGCGCGCGGCGAAGTCGGGTGCACGGGTGCACAGGCCGACGTCAAGACCCATGGCTTTCATGCGCTCTAGCTTGTCAGCAGACCCTGAGGTGCCGATGACTTTGGCACCCAAGGCCTTGGCCATTTGCACTGCAGTGACACCTACACCAGAGGACACGCCGGTGATCAGCAGCCATTCGCCGGCCTTGAGTTGGCCTTGCAGTACCAGCATGTCGTAGACGACGTGAAAGGTCAGGGGAATGCTGGCGGCGTCTTCCCAGCTGAGGCGCTCCGGCATGGGCATGGCTTCAGCAGCGTCGATCAGTGCGTATTCGGCAAAAGCGCCCGCCATGCGGCCCATGATGCGGTCGCCGGCTGCAAAGTGGGTGACCTCTGAGCCGGTACGAACGACTTCGCCAGCGGCTTCCATGCCGACGGCTTTGGCGGCCCCCGGCTTGTGCAAACCACCCTTCAAAAACTCACCGCGATTGAGGCCAGCGGCGCGCACGCGCACCAGCAACTGGCGCGGACCCGGGTCTGGCACCGGCGTGTCGCGCAGCTCCAGGGTGGTTTCTGCGCCTTGCGACAGTTCAGGGGTTTTGAGCCAATACGATTTCATCATGTCAGCGGCCTTTGAAAACTGGTTTGCGCTTTTCCATGAACGCCTTGCGGCCTTCGGCATAGTCTTCGCTTTCAAAGCATTTGCGAATCTGCTCTTGGCACAGCGCCATGTCGAGATCAGTCGAGGGCTTGAGAATTTCGGCCATGATGGCCTTGCCGGCTTGCACCGTGATGGGCGCGTTATCGGCCATCGCACCGGTGTATTGCGCGAGCAATGCAGTCAGCTCTGCTGGCTCGGCCAGACGTGTGACCAGCCCCAGCGTTTTGGCTTCTGCTGCATCAATGCGGCGTGCGGTGAAGAACAGGTCTTTGGCAGCGCCGACGCCAATCAAGTTGACTAAATTTTTAAGCGCTGAGTAGCGGTAGCCCAAGCCCAGTCGTGCGGCCGGGATCGAGAAAACCGAGTCTGTTGAGGCCAGTCGAATGTCGCAGCTGATGGCGACATTGACCCCGCCGCCGATGCAATAACCGCGAATCAAGGCCAGCGTCGGTTTACGGCAGTTGTAAATACTCATCAGCGATTCTTCGGCCATCGCTTCATAATATTTGACGGCTTCTTTGGCGGCACGCATGTCTTCAAACTGCGTGATGTCAGCGCCCGAGACAAAGGCTTTTTCACCCGCGCCTGAAAACACCACCATGCGAATGGCATCGTCAAGTTCGGCTTGCGCCAGCAGGGGCGGCACGGCCTCCCACATGTCGACGGACAAGGCGTTGTGGCGGGCCGGGTTGTTGAAACGGATGTGCAGCGTCGCGGCGTCAGTCCAGACTTCGACACGTTCGGTCGAGGATGTGTAGGCGGTGCTTGTGGTGCTTGGCAAAGTGAAACTCCAGACTAAATTTGATTTTTAAAAAAAGAAAATGGACAGCAGGTGCCGCTGTGTCAGAAGATCTCAGCGGCTTTCATTCTGGCGAGGTCGGCTTCAACATAACCCAGCTCGCCCAGCAGTTCTGCCGTGTGTTCGCCGCGGCGCGGTGCAGCGCGCACGATGTCGCTGGGGGTACGTTCGAGCTGCATCGGCTGCCCGACATGGCGCTGTGGGCCGAGGCGATTGGAGACCACGTCTTTGACCATTTTCAGGTGATCAATTTGCGGTAGTTCGAAGACTTCCTGCATGTTGCTGATCAGGCCGCAGGCCACACCGCCGTCGTTGAACTGCGCGATCCAGTGGGCCCGGTCGTGGCTGGCCAAGCGCAGGTTGATCTCTGCGTTCAGGCTCTCGCGGTTGACGGAGCGGCTGGGTTTGTCGTGGTAGCGCTCGTCGGTCATCCACTCCGGTGCACCGAGGATGTGGCAAAAGCGTTCCCAGATTTTTGAGCCAAAGACGGCGATGTTCATGAAGCCATCGCGGGCTTGGTAGACCCCGGTCGGGATGCTGGTTGGGTGTGCGTTGCCAGACTGACCGGCAATCTCGCCATCGATCAGCCAGCGGGCGGTTTGGAAATCCATCATGTAGACCATCGACTCCAGCAGCGAGGTGTGTACCCACTGACCCTTGCCTGATTCGTTGCGCTCCAGCAGTGCGACCAAAATGCCTTGCGCGGCAAAGATGCCGGCACACAAATCGGCGATCGGCAAACCGACCCGCACCGGTCCCTGGCCCGGCAGGCCGGTGACCGACATCAGGCCGCCCATGCCCTGCACGATCTGGTCAAAGCCGGGTCGCTTGGCGTAGGGGCCGGACTGACCAAAGCCGGAGATGCTGGCGTAAATCAGACGCGGCTGGTCTTTGGCCAGGGTTTCGTAATCAATACCGAGGCGAAACTTGACGTCAGGCCTGAAGTTCTCCACCACCACGTCTGCCGTCGCGATCAATTTTTTGAGAATCGCGATGCCCTCAGGTTCTTTGAGATTCAGTGTGATCGAGCGTTTGTTGCGGTGTGTGAATTGGTAGTCGGAGCCGTCTTGCCCGCCCAGGGTGTCGTCGCCGCGCATGTGTTCGGGCATTTGCACCTGAATCACGTCAGCACCCCAGTCGGCCAGTTGGCGACAGGCGGTCGGGCCGGCGCGCACCTGTGTCAGGTCAATCACGCGAAAGCGTTGCAGTGCGGCGGAGGCGGGCATGTGGGGCATCGGGGACTCTTTGGGTTGGCGAAAAGTATCTCTAGTATGGGTCGAAGCGCGCTGAAGTGTCAACACTTTCAGTCTAAGTGTTTACCTTTAACCGTGGTTTGGACGCGCGCATGTAAACTCGATGGTGCTGCAAAAAATGCAGATAAACAACGCCTGCGCCCGGGCGCCGCCCTGATTCAACAAGAGAGCTGCATGACTGAACGAGGCCCACTGAAGCCGGAAAACGGCTTGCCAAGCGCCATTGCTGAGGCCATCAAGCGGCTGATTTTCACGGGCGAACTCCAACCCGGCGAAAGACTGAACGAAGCCGCTTTGGCGCTGCGCATGGGCACCAGCCGCGGGCCGATTCGCGAAGCCATTCGCATGCTGGCCGGCTCGGGCATGGTCACCGCCGTGGTCAACAAAGGGGTTTACGTCAGGCAGATTTCGGTGCGCGAAATGCTGGAAATTTACGACCTGCGCGCCCTCATTTTTGGCTTCGCCGCGCAACGCGCCATCGAGCATCTGACCGATGAACACCGTGCCCGTTTTGAAACGCTGTTGGCCGGCATGGACGTCGCCTGCGACAAAGGCGACAGCACCCATTACTACGACCTGAACCTGGCCTTCCATGCGTTGGTGCTGGACTTGTCGAACAACCAGCGGGCGCATCAGGCCTATAACGATTACGTCAATGAACTGCATTTATTCAGGCGTAAATATTTCAATGCGCCCGGCAATATGCGCAACTCCAATCAGGAGCACCGCCTGCTGTACGAGGCGATTGCCAGCGGCAACAGCAGCAAGGCCAAGACGACGGCTGAGCGTCACGTGTTGTCGGGCCGCCATCGTTTGTTGTCGACGCTGGACAGTGCCAACGTTTGATCTATGGCCTGAGGCATGATTCAGGGCATGACCTCATGGATCGACACCCACTGCCACTTAGACGCGCCTGAGTTCCGTGCTGATGTGCTGGCCGTGCGCGAGCGGGCGCGGCAGGCGGGCGTTCGCCTTTGCGTGATTCCGGCAGTTGCCGCCGCGCATTTTGAAAGCGTACGAAGCTTGGCACACCGCTGTGGTGACGGTTACGCGCTGGGTATTCATCCGCTGTTTGTCGGGCGCGCCGCTGATGCCGATTTGGCCCAGCTAGATGCGGCGCTGCTGCGCCACCGGGATGACCCGCGCCTGTTGGCCGTGGGAGAAATTGGGCTTGATTTTTTTGTCCCTGAACTCAAGCTGAGCCCGCTGCGCGAGCGCCAAGAATTTTTTTACCGTGAGCAGCTCAAGCTGGCGCGTCAGCATGGCCTGCCGGTGATCTTGCACGTGCGGCGTTCGGCTGACAGGCTGCTGAAATATTTGCGGGAGTTGGCGCCGCCGGAGGGTTGGCGCGGCATTGCGCATGCATTCAATGGCAGTCAGCAGCAGGCTGAGGCCTTCATCGGTCTGGGCCTGAAGCTGGGCTTTGGCGGCGCCGTGACGTTTGAGTCAGCGCGGCAAATCCGCCAGCTGGCGACGAGTTTGCCGCTGGACGCGTTGGTGCTGGAAACAGACGCACCCGACATGCCGCCGCACTGGCTTTACCAAACGGCACAAGCCCGTGCAGACGGTGGTGCGCAAGGTCGCAACGAGCCCGCTGAACTGCCGCGTATTGCGCAGGTGGTGGCCGAGTTGCGCGGCATCAGCGCGGACCAGTTAGCGCTGGCCAGCACTGCGAATGCTCTGGTAGCTCTGCCGCGTTTGAAGGAATTGCTGGCGTGAACGCAGAGAAGAAAGGTGAGCAGAACGACAAACGGCTGACGGGCTTGCCGCCTTTGCTTTCAGCGGACACGCGTTTGCTGGTGCTTGGCAGCTTTCCGGGTGCTGTTTCGCTGGCCACGCAGCGTTACTACGGCCATCCGCAAAATCATTTTTGGAAAATTCTTCGCGCCATTTGGGTGAACCACCCGGCCGCCGTGGCAGCGGGCGACTACGCCGCGTCAACCCGCTGGATGTTGAGCAAAGGCGTCGGCTTGTGGGACGTCTACGCCGCCTGCGAACGCGAAGGCAGCCTTGACAGCGCAATCCGCCATGCGCAGGTGAACGATCTGGCCAGCCTGCGGCTGCGTTGCCCGAAGCTGCAAGCCATCGCGCACAATGGCGGCGAAAGTTTCAAACACGCCAAACACAGCGCGGCGCTGGGCCTGCCGATTGACCGGCTGCCTTCGACCAGCGCTGCCAACGCCAGCTGGTCGTTCGAGCGCAAGCTCGTCGCCTGGCAGGACGTTTTCAAAAAACATGGACTCATTTAATGGCTCGCAAGACCGTTTCCCGCAGCGTCACTGACGCTAACTCTGATACCGCCACAACGTCCAGCCAGCTGCCTGAAGTGAATTTTTCCGACTACGGTGACATCCGCTTTTTGCACCTCGGGACCGAGTGGGTGCAGGGCTCGATGTTGATCGACGCGCCCTTTGATATTCAGCTCGAATACGTCCAGCGCATGATGGTTTGGTTGCTGTTTGTCGAGCCGCAGACAGTGCCAACCTTGCACAGCATGCAGCTCGGTTTGGGGTCGGGTGCGCTGACCAAGTTTTGCTACAAAAAACTGCGCACAAAAACCACCGCTGTCGAGATCAATCCGCAGGTGCTGGCCGCCTGCCGCCTGTGGTTCAAATTGCCGCCCGAGGACGCCCGTTTGCAGGTCTTGCTGGCCGACGCTGGGCGTGAGATCAAAAAGGACATCCACCTCGGCACCGTCGATGCGCTGCAGGTTGATTTGTACGACCACGAGGCCGCCGCGCCGGTGCTGGACAGCGCTGCCTTCTATGCGGATTGCCGGCGTTTGCTGACCGACGACGGCGTGATGACCGTCAACCTGTTTGGCCGCGACGGCAGCTTCGAAAGCTCGATGGACAAGATCTCCGATGCTTTTGGCGCCGAGGCGGTGTGGGCGTTCAGGCCTACCCGCGAGGGCAACACCGTGGTGGCTGCTCAGCGCCAGCCCAGCCGACCTGGGCGAGAGCTGCTGCTGCAGCGCGCTGAGCTGGTGGAGTCGCGCTGGGGTTTACCCGCACGCAAGTGGCTGCGCCTGTTCAAACCCTTGATTTGATTGGTTTTTGTCGTCCTTGAAACGTCTCGATTTGTAGGTGGAAGCCACATCGAAACGCCTGTTGATTGAATGCACAATCCAGCGGTTCAATCAATTTCTCAAGGAGACAATCCGTGAATATCAAAAGTCAAAAAGACTTTTTTGCCGGGCTCATGTTCATGGGTGTCGGTGCGGCTTTCGCGTTTGGTGCGACCACTTACTCAGTCGGTACGGGTGCGCGCATGGGGCCTGGTTATTTCCCGCTGATGCTGGGAATTTTGCTTGCCGTCCTCGGCACCGCGATCACTTTCAACGCCTTGGTCGTTGAGCGCGTGGGTGGCGACAAGATCGGCAAGTGGGCTTTCAAGCCGCTGTTCTTCATCATCGCTGCCAACTTGCTATTCGGCGTCTGCTTGGGCGGCTTGCCGTCCATTGGCATTCCTGCGATGGGCATGATGTTCGGCATCTACGTGCTGACCTTTGTGTCCAGCATGGCCGAAAAAGGCATGAAGATCAAAGCGACTTTCATCCTGGCCACTGTTTTGGCTGTGATCAGCTACGTGGCCTTCGTGCAGGTTCTCAAGTTGCAGTTCCCGGTGTGGCCTGCTTTCATCACCGGTTAAGGAGCTAAAAAAATGGATCTGATTGCGAATCTTTCGCTGGGTTTCAGTGTGGCGTTCACGCCCATTAACCTGCTGTACGCCTTCATCGGCTGTGTGCTGGGTACGCTGATTGGCGTGCTCCCAGGCATCGGCCCTGTGGCCACCATTGCCATGTTGTTGCCAGCGACTTACGCGCTGCCACCCGTGTCAGCACTCATCATGCTGGCCGGTATTTATTACGGCGCCCAGTACGGTGGTTCCACTACCGCTATTTTGGTTAACCTGCCGGGTGAGTCCTCATCGGTGGTGACCTGTATTGACGGTTACCAAATGGCCCGAAAAGGTCGAGCGGGGCCGGCATTGGCTGCCGCTGGTATTGGTTCCTTCTTTGCGGGTTGCGTCGGCACGCTGATTCTGGCTGCCTTTGCACCGCCGCTGACTGAACTGGCTTTCAAATTCGGCCCTGCCGAATACTTTGCGCTGATGGTGCTCGGTCTGATCGGCGCTGTGGTGCTGGCTTCCGGCTCCTTGCTCAAGGCCATCGCCATGATCGTGCTGGGTCTGCTCATGGGTTTGGTCGGTACCGACGTGAACTCCGGTGTTGCACGTTTCAGCTTCGACATTCCTGAACTCACCGACGGCATCGGCTTCGTGGTGATCGCCATGGGCGTGTTCGGCTACGGCGAGATCATCAGCAACCTGGCCCAGCCAGAAGATGAACGCGAAGTGTTCACGGCCAAGGTGACGGGTTTGTTCCCGACCAAGCAAGACTTCAAGGACATGGCACCAGCCATGCTGCGCGGTACTTTCCTGGGCTCAGCGCTTGGTATCTTGCCGGGCGGCGGTGCTCTGCTAGCCGCTTTTGCAGCTTATGCGCTGGAAAAGAAGATGAAGTTGAAGCCTGGAGAAGTGCCATTCGGTCAAGGCAACATCCGTGGTGTGGCCGGCCCTGAGTCAGCCAACAACGCTGGCGCCCAAACCTCCTTCATTCCGTTGTTGACGCTGGGCATTCCGCCTAACGCCGTGATGGCTTTGATGGTCGGTGCGATGACGATTCACAACATTCAGCCAGGTCCGCAGGTCATGACCAGCAACCCTGAGTTGTTCTGGGGCTTGATTGCGTCGATGTGGATTGGCAATGCCATGCTGATCATCTTGAACCTGCCTTTGATCGGCATGTGGATCAAGCTGCTGACCGTGCCTTACCGCTACCTGTTCCCGTCCATCGTGCTGTTCTGCGCGATCGGCGTGTACTCCACCAACAACAACACGTTTGACGTGTGGACCGTCGGTATCTTCGGTGTGATTGGTTATCTCTTCGTCAAGCTGGGTGCTGAACCTGCACCGTTGTTGCTCGGTTTCATTCTCGGCCCCATGATGGAAGAAAACCTGCGTCGTGCGCTGCTGCTGTCACGCGGTGACTGGAGCGTGTTTGTGACACGTCCGCTGTCGGCTGGCTTGCTGGCTGCAGGTGCCTTGCTGTTGGCCATCGTGTTACTGCCATCGATCAAGAACAAGCGTGAAGAGGCTTTCGTCGAAGAGTGACGAGGACCGCTTGAATCTTAAAAACGGCGTCTTCGGGCGCCGTTTTTTTTGACCTCGAACAACTGTATTCGAGTCTCGCCACGGAGCGAGATAGGTTTTGGTCTAGTCTGTTTGAAAAATCGCTGCACAATCAAGTAATGAAACGCACACTTAACTTTCCCTGCTGGGGCTTGGCGTTAGCCGGCATGCTTGCCATGTCGGTCGTTCCTGCTGCGGCTCAATCGACTGTAGCGACAACTGCCCCCTATCCGGCGCGGCCTATACGCATGGTGGTGCCTTTTCCAGCGGGTGGCGCGACCGACATTCTGGCGCGTGCTTTGTCGCAAAAGTTAGGTGAAAAATTGGGCCAAGCGGTGGTGGTTGACAACCGCCCCGGCGCTGGCGGGACGATTGGTGCTGACGCTGCCTCGAAAGCCGCACCCGACGGCTACACCCTGCTGCTGTCAACGACCAGCACGCACAGCATCGGCCCGGCCATTAATCCCAAAATTCCGTACAACGCGGAAACCGACTTCACGCCGATTGGCTATGTCGCCACCTCACCGAATGTGGTACTCGTGCCGCTGTCTTCGCCGGCCAAGACCATGCGTGAGTTCATTGACTACGCACGCAAGAATCCAGGCAAGCTGAATTACGCGTCGAGTGGCAACGGCACCATCATCAACTTGACGACGGAGTACTTCAAGGCTGAGTCGGGTACTTTCATCTTGCATATTCCTTACCGCGGTACGGCGCTCTCTATCCCTGATTTGATCAGCGGCAAGTTGGACTTGTTGATTGATTCTTTGGTGACTGGGTTGCCGCACGTCAAGGACGGTAAGCTGCGGGCACTGGCTGTGACCAGCCTGCGGCCGACGGCACTGGCACCCGGTATGCCGACAGTGGCCGAGTCTCTGCCGGGGTTCGAGTCGGTCACTTGGTTCGGTGTCTACGGCCCGAAAGGCATGCCGGCCGATCTTGCCCTCAAAATCAACATAGCACTCAACGCGGCCTTGCGCGAAGCCGAGGTGAAGGAGCGCTTTGCACGACTCGGTGCCGAGCCCACCGGTGGCACGCCGCAGGCCTTTGCCGCCATGGTCAAGACCGATGCCGCGAAGTGGAAGAAAATCATCTCCGAACGAAAAATCACGCCGGATTGACATCACTTCTTCACGTTGGCCTGCGTTTTGCATGGCTACCGGGTCCCAAGCCTTTTTCTATTTATTGAAACACCAAGCCAAGCCATGAACTTCAACTTTGACAATCCCTACACCTCCACGCGGATTCCTTTGTTCGCTCGCAATGTGGTTTCGACCTCGCATCCGCTGGCTGCACAGGCTGGCCTGCGCATGATGCTGAAGGGCGGTAATGCGGTCGATGCCGCGATTGCCGCCGCTGCCGCCATGACCATCGTTGAGCCGGTCAGCAACGGCTTGGGCAGTGATTCTTTTTGCATTCTGTGGGACGGCAAGGAACTGCACGGCCTGAATGCTTCTGGCCCTGCGCCCGAAGCCTGGACGCCCGATTACTTCAAGCGCAAATACGGCGACGGCAGCAACACACCGCCCAAGCGCGGCTTGGATTCGGTGACCGTTCCCGGTGCCGTGGCCAGTTGGGTCAGCCTGAGTGAACGCTTCGGCAAGTTGCCGTTTGCCGATTTGATGGAGCCGGCGATTGAGATCGCCGAGCGGGGTTACCTGCTGCCGCCTGTGGTGCAGCAAAAGTGGGCAGCCGCCACCAGCGAGTTGCAAGGCATGCCTGGTTTTGCGCAGTCGTTTTTGCCTTGGGGCCGCGCGCCGCAGGTCGGTGAGTTGTTCCAGTTCAAGGCTGCGGCCAAGGCCTTGCGGGCCATTGGTGCCAGCAAGGGTCAAGCCTATTACGGTGGTGAAATCGCGCACGCGCTGGAGAAGTTCTCAAAACAAAACGGCGGCAGCTTGACGGTGAAAGACTTCGCCAACTACAAGCCCGAGTGGGTCAAGCCGATTGGCAAGGATTACCGCGGCTACACGCTGCATGAGATTCCACCCAACGGCCAAGGCATTGCCGCGCTGATAGCACTTGGTATTTTGGACAAATTTGACGTTGCCAGTCTGCCGGTCGATGGGGTCGATTCGCAGCATTTGCAAATCGAAGCGATGAAGCTGGCCTTTGCCGACGTTTACAAATACGTCGCCGAGCCGTCGGCTATGGACGTCACCGTTGACCAGATGCTTGACGACGCTTACTTGGCCAGCCGCGCCAAGCTCATCGACATGAAAAAAGCACAAGACTTTGGCGCGGGCAATCCGGTCAAGGGCGGCACCATTTACCTCACGGCAGCTGACGAAAACGGCATGATGGTGAGCTTCATCCAGAGCAATTACATGGGCTTTGGATCGGGTTGCGTTGAACCTGAGTTTGGTGTCAGCTTGCAAAACCGCGGCCATGGCTTCAGCTTGGACGCTGGCGTTAATCAGGTGGCACCAGGCAAACGACCTTTTCACACCATCATCCCGGCTTTTCTCACCAAAGACGGCCAGCCGGTCATGAGCTACGGCGTGATGGGTGGCAACATGCAGCCGCAAGGCCACATGCAAACGCTGGTGCGCATGCTCGACTACGGGCAAAACCCGCAAGCTGCTTGCGATGCACCGCGCTGGCGCTACAACGCAGGCCTAGAGATCAACGTCGAATCGGCCATGGATGCCGGCACTGTGCAGGCGCTGTCCGAGCGCGGACACCGCACGGAAGTCATCAATGACTCGTACCAAGACTTTGGCGCCGGCCAGTTCATCTGGCGTGCAGGTGACCCGAAAGTGGAAGGTTATGTGGTCGCCAGTGATCCACGGCGCGATGGTCAAGCGGTCGGTTTTTAATTGACTGAGAAGCGGGTATCGGTTGGTTTGGCGCTGGCGATGGTCGGCGCCGTGGCCTTCAGCGGCAAGGCGATCATCGTCAAGCTGGCCTACCGTCATGGGGTGGACCCGGTCACGCTCATCATGCTGCGCATGCTGTTTGCGTTGCCGATTTTTCTCATCATGGCGTGGTGGGCGAGCCGGGGCAAACCGCCCTTGACGCGCAAAGACTGGTTGGGCGTGTTGGGGCTGGGCTTCACCGGCTACTACCTTTCGAGCTTTCTCGACTTTGCGGGCCTGCAGTACATCAGCGCATCGCTGGAGCGTTTGATTCTGTACCTCAACCCGACGCTGGTGCTCTTGCTCAGTTTGCTTTTTTACCGCCAACGTATTTCCTTGCGGCAAATGGCTGGCATGGCCATCAGCTATGCCGGTGTGGTGCTGGTGTTCGGCCATGAAATCACCGCGCAAGGAACCCATGCGGCATGGGGCGCGTTGTTGGTATTTTTGAGCGCCACCACTTACGCGCTGTACCTGGTTTACAGCGGAGAGATTGTGCGGCGACTGGGCTCCATCCGGCTGGTCGGGCTGGCGAGTTCGGTGGCTTGTCTGTGCTGCATCTTGCAATTTGTGCTGCTGCGTCCTTTGACGCTGGAACATGTCGCTCCCGAGGTCATGTGGCTGTCGCTGATCAACGCCACGGTCTGCACGGTGGCACCGGTGCTGATGGTCATGATGGCGATTGAGCGCATTGGCGCGAGCATGACCGCGCAGACCGGCATGGTTGGCCCGATCTCGACTATCCTGATGGGTGTGCTTATTTTGGGCGAGCCTTTCACCGTCTGGGTGGCCGCGGGCACTGTATTGGTGTTGGCCGGTATTTATGTTTTTACGCGGACGCCACGGCTTGGCACCTGAGGGCCTGGCCTTGACGCATCAGCTGATTAATCAATTTCAACTTCAACAACGACAAAAGGAAAGCAACATGGATTTAGGTATCAACGGCAAATGGGCACTGGTGTGCGGTGCCAGCAAGGGCTTGGGTTTTGGCTGTGCAGAGGCACTGGTGCGCGAAGGCGTGCACGTGTTGATCGTGGCCCGTGGCACAGAGGCGTTGCAAGCTGCGTCAGCCGCATTGCTGGCCGATGCGACTCGCCCAGCGGGCACCGAAGTGCTGCACGTGGCGGCTGACATCACCACGCCAGAAGGCCGGGCGGCGGTGTTTGCGGTGCGCAAAGACTTCGACATTGTCATCACCAACGCGGGTGGCCCGCCACCGGGCGATTTCCGCGACTGGGAACGCGACACTTGGATCAAGGCGCTTGACGCCAACATGCTGACGCCGATTGAGCTGATCAAAGCCACGGTGGATGGCATGGCTGAACGTGGCTTTGGCCGCATCATCAACATCACCTCGGGTGCGGTCAAGGCACCGATCGATATTCTGGGTTTGAGCAATGGCGCACGCAGTGGTTTGACGGGTTTTGTGGCGGGCGTGGCGCGCAGCAAAATCGCCGGTCAGGGCGTGACCATCAACTCCTTGCTGCCCGGCGCTTTTGACACCGATCGCCTGAAAGTCACCATGGCCGGTGCCGCCAAAAAGACGGGCCAAACGGTTGAAGTCTTGGCTGACGCCCGGCGCAAAACCATTCCGGCTAAACGCTTTGGCACGCCGCAGGAGTTTGGTGCTATTTGCGCATTTTTGTGCAGCCAGCATGCGTCTTACATCACCGGCCAAAATGTGCTGGCCGATGGCGGTTCTTACCCCGGCACCTTTTAAAACGTTAGCTGAAAAATCAACAACAAAGGAAGAGACATGAGTGCACATACCTCCAAGGCCGTTCGGATTGACGCACACGGCGGCCCCGAACAACTCAAGCTGGTCGACGTCGCAGTGGGTGAGCCTGGCCCGGGCGAAATTCGTATTCGCCACAAGGCCGTGGGCCTGAACTACATCGATATTTACCAGCGTGCCGGTTTGTATTCGTTGCCGATGCCCTTGCATCTCGGCATGGAAGCCTCGGGCGTGATCGAGGCTGTTGGTGCGGGCGTGACGCATTTGCAAGTGGGAGACCGCGCGGCCTACGCCAGCCAGCCACCGGGCAGTTACTGCGAACTGCGCGTGATGCCGGCCAAATGTGTCTGCAAATTGCCCGACGCGATCTCGTTTGAAACCGGCGCCGCCATGATGCTCAAAGGCCTCACTGTGCAGTACCTGCTGAGCAAAACTCAGCCACAAGGCGGCCTCAAGGCCGGTGACTTTGTGCTGTTCCACGCCGCTGCGGGTGGTGTTGGCTTGATCGCCTGCCAGTGGGCCCGTGCGATGGGTCTGCAACTGATTGGCACGGCTGGCTCAGACGCTAAGTGTGCGCTGGCCAAAGAAAGTGGCGCGGCCTTCACCATCAATTACTCTAAGGAGGACTTTGTCGCCCGCGTCAAAGAAATCACTGGTGGTGCCGGTGTCAAGGTGGTCTACGACTCGGTGGGTAAAGACACCTTCTTGAAGTCACTCGACTGTTTGAAACCGTTTGGTTTGATCGCCAATTTCGGCAACGCGTCGGGCAAAGTCGAGCCGCTAGACCTCGGTTTGTTGGCCGGCAAGGGCTCGCTGTATGCGACGCGACCCACGGTCTTCACGCACTTGGCGACCCGCGAAAGCACACAAGCCATGGCGGATGAGTTGTTTGAGATGGTCATCAGCGGCAAGGTCAAAATTGCCATTGACCAGCGTTTTGCCTTGGCTGACGTGGCCGAAGCGCATCGGTCGCTGGAAGCCCGCAAAACCACGGGTTGCACGATCCTGACGCTGTAGGCTGGCCCTACAGTTCAGCGGCTGCGGCGCACCCGCAGCAGTTCGTCCAGGATCAGACAGACGGCGCCAATCGAGATGGCGCTGTCTGCGATGTTGAAGGCAGGGAAATGCCAGCCAGCGTAGTGCATGTCGACAAAGTCAACGACATAGCCGTGCAGCAAGCGGTCGATCACGTTGCCGATGGCGCCGCCCAAAATGCAGGCCAGGGCAAACGAAAACAGTTTTTGACCCGGATGGGAACGCAGCATGTGCACGATGAAGAGCGCAGCGCCGACGCCAACCGCGGTGAAAAACCAGCGTTGCCAGCCCGAGGCCGATGCCAAGAACGAGAAGGCCGCGCCGCTGTTGTGCACCCGAACGATGTTGAAAAAGCTCGTCACGTGAGTCGCATCACCAAGCTGGTAATAGCCCAGGATCAGCACCTTGGTGAACTGGTCGGCGATGAGCAACATCAGCGCCAGTGCTAGCCAGGGCCAGACTGCGCTGCTTGATTTTTGAAAACCTATTTTGGCCATCACGCAAATTTCCGGTCTTCGCCTGCGCCATACAGATTGCTGGTGCAGCGACCACAAATGGTCGGGTGCGCCGCATCATGACCGACGTCATCGCGGTAGTGCCAGCAGCGCTCGCATTTAACGCTGGTGCTGGTGGCTGAGTTCACGCTCAAGGCGTCAGCCGCTTGCAGCGTCATGACTGACGTGATGAAGACAAACTTCAGGTCGTCGCCCAAGCTGTTCAGCAGCGCGTGGTCATCGGCATTGACGCCGAGTGTGACTTCGGCCTGCAACGATGCTCCCACTTTGCCATCAGCACGCAAGACTTCGATGTCTTTGTTGACGAGATCGCGCAATTCGCGAATGCGTGTCCACTTGGTCAGCAGGTCGGCGTCAGGCGCGGCTAGCTCTGCATAGGTTTCCATGAAGATCGACACAGACGCGCCGAAGACCTTCCACGCCTCTTCGGCGGTGAAGCTCAAAAACGGTGCCATCCAGCGCAGCATGGCGTGCGTGATCTGGTGCAGTGCGGTTTGCGCGCTGCGCCGTGCCAAAGATTCAGGCGCGCTGGTGTAGAGCCGGTCTTTCAGGATGTCGAGGTAGAACGCGCCCAGATCTTCGCTGCAGTAGATCTGCAGTTTCGAGACCACGGGCTGGAACTCATAGACCTCGTAATGCGCCAAG
>CANFXC010000028.1 GCA_947450765.1 Comamonadaceae bacterium | reverse complement strand
TCGTCGAAGCCGTCAGCGACACGCGCCCCATCGTAGGCATTGCACACGCCACAGGAATACAGATCAAATGAACGCCAACCCGCAGTTGCTGGCCCTCCAACAAATTCATGACTTGTGCCAAGGTCATGCGGAAGCCCTGCACGACGCGCTTCAAGACATGGCCACGCGCGAGCTCACCCTTGCGGAGTACAGCCATCTTTCAAAAGAAGACCGGCGCTTGCTGGACCAGTTTGCCTATCGCTACACCCGCCTTCAAGATGACATGGGTGCTCGGTTAATGCCCGCCGTTTTGAAAGCCCTGGCTGCCATGTCTGCGATCGATCGTTTTGCACGCTTAGAGCAACTCGGCTGGCTGTCTAGCGCTGACACCTGGAATGAACTCCGGCAAATACGCAATCAATTTACACACGACTACCCGGACGGAACGGCTGAGCGCTTTGAGCGCCTAGGTGCAGCAGTTGAAGCATCTCGCCAATTGCTGTCAGTCATGGATCAATTCAACCAGCGACTGGCTGGGCAACTTCTCAAGCCATGAAAACCACCCCAACCGCCATCCCCGGCGTGCTCATCATCGAGCCCAAAGTATTTGGCGACGCACGTGGTTTCTTCTTTGAAAGCTTCAACCAGAAAGCCTTCAACGACGCCACCGGCACAGACCATCAGTTCTTCCAGGACAACCACAGCCGCAGCGCCAAAGGCGTTCTGCGGGGTCTGCACTACCAAGTCAACAAGCCGCAGGGCAAGTTGGTGCGCGTGGTGCGGGGCTCGGTGTTTGACGTCGCTGTCGACATCCGACCAGACTCGCCGGCCTTTGGCCGCTGGGTTGGCGTTGAGCTCACCGAAGACAATCACAAACAACTCTGGGTGCCGCCAGGCCTCGCGCACGGGTTCTTGGTGCTGAGCGAGACCGCTGACTTTTTGTACAAAACCACTGACTACTACGCGCCGGAGTTTGAGCGGTGCATTGCCTGGGACGACCCGGCGGTCGGCATTGAATGGCCGCTTGCGGGCCTTGCGCCCAAGCTCTCGGCCAAAGACCAGCAAGGCCAGCCCCTCAGCGCGGCAGCCTTGCCAAGCAAGACGGCAGCCGGCTAGTGCTCAACTGGTACCTCGTCTACAGCAAACCCCGCCAAGAACTGTGCTCGCTTGAGAACCTGGAGCGGCAAGGCTTCGAGTGCTTCCTGCCACTCATCGCCGTCGAAAAAATCCGCCGCAAGTTGATCGTGGTGGTTCAGGAGCCGCTCTTCCCGCGTTACCTCTTCATCCGGCTAGACGCCAGCCAAGAGGGTAGGAGCTGGAACCCGATCCGCTCGACCACAGGGGCCAGCCGTCTGGTCAGCTTCGGCCAAGTCCCGGCCAAGGTTGACGACCTGTTGGTGGACACGATCAGGGCTTCGGTCGCAGGCGAAGGCGTGCGGCAGCGCCACTTCGAGCCGGGCGAAGGCGTCCGCATCAATGACGGGCCCTTTGCCGGCCTAGAGGCGGTCTACCAGATGCCCGACGGCGAGGCCCGCGTGATGGTGCTGATTGAGATTCTCAGCAAAAAAATCAGCCTGTCCATCGAGCCGCCCAGCCTGAGCAAGCTCAGCTGAGCTTGCATCATGCATCCCGAAATCGATGACCGAATCGGGTCATGTTTTTGCAAAACGAAGCCAAATCTTCAGTTCGGCGGGCTGGAGCAGTGCCCGCTAAAACCTCCTACCGTGCTCAGGGTCCGTACCGCGCAACGATCCCCGCATGAACTCCTTTTCGGTCCCTGAAACGCTCAGCCTGATGAAGCTAAACTAGTCAAACAAGTGGCGACAATTTGTGATGTAAAAAGCACCACGGTTGTTCAAGCCAGAGTCGCCGCATACAGGTCCACAAAACCACAAAAGTCAGCCCTCCAAAAAATGCACGCACACATATTGGCCTGGCACCGCAGCATCAAGGGCATGGTCGTGATGGCCCTGGACATTGTTTTGTCCTTGTTTGCCACCTACCTCGCCTTTGCCCTTCGACTAGAAACGGCCTACTGGCCTGAAGGCCAGCAGTGGTGGGTCTACGCCTTGGCGCCGGCCTTGGCGCTGCCGGTGTTTATTCGTTTTGGTTTGTACCGCGCCATCTTCCGTTACACCGGCCAGGCGGCGTTGACGGCCACGGCCAAGGCGGTTGGCGTCTACGGCGTGTTGCTGATGACGGTGCTCTTGCTGGCCGGCTGGCAAGGCGTGCCGCGCAGCTTGGGCGTGTTGCAGCCTTTGTTGTTTTTGATGCTGGTGGGGGGAAGCCGGGCCGTTGCGCGGTTCTGGTTGTCCGAGCAAGCGCAGCGGCTGCAGCCACGTGGCCGTTTGCTCATTTATGGCGCTGGCACTGCTGGCGTGCAAACGGCGGCGGCGATGGGTATCTCCGGCCAGTACAAGGTCTTAGGGTTCATCGACGACGAAACGAGCAAGGTGGGGCGCAGCGTCAACGGCGTGCGGGTCTATGCACAAACCGAGGTGGCGGGCTTGGTCGCGACAATGGTCGTGACGGATATTTTGCTGGCCATGCCCAGCGCCACACGCGGTCGCCGCAAAGCGATCATCGAGGCCCTGCGCCCGCTGCCTGTGCATATCCGCACCCTGCCGGCGATGGCTGACTTGGTCAGCGGCCGCGTCACGGTGCAAGACTTCAAGGAGCTGGACATTGAGGACCTGCTGGGCCGAGACCCCGTGCCGCCCAATACAGAGTTACTGGCCCGTAGCTTGGCGGGCAAGGTGGTACTGGTGAGTGGGGCGGGCGGCAGCATCGGCAGCGAGCTGTGCCGGCAGATAGTGGCCGAAAGGCCGCGCCAGTTGTTACTGCTGGACCACAACGAGTTCGGGCTTTACAGCGTCCATCAAGAACTGCAAGCGCTGTGCCTGGCCGGCAACCTGACCGTCGAGTTGCATCCCCTGCTGGGCAGTGTGGCGCATGTGCAGCGCCTGCATGATATTTGCAGCGTCTACCGCCCGCAGGTGTTCTACCACGCGGCGGCCTATAAGCATGTGCCGCTGGTTGAGAGCAATCCCGCAGAGGGCGTTTTTAACAATGTCTTCGGCACGCTGAACATGGGGCTGGCCGCGCGCGCCTGTGGGGCTTCGCATTTTGTGCTGGTGTCGACAGACAAGGCCGTGCGGCCGACCAATGTCATGGGCGCTACCAAACGCATGGCCGAGCTGGTGTTGCAAAGCTTGGCCCATCAACCCAGCGAAGCCGCTACGACGTTTTGCATGGTGCGCTTTGGCAATGTGCTGGGCTCCAGCGGCAGCGTCGTGCCGCTGTTTCGACGGCAGCTGGCAACCGGCGGGCCGCTGACGGTGACGCACGCCGACGTGACGCGTTACTTCATGACCATTCCCGAGGCCGCGCAGCTGGTGCTGCAAGCCGGTGCCATGGCAACCGGTGGCGATGTGTTTGTGCTGGACATGGGCGAGCCGGTGAAGATCCTCGACCTGGCCCACCGCATGGTGGAGCTGTCGGGTCTGCGCGTGCGCAGCGCGGCGCAACCCGATGGGGACATTGAGATTGTCGTGACGGGTTTGCGACCCGGCGAGAAACTCTATGAAGAGTTACTCATCGGCGACAACCCGACGCTCACGGCCCACCCGCGAATCATGAAAGCGCAAGAGGACTACTTGAATTGGGACGACCTGTCGGTGCAACTCGGCACACTCAAAAAAGCGGCGACGGCTGGGGATGTTGAGGCGATGAAGGCGGTATTGAAAGTTTGCGTGCAGGGCTATGGCCCTGCGGTGGTGCAGGCTGAATGTGTCGCGGGATAAACCGAAAATCAGCGCTTCAGCAGGCGCCCGGCGGTAGGTCATCAGCAGTGCGGCACAATTCATGCTCAACGCGTTTATCAATGCATTGAACGACGCATGAATCAACCCACTGACCGGAACTCCATGACCGATCCCGACCTCTCCCATGTTGGCCCGCGCGACAAGGCCGAAATTCTGGCGCAGGCGCTGCCCTACATCCGCCAGTTTCACGGCAAAACGCTGGTCATCAAATACGGCGGCAACGCCATGACCGACCCCGCTCTGCAGGCGGACTTTGCAGAAGACGTGGTGCTGCTCAAGCTGGTCGGCATGAACCCGGTGGTGGTGCATGGTGGCGGCCCGCAAATTGAAACCGCGCTGAACCGCCTGGGTAAAAAAGGCGAGTTCATTCAGGGCATGCGCGTCACAGACGAAGAAACCATGGAAGTCGTTGAGTGGGTGCTGGCCGGCCAGGTGCAGCAAGACATCGTCGGCCTGATCAATCAAGCCGGTGGCAAAGCGGTCGGTTTGACGGGACGCGACGGCGGCTTGATCCGCGCACAAAAGCTCAAGATGAGCGACCGCGCCGACCCGAGCAAAGAGCACGACATCGGCTTTGTCGGCGACATCTTGTCGATCGACCCAAGCGTGGTCAAGGCGCTGCAAGACGACCAATTCATCCCCGTCATCAGCCCCATCGGCTTTGGCGAAAACAACGAGAGCTACAACATCAACGCCGACGTTGTGGCCGGCAAGTTGGCGATTGTGCTGAAGGCTGAAAAGCTGGTGCTGCTGACCAACACGCCTGGCGTCCTCGACAAATCTGGCAAGTTGCTGACTGACTTGTCAGCCCGTGAAATTGACGAGTTGTTTGCCGATGGCACGATTTCCGGCGGCATGCTGCCGAAGATTGAAGGTGCCCTGGACGCGGCCAAGAGCGGCGTGAATTCGGTGCACATCATCGACGGTCGTGTGCCGCACGCCATGCTGCTCGAAATCTTGACCGACCAGGCCTACGGCACCATGATCCGTTCACATTAAATTCAAGAACCTCATGTCCGACACTGCAGAGACCCCGCAACGCAAGCGGCCCAAGCCAGGCGAGCGGCGCGTGCAAATTTTGCAGGCGCTGGCCGGCATGTTGGAGCAGCCAGGTGCTGAGCGCATCACCACCTCGGCACTGGCCGCCAAACTGGATGTGAGTGAGGCCGCGCTTTACCGCCACTTCGCCAGCAAGGCGCAGATGTTTGAGGGCCTGATCGAGTTCATCGAGCAGTCGGTCTTCACGCTGGTGAATCAAATCATTGAACGCGAAACCGTGCACGCCGTGCGCGTTCGCAAGCTGGTGACCATGGTGTTGCAGTTCGCCGAAAAAAATCCGGGCATGACGCGCGTGATGGCGGGTGACGCGCTGGTGTTTGAAAACGAGCGCCTGCAGGAGCGCATGAACCAGTTCTTTGATAAGTTGGAAAGCACTGTCAAGCAAAGCTTGCGCGAGGCTGCCGCCTTAGACAGCGCCGCGACACCCACGGCAGACGCACAGGTTCGCGCCTCAGTCGTCACGGCCTTCATGATCGGTCGCCTGCAGCGCTTTTCGCGCTCGGGCTTTAAGCGCATGCCGTCGGAGCATCTTGAGTCGAGCTTGGCGCTGTTGTTGAACTAGGCCAGGCCATTCGGTGTTTAGTTGTTCGTTAACCAGAAAGAAAAAGGAAGAGACATGAAACTCGTTCGTTATGGCAACCCTGGCAAAGAAAAGCCAGGCCTGATCGATGCTGATGGCAAGCTGCGTGACCTGAGCGGCGTCATCAAAGACATCGGCCCTGAGCAACTCAATGATGCTGCGCTGGCCAAGCTGCGTCGCCTGAAAACGGCGAACCTGCCGTTGGTGCGTGGCAAGCCGCGCATGGGCTGTCCGGTCACGGGTGTGGGCAAGTTCGTCGCCATTGGCCTGAACTACGCCGACCACGCAGCTGAGTCGGGTCTGCCGATTCCGAAAGAGCCGATTATTTTCATGAAGGTCCCTTCCTGCATTCAGGGCCCGAACGATCCGGTCATGCTGCCTAAAAACTCGGTCAAGACCGACTGGGAAGTTGAGCTCGGCATCGTCATTGGCACGCGCGCACGTTACGTGTCGCAAAAAGACGCGCTGAATTTTGTCGCCGGCTACTGCACCATCAATGACGTCAGCGAGCGTGAATTCCAGATCGAGCGCGGCGGTACATGGGACAAGGGCAAGTGCTGCGACACCTTCGGCCCGATCGGCCCTTGGCTGGTCACGCGCGACGACGTGCCGAACCCGCAAAAGCTGGACATGTGGCTGGAAGTCAACGGCAAGCGCATGCAAACCGGTTCGACCAAAACCATGATCTTCAACGTGGCCAAGATCATCAGCTACGTCAGCCAGTTCATGACGCTAGAGCCCGGCGACGTCATTTGCACCGGCACGCCCCCCGGCGTTGGCATGGGCATGAAGCCGCCAACATTTTTGAAAAAGGGCGACGTGGTAACCCTCGGCATCGAGGGCTTGGGTCAACAGAGCCAGACCATCGTTCCATTCAAACTCTGATCTGCGACAGAGCAGAAGACCGGCCAGCGCGGCCATCCATCGTCGAGGTGTTCGAAGATGGACTGCCGCGCTGCGCTCGCAGTGACGGGTGGACTGCCGCGCTGCGCTCGCAGTGACGGGTGGACTGCCGCGCTGCGCTCGCAGTGACGGGAGGACTGCCGCGCTTTGCTTTCCATGAACATATGGGGTTTTTTATCCAGCATCTCTTGTCAAAAACAATCCCGTCATGGCGAGCGAAGCGCGGCCATCCATCTTCGGCGTGTGCAACCCGCCTGTCATTGCGAACACACGCGGAAAAACATGTGCTCGTGAAAAATCACCAGCCAAACCATCAGAAAATCCAGTCATGACCACACCCGCCAACCAGGACATCCTGATCCACACCGAAGCTGCGGTGACCACCATCACCATCAACCGCGTCGACAAGAAAAACTCGATCACCTCGGTCATGTACGGCGCGCTCGCCGATGCGCTCGACAGCGCCAGCCGCGATGCCGCTGTGCGCGTGGTGGTGATTCAGGGTCACGAGACGATCTTCTCCGCCGGCAACGACATCCGTGACTTCCTCGACGTGCCGCCTGACCATGCGGACGCGCCGGTGTTTCGTTTCATGCGCGGCATCAGCAGCTTTGCCAAGCCCATCGTGGCCTCGGTCTGTGGCCCTGCGGTCGGCATCGGTACCACGCTGCTGCTGCATTGCGATCTGGTTTACGCCGGTGACAACGCCGCGTTCTCAATGCCCTTCGTCAACCTCGGCATCTGCCCTGAAGCGGGTTCGAGTTTGCTGGTCCCGCAGTTGATGGGCTACCAGCGTGCGGCTGAAGCGCTGCTGCTGGGCGAGCCCTTCATGGCTGAGGCGGCACTTGAAGTGGGTCTGATCAACCGCATCGTGCCACCTGCCGAAGCCAACGCGCTGGCACAACGTCAGGCGCAAAAACTCGCCGCCAAACCGCTGTCATCCTTGATAGAAACCAAGCGCTTGATGAAGAAAGGCAACGCCGCACTGGTGGCTGAACGCATTGAGGAAGAAGGCGCCAGCTTCGGCCGTATGTTGTCAGAACCCGCCGCCCGTGAAGCCTTCTCGGCCTTCATGGAAAAACGCCGGCCAGACTTTTCTAAGGTCTGAATACGCACTGTTCAGCAGTCGCATTGAAGTGCTGAGTTTGGTGGGCTCTTCATTGGAGAAAAGGGGTTTATTCGTACCCCTCTAATCAGGATGTGAGGCCTATGTGAGCTTGGGTGGTCGCAGATATATTTTATTCAACGCAGCGAATAACTTGATATTTAGCACCACCACCAGGCCAAGCCATGAAGACCAGATTTGGAGAAGAACATGCCACCAGTCGAGCTGATGCCGTTGGCATTGACGCAGTTTTTTCTGGACGAGGCAGGGGGCTCTTTGATGGAGTGTGTTTTGCTTGCCGCATTGATCGCCACGGTGTGCACACTCATGGTCTTGGCGACCGAAAAAATAATCTGAGCTGCTCACCCGTTGGCAGTTTGCTGCTGACGTGTCCCGCCGGCAGTCTTTGAGCTGAGCCACTGCATGAAAGACTTTTCATCTTTGGTCGAGCTGCTGGGCTTGCTGCTCAGCGACCCACGCTACAGCATCCTTTTTGCCTTGTTGGTGGCCGCCTCTGTCAGCGACTGCCGAAACTACAAGATTCCGAATTGGTTGACCTTCGGCGGCAGTGCCTTTGCCCTGATTTACAGCGCGCTCATTCCGTTTTCACCCCAGCTCGGTTTTGGCTGGTCACTGGGCGGATTCTCGCTCGGCTTAAGCCTCATGCTGCCGCTGTACCTGCTGGGGATGATGGGTGCCGGCGACGTCAAGTTGATGGCGATGGTCGGCGCTTTTCTGGGCATGACGCACACCTTGTATGCACTGCTCTTTGTGTTTGTCTCCGGCGGGCTGGCGGCCCTGGTCTTTGCGCTCTGGCACAACGCCTTGCTGCGCATGGCCGGCAATCTCAAGCTGACGCTGACCGCCTTGTTGTTTTCAGCGATGGGCGGTTTGCGGCCGCAGATGACGCCGCTTGGCAACGACTCGGTCGGCAAGTTGCCCTACGCCGTGAGCATCACCCTCGGCACCACAGCCTTCCTCATCGCTAACCAGCTCGGCTACGCCTGAGGCGATTTTCAACAGCGCAGCCCTTTGATGACTGATCGGAATCTCACATGAAAAATCTGAAAGCTTTTGGCTTGTTGTTTGTAGCGGTGTTGATCGGACTGACCGCCGCCGTCTATGCCGCCAACATGGCAACGACGCAAACCGTGGCGTCTAACAAGGTCATCGTGGCGGCGGTTGACATTGAACCTGGCGGCAAGATCAATCCGCAAATGCTCACCATCGTCGATTGGCCCGCCGGATCGATGCCGGCGGGGGCCTTCAAGAACATCAAGGATGTGCAAGACCGGGTCGTCATGACAGGGGTCATGCGTGGCGAGGCTATTTTGGAGCGCAAGTTGGCGCCGCCCGGCTCGCAGGGCGGTTTGTCCGCCGTCATTGCCCAAGGCAAGCGGGCGATGACTGTGCGCGTCAACGACGTCGTCGGCGTCGCCGGTTTTGCGCTGCCAGGCAATTACGTCGACGTGATGGTCAACGCCGTGCAAGAAAAATCCAATGGCGACGACAAGCTGCAGATCAGTAAAACGGTGCTGTCACATGTGCTGGTGTTGGCGGTTGCGCAAGAAGCGGGGCGCGACGACACCAAGCCGCGCGTGGTCAGCGCAGTCACGCTGGAACTGAGCCTGGAAGACTCCGAAAAACTCGACCTGGCGCGCAGCGTGGGGACCTTGTCGCTGGTGCTCCGCAACCAGGTTGACCAGCAGACCGTGGAAACGCAGGGCATCACCAAAAATCAACTCTTTGGTGAGCGCAGCGCGGCGGTGAAGCCCGTTGTCAGCGACAAGCCGCGCCGCGTGGCCGTCGTCGGCGCTAAGCCCACGTCCTGCGTCGAAGTCTTTCAAAACGGTTCCATGGTGTTGACGTGTTTTTAAGCCCGTCTGACCCAGCCCACCCGAAACGCAGCAAGGAAACTCAATTGAACAAGCACGTCAAGCCATTCAAGCACCTCCTGTGGGTCGCCGCATGTGTCACTTTCGGAGCATCGCTGGCCCAGGTTCAGGCGCCCACAGCACTGGCAGCAGCCTCCAAATCTGTAGCGCGCCCTGGGGCATCTTCTGCGGCCGCTGCGCAGGCCTTGCAGCCCTGCACGTCGGCAGAGATGGACTTGCCCAGCTTTGTCACTTTGGGCAAGTCCAGCATCATCCGCTTGTCTACACCGATCGTCCGCATGTTGGTCGGTGGTCAGCCCTATAACCGAACGGCGGCACCTGTTGGCAACGCTGCAGCCACCGGGCAGCCAGCGGTGCCTGCACTGCCTCTGCGCAACCCGGACTTGGAAGGCGTGGGCAGCATCGACATCACGCTGCTGAGCCCGACCGAGCTGTTTTTTCTCGGCAAGAAAGCCGGCTCGATGAACGTGATTTTGCAAAGTGCCGACGGTCGTTGCTTCATCCGCGACATCATCATCGCCATGGACCCCGGCACCCTGCAGGCCAAACTCGGCGAACTGATGCCGGAAGAAAGTGGTGTCAAGGTGCGAGGCGCTGAAAACGCGCTGGTGCTGAGCGGGCAGGTCAGTGACGCGGTCAAGCTCGACCAAGTGATGAGCCTGGCGACGTCTTATGGTGACGGCAAGAAGGTCGTCAACATGCTGCGCATCATGACGCCGCAGCAGGTCATGCTGGAGGTCAAGATTGCCGAAGTCAGCAAAACTTTGCTGGACCGCTTTGGTCTTGACTACGCCCGCCTACTGTCTTCTAGCGGTGGCGCCAGCGTTTTGTCGGGCGTCTTTGGTGGTGCCCCGGCGGTGCTTGGCAGGCTCACGGGTCAGCTCGACTTTGCGGGCAATGCCACTGGCCGGATCACGGGTCCGTTGGCTGCGGCGGGCGGCGTCATCAGTGCGCCGGCGTTGGCTGCTGGCGCTGCAGCGCGTGCTGGCAGCGGTACTTTTCTGGGCATCAACGCACAGAAACAAGACGGCCTGATTCGCTTGCTGGCTGAACCCAACATCATGGCGATCAGTGGCCAGCAGGCCGGATTCAACTCTGGCGGACGTATTTATATTCCGGTCCCGCAGGGCGGTGTCTCCGGGGTCACAACGCTCGAAGAAAAGCAGTTTGGTGTGATCCTCAAGTTCACCCCCACCGTGCTTGACGGTACCCGCGTCAACCTGAAGCTGTTGTCGGAGGTCTCGGAACTGTCTCAGACCGGCACGTCTTTCACCACGTCGGGTGGCGCAACCGCCGTGCTCCCGACCATCTCTGCCCGCACGGTAGAGACCACCGTGCAGCTCAATGACGGGCAGAGCTTTGCCATCGCCGGGCTGATTAAAAACAACATTACCGAAACCATCACGCGTTTTCCAGGCTTGGGTGAAATCCCGGTGCTCGGTGCGCTGTTTCGCTCGACCGAGTTTCAGAAAAACCAGACCGAGTTGATCTTTGTGGTGACCCCGCGTCTGGTCAAGCCGATGGTTCCGGCCATCATGTTGCCGACCGACAACCTGTCAGAGCCGAGCCGCGCTGACGTGTTGTTCATGGGTGCCGCCGAAGGCAAGCCCAAGGCATCGTCAGAGTCAGAAGCAGCCGCATCGGTTGAGTCGAAATAAGGAAAGTTCAACATGAAAAAAAATACGCTGTCGGTGCGCATGCCCACGCTGCGCGTCTCGGTCGGTTTGACTTGGCTAGCCCTGTTGGCAGGCTGCGGCTCCACCACCCCCGACTACGACAAACACTTTGGTGACGCCGTGCGTCAGTCGATTCAGGGCATGACCATCAACCCCAACGCGGGCAGCACTGCAGATGCTGCGCTGGGCATGGACGGCCCCTCAGCCCGCGAGGCGCTGGTGCGCTACCAAAGCACGTTCAGAACGCCACCGCCGGTGACCAATGTCATCAGCATCAGCGGCAGCCGCTAGCCGCCAGAACGATCTCCGTCAGTTGGGTTTTAGTGTCAATAAAGAGGCCGTCAAATGAAAAAAATTCTCCGTGCATTGGTTCAAGACGAAGAGGGTGCGCAAGTCGTCGAATACGCGTTGATCATCGCTGTCGTGTCGATCGGCTTGGTCATTGCTTTAGGCGCCAGCACAAGCACTTTGTCAGCGTCGTTCACCGCATTGGTAGACCGCGTGAGGGTTTGCTTTTCCGCAGTTTCTTGTGTTTGAGCGCAATTCATAAGCAGAAATCGCAGGCAGTGAGCGTTGGAGGGAATTCAACATTCAGCGCAACAAGACATTCACAAGCTATGTGGACGATCAGTAGAAAGGCAATCTTTGCCGTGACGTTTTATTTTTAACTTTCAATATCTTTACAGGGGTTTTCACATGAATCAATTCATCCATGCTGTCAGTCAGTCAGTCGGTGCTTTCGTGCAAGACGAAGAGGGCGCGCAGGTCGTCGAGTACGCGCTGATCATCGCCGTGGTGTCGATCGGTTTGGTCCTTGCACTGTCAAGTGGCACGGTCAACCTGAAAACGGCGTTTTCAAATTTGGTGGCCCGCGTCAATACTTGCTTGACAGGTACCTGCGTCTAAAGCGTGCTGTTCATCAAACGGAGGTCGCGGCCTCTGTTTGATGCCGTGCCATCAACCATTTCAAGTGGATAAAACGTGCAGAAAGCAAACGTTACAAAGCAAAAAGGTGCGCAGGCCGTCGAGTTCGCTCTGGTCTTGCCGTTCTTTATCCTGATTCTCTTTGCGGTGCTGGACTTTGGCATCTTGGTTTACAACAAAGCCATCATCACCAACGCCAGCCGTGAAGGTGCACGCAGTGGCGTGGTGCTCAGCGCCGCCACCTGGAACCCTGCGGCTGTTGCGCAGATTGCGTGCAACTACGCGCGCAACACGCTCATCACGGTGAAAAGTGGCACCACCACCACGACTTGCGCTGGCACGAAGGACCCGGTGGTCCGTGTTTACTCGGGTGACAACGCCACTTGCCCATCACCCTCAGGCAGCACCGCACCGACCTTTGGTGTACCAGTCGCTTTGACCATTTCGTATCCCGTCAGCGGTTTTTCCTTGGCCAGCTGGTGGTCCCTCGGCACGGATACCTCGGTCGGCAGTCCCATGACTTTGAGTGCTTGCACGCAGATGGTTCATGAATAATAAAAATCGATCTGTTTGGCGGCGCCAGCAAGGCTCGTACCTGGTCATCTTTGGCGGCGTGCTGCTGGTGCTGACCGGCTTTGCCGTGTTGGCG
Organism: Comamonadaceae bacterium; assembly: GCA_947450765.1. GTDB lineage: Bacteria > Pseudomonadota > Gammaproteobacteria > Burkholderiales > Burkholderiaceae_C > Polaromonas. Next base: position 17,000 of record CANFXC010000028.1, on the reverse strand, counting down.
ATTGACATTGGCCGTATCTTCATTGTCCGTAGTGAAATGCAAAATGTGGCGGATGCGGCTGCGCTGTCGGGGGCCAACTGTTTAACCCGGCAATCCGGGTCGGGCACGACTGACTGCCTGAGCACGATGGCAAGTTCGCTGAACTGGACCCGCGCGGCGGCCAATGCACAAGCGCAGCTGAGTCAAAACCAGGCCGACAACCGGTCGATGTCGAGCACCGACGCCGGCCATCTCATTGACGTTGGTTACTGGGATCTCTTGAACAATCGCCCATCGGGCGGTACGCTGCCGACGAGTGCGCTGTCAACCACTTTCAGCCCGATCGGTACGTATGACAAGCCGGCCATTCGGGTCCAGGTGAGTAAAGCGACCGACCAAAATGGTGGGCCCATTTTGATGCTGACGCGACTCATGTTCGGTGGCAGTGATATCGGCATGTCGGCCAGCGCGGTCGCTGTCATTTCTTCCCCCGGCTCAGTGCCGGCCGGAAGTCTCATTCCCATAGCGATCAATCAGTGTCTGTTCGACACCTACTGGAACAGTGCGAGCAACGCGCCCTACAACGCCACGTCAACGACCCTGAACGGTGTGCCCCAAGTTGTGGGCACGCCTTGGGTGTTTCGCATCGGCTCGTCCTACCATTACAGCGGTTGCGACTCGGGACAATGGACGACGTTCGGCATGGGCACCAGCTCTGCCAGTGACCTGAAGGGCCTTATCAGCAATGGCAACCCCACTGCCTTGAGCATTGGCGATACAACCTATATTCAATCCGGTACAAAAACCTCCGGCTACAACGACCTGCTGAATCAGTACCCCATGCCCGCAGGTGCTGATGTGCTGATCCCCGTTGTGAACTACCCCACGGGGCTGGACAGTGTCGGAGCTTCGATTCCCATTGTTGCTTTTGCAATGTTCCACATCACAGATATCCAGGGTGGGAGTGGCAAATACATCCAGGGCTATTTCAAGGGCGGCCTATCGGTCAGTGGCGCCAGTGGCGTCGGGCCCAGTTACGGGGCCTACACGCCGCCGCGGCTGGCTTATTGACTTGCTGCTTGAGCGCCCATTCACAAGGAAAACCATGAAAATCGCCGTCATTTCTGCCAACGAGAGTCACCTGCAAGAAATGGGACGCTTGCTGGAGTTGAACCGCCACAAGGTGGTGTTGGCCAGCGGCGAAAACAGCAAGCTACGCAGCGTTGCCGAGCAAGATGCGCCCGACCTGATGCTGGTCGACGGTTTGTGCTGCGAGCTAGCGGACCTGGCGCTGGTGGAATACGTCACCACCCATCACCCGTCAACCGCCGTGGTGTTGCTGTGCCCCGCACAAACACCCGAGTTTTTAATTCACTCCATGCGCGTCGGCGTGCGTGAGGTCTTGCCCTCACCGGCGACGCCGGAGGCCATCGAGGCGGCGGTGAACCGTGTGGCGGCCAAACTGCAGGGCAGCAGTCAGCGCCAGACCGGCAAGTTGCTGGCTTTTATAGCCTGCAAGGGCGGCAGTGGCACGACCTTCATCGCCACCAATTTAGGCTATCACCTGGCAGAGTCTCGCTCGGTGTTGTTGATTGACCTGAACCTGCAATTTGGCGATGCCCTGTCATTTGTTTATGAGGCTCCGCCGGCCTTGACGATTGCCGACGTGGCGCGAGACATCAACCGCCTGGACGCCTCTTTTTTAGCGGCGACTGCCGTGAAAGTCGCGCCCAATTACAGTGTGCTGGCGGCACCCGAGGCTTTGACGCAGGCGATGGCCATCAAGCCCGAACACGTGGACGCCATCATCAAACTGGCGCTGCTGAATTACGACTTTGTGCTGCTCGACCTGCCGCGCGTTCTGGACACACTGGCGCTCAAGGCACTGGACCGTGCCGACAAAATTTACCCGGTGTTGCAGGCCGGTGTGCCGGGCATCCAAAACGCGAAAAAATTGCTCACCGTGTTCCGCTCCTTGGGCTATCCCGACACCAAGGCCGAGATGATCGTGAACCGCTTTGAAAAGGGCGGCGACATTGGCTTCAGTGAGATCGAGCAGTCTTTGACTGGAGCCGTCGTGCGCACCGTGCCGAACTCTTACAAGGAGGTGAACGCGTCCATCAATCAGGGTCGGGCGTTGTTGGAGTCCTCGCGCTTCAACGCCGTGTCGAAAAGTCTGGCTGAGCTGGCCGCCACCTTGATTCCCCAAACCGAAGAAGCGCGCGGATTTCTGGGGCGAATTTTCAACACAAGAGGTTAAACATGTCATTGCGCGAAACACTCAGGGCCGTTGAATCGGCACCGCAGATGCCGGTGAGGCCATTGATGTCGGTGGTGGCGCCGGCGCAGCCGCAGACGCAGACGCAGACGCAGCCCAGTCCCGTTGCCACGGATGCGTACAAGTTACTCAAAGAGCGCATGCACCTCAAGTTGCTGGACAAGTTCGATTTGAGTGTGTTGGAGACCTTGTCGCCTGACGTCTTGCGGCAAGAAATCAGCAGCATGGTCGAGCGTTTATTGAGTGAGGACCAGAGCCCCGTCAACGAGCTTGAGCGGCATTCGTTGATTCGCGACATCCAACACGAGATGCTCGGCTTTGGCCCGCTGGAGTTGTTGATGGCCGACCCGACGGTGTCTGATATTTTGGTCAACTCGTACCAGCAAATCTACGTTGAACGCAAGGGTCGGCTGGAGCTGACCAACGTCACCTTCACCGACGAAAAGCACTTGCTGCGCATCATCGACAAAATTGTCTCGCTGGTGGGACGCCGCATTGACGAGTCAAGTCCGATGGTCGATGCGCGGCTGCCGGATGGCAGCCGTGTCAACGCGGTGATCCCGCCGGTGGCGTTGGACGGGCCGATGATGTCGATTCGGCGCTTCGCGCACATTCCGTTGAAGATGCACAACTTGATTGATGGCGAATTCAAGAGCCTGACACCCGACATGGCGTTGATGCTCGAAGGCCTGGCCAAAGCCAAGGTGAACATGATCATCTCGGGCGGCACCGGCTCCGGTAAGACCACCTTGTTGAACATTTTGTCGGGCTACATCCCGGTCACTGAACGGGTCGTCACCATTGAAGATGCGGCCGAGCTACAGATGCAGCAGCCGCATGTGGTGCGCATGGAAACCCGACCGGCCAACACGGAAGGCACGGGTGAAATAACGCAGCGTGCGCTGGTGCGCAATGCGCTGCGCATGCGGCCTGACCGGATTGTGATTGGCGAGGTCCGCGGCGCCGAGGCGGTTGACATGCTGCAGGCGATGAATACCGGCCACGAGGGCTCGCTCACCACCATTCACGCCAACACGCCGCGCGATGCGCTGGCTCGGCTTGAAAACATGATTGGCATGGCCAACCTGAATTTACCCAACCGCGCGGCACGTCAGCAAATCGCTTCTGCCATCACGGTGGTGGTTCAGAGCCTTCGTTTGATAGACGGCAAACGCAAGATCACCAGTATTCAAGAAATCAGCGGCATGGAGGGTGAGGTCATCACCATGCAGGAGATTTTTGCTTTCAAGCAAACCGGGGTTGGCCCGGCGGGTGAGGTTGAGGGCTATTTTTACGCCACGGGCGTGCGGCCTAAGTTCATGGACCGGTTGCACGCCTTTGGGGTGAGATTGCCCGACGACATGTTTGACCCGACCCGCCAGTACCAGTAAGACCAGTCAGCATCACTCCGCAGAGGCACCGCCATGTTTCCTACCACCGGTCATTATTCTTTTGTGATCACCTTGACACTGGCCTTGGTGTCACTGTTGTTGTTGCTCGTCGCCAGCTTTCAGATCTGGCTGTCTTACAAAGGGCCGCTGGCGCAAAAAATTGAAAAGCGTTTGCAGGCGCTGTCGGCCGCCAGTGACGACAGCCTCCAGTCGCAATTGTTGAGGGAGCGCTTGCTGAGCCAGGTGCCCAAGCTGGAGCGGCTGTTGCTGAGCATCCCGCGGGTGCATCGGCTGGACGGACTCATTTTGGAGTCAGGACTGAACTGGACCGTTTCAAAATTATTACTGTCTAGCGTTGTTCTGGGTTTGCTCGGGCTCAGTGTGCTGGGCAGCTGGCTCAGCCTGAGCGTCCCGCTTGCCGTGGCCGCGGGTATGGGTGTGGGCTTGCTGCCTTGCTTGTATGTGTCGTCCCGGCGGCAGCGGCGTCTGGCACGTTTTGAAGCGCAATTGCCCGATGCGCTGGACATGATGGCCAGGGCCTTGCGCTCAGGCCACTCTTTCCCATCATCCTTGCAGATGGTCGGGCAAGAGATGGCTCATCCGGTGGGGGCCGAGTTCAGCATGGTGCACGACGAAGTCAACTTTGGTGTGGCGATAGAGCAGGCCCTGACCAATTTGACGAAGCGCGTACCGCTGACCGACTTGCGTTACTTTGTCGTGGCCGTGTTGATTCAGCGTGACTCGGGTGGCAACCTGACGGAAGTTCTGGGCAATTTGAGCCGATTGATCCGTGAGCGATTGAAGCTGCGCAACAAGGTCAAGGTGATGTCCTCTGACGGGCGCTTGTCATCCTGGATTCTGATCCTCATGCCATTTGCACTGGCTGCGCTCATGAATGCTTTCAACCCTGAGTTCATGGCGCCTTTGTGGACCGATCCGATGGGCATTGTGATCCTCCAGTACCTGCTCACCATGATGGTCATCGGCATGGTGGTGATCCAAAAAATCATTCGAATTCGTATTTAAAGGATCAACATGTTGCTTCCTGTGCTTGTTTTTCTGGCCGTCACCTTGTCGGTGGCGGGTCTGTATGTTTGGCTGGTCCCGACGCGCGCCGAACAGCGTTTGCAGGCGCTGAATGGTGACCGCGAAACGGCGCAGTGGCGACAATCCATCGTCAAGCTGGCAGGGCCATTGGCCAACCTGTCGTCGCCGCTGGAGGACTGGGATTCGTCCGTGTTGCGGGTACGATTTTTCAACGCCGGTATTCGCAGCGATCGCGCTCGACTGGTTTATTTCGCCATCAAGACCTTGCTGCCGCTGGCCTTGGCGTTGCCGGCTTTTGTCCTCTTCAGCGTGTGGTTTCAGGTGCAAGGCACGGCGCTTCTCTTTGATGTTTCAATCGCCGCGTTGATTGGCTGCTATGTGCCGAACCTGGTGTTGTGGTGGTTGGTCAGGGTGCGGCAGCGCGAGATCTTCGAGACCTTTCCCGACGCCGTTGATTTGATGTTGGTCTGTGTCGAAGCCGGCCTGGGGCTCGACGCCAGTCTGGCCCGTGTGGCGGGCGAGATCAAGATGAAAAGCATGGCCTTGGCCGAAGAGCTGCACCTGACCAATCTGGAAGTGCGCGCCGGCGGAACGCGCGAAAAAGCGCTGAAAAATTTGGCGCGGCGCACCGGCATTGAAGAGCTTGACGGCTTTGTCGTGATGCTGTCGCAAGCCGACAAGTTTGGCGTCAGCGTGGGCGAGTCACTGCGCGTCTTTTCTGACGAATTGCGGCAGAAGCGTCAATCGCGCGCCGAAGAGCGGGCCGCCAAAGTTCCCACCTTGCTGTTGATTCCGATGGTGTTGTTCATCTTCCCGTCGATCATCATGGTCATGATGGGGCCAGCGGTGATTCAAATCGTTCGCGCGGTGATGCCGATGTTGACGGGCTTCTAACGTTTTTTCGCTTGGTGCAGCTGCTTTGCTGGCGTGGCTTACGGCGGCGCCTCACCCATCTGATGCTTGACCGCATAAACGTAGAGCTCGAGCCGGTTGCCCAAATTGAGCTTGCTGTAAATCGAGGTCAGGTGGTTGCGCAGCGTGTGCGGGGAGATGAAGAGCCGTTCGGCCAATTCATTGTTGGAGGCACCTTGGCCTTCGACGATCATGTGGATGATTTTGCGTTCCCGTCCGGTCAGGCTGGCGCGTATTTCCGCATCAGGATCTGGTTTTGCGGCGGCGCTGGAGTTCCTGAAATCGCTGAAGGCGCGGCCTAAGGTGCTGCGGTCAAGCCACAACTCGCCTTCATGGGTTTTTTCAATCGCTTTCAAGACTTGATCGGCAGACGCGTTTTTGTGCAAAATGCCGCGGGCGCCTTTTTGCACGGCTTGGTCCAACACAGACTGTTGGCGCTCGCCGGTCAAGATCAGCACGCGTGTTGCTGGATTGACCAGCAGCGCGGGCAACAGATCGAGTCCGTTTTGGCCGTCCAGGTCGATGTCGAGCAGCACGACGTCGGGCACCACGCTGCGGATCTGCGTGAAGGCTTCCTCGGCGTTGCTGGCTGTGCCAATCACTTCCATGCGCGGTTGCTCCCCGCTGATGAGCTTTTCCAGGCCCCAGAGCAAGGTTGGGTGGTCGTCAACGATCATGACCCGAATCGGTGGCGGTACGGGTCTTGAGTTGTATGCCGTGCTGTGGTTCATGCGGATCTTTCAAGTGGAACTAAACGGGAATTTGGATGTGCACTGAGGTGAAGCCATCGGCCTCTGAATGCACCCGTACGCGCCCGCCGAGTGACGCCACGCGTTCGGTGATGGAGCGCGGACTGAAGGCCGGAACGGGCGCGCTGGCCCCCACGTTTTCTATCTGAATGTGCAGCCAACCTGCGCTGCGTTGCAGCCTGAGCGCCCCGAACTGGGCCAACGTATGCCGGCAAATATTGCTCAAACCTTCGCGGACGATTTGCAGCACTTCAGCCGTCATCCGGTCATTGATTTGCAGGTTGGGCGCTGCGTCCACAGCGATGTCGACGCCATACAGGGCTTTGACTTGTGCTGTTTGTTGCTGCAGTGCGGCGGTGTACAAGGGTTCTTGCGTGTTGCGCTGCCCTTTGTTGCGCCGGAAGGTGCCGGCGTAGTGACGCAAATCGTCAATCGCTTGTCTGGCCATGGCGCTCAGTTTGTCGAGGTCGTCCCGCAGCGGATTCGTTGGCCCGGCTTTGTTGCGTACCGCGCTGAGTCCCAAGGTCAGGCCAATGTAGGGCTGCACAGCGCGGTCGTGAATGTCCAAAGCGATTTTCTGGCGCTCTTGGGATGCCGCTTCCGAGGCCATGCGGTCGACCAACTCGATGTTTTCAATCACCGGGAAAGCCTGCGCCACGATGTGGCTGAGAAAGCGGGCGTCAGCTTTGCTGCCCGTGTGCGGGTCGGTCACCACATACAGGCGGCCTTCTGACCGGCGCAGCGACACGGGCGCGCAGATGAAGGCGTCGCCGTCGAGAAAATCGGTCAGGCGCTCACCGACGTCGGTGGCTGGCTGGTACGACACGCGTGACTCTGACCACCTGAACCAGTGGGGCCAGCGCGGGCGACTGTAGGTCACCAGTTGATGCGCCGGCAGGGCCAGCAGCGGCTCAGCGGTCCTGGCGCTGATGGCTTCAGCGTGGACCGATTGCTTTGACCTGCCGGCCTGAATCGAGCGGACACGACAGACGCCGGTTTCTTTGTCTCGCAGGATCAGTACGCAGCTTTTAGCGCTGAAAAACGCCCGCGTTTTGTCGAGCACGCGGGTCATGGTGTGGTCGACGCCAAAACGTGGATTCGACAGCTGGCTGACATCGCGCAGCAGGACCAACTGGCGGTTCAACGCCACTTTGGATTCGCCCCAGTGGGCGCTGATGTAACCCAGTGCGAGCAGAAAACTGCTGCGCAACAACAGCCTTGGCCAGTCAACGTTGGCGTCTACCAAGCAGGCCGTGGCGATGAACAAGGCTGTGGCCGCGACTGTCACGCGGGCACCTTCTTCAAAACCCCAGCGGAATGAAGACGAGAGGATGGCGAAGAAAAAGAACAAAAATAGCAGGCTTCGGCTGTCGCCCGTCAGCACCACAAAGGCGGTGTACCAAGCGACGTCGAGCCAGTGCATCCATTTGCTTTGCGCCAGCGGCCGTTGCAGCAGGGTCAACACACGCACCCACACACTGTGCGCGACGTAAGCGGCAAATAGCGGCCAGACCATCTCACCGCTGTCCGGGAAGCTGCGCGGGTCGGTGACCAACGTCAGCAGGGCGGACATAGCCAGCAACAGCCGCATGCAGTTGACCATGCGCGCGCCAGCCCAGTCGGCACCGTCAGCCGTCAGCTGGATCGGTGCGTCGTCATGTGTCTCCCAACCATTTGCAAACATGTGCGTTTGGCCCGCTGAGCGGGTTTGCGTATTGAATGTTTAAAACGAAAATTCGTTACAAATGATAGTCCAAATTAAAACTATTTAACAATGCGTAAATGGTTCAGCTTGCAGAGCTCAGCTGTAGGGACGGCAGGGGACGACGGGTGATCAGGGGCTGAGGGTGGGCTTTTCGATGGGCCGCGGCTTGCCGTGGTCGTCGATCGCCACATAGGTCAGGCTGGCTTCGGTGACCTTGATGTAGTGGCCTTGGGCGATCATGCGTTCGGCATAGACCTCTACCTGCACGGTGACCGAGGTGTTGCCAAGGCGCGTGACGGCGGCAAAAAACGACAAGAGGTCACCAACCCGCACCGGCTGCTTGAAGACAAACTGGTTCACGGCCACGGTGGCCATGCGACCTTTGACGTAGCGCGCCGGCAAGACCGCACCGGCCAGGTCCACATGGGCCATGACCCAGCCGCCAAAAATATCGCCATTGACATTGCAATCAGCGGGCATCGGGATGACCTTGAGCACCAGCTCCTTGTCGGTCGGCAGTGTCACTGGCGGCACGCTGGGGGTTGAATCAACAGTCATAGGCACAATCTCAAGCAAAGTTAACGGGTTTACCGATTTTTTACGATTGTCTCCCATGCGTTCTCGAGCTTCTTCCGATAGTTTTCATTCACCTGCCGCGACGGCTGATGCCAAAGCCGCCGCGCCGGAGCGTTCCGACACGGACACCTTGAAGCGGCTCTTTCCGTATCTGTGGGAGTACAAGTGGCGCGTGATCGCGGCACTGAGTTTCATGGTCGGTGCCAAGATGGCCAACGTCAGCGTGCCGTTGTTGCTCAAAGAGTTGGTCGACGCCATGAGTTTTAAACCGGGCGACGTGCAGGCGGTGCTGGTCGTGCCCGCCGCTTTGTTATTGGGCTATGGCGCGCTGCGCTTGTCGACCTCGCTGTTCACCGAGTTGCGTGAACTGGTGTTTGCCAAGGCGACGGAGGGCGCCACACGGCGTATCTCTCTGGAAGTTTTTCAGCATCTGCATGCGCTGAGCCTGCGCTTTCACTTAGACCGGCAAACCGGCGGCATGACGCGCGACATCGAGCGCGGCACCCGCGGCGTGCAATCGCTCATCTCGTACTCGCTGTACAGCATCATCCCGACGCTGATAGAAGTCACTTTTGTGCTGACCTTGCTGGCTGTCAAATTCGATATTTGGTTTGCCGGCATCACCATCATTGCGCTGGTGTTTTACATCCTCTTCACGGTGACGGTGACCGAGTGGCGCACGCAGTTCAGAAAGCAAATGAACGAGCTGGACTCGTCAGCACACAGCCGCGCCATCGATTCCTTGCTGAATTACGAAACTGTCAAGTACTTCAACAACGAAGCGTTTGAAGCCAAACGCTACGACGAAAACTTGGAGCGTTACCGACGCGCCGCGGTCAAAAGCCAACGCACCTTGAGCCTGCTCAATACCGGTCAGCAACTCATCATCGCCATCGGTTTGGTGGCCATGCTGTGGCGTGCCACGCAGGGCGTGGTCGAGGGCCGCATGACCTTGGGTGATTTGGTGATGGTCAACGCCTTCATGATTCAGTTGTACATTCCGCTCGGATTTTTGGGGGTGATTTACCGTGAGATCAAGCAAAGCCTGACCGACCTCGACAAGATGTTCAACCTGTTGGAGAAAGAGCGCGAGATCGCCGATGAACCGGACGCCCAACCGCTGGTGTTTCACCCCATCTCAGCGAGCATGGGGCAAGTCTCGCCTGGTAACGCGACGCAGCTGGACGCTACGGTTCGCTTTGAGAACGTCAGCTTCGCCTACGAACCGAGCCGGCCTATCCTGCAGCATCTGAGTTTCGAAATTCCGTCGGGCAAAACCGTCGCCGTCGTGGGGTCGTCGGGTGCCGGAAAATCCACCTTGGCGCGTTTGCTTTACCGTTTTTACGATGTCAGCAACCCGCAAGAAGGCGGTCGCATCACGATCGCCGGGCAAGACATCAAACACGTCACACAGGCCAGTGTGCGTCAAGCCATTGGCATCGTGCCGCAAGACACCGTGCTGTTCAATGACACGGTGGAATACAACATCGCCTACGGCAAGCCGGGGGCCAGCCGCGCCGAAGTCGAAGCCGCCGCCCGCGCGGCGCGCATACATGACTTCATCAGCGCCACCCCGCTCGGCTACTTGACGATGGTGGGTGAACGCGGCCTGAAGCTGTCGGGCGGTGAGAAGCAGCGGGTGGCGATCGCCCGCACCTTGCTGAAAAACCCACCGGTGGTGATTTTTGACGAAGCCACCTCCGCGCTGGACTCCGCCAATGAGCGCGCGATTCAGGCCGAGCTGCGCACCGCCGCCCAAAACAAAACCACGCTGGTGATCGCGCACCGCTTGTCGACCGTGGTTGACGCGCACGAGATCTTGGTGATGGACGCCGGCCGCATCATTGAACGCGGCAAGCACGCCGAGCTGCTGGCCCGCCAAGGCCGCTACGCCCAGATGTGGGCCTTGCAACAGCAGGGTCACGACCGGGATGAAGCGGTGGAGTCGCCACCGTGATAGTCAAGGTCCAAGTGTTTCAGCTGTTTGGCGCGTTCAGCCAGCTGGCCGAATTCTTGCGTGCAAAAAACAATAAGAAAATCGCCATAGTCGCAAAATTCGGGTAAAACCTGCCTTTGTGCTTAAGTGGCGCCTTTTAGAATGCCTCTTTGCTCAGAATCCCAGTCTTTCATTCACAGGAGTTTTCATGAAGATCAAATCAGTTGCTTTGTCTATTGCCTTGTTGGCAACTGGCCTCGCTTATGCCCAGTCGAATGACACGATGGCCAAGATCAAGGCTTCTGGCGTGGTCACCATGGGTGTGCGCGACTCTTCGGGCGCACTGTCTTACACCTTGGGCGCTGGCCAATACACCGGTTTCCACGTTGAGATTTGCCAGCGCATTCTGGCCAATGTCGAAAAAGCCGTTGGCCGCAAGCTGGAAGTTAAATACCTGCCCGTGACGTCGCAGAACCGCATTCCTCTGGTGCAAAACGGCACCGTGGACATCGAGTGTGGCTCGACCACCAACAACGCCACACGTCAAAAAGACGTGGCCTTCTTGCCAACCACCTTCGTTGAAGAAGTGCGCATTGCGGTCAAGACCAACTCTGGCATCACCTCCATCGCCCAGCTGAATGGCAAGAATGTGGCCACCACCACCGGCACCACGTCCGTACAAACGCTGCGTAAAAATGAGCGCGCGACGGGCATTGACTTCAAGGAAATTTTTGGCAAAGACCACTCTGACAGCTTCTTGTTGTTGGAGTCAGGCCGGGCTGAAGCCTTCGTCATGGACGGCGCCATTTTGGCGGGCAACATTGCCATGTCCAAAGCCCCGGCTGATTTCAAAATCGTCGGCGAAGTATTGAGCGTTGAGCCGATCGCCATCATGGTGCGCAAAGACGACGCTGCCTTCAAGAAAATCGGTGACGACACCATCGCCCAGATGCTGAAGTCTGGCGAAATAGCCAAGCTCTGGGACAAGTGGTTCATTCAGCCGATCCCACCTAAAAATACCGCTGTGGGTTATGCCGCCAGCCAGAGCACCAAAGCGGCTTGGGCCATGCCGAATGACAAGCCGATGGAAGACTACGCCAAGAAGTAATTTCCGGCGATGAAGGCACTGCAAACCCCGTTGAATTTTTCGGCGGGGTTTGCTGTTTATGGGTTTGACATTTTGAGTCTGCATGGTGTGAGCGTATTTTTGGGATTGGAGCGAACATGAGCTGGGATTGGCAGGTATTTCTCAATGACGACGGCAGTGGCCGCACCTACCTTCAGTGGATGTTCAACGCCTGGGGCTGGACGCTGGCCGTGGCGGCTTGTTCTTGGCTGGTGGCGATGTTGTTTGGCGGTTTGATCGGCACGCTGCGCACACTGCCCAACAGCCCGTGGGTGTCGCGGTTGGCGAATGTTTGGGTCGAGCTGTTTCGCAACGTCCCGTTGTTGGTACAAATTTTCCTGTGGTACTTCGTGGTGCCGAAGATCTTTCCGGTGATGCAGCAGGTGCCGAGCTTTTGGCTGGTGGTGTTTGCGCTTGGATTTTTCACCTCGGCACGGATTGCTGAGCAGGTCAGGGCGGGTGTTCAGGCCTTGCCGCGTGGTCAACGTTACGCTGGCATGGCGATGGGACTGACCACCGCGCAGACCTACCGTTACGTTATTTTGCCGATGGCATTTCGCATCATCTTGCCGCCACTGACCAGCGAGTCGATGAACCTGCTGAAAAATTCCTCGGTGGCATTCGCTGTGTCGATCGCTGAACTCACCATGTTCGCCATGCAGGCCCAGGAAGAAACCTCGCGCGGCGTGGAGGTCTATCTGGCGGTGACGGTGCTGTACGCCATGTCGGCGTTTGCCGTCAACCGTGCCATGGCTTATGTGGAGCGCAGGGTGCAGATTCCAGGCTACATCGTCGCTGGCGGCACCGGCGGAGGGCACTGACATGTTTGGACTCGACCTGACTTTTTTGAGCTGGGAGATCATCTCCAAGTTCGTCATCAAGGGCTTCATTTTCAGCGTGGAGCTGACGGTGATTTCAACCATTGGCGGCATTCTCCTCGGCACACTCCTGGCGTTGATGCGGCTGTCAGGCACCAAACTGCTGACGGTGCCCGCCACGATCTACGTCAATGGCATGCGTTCGGTGCCCTTGGTCATGGTGATCTTGTGGTTTTACCTGCTCATGCCGAGCTGGTTTTTCAACCTGTTTCCGGGCGGTGCGAACAACCGCTCCGAGATCTCAGCCATCATCACTTTTGTGGCTTTCGAGGCGGCTTACTTCAGCGAGATCATGCGGGCCGGCATTCAGTCCATCTCGCGCGGCCAGGTGAATGCCGGGCAGGCGCTGGGCATGACGTACGCGCAGAACATGAAGCTGATTGTGTTGCCGCAGGCTTTTCGGAACATGTTGCCGGTGCTGCTGACGCAGACCATCATCTTGTTTCAGGACACCTCGCTGGTGTATGCGATCGGCGCCTACGACCTGCTCAAGGGCCTGTCGACGGCAGGCAAGATTTACGGCCGGCCTGAAGAGGCTTACCTGCTGGCCGCGGTGGTTTATTTCGTGATCTGTTTTGGCTTGTCTTATCTGGTCAAAAAATTACAAAACAAGATTGCCATCGTCCGTTGAGACGGTCCCAAGCGACAACCTAAAAGCAAGTGCTCTGAAAGAACAAGATGATTGAACTCAAAGAAGTTTCCAAATGGTACGGTGCCGTTCAGGTGCTCAACAACTGCACCACGAGTATTCAAAAAGGTGAAGTCGTGGTGGTCTGCGGGCCGTCGGGCTCTGGCAAGTCCACACTGATCAAGACCATCAACGCACTCGAGCCTTTCCAGAAGGGTGAGATTTATGTGGATGGTCAAGCAGTGCATGACCCAAAAACCGATCTGCCTAAGCTGCGCAGCCGGGTCGGCATGGTGTTTCAAAACTTTGAATTGTTTCCGCACCTGAGCGTGACGGAAAACCTGACGCTGGCGCAGGTCAAGGTGCTGGGTCGCAGTCAAAGCGATGCGTTGGCTCAGGGTATGAAGTACTTGGACCGCGTCGGTCTGATGGCGCACAAAGACAAGTTCCCGGGTCAGCTGTCGGGCGGTCAGCAGCAGCGCGTGGCGATTGCCCGGGCGCTCAGCATGGACCCGATTGCCATGCTGTTCGACGAACCGACTTCGGCACTTGACCCGGAGATGGTGGGCGAGGTGCTGGACTGCATGATGGGTTTGGCCGAAGAGGGCATGACCATGATGGTGGTGACGCACGAGATGGGCTTTGCGCGCAAAGTCGGCAGCCGCGTGATCTTCATGGACGTCGGTGGCCGCATTCTGGAAGACTGCACCAAAGACGAGTTTTTCAGCCATCCGGAAAACCGCCAAGAGCGGACTCGGGATTTCTTGAACAAAATTCTCCAGCACTGAGCCTTCTTTTTGTGACAATGCCGGCATGACCACCGATTCCAGCTCAGCCCCAAATACCAGCCTCACCATCACCCGCCCGGACGACTGGCATTTGCACGTGCGCGATGGCGACGCGCTGGCCACGGTGGTGCCGCACACAGCGGCCCAGTTTGGTCGCGCCATCATCATGCCGAACCTGCGGCCGCCGGTGACCACGGCGGCGCAGGCACTGGCTTACCGCGAGCGTATTCTGGCGGCGGTGCCGGCTGGCGTGCAGTTCGAGCCGCTGATGACGCTTTACCTCACCGACAACTTGCCGCCTGACGAAATCAAGCGTGCCAAGGCGGCCGGTGTGGTGGCGCTCAAGCTGTACCCGGCGGGGGCCACCACCAACAGCGACGCCGGCGTGACCGACCTGCGCAAGACATACAAAACGCTCGAAGCCATGCAGCAAGAAGGCCTGCTGCTGCTGGTCCATGGTGAAGTCACCAGCCCGGAGATTGATCTGTTTGACCGCGAAGCCGTGTTCATCGACCAGCAATTGATCCCGCTGCGCCGCGATTTCCCGGAACTGAAAATTGTTTTTGAGCACATCACCACCCGGGAAGCCGCGCAGTATGTCGCTGAGGCTGACCGTTTCACGGCGGCCACCATCACGGCGCACCATTTGCTGTACAACCGCAACGCCATCTTCACCGGCGGCATTCGGCCGCACTACTATTGCCTGCCCGTGCTCAAACGCGAGACGCACCGGCTGGCGCTGGTGCAAGCGGCGATCAGCGACAACCCGCGTTTTTTCCTTGGCACCGACAGCGCGCCGCACCCGGCTCACCTGAAAGAGCACGCCACTGGCTGCGCCGGTTGCTACACCGCGCACGCCGCCATGGAGTTGTACGCGGAGGCCTTTGACGCGGCCGGCGCGCTCGACAAACTAGAAGCTTTTGCCAGCTTCAACGGCCCTGATTTTTATGAATTGCCGCGCAACAGCGGCCACATCACCTTGAAAAAGCAAAGCTGGATGCCACCCGAAAGTTTTGCCTTTGGTGAAGCCGAGTTGAAGCCATTGCGCTCAGGTGAAAGCTTGGCCTGGCAATTGGTGTGAGCCTGCCGGCGGGCGGCAACACTGTCGCCACGCTGTCTGCTGCAGTGGCTGCGCTGGATTGGCAGCAACCGTGGTTGGCCCCTTGGCGGGCTGATGCCGCTGGCTTGTTAGCGCATCTGGCGGCGGGTCAGTCGGTGGCCAGTGCCTTGAATTCGTTGAATGTGTTGAACACCCAAGGCGGGTCGTTGGATGGTGCCCACCGGCGAGCGCCCATCCGTTTCGTCGCTCAATCTGAGTTGCCCGCCGGCCAAGCCTACGAACAGTTCATTTTTGAAACCCGCCAAGTGCCGACGCGGGATAACCTGCACGACCTGTTCAACGGTTTGTGTTGGTTGAAGTTCCCGCAGACCAAGAGCCGGCTGAATGCCCTTCAAGCAGAGCAAATTGCCGTTGGTGGCGTGCTGCCCACACGCGGTGCAGTGCGTGATGCGCTGACCGTGTTTGACGAAAATTCCGCTCTGCTGATGGCCCCGCAGCCCATCTGGGACGCCTTGCTGGCGCGTCAGTGGCAGCGACTTTTCATAGAACTGAGGCCGCTGTGGTGCGAAGCCCGACTGGTCTTGTTTGGCCATGCCTTGCTGGAAAAATTAGCCAACCCGCGCAAGCCGATCACGGCGCA
This sequence comes from Comamonadaceae bacterium, assembly GCA_947450765.1. Lineage (GTDB taxonomy): Bacteria > Pseudomonadota > Gammaproteobacteria > Burkholderiales > Burkholderiaceae_C > Polaromonas. Next base: position 1,307 of record CANFXC010000028.1, on the reverse strand, counting down.
CGTTTACCTGGGCATGCCAGACATGTCAGAACTGTGCGCGCTAGAACGCCCGGCCAGCCTAGACCGCTGGGTGGCCCATGATCTCAGCGCAGCCAAGTTGGCGGGCAAGCCTTTTGCGCCTTTGCAGGTATTGGGCGTGCCCGGCTGGTGGGCCGACAACGAGAACTTTTCCTTTTATGATGACTCAGATATTTTCCGGCCAGCGAAACGCTGACGGGCTACTTGATTTGGTTGATTTAAACCCTATCTAAGGGGCTGATTTAGTCATTTGTAACGACACTTTCTGGAGTGAACACTGCTATGAAGCGCATCTTTTTGTTTGTCATGACCAACCTTGCGGTGGTGGTGGTGCTGGGCATCGTGGCCAATCTGCTGGGCGTCAACCGCTACCTGACACCGAACGGTCTTGACCTCAAGATGCTGCTTGGCTTTGCCTTGGTCATCGGTTTTGGCGGCGCCATTATTTCGCTGTTGATCAGCAAACCCGTCGCCAAATGGAGCGCCGGTGTTCGGGTCATCAAAGAACCGCAAAACGCCGATGAAGCTTGGATTTATGAGACGGTGCGCCGTCTCTCAGACCGCGCCGGAATTCGCATGCCCGAAGTCGGTATTTTTGACGGCGAGCCGAATGCTTTTGCCACCGGCGCGTTCAAAAATTCCGCCTTGGTTGCGGTGTCGACGGGTTTGCTGCAAGGCATGACGCGGGAAGAAATCGAAGCTGTGATCGGCCATGAGATCGCCCACATTGCGAACGGCGACATGGTCACCATGGCACTCATTCAAGGCGTGATGAACACCTTTGTGGTGTTCTTGAGCCGGGTGATTGGCTATGCGGTTGACAGCTTTTTGCGCAAGGGCAGCGACAACAATTCCGGCCCCGGCATTGGTTATTACGTCAGCACCATCGTGTTGGACATCGTGCTTGGTTTTGCTGCGGCGATGGTGGTGGCTTGGTTCTCACGTCACCGTGAGTTTCGCGCTGATGCGGGTTCGGCTGAATTGCTGGGTCGCAAGCAACCGATGATCAATGCGCTGGCCCGTTTGGGCGGCATGGTGCCGGGTGAGTTGCCGAAGTCTGTGCAGTCGTTCGGCATTGCCGGCGGTGTCGGCAAGTTGTTCAGTTCGCACCCGCCGATTGAAGAGCGCATTGCGGCGCTGCAGAATGCGCAGGCTGGTCAGGTTTGATCTTGCGCTGCTGATTTTTGCTCTCGTAAAAAGGCTGCCTTCTGGTGGCCTTTTTTGTATCTGCCGTTTTTGGTTTTTGAGCGGCATGGGTTGACTCTGGGGCGGCGTCCTCATACCCGAGG
>CANFXC010000027.1 GCA_947450765.1 Comamonadaceae bacterium | reverse complement strand
GTTGAAGAAAGGACGGTGCTTGGAACCGCCGCGTGAGAGTCGGATGACGACCATGATTTATCCTTCGGGTGGTGGAGCAACACAATCGTCACCCCAACATGTACTTGCAGCGCTTGAGACACACGACATGGCCACCCGGCCAGCGAATTGCTGCAAAGCCGCAGATTATAGCCCGAGACCTTGCCTCAGCGCCACCTGCTAGGCACACCATTCCATTCATAAGCCCTTGACATGCCCCTGATACGTCCCAGCCGCCTTCCAGATATTGCCGCCATCACGGCTATTTATGCCCAACAAGTGCTGCACGGCACGGGCACCTTTGAAACCGAGCCGCCCACGCTGACTGAGATGACGGCCAGACGCGACGATGTGCTGGCCAAGCAGCTGCCATACCTCGTGGCTGAAGATGCCGGAAAAATAATCGGCTTTGCCTACTGCAACTGGTTCAAGGCCAGACCGGCGTACCGTTATTCAGCAGAAGATTCGATTTATTTGTCACCCGAGGCACAGCGACGCGGACTCGGTCGCGCCTTGTTGACCGAACTCGCAGCGCAAGCCGAAGCTGCAGGTGTGCGCAAACTGATAGCCGTCATCGGTGATTCAGCCAATGCCGGATCGATCGGGCTGCATCGCAGTGTTGGCTTTACGCAGGTTGGCGTGCTCACATCTTGCGGCTGGAAATTCGACCGATGGCTCGATGTCGTGTTGATGGAAAAGGTCTTGGGGGCGGGCGACCACTGCCCGCCGCAAGCGCTTAGGGTGTAATAGCTGGAATGAAAAGTATGAAAAACAAAACCGTCTCCACTTGGATCGCGTTCCTCGGCGGGCCCTTGGGCCTGCATCGCTTTTACCTGCATGGCTGGTCCGACACGCTCGGTTGGGCGCTGCCGATTCCGACGGCACTCGGCATCTACGGCATCGAACGCGTGCAGCAATACGGACTGGACGACCAAATGAGCTGGTTGCTGATCCCGCTGCTGGGTTTCACCATGGCGGGCTGCGCCTTGACGGCTATCTTCTATGGCCTGATGCCGGCTGAAAAATGGAACGCACGCTTCAACCCAGAAGCTGACGTCGATGCAGAACAGGGGCGCACCAACTGGCTGACGATGTTGGCGGTGATTGCCGCCCTGCTGGTGGGCGCGATCTCCATGATGGGCAGCATGGCCTACAGTTTTCAGCACTACTTCGAGTACCAGGTCGAGGAAGCCCGCAAGATTTCACAATAAGCCGGCCGTGATCAAAACAACTGCCAACTGATCCAGTAAGCGATCGCAGCCACGAAGGCGCTGGCAGGAATAGTGAAAATCCAAGCCCAGACGATGTTGCCCGCTACACCCCAGCGCACAGCACTCGCGCGCTGGGTTGAGCCGACACCCACAATAGCGCCGGTGATGGTGTGCGTGGTCGACACTGGAATACCCAGCCATGTCGCTAAAAACAAGGTCAGTGCGCCACCGGTTTCTGCACAAAAACCGCCCACAGGCTTCAACTTGGTGATCCGCTGACCCATGGTTTTAACGATGCGCCAGCCACCAAACATGGTGCCCATGGCAATCGCCACATAACAACTGACGATGCTCCAGAGCGGTGGCGATGAATCTGTGGCTGATGCATAGCCCGTGGCGATCAGCAGCATCCAGATGATGCCGATGGTCTTTTGCGCATCATTGCCACCATGGCCCAAGCTGTAAGCGCCAGCCGACACCAGTTGCAAGCGACGGAACCAACGGTCTACCTTGGAAGGCGTGGCGCGGCGGCAAACCCAAGCCACCACCACCATCATGAGGGAGCCCAATAAAAACCCCAGCACGGGCGAGACAAAGATAAAGGCCACAGTTTTGAGCACGCCACCAGCGACCAGTGCACCGGCACCAGACTTGGCCATCACGGCCCCCACAATGCCGCCAATCAGCGCATGCGAGGAACTGCTAGGAATGCCGTAATACCAAGTCACCACATTCCAGGTGATGGCTCCCAGCAAGGCACCAAACACCACGTGCGTGTCGACAATGCCAGGCTGAACAATGCCTTTGCCGACCGTTGCCGCCACGCTCAGATGAAAGACAAAAAGGGCCAATAAATTGAAAAAAGCGGCGAACAGCACGGCCTGACCCGGCTTGAGCACGCCAGTGGAGACCACGGTGGCAATAGAATTTGCAGCATCATGAAAGCCGTTCATGAAGTCAAAAACAATGGCCAGACACACCAGCAAGGCCACAACCCACAGGGCAGTTTGGACGGTTTGCATACGTCGCCCGGTGGATCAGGAATTTTCGAGGACGATGCCCTCGATCAAATTGGCCACGTCTTCGCATTTGTCGGTGATGGTTTCCAACAACTCGTAAATCGCTTTGAGTTTGATGACCTCGCGGACATCCGGCTCCTCGCGAAACAGCTTGCTCATGGCCGAACGCATGACACGGTCGGCATCGGATTCAAGCTTGTCGATTTCTTCGCAGGTTTTCAGCGCAGCTTCAGCAGTGGCGGCATCGCTCAACTTGTCGATCAGGGCCACCGCATCTTTCAGACGCTCACAACATTTGACGCTCAGGTCTGTCAGGCGAACAATCTCTTCGGTCATGTGCCGGACGTCGTACAGCGCCATGGTTTCAGCTGAATCCTGAATCAGGTCAGCCACGTCGTCCATGGTGTTGATCAAAGAATGAATTTGCTCGCGATCAATCGGCGTGATGAAGGTCTTGTGCAGCATGCGGTTGACCTCCTGTGTGATGCGATCGGCCGCACGTTCAGCGTTGTCCACATCACGGTTAAAGCCTTCACGCTTTTCTGCGTCGTTGTAATGGGTCACCATGTTCGAGAACGCATGAGCGGCCTCGACGATGCGCGCAGCATGCTGGTTAAAGAGTTCGAAGAAATTGCCTTCTCGCGGCAGCAGCTTTGCAAACAGCATCAAAAATTCCCAATAAATAAAGTCAAACCGATGACGATTCAGATCGATTTATGAGTTTAACGCTGGGAATTTGAAAAATACAAGGACCCGCTTTGCCCGCCGACTGACCGCTGGCCTGATCCGCAAACAGAAGTGTTCAAGCCTGCCAAAAAATAAATTCAACCAAGCGAAGATTTAGAAACTGGCCTGCAAACCGACTTTCAAACTGCGCCCTGGCATCGGGGCTTTTGGAAAAGCCGTTGTCGTTAACACCGAAGACGCGCTGTAAGCCAGCTGATTCGTGATGTTGTCTAGGCGCGCAAACCAGAGCAAGCTGGCCCCATCCACTCTCGTGCGGTATGTACCGGCCAAATTCCACAAGGTGTAGGCGTCCGTGGCGCGGTCGGTCACCGGCACCCGATTTTGCGCCCCCGAGTGGTCAAAGCCCAAGTTGGCGCCCCACGGCCCGCCACTCCATTTCAAGGTCGAACCGACGCGCCAAGGTGCAATACGAGGCAGCGCCTCGCCACTGTCTAGATTCGTGGCGCGCACCACATCGCCGCGCAAGGCCAGGTCCAGCGTCGAAACGCCTTCGCGCAGGCGAATGTTGCCGCTGCTCTCGAGGCCAACGAAACGCGCTCGCACCTGCTCGTAGAGGTACAGCGGCAAGGCATCAGGATCACTTTGCGGAACTGACGCGCCATTTGCTTTGCTAAGCCAGACGCCTGACGTCCGATTAAGCGCCATGTAATTCTGAAAACGACTCACATAAGCATTGACACCGAAGCTGTTGGCGCCCGCCTTCCAAGCGGCACCGACGTCCAGATTGCCAGACTTCTCTTTGTTCAAGTTGGCATTGCCAACTTCATACGCAGCTGTAGCCAAGTGCGGGCCGTTGGCAAACAACTCATAGTCTTTCGGCGCTCGCTCGGTGTAGGCCAGATTGCTGGTGAGCTTCCAGCCGGGTGCCACATTCCACAAGCTGCCCAAGGCGTAGCTTGCGGCATTGAAATCCCTGACGCCGGGGGTGAAATCAGCCGGCCGGTCGGGACTGCCCAAGGACTCGACCCGCACCGACTCAAGCCGGCCGCCCAGACTCAGCTTGCCCCAACGGGTGGTCATCTCTTCGTAGGCAAACGCAGCCATCTGGTCGGTTTTGCTGTGCGGCGCAAAGGCTTCTGCGCCATCCGCTGAAAAACGATTCGATTGCGTCTGAAAGCCGAACATGCCGTCGAAGTTGCCAAACTTGGCAAGACGCGCTTCAAGCCGCAAGTCATTGCCATTGTTCTTGAAAACGGTGCCCGGCGTAGCGCCTTCAAACTCGGTGTGGGTGTAATCGGACTGGCTGTATTGACCTTTGACACTTTGAACGAATCCACCTAAGTTACGGATCTCACCTTCGAGCGCATAACGGTTGGACTTCATGCCGATGGTGACATTGTCTTCAGCCACGGTGCCGTAAGTGCTGGTGTAGTTGGTGGCCGACGCGCCCAGATAGCCATTGTCAAAAAACAGCGAACCGCCCAGCGCCTGACCGCTGGTGTGACTGGCGGAATTGCAAATTTTTCGCTGAGTGGTGGCCACGCCGTTTTGGGTGCACGCCAGATCAATCGGTACCCGCACATCACCGGTCTGCCGGTCAAAAGCATCCACGTGCAGGTTGTAGCGTGTGTTGCCAGCCTCTAACAACAAACCTTTGCCACGCTCTGAATTGCCGGTCGCCAAATTCAAGTCGGTTTTGCCGCTGACGCCGCCGTTCTCATCAAACTGCGGCTCGCGCGCAATCCGGTTGTCGATCACATTGACCACGCCGCCCACTGCGCTGCCGCCGTACATCAAGGCGCCTGGGCCGCGCAGAACTTCAATGCGCTCAATGCTCAGGGGGTCCAGCGTGACCGCATGGTCGTAACTCAGACTGGATGCATCCAGCGACCCGCCGCCGTTGTTCAGGATGCGAATGCGATCACCGTCAAGACCTCGGATGACGGGCCGGCTGGCGTTCGGGCCAAAGTAGGTGCTGCTGACGCCAGGCAGGCCGTCCAATGTTTCGCCCAAGGTGGTTTTAGTCCGCAACAACAAATCGGTGCCGGAAAGTTGCGTGGCCGGTGCGATCAAATCGCTAGAGCCCAAGGGATTGCCGGTGACCGTGACCTCCTGCAGGCTGGAAGTTTCGCTCTGTGCAAAAGCCACTGAAGGCAGGGCCATCAAAGTACCCAGTGCAGACAAGCACAAGGCGGCCGTGGTCAAGGCGCGAGGCTGGAGAAAAAATATCATGAAAGGCTTCGTTGAAATCAAAAACGGACACTGGCACTCAGCCTTCAGGCTGAGTAGGGCCAGCAGTTTGGGAAATTCAGCGAACCGAAGGGGGGCCGCGCGCTTGAAAAAACGCAGCCCAGCGAGCGATGAAATCACCCGCTAAAGTCACCAACACAGCATGAGGAAACATGATTGGCGACGGCTGCGCAAGCTGGAAATGCAGAGCCTGAGCTTGACACAGCTGATCAAAGACCAAGCAGTCTGCTGATTTGTCATGACCGGCAAACAACTTTTTAGACCACCGAGGCACATCGGCAGTGACAACTTCAACGTGAACCAGCTCAACGCCCTCAGCGCGGGCCTGTAACCATTGTTGTGTATTTGCACCCGCCACTGCCGACGGCAAGCCATGCGAGAAGCCATGGACGATGCCGTGCATCTGCCCCAACAGAGGCACCATGAGCAAAGCCAGGGCTAAGTAGCAGCCCATGACTTGTCGAATGGTGAGTCTGAAATTCATGTCGGTTTAAATTCAATCAATGCCGTCAGTGCCGTACGCGATCGGTGAAAGTCTTGCGAAACTTCGCCACCTTCGGGCCAGCCACCGCGACGCAGTAACCTTGATTCGGGTTGTTTTCAAAAAAGTCCTGATGATAATCCTCGGCCGGCCAGTAGTTGGTCAAGGGCTGCACCTCGGTCACGATGGGCTGACTGAACAACTTCGCTTCAGTCATCTCACCGAGCATGTGTTCAACCACTTTCTCCTGCTCAGGTGTCGACCAGTAAATACCGCTGCGGTACTGTGTGCCGGCATCGTTGCCCTGCCGGTTCAACGTGGTCGGATCGTGAATGACGAAGAAAATTTCGAGAATCTCACGCAGGCTGATCTGCGTCGGGTCATACGTCAGCTTGACCACTTCGTTGTGCCCGGTCGTGCCCGAACAGACCTGTTCGTACGTCGGCTGCGTGACATGGCCGTTGCTGTAACCCGACTCGACGTCGGTCACGCCGCGCACTTGGACGAACACCGCCTCGGTACACCAAAAACATCCGCCGCCCAGCGTGATCGTTGGCAATGTGGTCATAGGATCTTTCATTGAATTGAGGTTTGATTCTGCACAAGGCCCGGTCCGAGGTCATGCAGCCATCGGCAAACTCGTGCGCACCGCATGGACAAAGGCGGCCAGCGCCGGGCTGTCGCGACTGGTTTTCCAGAGGCAATGGGTCTCATACGTCATGGCGTCTTCTCGCAACGGCACAAACACCGCGCCAGCCAGCGCCGACTGCTGCAACGCCGCTGGCACCAAGGCCACGCCCATGCCTTGCGCCACCAGCGAAACCACGCTCAACCAATGCCTGAGCTCGTACCGAATTTCCGGATCAAATCCAGACGCGGCACACAACGCCAAGATGCGCTCATGGTAGTCCGGCGACACCGCTTTGGAGACCACCGCAAACGGCTCGCCCTGCAACTGCGCCAACGCCAAGGTGGCCTGTCCGGCCAACGCGTGAGCGGCTGGCAAGCAACCCACAAAAGCTTGGCTCGCCACGCGAATTTGCGACAACTCAGGCGGCACACGCGTGGTGTGCACAAAGCCCAAGTCGAGTCGGCCTTGCGCCAGTTCCACCAATTGCTCACTTGAACTCAACTCCTTGAGCAGCAGGCGCAAACGTGGATGACCCGCCTGAAAACGCGCCAAGATCAAAGGCAAACCGCTGAACAACATGGTCCCGGAAAAACCAATCGTCAAGCTACCGGCCATACCTTCACCGACATCCTTGGCCAGATTCGCGGCGCTCGCGGCTTGCTCCAGCAAGGCCCGCGCTGCCGGTACAAAAGCCAGACCCGCCGCCGTCAGCTGCACCGACTTGCTGTTGCGCGTGAGCAGGCGAGCGCCCACTGACGCCTCAAGCTGTTGAATGTTCAGTGACAACGGCGGCTGCGAAATGGCCAGCCGACGCGCCGCCCGGCCGAAATGCAGTTCCTCGGCCAGCACCAGAAAGTAGCGAAGATGTCGAAATTCCATAAATACAAAAAATATATCGTTGAATTGTTAATTGATATTAGACAGCTATTCTTGATTGCCGAACAATCGGACCCCACACCCAAGGTCTGCCAGGCATGTCCAGCACCCTTTGGGCAGGCCCTACACTTTGCAGTCATATTCAAGGAATCATGTCATGTCCGTTAAATTCAATTGGGAAGATCCATTTTTTCTGAGCCAGCAGCTCACTGACGACGAGCGCGCCATCGTCGAGGCGGCGCACGATTTTTGTCAGGACAAGCTGCAAACGCGTGTGCTGATGGCCGCACGCCACGAAACGTTTGACCGCGAGATCATGAACGAAGCCGGTGCCATGGGCTTTTTGGGCTCGACGATTGAAGGCTACGGCTGTGCCGGTCTGAGCTACGTCGCCTACGGCCTGATCGCCCGCGAAGTCGAGCGCGTCGACAGCGGCTACCGCAGCGCCATCAGCGTGCAAAGCTCGCTGGTCATGCACCCGATCAACGAATACGGCAGCGAAGCGCAAAGAGAAAAATTCCTGCCCAAACTCGCCACCGGCGAATGGGTAGGCTGCTTCGGCCTGACCGAACCCAACCACGGCTCTGACCCGGCCAGCATGTTGACCCGCGCCAAACCTGTCGACGGCGGCTTCATCATGAAGGGCGCCAAGATGTGGATCACCAACAGCCCGATCGCCGACGTCTTTGTGGTCTGGGCCAAGCTCGAAGACCCCGATGGCAAGGTCGGCGGCCAAGAAAGCATTCGCGGCTTCATCCTTGAAAAAGGCATGAAGGGCTTGAGCGCCCCGAAGATCGAAGGCAAGATGAGCTTGCGCGCCTCCATCACCGGCGAGATCGTCATGGACGATGTCTTTGTGCCTGAAGCGAACATTCTGCCCAACGTCAGCGGCCTCAAAGGTCCTTTCGGTTGCCTCAACAAAGCCCGCTACGGCATCGCTTGGGGTGCATTGGGTGCGGCTGAAGACTGCTGGTTTCGTGCCCGTCAATACACCATGGACCGCGTGCAATTCGGCCGCCCTCTGGCACAAAACCAGTTGATCCAGAAAAAACTCGCCGACATGCAAACCGAAATCACGCTCGGCCTGCAAGCCTGCTTGCGCGTCGGTCGCTTGATGGACGAAGACCAAGCGGCGCCCGAAATGATCTCGATGATCAAACGCAACTCGTGCGGCAAGTCGCTGGACATTGCCCGCATGGCACGCGACATGCACGGCGGCAACGGCATCCATGACGAATACCACGTCATCCGCCACATGATCAACTTGGAAACCGTCAACACCTACGAAGGCACACACGATGTGCACGCCTTGATCTTGGGTCGCGCGCAAACCGGTTTGCAGGCTTTTTATTGAAGTTCACCCCTTGATAAGCCGAGCATGATTCCAAACCTCGGCGAATTCAAAGCTATCGCGGGAGCGCTGCTGTTGCCTCCCGCGTCACCGTTGTTGTTGGCGTGTGCCGGTCTGCTCTGGCTGCGTCACCGTTTTGGCCGGCTGCTGATCACTGCTGGTTTGCTGGCGCTTTGGCTGCTCAGCTGCAACGCTGTGGCGGTCTGGCTGGCGCAGCGGGTGCTCCCGCAAGTCAGTGTGCTGGCGCCAACGCGGCAATCCCAACTTCGCGCCACTGGCGTTCAAGCCATCGTCGTTTTAGGCGGCGGCATGCAGCCCGTTGCACCCGAATATGGCCAGGCCCAACCCAACGCCTCGACGGCGGCGCGGCTGGGCTACGGGATTCAACTGGCCAAGCGTTCCAGCTTGCCACTGGCCTTTGCGGGCGGCGTTGGCTGGAGCAACAGCGGTCAAGCCGTGCCCAGCGAAGCCAGCACCGCCGAAGTTTTCGCGGCAGAGCACGGCTTGACGCTGCGCTGGATCGACAACCAATCTCGGGACACGGCCGAAAACGCTGCCCGCATGCACGACTTGCTGGCCCCTGTCGGCATCCACAGCATCGCCCTCGTCACCCACGCTTGGCACATGCCGCGCAGCCAAGCCCTGTTTGAGAAAGCCGGTTTCACCGTGCTGCCCACGCCCATGGGCTTTGTACTGACAAGTGAGCGACCACTGCTGGAATGGCTCCCGTCAGCGCACGGGCTGACCGCCTCACGTCACGTGCTGCGTGAATGGCTGGCTTTGCAGGTGCTGCCCAGCGTTCCTTTGCGCTGAACGACAGCCGCTGACATTTGGGTACCAATCCATCGGTAAAATGCAATTTTTTCCACGCACGACACCATGAACTACGAACAAGCCCGCTTCAACATGATCGAGCAGCAAATCCGCCCCTGGGAAGTGCTGGACAACCAAGTCCTTTCGTTGCTGGCCGTGGTCAAGCGTGAAGACTTCGTGCCACTGGCCCACAAGTCGCTGGCATTTGTCGACATGGAAATCCCGCTGCCGCCGCACAGCAACCCCAGCCAATGCATGCTGGCCCCGAAAATTGAAGCCCGCATTCTGCAAGACCTGAACGTGCAAAAGCACGAAAAGGTACTGGAAATCGGAACCGGTTCGGGTTACATGGCCGCCCTGCTGGGACACCGCGCGCAGCAAGTCATCAGCCTTGAGATTGAGCCGACGCTGGCCCAAAGCGCCCGCGACAATTTGCAAAAAGCCGGCGTTTACAACGTCGAGGTTTTGCAGCTCGACGGCAGCGCGCTGCTAGCGCCCGGCGCCGCCGAAAAAGCAGGCGTGCAAGGCCCGTTTGACGCGATTGTGTTGAGCGGTTCGGTGGCCGAAGTGCCAGCCGAATTGCTGGCACTGCTGAAAGTCGGCGGCCGTTTGAGCGCCATCGTTGGCGAAGAACCCATGATGCGCGCAGCCTTGATCACGCGCACCGGCGAGCAGGCTTTTGGCACCACTGAAGCTTGGGACACAGTGGCCCCGCGCTTGCTGAATTTCCCTGAGCCCTCGAAGTTCAGCTTCTGAATTTTTCCCTCGCTCTTCCTTTAGAGGCAACCATGATCCCGCAAGTTTCTCCAAGCCAATTTTCCAGTTGGGTAGGCAGCGTGGCCGCCACCGCCAGCGCGCCCGTGACACCGGTGCTGCTCGACGTGCGAGAGCCTTGGGAAGTGCAAACCGCCTGCGTCAGCGAAGACGGCTTCAAGCTGCTGACCATTCCCATGCGTGACGTGCCAGCACGGCTGGCTGAGTTGGACCCAGACCAGCCCGTCGCCTGCCTGTGCCACCACGGCATGCGCAGTCTGCAGGTGGCCAATTTCCTCTTGCAAAGCGGATTCACCGAGGTCGTGAACCTGCAAGGCGGTATTGACGCTTGGTCGCATGAAGTCGACCCTTCGGTGCCCCGCTACTGATTTTTTTATCCTGGTTATTTTGCCTACTGACGCTTCCTTTTCAGAACCATCATGAGAACAATAAAAATGCATGTTCCTTCGTTGCTGCACTTGGCTGTTGCAGGTATCTGGGCCACTTTCTCACCGTTGGCGCCGGCACAAAGTCTGGTTGATTTGTATGCGTCGGCGCGCGCCTTTGACGCGAGTTATTTGTCAGCCCGCTTGCAGTACGACGCCAATCTGGCGCGGGCGGATCAGACGCTGGCGAATATTTTGCCAACGGCGGGGGTGTCTGCCGGTGCAACGCGAACTGATCTGACTATCAGCCCTGCAAATGCATTGAACCGCTCATTCAACAATCAAACGGCCACTCTTAGCGCGTCGCAACCGCTGTACCGACCCGGCAACTGGGCCACTTACGAGCAAGGCAAAAAGCAGCTCGACCAAGCCCGCTCGCAGCTCGACACCGCCGAGCAAGACCTGATCGTGCGCACCAGCCAAGCCTACTTTGACGTACTGGCCTCGCAAGACAGCCTGACCTTTGTCAAAGCGCAAAAAGCCGCTGTGGCAGAGCAACTGGCCTCCGCGCAACGCAACTTTGAAGTCGGCACCGCGACCATCACGGACTCCCGCGAAGCACAAGCCCGCTACGACTTGGTGCTGGCGCAAGAGATTGCCGCCGAGAATGATTTGCGCGTGAAAAAACTAGCGCTAGACCAACTGGTCGGCAAAGCAGAGACACAGCCACGCGGCTTGGCGGCACCTCTGGTGTTGCCGACGGTCGTGCCCGTCGATGTCAACGCCTGGGTCTTGCAGTCTGAAACTGTTCACCCTGGCATCCGCTTGGCGCAAAGCAACTTCGAGATTGCCAAGCTCGAAGTCGACAAAGCCGAAGCCGGCCATAAGCCTACGCTCGACTTGGTTGCCAGCTACGGTGGTAGCCGCAATCCAAGCGGGACAATCACGAACCCCGCCACGACGCGCAGCACCAGCGCCGTCGTCGGTCTGAACTTCAATGTGCCGCTGTTCGCCGGCTTCGCCACACAAAACCGCGTGCGTGAAACCTTGTCGCTCAGCGACAAAGCCCGCACCGACCTGGAAGGCGCGCGCCGCACGGTCGCACTGAGCACGCGCACTGCCTTTTTTGGCTTGGTCTCGGGCCAAGGGCAAGTCAAAGCGCTTGAAGCCGCCGAACTCTCCAGCCAAAGCGCACTCGACGCCAACAAGCTCGGTTATCAAGTCGGTGTGCGCATCAATATCGACGTCTTGAATTCGCAGAGCCAACTGTTCCAGACCAAGCGTGACTTGGCCCGCGCCCGTTACGACGTGTTGGTCGGTGGCTTGCGTCTGCGTCAGGCCAACGGCACGCTGACGCCTGACGACCTGCAAGCCATCAACGGCTTGCTGGTCAAGTAAGTCAATCCGGCAGCCATTGCGTCAGAGCTTCAACGGTGCGCGTCGCTGCGCCGCCGTGACGCTCGGAGAATTGATGTGCGGCGACCGCGGCAGCTTGCAAATCGTCCTGAGATCGCAGCAGCGCTAAAGCCTTCTGCACACCGTGGGCCATGTCGGTCACGCGGTGGGCAGCGCCTTCTGTTTCGGCCATGATTGCAGCCTCCAAAAAATTAAAGGTGTGCGGACCCATCACCACCGGACAAGCACAGGCCGCCGGCTCGATCAGGTTTTGACCGCCCAGCGCTTCAAAGCTGCCGCCCAACAAGGCCAAGTCACTGAGCGAGTAATACAGCGCCATCTCGCCCAGCGAGTCGCCCAGCCAGACGTCGGCCTGCTGAGCGGCGGCACTCTGCGCCGGACCGTCGGGCCAACTTGAGCGGCGCGACACACGCAGGCCTTGTTGTTCGATCAAACGCTGCACGGTGTCAAAACGCTGCGGGTGACGCGGCACGATCAGCACGCGCAAGCGCGGCCCAAGGCCTTTGACAGCAGAGCCCAGCATGCCCTGCGCCACCAGTTGCCGAATGAACTCGGTCTCTTCACCCTCGCGCGAGCTGGCCAGCATCAGCACGGACTGCTGAAGCTGCGCCCGCCATTGATGCGCCAAGGCCTGCTGAGAAGCATCGGGCTTGGCGTCAAATTTCAGGTTGCCCAAAACACCGGCCACGTTGGCACCGAGCTGCTGCAAGCGCAGCGCATCAGCCTCAGTCTGCGCAAACACAGCGGTCAGCGCACGGTAGGCCGGCCGCGCCAGCCACGCCATGCGTTCAGCGCCGGCCAGCGACTTCGCCGACAAACGCGCATTGACAAGCACCACCGGAACTTGCTGCGCCTGGGCGGCAGCCAACAGTTGAGGCCAAACCTCGGTCTCCAGCAAGACACCCATGCGCGGTTTGAAATGCGTCAGAAAACGCTCAACCGCAGCGAGGCTGTCCCACGGTTGCCAAACCTGAACATCGCCCGGCTGCAGCAAGCTGGCGCCCTCGGCACGGCCGGTGGCTGTGCCGTGCGTCAACAGCACGCGCAAACCCGGGCAGGCTTCACGCCAAGCGCGCAGCAAGATCGCGGCGGTGCGCGTCTCACCCAGCGACACCGCATGCACCCAGAGCAACTCGCTGTTCGTTTCAGGTGGCTGATCGTAAACACCAAAGCGCTCGGGGATGGCCACGGCATAACCCGGCTCGGCCACCGCCCTGCGTGCCAGTTTGCGGCGCAGCAAAGGCGTAGCCGCCTGCATCAGCACGGCATACAGCTTGAGTGCGATGGACTCTGGCTTTGAACGGGCAGAACTCACGGGAAGAAGTGGCAACGCGACCTCTGCGTTTCGGGGGCTCAGTGCGCGGCCTCGCCAACGCGGGCATCTGGCTTGACGCTGTGCAGCAGCTGCAGCATGGCTTTTTCAATGCGCTGCAAGGCCTCGGGCGTTTGCCCTTCAAAGCGCAGCACCAGCACCGGCGTGGTGTTGGATGCGCGAATCAAACCAAAACCATCCGGCCAGTCCACGCGCACACCATCGATGGTGGAAATTTTGGCGGGGACTGCAAAACTCACCTGCTGGATCAGCTGGTCCACCACGGCATGGGCTTCGCCCTCTGCGCAAGTCACGTTCAATTCAGGCGTGCTGTGGCTGGTCGGCAAGGCGTTGAGCACCGCGCTGGCATTGGGGCTGCGGCTGACGATTTCGAGCAGGCGGCCACCCGCGTAAGTGCCATCGTCAAAGCCGAACCAGCGCTCTTTGAAGAAAATGTGACCGCTCATTTCGCCACCCAGCGGGCTGTCCAGCTCTTTCATGCGCGCTTTGATCAGCGAGTGGCCGGTCTTGTAAATGTGCGCAACGCCACCGGCCGCTTCGATGGCCGGGGCCAGTCGCTGCGAACACTTCACATCAAAAATAATGTTGCCACCGGGCACGCGCGACAACACGTCTTGCGCAAACAAAATCATCTGGCGATCGGGGTAGATGTTTTGCCCGTCTTTGGTGACGATACCGAGCCGGTCGCCGTCGCCGTCAAAGGCCAGACCCAATTCGGCGTCGGAATTTTTGAGTGCGGCGATCAGATCACGCAAATTTTCAGGCTTGCTCGGGTCAGGATGGTGATTCGGGAAATGGCCATCGACCTCGCTGAAGAGTTCAGTCACCTCGCAACCCAATGCCCGGAAAATACCGGGCGCTGAAGCACCGGCAATGCCGTTGCCAGAATCAACCACGATCTTCATAGGACGCGCCAGGCGAATGTCAGAGACGATGCGCTCGGTGTAAGCCGGCAGCACATCGACTTGACGAATACCGGCAGGCGCATCCGCCAGCTGCCAGCTATCGGCCTCCATGATCCGGCGCAAGGCTTGGATTTCTTCTCCGTAAATCGCCCGGCCAGCCATCACCATCTTGAAGCCGTTGTAATCCTTCGGATTGTGGCTCCCCGTGACCTGAATGCCGCTGGTGCACAAGGTGTTGGCCGCAAAATAAAGCATCGGCGTGGTCACAGCGCCGACATCAATCACCTCGACGCCAACAGCCCGCAGACCGCGCATCAAGGCTGCGCTGAGCGAAGGGCCGCTGAGCCGGCCGTCGCGACCGACCGACACCGTGCGCTCGCCTTCAGCCAAGGCGACGGTGCCGAAGGCTTTGCCCAAAGCCTCCGCCACGTCTTCATCAATCGTGGATGGCACCACGCCGCGGATGTCGTAGGCTTTGAAAATCGAGGAAATTACATGCATGAATCAAGTTTCCTTGAAATGAAATTGAGGTGTTACGAAGCCAGCGGCAAAGTCAGGGCAGGAGCCTGAAAATGACGGCCAAAAAATACCGATATGCGAATGATTGTAGGCCGCGAAAAGGCGCAAATGGAGCCGAGCAGTGCGCAAAAACGGAGTCAATCGGACTAGCGCGGGGCGTATCATGAGAGTCATTTTTCAGGGTTTGCACCGCAACCCATGCGGATGACTATTCGGGACCCTCCACAATGAAATTCAACGCTACGATGGTGCAGACCCGCTGCACGACCCCTTTGGGTGACTTAACGCTGGTGGCCAGCCCCAACGGGTTGGCGGGTGCATGGTTTGACCAGCAGCGCCATCTACCGGCGGCCTTGGCATTGCCGTTGACAGGCCAAAGTTCCATCTGGCCCGAACAATCTACCCACCCCATCCTGCAAGAAGCCGTCAAGCAATTAACAGCCTACTTTGCCGGACAAACAAATGGCTTTGACTTGCCGCTTGACCTCCGTGCCGGCAGCCCCTTTCAGCAAGCTGTGTGGCAGGCGCTGCTGGACATTCCTCGCGGCAGCACCACCAGCTACGGGGTCTTGAGCGCCAACATCGGACGTCCCAGCGCTGTACGCGCGGTGGGCGGTGCGATCGGGCGCAACCCCATCAGCATTGTCGTGCCCTGTCACCGCGTCATTGGCAGCACAGGCTCGCTCACCGGCTACGCCGGCGGCTTAGACCGCAAGATCGCTTTGCTGCAACTCGAAGGCGCACTTTGAGCACATCGGTCCCTGGCAAGCCTTGGGTGGCTGACCTCATCCTGCTGGGAGCGGTCTGGGGAGGATCGTTTTTACTCATGCGCATCAGCGTCGTCGAGTTTGGACCCTTTGCCACCGCTGGCGTGCGAGTCGCTATTGCGGCATTATTTTTACTGCCCATCTTGTTCTACAAAGGCCTAGGCGCTGAATTGCAGCGGCACTGGAAACGTGTCTTTTTTGTGGGCCTGCTGAACTCCGGTATTCCATTCACCTGTTATGCATTTGCCCAACTGTCGATCACCACGGGCCTGTCTTCTCTACTCAATGCCACCGTACCGCTGTTCGGCGCCATAGTGGCCTGGATATGGCTACACGACAAGCCAACACGCTCGCGCATACTGGGCCTGTTGATCGGCTTTACAGGCGTCGCCATGCTGGCATGGGACTCCGCCGGCGTCCAGCCAGGCGCCTTTGCCATAGCGCCGGTTTGGGCGATGCTGGCTTGCCTGCTCGGCTGTATTTGTTACGCGGTATCCGCCAGCTACACACAACGATTTTTGTCAGACGTGCCACCGCTGGTGATCGCCACTGGCAGCCAAATTGGAGCGACGCTAGGCCTTGCCATGCCGGCGCTCTGGTTTCGGCCAACGCAGATGCCAAGCCAGAGCGCTTGGCTGGCGCTGCTGGTCGTCGGCGTTGCCTCAACAGGCATCGCTTACATTCTGTTTTTCCGCCTGATTGCCAATGGCGGTCCAGCGCGGGCGCTGTCCGCCACTTACGTGGTGCCGGTATTTGCTGTTCTGTATGGCCTCATCTTTCTGGGTGAACGGGTCACCGCATGGATGCTGATTTGTGGCGCCGTGATCGTGGCAGGAACGGCACTGTCCACCGGCCTGATCAAGCTCAGGCGGCAACGTTCTTTGCACTGAGAAGACGTCCTTCCACGGAGGCTTCAAGCCCTCTGGGCAGTTCACTCTGCGCATCAGCCCGAACGAGTTCTTGCCGCAAACCATTGACCAGTACCGACAGACCGGGCTCCAACAACATCGACACATGCGTACCGGGAATCTCGACCACGCGAATGTTGCCACGAAGATGCGTTTGCCAACCCAACTGTGGCCCTGCATTCAAATAAGGTGTGTAGCCATGTTGCGCCCGCAACAAGACCACTGGGCCGTCATACACCGGTGTTTCATAACCCGCCTGCACGGTGAGAAAATGACCAAAGATATACACCGATGCCAACTCTGGCGGCAACACATGACCCGCTGACAAGAGCTGCATCGCCAACGTATGGCTGACTTTCTCCCGCTGGGCATTGCGTCGACGCTCTGGGTATTCCATCGCAAATTTAAGCGACCAGTGACGCATCAACCAGATTTTCTTCAAGGGCCCTACTTTCGCCCGTGCGGCTAATGGTGACAGCGTGTCAATCATCGCCAGCATGGCCACTTCAGCACCAGCCCGTTTGAGTTGCCGGGCCATTTCAATCGCAATCACGCCACCACCGGAATAGCCTGCTAAACGGTAAGGTCCGACCGGGTCCACAGTCCGTATAGCCGCCACATATTGCTCGGCCATGGCTTTTATGGATGGTAGCAATGGCAAGCGGCCATCAACGCCCTGGGCCTGCAAGCCATAAAAGGGCTGGTCCGGCCCCAAGCGGTCAGAAATGGCCTTGAAGTTCAGCACATTGCCAGCAGCGCCATGGATGCAAAAAAGCGGCTTCACACCCGGCCGCCCACGGCTGATTTCAACCAAAGGGGACCAGCTCTCCTCCGGCAACGCATTGATCTCATCTGCAGCGTCATTTTGAATCGTCGTGGCAGAGACAACCGGACTCCCAGCGCAGCCGGCCGACGCCTCTTTGGGCGCTGAGTTTTTAGCTTTGGCAGCGGCTCGGCTGCGCTCCTGCTCAACCAAGGCGGACAGTGCGCCCAAGGTGGGCGCTTTAAAAAGCGTGGCCAGTGGCAAGTCGACGGCAAACTCCTTGCGAATGCGCGCGAACAAACGCACGGCTGCCAGAGAGTGACCACCGAGCGCAAAAAAATCATCTTGCCGGTCAATCTCTTGCGTCCCCAACAGTTCTCGCCAGACTGCCGCGATAGCACGTTCCACCGGACTCAAACCGCCATCACTGACCGCGGGTGTCGCCAGTGCAGCACTCGCGGTCACGGGAGGCACGACAGGCTGCAAGGCCAGCTGCAACGCCGTCAGCGCCATAGAGGAGACCGTGATATCACGCGCATCCGTGGCAAAAATGCGTTCAAACAGTGCCGGTGCGTCGTCCCCGCGAATCCCGCAAGCCAACATGGAGGCCACCAGCGTTGGCGCTTTGGCCACCGGTACAGGCGCTACCTGCGTCATCGCCTCAGCAGAGACACCGCGCAAACAAAAACCCTCCAAGGTGGCCAATGGTGATCCGTCGCTTGCGTGCAAACTCACATCGAAAGTGAGCATGCGGTCTTGCAAGGGTCCGCTCAGTTCAACCCGGCTAACGCATTGGCTTTGGAGCGCACCCACCAGCCGTATGCGTTCGATCGACAGGGGCACAAACAGCAAAGCTTGGCGCGTCTGTGTGCCCAGCAAATGCAGGCCAAAGGTGGCGGCCATGTCGAGCATGGCCGGATGGCAAGCGTAAGAAGAAAGATCGGATGCAAAGCGTTCGGGGAGCTCCATTTCGGCGGTGCCACCCTGCCCGCTCAGTTGCATGCGCGCAATGTTCTGCCAGCGCGGGCCAAAGGCGACGGCGCCAGCCTGCGGCATAGAACCCTCGACCCAAGTACCCGGTCGCAAGTCGACAGCAGGCAACGCTGAGGCAACGGGCAGCGCATCGTGGAACAAATGAATCCCGGCACGCGCGTGCTCTTGCCACGGCGCATCAGGCTGCGCGCGGCTAGAGACCCGAAAGTCCCATGCTGCGTCGTCCGTCGACGGGTCGTGTTTCAGCAGCTCGATGCTGACTTCACGCGGTGTATTGCCGTCGAACACCATGGCTTCACCAAACGACAACGCATGCAACTCGATCCCGCTGCCGGGATGCAACTGCTGCATGGCGGCACGGGCGATTTCGATGTACGCGGTGCCCACCAACACAGGCCGGCCGGCCACCTTGTGCTCGTCCAACACCCATAACTTGGCCGGCGTGTAGACGGCTTCGAAGCGAACACCTTCAGCACTGTCATGCCGAACACCGAGCAGCGGATGTACGCTGACAGCGCTGCTACTGGCGTGAGAGGGCAAGCGCCCGCTGGCCCCGCCATAGGCCCGCTGCGCCATGCCGCGGTCGCCCCAGACACCCCAGTGAATGCACAAGCCGTCCGGGCGCGACGCGGCCAGCGAATCCAAAAAGGCATTCGCCGCCACATAGTCGACTTGCCCGGCGCCGCCCAGGACAACACTGGTCGATGAAAACACCGCAAAAAAATCCAACGCACCGGGTGGCAACAGCGCATGCAACACCTGCGCACCTGCAGCTTTGGCCCCGAGCACACGCCGAATGCTCTCTGCGCTTTTACCGTGAATGGGGCCGTCCTCCAGCACACCCGCCGCATGAAAAAAACCATGCAATGCACCAAAGTGAGCGCGACATTCGGCCACGGCACGGGCCATGGCGACAGGGTCCTGCACATCGGCACACAGCGTGAGGACTTCAGCCCCGGCCGCCTCTAAGGCCAGCAAGCGTTGCAGCAAGTAGGTCTCCTGGGTATCTCTTGAGCTATCGTTGCTGGCCGCGGTGTGAAGCCATTCGGCACGCGCTGGCAAAGCGCGGCGACTTACCAGCACCAGCCTCGCCTGTTGTGTGCGCGCCAAATACGCCGCCAACTCCAGCGCAATCGCACCGAGCCCCCCGGTGATGAGGTAAACACCCTTTTGACGCAAGGGGGCGCGCAGCCCATGACTAGCCACCGACGCGGCCGGGGGCGTTGCCTTGACCAGTTGCATCACGCGCCGTTGTTGGTCGCGGTAAACCACCCGATCAGCCTCGTCCGCAGACATGCATTCGGTGACGATCAGGCGCGGCAATGCTTTGGAGGTGAGGTGCGTCGGCAAACAATCCATCAGTCGGGTGCGGACATTCGGCAACTCATGCGGAATCACGCGGCACGGCCCCAAGGCCAGCGCATGGCCAGGGTTGATCGCCGTCTCGCCAGGCAAGGCCTGGCTGCCGGCGGTGAGCACCGTCAAGCGCATGCGCTGCTGCCAATCCAAGGTCTGTATCGCCTTGGCAATGAACAACAAACTGTCAAAGCTCAGCGCCTGACCGGGCACGCATTCTTGAGCAGCAACAGCGCCCGTCGCCGTCGTATCGGCATCCAGCGCCCACAGATGAAGCATGTAGCCGGGCAAGGCATGGCTTTGCTCCAAACTGCGAAAAAGTTGCTCGTAGTGCGAAGCCTCAGTGGCGTTCACCGTGAAACTGCCATCGATCAAGCTGGCGAAGCCGCTAGCCTGCCGCACCAAGGTGACACGATCGCCTTGGTTCAGGACGCGCAAGATCACGTCAGCGGTGAGTTTCGACTCGTCACCAAACACCAGCCAATGGCGGCCCGGCTGCGCGGTTTCAGCGCGCGGCGCAGACAGTGTCCATTCGGGAACTTGCAGCCAGTCAGCGTAGTCGGGCAAGCGCTGAAAGGCCGGTGCTGAAGCTGAGGCTGGTGTCGGGTGCGCAACGGGTATGGCCTGCACCAGCTCCGCTGCACCAGGGTCCACCCAATGCCGTTGACGCTCAAACGCATAAGTCGGCAAAGAGGTTCTGCACGCCGTACCCGTGCTCGTGCATGCCGCAAGCAGGGCCTGCCAGTCGATGGCCACACCGCGGGTCCACAGCGCGCCAGCCGCCGTCAACATCACCGGCAGATCGGCATGCTCCTCATTGGCTTGTTGCGCCTTGCCGGTTGACGGCAAAATCCCGCGCTGCGCATCTTGCGTCTGATGCCGCGCTAAAGCGCACAAGCTCTGCCCCGGTCCGACCTCAAGGAGGACGGCATCCGGCATTTTCAGCAGCGTGTTGAGCCCCTGCGAAAACCGCACGGTCTGGCGCAAATGTTTCACCCAATACTCTGGGTCGGTCAAGGTCTCGGCAGCAACCCACGTGCCCGTGAGATTCGAGATGAAAGGCAGGCTGGGCGGCTGCAAGCGAATGCGTTTCATGCGCTCACGAAATGCATCAAGAACACCATCGAGCAAACGCGAATGCGCTGCCACATCAATGTGCATGCGGCGCGCCTCCAAGCCTTGGGCAGAGAGCTTGTGCTGCAGTGCCTCAATAGCCGACAAACTGCCTGATGCAATGCAACAGTCTGGCGCATTGACAGCCGCCACATCCAGTTCAAGGCCGGCCATCTGCTTGAGCAGTTCAGCCTCCGACAAGTCCACCGACAGCATGCCGCCCGCCGGCACGGCTTCAAACAGTTGGCCGCGCAAGACCACCACCGAGAGTGCGTCTTCCAGCGACATCACGCCGGCCAGACAGGCCGCGGCGTACTCACCAGCGCTATGGCCCATGACAGCGGCAGGTATGACGCCCCAGCTTTGCCACAATTTAGCGAGGGCGTATTCAAGCGTGAAAAGCGCGGGAATCGCATAGCACGGTCGCTGCAACAAGCTTGCAGTCTGCGGGTCAGTGTCGCGTTCAAACATGACGCTGCGCAAGTCTTTTGGCGCATCTGCCGGCAGACGCGCAAAGCAGGCGTCTATCGCCTCGCGAAAGACCGGAAAAGCCAGCAAGTCGCACCCTGCGCCGGGGTAATGCGCCCCGCCACCGGGGAACATCAGCACCACCGGAGGCGGCGAAACGCTGGCTTGCGCAGTGACGACACCCGGTGCATTGCGCGCCTCCAAGGTGGCTCGAAGATCGCTCAAGTCTTGCGCTACCACCGCCATGCGATGCGTGAAGTCACGCCGGCCAACGCGCAAAGTGTAGGCCGCATCAGCCAGCGAAAATCCGTCTGGAAAAACGTCTGCAGGTTGCGCCAAAAATGACTGCCATTTGGCTTTCAGGCGTTGCAAGGCGGCGGGCGTGCGGGCGGACAGCGTGAGCAATTGCCATGCATCGGCAGAGGCTGTGTTGGGCCGTCTTGCCGTGACCGGCGGTTCTTCCAAAATCACATGGGCATTGGTGCCGCCAACACCGAGCGCATTCACAGCCGCGCGACGCGGCGTGCTGCCGTGCGGCCAAGGCTTGGCTTTGTCGACGACATAGAACGGTGTTTTTTCAATTCCCAAGCGGCTGTTGGGTGTGTGGAAATTCAGACTTTCGGGCATCAGTTCGTGACGCAAGGCCAGCGACACCTTGATCAAACCGGCCACCCCGGCAGCCGTATCGAGGTGACCTATATGGGTTTTCAAAGAACCTATCCCGCAAGTCCCGGGCAAGCCGCCATAAGCCTGCGCCAGCGCCGCCAACTCAATCGGGTCGCCTACGGGCGTCCCCGTGCCATGCGCCTCCACATACTGAATGCTCGCCGGTTCCACGCCCGAAATACCCAGTGCTTCAACAGCAGCGCGCGCCTGCCCTTCAACGCTGGGCGCCAGATAACCGGCTTTTTGCGAGCCATCGTTGTTGACAGCAGAGCCCCGAATCACCGCATAAATTTGATCGTGCTGCTGCAGCGCATCCTCCAAACGCCGCAACACGACAACGCCAACACCGCTGCCAAACACCGTCCCGCTGGCTTGCTCGTCGAAGGCACGGCAAAGCCCGTCGGGCGAGAGAATTTCACCTTCCGTGTAGTGATAACCATGACGATGCGGAAGATGGATGCTGACGCCGCCCGCCAGCGCCATGTCGCACTCGCCCGAGAGCAAACTCTGCGCCGCCAGATGCACGGCCACCAGCGAGGTCGAGCAGGCGGTCTGCACCGCCATGCTGGGCCCTTTCAGATCCAGTAAGTAGGACAAACGCGTTGTCAAAAAATCTTTGTCGTTGCCGGTATGCCGCAACAAAAACAAACCCATGGATTTGACCAAGGCCGGATTCGTCAATAAATTTTGTGGCAAATACGCCTGCATGCCGCAACCGGCAAAAACGCCGATCGAGCCGTCGAACTGCTCCGGCATGTGGCCGGCGTCTTCAAGTGCCTCCCAAGCGCACTCCAAAAAGTGCCGGTGCTGCGGGTCCATCACCGAGGCATCACGCGGGCTGAACCCGAAAAACTCACCGTCGAACATCTCCATGTCGGGCAATACCAAACTGGCCCGCACATAGTTCGGGTCGGCCAGATCGGCTTCAGAGACACCTGCCGCGCGCAGCTGCTCGGCGCTCAACCACTCCGTGGCCGGTTTGCCGCTTTTGAGCAACGCCCACAGCTCCGCGGCTGAACGGGCAGCGGGGAAATGACCCGCCAGCCCAACGATGGCAATGCAACCGGGCTCAATGAATGCGTCAGCGGACGGATGTTGCTGTTCCACAAAGACGCTCCTCTTAAGCCGATGGGGTTTGCGAATAACTGACGGGCGAGCGCTGGTTTCGGCGCATCCGTGCGCGGCTGAGACCATCGCTCACGGAGGTGCTGGCAACCGGGCCGGACAGGTGCTGAGCCAAGCCGCGGATGGTTGGAAAACGGAACATGTCCGTGATGGAAACTTCCTGTCCAGAGACTTCGCGCAAGCGGCGCTGCACCTGCACCACCAACAAAGAATGGCCGCCCAAGTCAAAGAAGTTGTCGGTGACACTGACCTCGCTCAAGCCCAAGACATCACGCCACAGCGCTGCAATTGATTTTTCAAATTCACTCTCTGCAGAAACGGCGGTCGGCACGACGATGACGGCACGCGGGTCTGGCAGCGCCAAACGGTCGACCTTGCCATTGGGCGTTAGCGGAAAAGCCAACACCACCACCAGACTCGCCGGCACCATGATCTCCGGCAACTCAGCAGCCAGCGCTTGCCGCAAAATCTCAAGCTTGAGCCTGACACCTGCTTGGGGTGTGACATAGCCGACCAGCCGATGGCCACCGACAGGGTCGTCACGGGCCATCACCACGGCCTGCATCACGCCGGGCTGCCGCAGCAGCAAGCTCTCGATTTCACCCAGCTCAATGCGGTGGCCGCGAATCTTGACTTGATGATCTGTGCGTCCCAAAAATTCAATTTCACCGCCTGGATGACGTCGCACCAGATCACCGGTTCGGTACAGCCGTCCGCCGGCCGCAGCAGCATCAGACAGAAAGCGTTCGGCGGTCAATTCTGGCCGACCTAGGTAACCCAAGGTCACACCGTCACCGCCAATCAGCAACTCCCCCGGCACCAGCGCCGGGCAGTCGAGCCCGATGGTATTGCGCACGCGGAGCTGTGTGTTGGCAATGGCTTGACCCAGCGGCACGAAGGCGCCAGGCGACGTCAGATCGCACTCGCTCACATCGCAGACCGTTGACCAGACCGTGGTTTCTGTCGGGCCATACATGTTCAGCACCTTGCCGGGCACCAGCGCGGTCAGTTGTCGCGCCAGTTCCAGCGGCAGTGCTTCGCCGCCCACCAACAACACCGACAGTCGCGACAGCGCCTCGCGACCTGCGGCGTCTGCCACCAACATCGAGGCCATGGACGGTGTGCACTGTAAATGCGTCGCCTCGTTCTGCGTGATGTCGTCGGCCACCGACACACGGTGTCCGGTTGTCCGAGATTGCTGCGAAGCATCCATCAGGTTTTTCAAATCGCGCAAATGGGCCAACACGGCATCCGCTTCGATGCCGAAATCAATCAAACAACCAATTTCGTCCACGCCGGCATCGCGCAACAGGTCGACCATCGCCAAGCAACGCTGCGGCGAACCAAACAAGGCGCTGGTGTTGTAGTAGCGGGCAAAGGCATGCTCCAGCAAGGCGTCCATGTCGGCTTCCGAGAGCGGCTCCGACTCCATGATTTCCAACGGTGTTTTGCCGTTGCCCGAACTGCGCTGAACAAAGGTCGGAAACGTCCATGCGGCCTGCCGTACCAAGTCAACGGCACTGCGCAAATACGCCTTCATGGGTTCGCGTACGGTTTCACGCACCGCCTCCTCGTCGTCGCCGACAAAGGTGTGCAGCATCATCGTCACATGGCCTGAGCCGGCATGGCCGGCCTTGCGCCAAGCCGCACGGTAAAGGCGAATCTTGTCGGCGACATCGGTCAGGTTTTGACCCAGCAAATGCGTCAGCAGTCGGCAACCCAACTCACCCGCCTGCTCAAAGGTTTCCGGGTTGCCCGCCGCCGTGACCCAGACCGGAATTTCCGCCTGAATTGGACGTGGCCGGGTCTTGATATCGACGCTGCCGCCGAGCGGGCTGTCAAACGCGACGCTTTCGCCGCGCCAGAGTCGGCGCACCACCTCAATGCGTTCGACCATCTCATCCTTGCGCTTGGCAAAAACGTCTGGCGCCATGACAAAGTCGTTGGGTTGCCAACCCGCTGCAAATGAAACGCCGACGCGCCCTTGAGAAATATTGTCAACCACGGCCCAGTCTTCGGCGGCGCGGATCGGATGGTGCAGCGGCAGCACACAACTGCCAGCGCGGATCTGCACCCGCGTGGTGATGGCCGCCAAGGCTGCACTGGTCATGGCGGCATTGGGGTACATACCGCCAAAAGCGTGGAAGTGGCGCTCTGGCGTCCAGACGGCGGAAAAGCCTTCCCGGTCTGCAAAGCGCGCACCTTCAAACAGCAGCTCATAGCGCTGATGCGGCTCAACCTGGTTGTCGTTGCCGAAGTAAAAAAGACTGAACTCAGGTCCATTGCCAGTCACCGGCGGCTTGCTTGAATGCAGCACCACCGTGAGCCCGCGACTCAATGTCCAGCACAGCTCCAGCACCGAAATATCAAAGGACAAACTGGTCACCGCCAACCAGCGCGCACCCGCTTCATGCGGCACACGTTGACTCATGCCAGCGAAAAAATTCAGCACATTGCGGTGCGTCACCACCACGCCTTTGGGCTTGCCAGTCGAGCCCGAGGTGTAGATGACATAGGCTGCGCGCGCTGAACTGTCTTGCCCCGCTACGCCGCTGAGTGCCACGGCTTCAGGCTCAAATGCCATGGGCGCATCAAGCAGCATGGTCTTGTGTTGCGGCAGGGCCAGTGTTTTGGCCAGTGGCGCGGTGGTCAACACCAGCCGCGTAGCCGAATCGTCCACCATGAAGGTCAAGCGGTGCACCGGATAAGCCGGGTCCAGCGGCAGATAAGCTGCACCCACTTTCCAGATGGCCAACAAGCCGATGATCAATTCAGGACTGCGCTCCAGACACAGACCGACCACATCGCCCGGCTGCACGCCGCGCTGTTGCAGCTGCCCAGCCAGTGCGTTTGACTGCTGCTCAAGCTCTTGGTAACTGAGCGTTCGACCGTAGAAAGTGACAGCCACTTGTGCCGGGTTGCGCGCTGCTTGCACCGAGATCACCTCATGTGCGCACAAGCTCGTTTCATAAGGCGTTGCGCTGGTGGCGTTCTGGGCGCGCAGGAGTTCGGCTTCAGCCTCTGGCACCAGCGAAATCTCTGCAACTTGCGCGACATCGCTCGCCGCTTCAAAAGCAGTCAGATAAGCCGCCAGATGCGTCGCCATGACCTCCGCCGTTTCGGCGGAATACACAGCGCTGTCAGCCACCAGTACCAGCTGCCTGCAGGATGCATCAACTGTCAACAAGAGTGCCGGTGCGTCACGGGCGTCCAAGTCCGGCAATCCATTGAGGCACACACCCAAGGCCATGCTGTGTGGCAGTCCAGCCGGCTTATCGGCCAACCGTGTCGGCAAGTCACACGGGCAGGGACCGGCTTGGTGAACTTGACTGATGTGCGCTTCAGTGCGCGCCACGGCGTCGGCAATGCTGTCCGCCACATCAATCTTCAGCGTCAACGGCAGCCACGGCGACAGCCATGGCTCAAGCCCTTCAGCTTGCTCGCTCAGGACGGCATCACCATAAAAAATCGACAGTCGCGCCTGGCCGGTGAGCGCCGCCAGCCATGCAGTGAAACCGGCCACGCTGCGCGCTCCTTGTGACGCCACCTGCAGAGGAAAAACGTGGGGTGCTTGCATGGCCTGCGCAGTCTGCAGCAGCTTCGGATAGGGCAACTCGACCGGCACCAGATGAGCGTAAGTATTGAACCAAAAAGCTTCGCCACGACCGACCTTGGGCGTTCGGTCTGCCAGCCGGCTCTTCAGCTCAGCGCTCAGCGCTGAAAAGACCATGCCTCGTTCAAGACTGTGTGGATCGCAGCCGCCAAAAACCACTACTCCATCAGCAGCCGCAATTGACACTGTGTCACCCTGCACGTCGAGCACCATACCCGGCCTCGCCAGCACATTCGTCACGCTCTCGCTGACGCGGGCGGAGCGCACAAGCACGATGCCGCTACCCGTGAAAATTTTTGGCCGTGCCAGCGGATTCAGGTAATGGTCAGTGCCGAAATCAAGCGCGCGCACCAAGGCGGCAATCGCCTGTGCGCTGTCTGAAAAATCAATCGTGGCCAAGGCGTTGGGTCTTGCCGCCAGACCGAAATACCGCATCGGCCGACCTTGCGGTGTCAGTGTCAACTCACCCTGGCTGATGTCGCCCAACATCGCCTGAAAGCTGGCCAGTCCAGCTTCATAACATTTTGCATTCAGGCTCAAGGCAGTTTCTTCAGGAGACACACCAAAGGCGACCTGCCGCACGATGCGACCAGCGTCCACGGTGGGTGTCATCTCATGCCATGTGATGCCGTGAGTAGACTCGCGCGCCATCAAAGCCCAAGCCGTGGCGTTCAAGCCGGCATAGTCGGGCAGCAAGGCATCATGGAAATTGATTGCCAGTTGCCGCGCTTTTGAAATAAGGGCTGCCGGCAGTATTTGTAAATTAGCGACGCTGAAAAGAAAATCAAACTCGACCCCGCGCAGGTCAATCTCTGACGGGGCATCCATGCGCCTCGCTGGAATGCCCTGACTCTCGGCCCATTGCAATATTTGCGGGTTGGCAGACAGCACGGCTTTCACACTGTGGCCGGCGTTTAAATAGGCCTCTGCGCAACGCACCAGCAAACTGCCTCCGCCGACAAATACCGCACTGGTTTCGATCTTTCTGATCATGTCCATGGTCTAAGCCTTCATTTTTTATGGATAACCATTCAACTCAACATTTGCACTAAGTTCTTTTTCGTGAATAACCAGCGTGATTTCTTCGCCCAATGGCTCAAGAATGGCCAACGAGGCCACGCAACCGATCGGCGAAGTGATCGGCCTCACCACGGCCCGCGAGGCCAATGCCGCGATATCTGGTGCATGAGGAGCGTCCAATTCAACCTTCCAGTGCCCCTGTGAATCAGGGATCAGCCGGAGACGCGGATGGGCGCTAGAGAGCCCCGATCCAACGACCTTGAAGAACGCTTCAAGTGCCGTCCAATGACTGTAAAAATGGCTTGTGGGGCTGTTTTTTTTGTTCGTCAGTGCTGACACCGAACAATCCAAAAAGGGACTCAGCAACGCGAAATCTAGCGGCTCGGTGCCAACGCTTTCGGTATCAACACCCACAGCCACATCGGCAGACGCCGCAAAAACAACACCCCTGCGCGTATGCGAGTGACTGAAATAAATCGGCCGGTATGTCGGCGCTATCAGCTGCGGCTTGCCGTTTTCGGCATCCCTGAAAAGCAGCGCAGTGGGTGCAACATCCAGCATGGCTGCGAGCGCTAACCGCCGCAAGCCATGGGCGAGTACGTAAGCATTTCGATCAGCGGCTTGTCTGAATTTGAAGGCTTGGGAACGCTCGGTCAAATCCAGCAAATTGGTGAGCGCACGCCACTGCCCCGGCTCAACATGGCTAGGGCTTGCCCTCCATATTTGGATATGGCAACTTCTCTTTACACGCACGCAGCTCTCCACGCCAGATTAAATAACCCGTGCATATGAAGCAGATCAACCCAAGGAAATGTCCACGTTGATCTGATCCGAATGCACGCTGTTATTAACGGTGAAACGCCGCGCTATTGGTGTAGGACAAAGGAAACCCTGCGTGCCCGCCAAGCCAAGCATGTTGCTCATTGATAAGCCTCAAGGACGAGTCCCGATGCCCATCAACAAATCAAGACCTCAGGGCTTGATGTACGCGTAGCCTTCTCGCGCCTGCAGGCGTGCAACACGCACCACCCCTGACGGCGTGAAGTCGGCATCCATGATGAATTGTTCTTTCTTGAGGCCTCTGTTTTTCAGCGTGATCTCACAGACTTCAAAACGCACATTGCGTGCCTTCAAAGCAGAGACCAACGAGGCATAGTCAATATTCGGATTGGCTTTGTCTTTAGCGCCCTCCATCAAAAAATCAACGCCATCGGCATGCGTCACCACAATGATCTGTGTGTCCGGCGCCTCATCCAGATGATTTCGAATATTGCGCAGCCCCTTGGTCGCCTGCTGAGCCGAGTTGTCGATGTGATAAACCACTTTGTCGCCAGCGGCCTGCGCCGCTGAGCAGACCACCAAGACAGCGCACATCAGCATTTTTTTGATCATTGAACCAGTCGCCATGTTGAAACCTTGTGTATGTTGCCAAAAATTGACCCTTTCCCCGACACGACAGTCTATCGTCTCCTGCTGATATACCGGCTATTTCGATACCGTTTGGTGAGCTTGTTCGTATATGCTCTCGGCACACTCTTCCCACCTGATTTTTTTCTATGCGTAATTTGACCGAGTCTAAAAAGCACTGGCTGTCGATTGCCGCTTTGTGGTGCTTCTTGCTGCTCTTGGCAGCCCTGCGGCCGATGGCGCTGCCCGACGAGGGGCGATATGCCGAGGTGAGCCGGTGGATGCTGGTCTCAGGCGATTGGCTGGCACCCCGATTAGACGGGTTACCGTTTTTTCACAAACCACCGCTACTCCATTGGCTGCAATCCATCACTTTCGCCGTCTCCGGTGTCAGCGTCTGGTCTGCGCGACTGGTGCCAGCCCTGCACGCTGGGGTGATGTTGATAGGTCTCTATTTAGCGACCCGGAAAATTGCCGGCGAAGCCACTGCAGGCCGTGCCATATGGATGCTCGGCAGCAGCTTGACTTTTCTTTTCGCAGGTCAGTTCATCAACCACGATATTCTCGTCGCCACATGGATCAGTGCCGCCATCGGCTGCTTTGCCTTTGCCTTCATGAACCCTGAGGGCGCAGGCAAAGTGAATGCGGCTTGGGCGCGCTGGGGGTTTGTCGCCTGCGGCTTGGCGGTGCTGAGCAAAGGCTTGATTGGACTGGTCTTGCCGGGCATGGTCATCTTCATCTGGCTGCTCTGGAGTCGCCAGTTCAGCAAAGTATGGCGTCTGCCGTGGGTCAGCGGACTCTTACTTTTTGCAGCGATTGCCCTGCCTTGGTTTGTACTGGCTCAACTGACATACCCCGGATTTTTTGACTACATCATCATCAAGCAACACTTTGCGCGCTACACCGCCAGCACCTTCAACAGCGTTTATCCATGGTGGTTTTACCTGATGGCCTTGGTGATCCTATTTTTCCCTTGGTGCGTCTTCAGCCTTCTGCCCCTGTTACCCAAGATAAGCCTGCGCTTACCTGCCGGCACTCGCCAGGACGCGTCGTGGACGTCCCTCTGCTGGATTTGGCTGTTGAGCGTTCTTATCTTTTTCTCGGTGCCCGCCTCCAAACTACTGGGCTACATCTTGCCGGCAGTGCCGCCGCTGGTGATGTTGGCCGCGTTTGGCTGGGACAAAACCATGCTGAGGGTGCAACACGCACAGCGCTGGTTTGGGGCCATCGTGGTGTTGAACTTGTCGCTTGCGTTGGTCGGTAGTATTTTCTCCATGAAGCACACCTCAGAGGTGTTGAGTCGAGATGTGGCGGCGGTTCTGGCCTGTGAGGCAAGCCCTAGCGACACCATCTTTACGCTGGATGCTTATCCCTACGACCTGCCTTTCTACTTGCAAGTCAACCGCCCCTTGGTGGTCATCAGTGACTGGGCGAATTTGCGTGCGCATGTCGGTGACAGCTGGCAGCGCGAACTTTTTGAAAGCGCTGACTTCGACCCTGTTGCCGCGCAATCTTTGCAAACCCCTGCACAGCTGGTCTTGGCCAGCCATCAACCCGGCCGCTGGTTGCTCGTTCCCGTCAACTCGAACAACGATGCCGCCACAGCCGGCTGGACCTTCGTCTTCAAGGGCATGGGTTGGGTGCTTTGGCGTTCAACCCCTGACGCTGAGCACACCACGCAGACGAGTTCATCTAAGGGCTTGCCAGGCTGCAAGAAATAGGGACGAATGCCAAGGCGACGAGCTGGGCACTTTGTATCAGCCATCAGCGGCGACGTCCGGCTCTGAGGCCTCATAAAACTTGACCGTATTGCGGCCCGCATCTTTGGCTTGGTACATAGCCTTGTCCGCCCACATGAGGATGTCTTCTTCGCTGGCTTCATGTCCGCCATAGGTCACCACCCCGATGCTGACAGTACAGCGATGTTCTATCGTCATGTCTGGCTTATCCTTTGTCTTGAGTGGGAACCGGTATGGCTCAGCCAGTTTGAGACGAATTTTCTCAGCGACGATTTTGGACTGTGACGTTGCTTCGGTT
Source organism: Comamonadaceae bacterium (assembly GCA_947450765.1). Lineage (GTDB taxonomy): Bacteria > Pseudomonadota > Gammaproteobacteria > Burkholderiales > Burkholderiaceae_C > Polaromonas. The sequence continues at coordinate 1,940 of CANFXC010000027.1, read as the reverse complement.
TTGTCCAATCCAACATCACTCAGCAGCACCACGAACTCATCACCCCCAAAGCGCGAGATGGTGTCGATGGATCGAACGCACAGCTTCATCCGACTAGCGACTTCAATCAACAACAAATCGCCCATCTTGTGCCCGTGCAAGTCATTGAGTGGCTTGAAGTTGTCTAGGTCAACAAACATCAGCGCCCCGTATCGATTACTGCGCTTGACGGACGCCATATCATGAATCAACCGGTCTACCAACAAACGGCGGTTAGGCAACTGCGTGAGTTCGTCATAGAAGGCCAGCTCTCGCACTTGATCCTCCATCTTTTTCCGTTCTGTGTCATCCCGGTTGCTTGCACGGAAACCGTTCTGTTTACCAGCCTCATCCATCACGGGCCGGCAGGTATGGGCAATCCATCGCATCTCACCGTCTTTAGCCTTGATACGAAAAAAAATGGGCATCGGCACACCGCGTTCCGACAACAGGTGCTTGTGGCCTACATAAATGGATCGATCCTCCGGATGAATGATCCGCAACATCAGCCCTGGGTCGGCATAAAACTCTTCTGCTGTGTAGCCGGAGATCTCAGCACATGAGGGCGATACATATCGGAACGTGCCGTCTGGCAGCACCCAATACCCCCAATCCGCAGTGAAATCTGCCACCGTGCGGTAGCGAAATTCCGCATCCCGAACGGCCGCCTCCGCCAACTTTTGTTCGGTGATGTCCTGCACGATGCCGACCATGCGCTGAAGCTCTCCATCTTGGCTATTTTGTAGCTCTCCCACGGCCCAAATCCAACGCACCTGACCATCAACCCGGCGGATTCGACATTGAAAATCCCATTGCTTATTTTGTCGGATGGCCTCATTGAATTTGTGATCAACTGCAGCTCTATCGTCCATCAGCACGTGCTGCATAAACATATCGAAAGTCCAGAGCGGCTGGAGTTCTGTGTAGCCAAATATGCGGTCGTGCTCCAGTGAACGGTTAGACGTGTGATCGGCAAGGTTAAGTTCCCAAGCTCCGGTGTGTGTCTTTTCAAGGGCGAAATCAACTCGTCGTTGAATCTCGCGCAATTCAACTTCCAATCGTTTTTTTTCCGTCACATCGTGAGCGACGACCATCACGACGATCGGCTCTCCCTTTTTATCGCGAAGCACTCGCACATTGCACAGCACATCGTGCGTGACGCCAGAGACGTGTTTAATGACCATCGGACAATCATTCAAAAAGCCTTGCTTCAACACCTCTTGGCATTTCATGTACGCCTGGACTGGATCGGTGAAATAGTCTTTGAAGACAGTGCCCGCCAACTCCTGACTGCCCAAGCCTGTGATCAAGACTGCGGCCATATTGCTATCAACGACCTTGCCATCAGCGTCAATGGTGAAAAACGGATCTGGGCTGACATTCATCAAATTCTGGAAGTATTGATACGTCCGACGGTCACCGTCCGTCCATGGGCGTCGCCTCTCAAAGTCTTGTTTCGGCATGTCCACCTATTCCCCCCCCTGAATCCAATCAGATCCAGCGGCAATCAACGGTTGGTTCGTGTCCGCAGGTTTTGTGTTCACATTGAAAATGTCACGAGTCACGAACGGCTCCTGTTGAGGATTTGTCAAACGACCGCGTTAAGGCCTGACGTCACACCCATTGATTGGAAAGTGAAATCAACCCCCTGTAGCTCGTTCAAGTCCTGACGAAATGCGTCATCAAAAGTCGATCGTTGTTTGACCGAACATCAGCGGTTGATCGCAGCAGCAACGAAGGGGATGGTGCGAATAGGGGCCGTGACAAGCGGAGTCCAGAAAGCAAAAAGCCCTTATAAATCAATGACTTATAAGGGCTTTGCATACTGGCGGAGCGGACGGGACTCGAACCCGCGACCCCCGGCGTGACAGGCCGGTATTCTAACCAACTGAACTACCACTCCTGGTAGACAACGTTCACTT
>CANFXC010000026.1 GCA_947450765.1 Comamonadaceae bacterium | reverse complement strand
TATGTCGGCGGCATCCGCTTTCATCGCCCGATCATGATCGGCGACTTGGTCGAGGTCGAAGCCAAGCTGGCCTACACCGGCAACACCAGCATGAACATTTCAGTCGAAGTGCGCAGCGGCGACATGAAAGGCGGCCAGATGGAAAAAACGACCGAATGCCTGATCGTCTTCGTTTCGGTGGATTCACATGGCCGACCGATGCCGGTGAACTCTTGGGTGCCGAGCACACCTGAGGCTGAAGCGCTGGCGCGCAAAGCGTTGGCTCAGCTCGACGCCTCGCGCTCGACCTACACCGGCTGAGGCGGGCTCAGCGCAGCTTGCGCCACAGCGTGGTGCGGCTGATGCCCAAGGCCTTGGCGGTTGCTTCGCGATCACCACCCTGGGCTGCCAGTGTGGCGTGAACACGCCGCGCTTCATCTTGCTTGCGCAAGGTGTGCAAAGAGGGGATGTTCGCGCTGAGCGTTGCGGCGGCGACCGCTGCTGAGCGATGACCGATCACGGCTACTACCTGGTCGGCGCCAATCACTTCTCCCGCTGCCAAGCAGGCCATGGCCAAGCGTTCCGCTACGTTCTCAAGCTCCCGCACATTGCCGGGCCAAGTGTGCTGGCGCAGTGCCGGCAGCGCGGCCTGCAGCACCTGCGCGGCCAAGTGCCCCATGCCGGCCCGAGCCAGCGCTTCGGGCACCAGTCGCGCGGCCAGCGCCTCGACATCTTCAGGACGTTCGCGCAGAGGCGGCACCACGACTTGAAGAATATGAATTCGGTAAAAAAGATCTTCCCGAAAAGTGCCGGCCTTGACCATCGCCGACAGATCCCGGTGCGTGGCGGCCACCACGCGCACATCGATCGGAATCGCATCGACACCGCCGACCCGCGTGATTTCTTTTTCCTGCAAGGCACGGAGCAACCTTGTCTGCAGCAGCAAGGGCATTTCACCGAGTTCATCTAGAAACAAAGTGCCACCATGTGCCGCTTCAAAAAGACCGGCCTTGCCCTGCCTTCGGGCACCCGTGAAGGCGCCTTCGTCGTAGCCAAACAGTTCTGTCTCCAGCAAGCTCTCCGGAAAGGCGCCGCAGTTGGTCGCGACGAAAGCTTGCAGGCGCCGGCGGCTGGCTTGATGAATGCCTTGGGCCACTACCTCTTTGCCGGAGCCACTTTCGCCTTCAATCAGCACCGTGGCATCGCTGCTGCGGGCCAAAATTTCACAATGCCGAACGACGGCGCGCATCGAGGGTGACTCGGCGATCAGCTGGTCCAGCGTGTAACGCGCCACAAGTGAGCGCCGATGGCTGTGTGCACGCAGTTTGCTGACGGCTTGCTCTAGGGGCTCTTGCGCGTGCAGCGTCAAGACGGCTCCGGTTTGCTGGCCAGCATCGTGCAAGGGCACGCAGTCGACCAGCAGTGAGCGACCGAGCAGCTCGTCGACGCGGCTCAATTCGGGCGTGCCGCGTCGCAGCAACGCATCCGCATCCAGACTGGGCCATAGCCGTTCGAGTGGTGCGCCGAGCGCGCCTGATGCGGGGTGGCCGAGCAATCGCAGTGCCGCCGGGTTGATGGCGGTGATACGGCCAGCCATGTCGACGGCGACCACACCGTCGCTGAGGTGCTTGACGACCGAGTCGAGCTGTGTCCGGCGTGATTTTTCCTCGCGCTGCGCGACGGCCATCGCCAACGCATCTTCCATCGCGTCACGCACCGAGCCGAGCGAATACAAAAATACCCCGGCCAGGCCGGCTTGTTCGGCCAGTTCGGCCACCATGCCGGCACCGACCACGACCTCAATGCCCAAGCCGGCCAGTTCCTGAATCCGGTGGCGCGCGTCATCGGCCGTCTCGTAGGAGCGTAATTCCAGCGGGATGTCGAACAGCTCGGCAAAGTGCCTCAGCTCGGGCGACACGGCGCGGTGCAGCACGACGGCAATGCGGGTAGATAAAGCACGCGCATTTGACAGCGCGGTCATGAGGTCATAACCGCCGACTTTGACCAGCACCACCGGCACCGACAAATGGCTGCGCAGATAAGCTCCGTTCGCGCCCGAAGCCACCACCACGTCGCAGCGCTGCTGCGCGATCTGATCGCGGATGTGCAGCACCGCTTCGTCGAAAGCGCGGTGTGCCACTTCGACTTGAGCGCGCGCTTGTAGCTCGGGACCGGCCAAGCGAAAGAGGTCGGTCAGGCCGTGCCCACTGACCGCCCAAATGATGGGACGAGCGCCAGCGCGCGGCGGCGCGGACGGCGTTGAAAGAGAAGTAGGTTCCATCATTGTTTCAATAATGTAACGCTAGTGGTTCACTTTAGAAATAATGGCCTGTCGGACGATCTCGTTGCAGACGCCAAAAGTGTTCTAAATCAACGGGTTAGCGCGTTCCGATGAGCGACTGTTCAGGTGGCACATGCATTGCTAAACCTCTGCATGGGCATAGACCCGCAGTAAAACATCAGGAGACACTTCAACATGATTCACCGCCGATGCCTAGTCGCAGTCTTTTGCGCGACCCTCACCTCTTTGGTCGGCTTGCCCACGGCTCAAGCGGCAGATCTTTTCCCGGTCCGACCCGTCAAGATTTTGGTGGGCTTTGCCCCCGGCGGCAGCTCTGACACGGTGGCCCGCATACTCGCGCCGCGCTTGTCTGAGGCACTGAAGCAAAGTGTGATCATTGAAAACCGCCCTGGCGCCGGCGGCAACATCGCCTCGGACGCGCTGGTGAAAGCCCCAGCAGATGGCTACACCATCATGCTGGGCACCGTCGGTTCGTTGGCGGTGAACCAGCACCTGAACAAGCTCAGCTACAACCCGGTGACCGACATGGCGCCCCTGAGCTTGGCCATCGTCTTCAGCAACGTGCTGGTGGTCAATGCGAACAGTGAGATTCGGACACTTGAGGACTATGTCCGACTGGGGCGTGTTGAAAAGTCAAAAGTGTCGTTCGGCTCTTCGGGCATTGGCAGCAGCGGCCATCTCGCCGGCGAACTGTTGAAGAGCTCCGCTGGCATGAACAATCAGCACGTGGCTTATCGCGGCGGTGCGCCAGCCATGAACGATTTGCTCGGCGGCGTCTTGGCGTCGATTTTCTCAAGTCCGACCGATGCGGTGCAGTTCATCAAGGCCGGCAAACTGCGGGCCTTGGCGACTACCGGCAGCAAGCGGCTGGACGTGTTGCCGCAAGTGCCCACCGTTGCGGAACTGGGTTACCCAGGATTTGAGGCGATCAACTGGTACGCCTTTACCGCGCCACAGAACACGCCCGCCGACGTGGTTCAGCGTTTGAACGCGGCCATTGTGACGACGCTGAATGACCCTGGCGTGGCGGCGCAGCTGCGCAAGTTGGGTCTGGAACCCAAACCGACCACGCCGGAAGAAACCGGCCGCTATATTCGCGCTGAAAGCGACAAGTGGGGCGCGCTGGTGCGCAAGGTCGGGCTGAAACTCGACTAAGCCTCGGCCTCAACAACTTTAGAAACCTCCAACCCAACCAAGCTTCGCCCATGGACTCCACCATTGCAGAGAAAATTCTGGCCCGGCATGCCGGTGTCAGCCACGTCAGAGCCGGTGACATCGTCATTGCGCGCGTTGACTTCGCCATGGTGCACGACGCTCGTGCACCCAACACCATCCGCATGGTCGACAAAATGACCGCTGGTCGACCGACTGCGCTGCCCTTTGCCGACAAGACGGCGTGGGTGCTCGACCACTACTCACCGCCGCCCACGCTGGAGGCCGCGCAAGGCCACACCGCCATGCGCCGCTTTGCGCGTGAACACGGCAGCGTGCTGTATGATATTGGCGACGGTATTTGCCACCAAGTGCTGCCCGAAGGCGGCCACCTCACCTGCGGCGACTTGGTGGTGGGCACCGACACCCACTCGGTCACCTACGGCGCGTTCAACGCCTTTGGCACCGGCATTGAAGGCAGCGACATCAGCGCCATTTTGACCACCGGCAAGTTGTGGTTTCGGGTGCCGGAGTCGGTCAAGGTGACGCTGAACGGACGACTGCAGCCCGGCGTCTGGGCCAAGGACTTGACGCTCTACATGCTGGGTCGTTTTGGCGCGGAAGGCTTGAACTATCGAGCCATTGAATACACCGGCTCGGCTGTCAGTGCGATGGAAATTGACGACCGCATGACGTTGGCGAACCACGCCGCCGAGTTAGGCGCCAAGGCGGCACTGCTGGAAGCCGATGAAAAAACCTTCGCTTGGCTGGCCGCGCACGGGGCCCGTCTACCGCAGCCGGTCACCGCCGACGCGCATGCGATTTACGCAGACCGCTTTGAGATCGACGCTTCCGCGCTGACGCCGCAAGTGGCGCGTCAGCACGCGGTCGACGACGTCGTGTCTGCCTCCGAGGTGATCGGCCAAAAAATCAATTTCGCACTCATCGGTACCTGCACCAACGGCCGCATTGACGACATCCGCCAAGCCGCCGCGATTTTGAAAGGGCGCCGACTGGCCCCGGGCGTGCGCATGATCGTGACGCCGGCCTCTCGGCAGATTTATCTGGCCGCTTTGCGCGAGGGCTTGATCGAAATCCTGACCGAAGCTGGCGCGTCTTTTGAAGCCGCCGGTTGCGGCACCTGCGTCGGCATCACCAACCACCTGATCCCGGGTGATCGGGAGGTTGTCATTTCTAGCGCGAACCGAAATTTCAAAGGGCGTTTGGGCAACCACGATGCCGATATCTGGCTCGGCTCTGCCGCGACCGTGGCGGCATCGGCCTTGACTGGATGCATCACCGACCCGCGCACCGTGCCGGGCGGCCAATGGGAGGCAGCACATGTCTGAAGTGACACACGACCAGATTTCCGGCCCAGCTTATGTGCTGGGTGACGATGTCAACACCGACCTGAATTGTTCCGGCAAGTACCTGCCCGGCAAGGACGAAGCCTATATCGCCGCTCATGCCTTTGAGGCGCTGTCACCCGGCTTTGCGGCGCGCTTTCAGCCGGGCGGCATCATCGTCGCTGGCACGCATTTCGGCATCAATTCTTCGCGTGAACAAGCGGTTCATGTGCTGCGGCGCATGGGCGTGGCGGCGATCGTCGCGCCGTCGTTTGGACGGCAGTTTTTCCGCAACGCCATCAACAACGGCTTGCCGGTGCTCGAATGCGACACCACCGGCATCACCTCGGGTGGCACGCTGGTGCTGGATTTGCAGGCTCAGCTCTTGCAAGTGGCCGGCGGGTCAGCGGGTCGGCCGATGCGCGCTTTGCCACCGGTCATTCGCGCGCTGTTGCGCGAAGGCGGCTTGATTCCATTTTTACAAAAATACCCGGACTGGCAGGTGCCCGCATGAGCGCGGTGTCTGCGGTCGGGCGTTTCAGTCAAATGCGCCGTCTGCTGCGCCAGCGCCTGAGCGGTGCCGGTCGCACCGCACCCGCCCTGATTGCGCCCGGCATCTTCGACGGTTATGGCGCGCGCTTGGTGGCGCAAGCCGGTTTTGAAGCGGCGTACATGACCGGCAATGGCGTCTCCGCCTCTTTGCTGGGCCGGCCTGACGTCGGTCTGGTGGACTTGTCTCTGATGGCCAACCATGCGCGGAATGTGGCGGCCTGCATCGATGTGCCCCTGATCTGCGACGCCGACACGGGTTATGGTGGCATCGTGGCCGTGCGACGCACGGTGCAAGAGTTTGAAGCGGCGGGCGTTGCCGGTATTCACATTGAAGACCAGCTCTCGCCAAAGCGCTGCGCGCAACTGCCGGGCGCCCGCAGCGTGCTCGACTTTGCCGAGGCGGTGGCCAAGATCGAAGCCGCTGTGGCGGCACGCAACGACCCGGATTTCCTAATCATCGGCCGCACTGACAGCGCTACTGCGCACGGTTTGCCCGAAGCCATCCGGCGCGCGCAGGCTTTCGAGCGCGTTGGCGCTGCTGCGGTCTTTGTCGAGCTCAAAGGGCACGCCGGCATTCTGGACGATATTCGCCGCGTGGCCGACGCCATCAGCATCCCTTGCATGGTGAACATCGACGCCGGCGGCGCTTTGGCCGGGCTGCACGCGGATGCGCTGCACACACACGGCATTGGGTTGGCGATTTACCCCGGACTGATACGCAATACTGTCGGTTTTGCCATGCGCGAAGCGCTGCAAAATCTGCAACGCGACGGCAACACCGAAGCTTCCCGCAGCCGCATGTTCAGCTTGCAGGAATACAGCGAGACGATGGGTTTAGCTGAAGTCGAAGCCTGGGAACGGCGGTTTTCGGAAAGCTGATCAGTCAGCGTCGACTGTCAGCGTGAGGTCAAACAAACTCGTGGCTTCCAGCTCCAACACCTGAATGTCGGCTTGGTTGGCCATTTGCCAGTGCCAGCGCAAGATGCCCAGCGTCGGCTGGCTGACGGAGTGGCGGGTCTCTAGAACGGTGGCACGCACACGGAGTTGATCGCCGGGGCGCACGGGATGCTGCCACTTCAAGTAGGCTAAACCGGGCGAGGCGAAGGACTCTGAGCCGTGCAAAGCAGCGTCGGTGATGAGGCGCATGGCGATGCCGCAGGTGTGCCAGCCGCTGGCGATGAGGCCACCAAAGCGGCCGTCTTGGGCGGCGACCGGATCGGTGTGAAACCACTGCGGGTCGTAGGCTGTGGCGAAGGCCATCACCTCCGCTTCAGTGACCAGATAGGGGCCGGCGGTGATGACTTGTCCGACCTGAAATTCCGCAAATTTCATCGCACGCTCGCTGGCATTAATAGGTCTCCAAATGCAGGCGACCTTCTTTTTTGAGCGACGCGCCCACGGTATCCCAATCCAGACCGGCCTGTGTTGCCACATCGCGCAGCGCCAGCACGACGCCTTCTTCCATGCTTTTCAGGCCACAGACATAAAAGCAGGTGTTGGGGTCGCTGAGCAGCGGCGCCAGATCCGCCGCACGTTCACGCATGACGTCTTGCACATAGCGTTTGGGCTGACCCGGCGTCCGAGAAAACGCGAAGTTGAGGTCGATGAAATCTTTGGGTAGTTTTTGCAGCGGGCCAAAGTACGGCAGTTCTTCTTGCGTTCGGGCACCGAAGAACAGCATCAGTTTTCCGCCTTCAAATTTTCCCGTAGCCCGCAGCCGGCGACGCCATTCGGTCATGCCGCGCATGGGCGCGCTGCCAGTGCCCGTACAGATCATGACGATGTTGCTGCGCGGATGGTTAGGGATCAGGAAGCTCGCACCAAAGGGGCCTATCACCTGCACTTTGTCGCCGACTTGCAAGTCGCACATGTAGTTGGAGCAAACGCCGCGCACCGGTTGGCCTTGGTGGTCTTCGAGCACGCGCTTGATGGTCAGCGACAGATTGTTGTAGCCGGGCCGTTCGCCGTTGCGCGGGCTGGCAATCGAATATTGGCGCGCGTGGTGGGCTTTGCCCTTGGCGTCGAGTCCCGGTGGAATGATGCCGATGGACTGGCCTTCAAGCACCGGAAACGGCAGGCTGCCGAAGTCCAGCACGATGTGGTGTGTGTCGTAATCGCCGCCGGCCGTCTGGCCGACTTCGGTGACCCGCACATTGCCGCTGACAACAGCGGTGATGAATTTGTCGGCAGCTTTGGGGCCGTAGAGGTTCGTGTACGCATGGGCGGCCGACCATGGCGGCAATGTCGCGCCGTATTGCGCGCTGTTGAAGCTGGTTTCACCAGTTTGGCTGGCGTTAACGGTGCTGGCTGTGGTGTCACCCTCGGCGGCCATGGTGTCAGCCGTGTTACCTGCGTTAACGTCCACGCCCTGTTCCGCCAATTGCTCTGGCGAGAGTTCAACGGGCAACTCGTCCCACAGCAATTGTTCATCGGGCGTGTAGGCTTTGACGCGCGGCATCGTGCGCCAGTTGTCAATCGAGCCGGTTGGGCAAGGCGGGACGCAGTACATGCACAGGTTGCACTTCTCGGCATCGACAACGTAGTTGCGCGAGTCATGGGTGATCGCACCCACTGGACAGATCCCTTCGCAGGTGTTGCAGCGAATGCAGATCTCGGGGTCGATCAGGTGCTGTTGGATGACGATGGTGGCGGTCATGTCCATGGTGTTGTCTCTTGAGTTCTGAACGTCTTAAGTGCATCAGGGGGCGCTAGGCCCCCTGACTATTTCAGCACAACAGCTGATCAGTTGAATCGCACGTAGTCGAAGTCCACTGGCTGGCGGTTGATGCCCATGACGGGTGGCGAGATCCAGTTGGCAAACTTGCCTGGCTCGACCACGCGGCCCATCAGGCTGGCGACGTAAGCGCGGTCTTGCAGCGACGGCAGCCATTCACCCACTTGTGCTTTCCATTCAGGCAAGGTCAGCACGCGACCTTCTGGCGAGACCTTGACGCCGGACAGCGCACCGATGTTGCGGTTGAAGGCCTTGTGCGGCACTTTCATGCGCGTTGGAATGCCGGCCTTCTCTAACACCTTGTTCCAGCGCTCGACGCCAGCCACCGAGTCTTTGATGTAGTCGTCGCGCAGCACTTCGTTGAGCGCGTTGAGCATCGGTACTTCTTTTTCAACCAATTGGCCGTCGCGCGCTTCGAGGACTTTGTAAGTCTGGCCCTTGAGGACGTGGTCATCGACGCGCTTGCCTTCTTCGTAGCGACCTTTGATGCCGGTGCTGTAAAAGGTGGCGGCGTTGCTTGACTCGTCAGCGCCGAACAGGTCGATGGTCACGCTGAAGTGGAAGTTGATGTAGCGCTGGATGGTCGGCAGGTCGATCACGCCAGCGGCACGCAGCTTGTTGACATCATCGGTCTTGAGCTCGTTCATTTTTTGAGCCGTGCGCGAGATCACGCGGCTGATGCCGCTCTCGCCGACAAACATGTGGTGGGCTTCCTCGGTCAGCATGAACTTGGAGGTCCGTGCCAGCGGGTCAAAAGAACTTTCGGCTAAGGCGCAGAGTTGAAACTTGCCGTCACGATCGGTGAAATACGTGAACATGAAAAAGCTCAGCCAATCGGGCGTCTGTTCGTTGAAGGCAGCCAAAATGCGCGGATTATTTTCGTCACCGCTGCGACGCTCCAACAGGCCCTCGGCTTCTTCACGGCCGTCACGGCCAAAGTGCTTGTGCAGCAAATACACCATGGCCCACAAATGGCGGCCTTCTTCCACGTTGATCTGGAACAGGTTGCGCAGGTCGTACATGCTCGGCGCGGTCAGGCCCAAGTGGCGTTGCTGCTCGACCGAAGCTGGCTCGGTGTCACCTTGCGTGACGATGATGCGGCGCAGGTTGGCGCGGTGTTCACCGGGCACGTCTTGCCAGGCTTTTTCACCTTTGTGGTCACCGAAGTGAATGGTGCGGTCGGCTTCGCCCGGGTTCAGAAAAATGCCCCAGCGGTAGTCGCGCATTTTGACGTGGCCAAACTGGGCCCAGCCTTGCGGGTCAACGCTGACAGCGGTGCGCAGGTAGACCTCAGAGTCGGTTGAGCCGACAGGGCCTACGTCGTCCCACCAGTTGATGAAGTTGGGCTGCCACTGCTCCAGCGCGCGCTGCAAGGTGCGGTCTTCGCTGAGGTTGACGTTGTTGGGGATTTTTTCGCTGTAGTTGATACCGGACATGAGAGTCTCCAATAAAAAAGGTCTGCAACGGTGGAGGAAGTTTGGTTGCAGCGCGCCACCAGAGATACGCTGCACAACAGTATTTTTTAGACGCGGTTCCAGTCGAACTGGGCTTTGTCACCTTTGCCGTAAACCTTCAAGGCGCCTTTTTCACCCACAGCGTTAGGACGCTGGAAGATCCAGTTTTGCCAAGCCGTCAGGCGGCCAAAAATGCGCGTGAACATGTTTTCCGGGCCGTTGAAGCGCAGGTTGGCTTCGAGGCCGGTCAAGGCATCGGGCGACATCGAAACGCGCTCTTCAATCGCGATGCGGACTTCGTCAGTCCAGTCGATGTCGTCCGGATTCGATGTGACCAAGCCAAGCGCAAAAGCGGCGTCAGCGTCGAGGGGCTGGCCGGCTTTGGCGCGCACAGCGTCCAACGCAGGCTGCTCGTCATAAAAGCGGCGACCGAGTCGGCTTTGGTTGGTGACCATTGGGAACAAGCCAAAGTTGCTGTCGCCAACGGTGATGGTCGGCGCCTTCGCCTCGTCGTCCGGCAGGGCCAGCATGTAGCTGCGATCGCAGGCGAGAGCGAGTTCGAGGAAGGACCCAGCGAAGCATGAGCCGGGTTCAATCAAGGCGAACAAGCTGCGCGACGAGACGTCGAGGCGGCTGAACGTGCGGCGCATCAAGCCAATGGTTTCACGCACCAGCCAGTGGTTTTGGTGCGCCATCAACACGGCGTCGCTGGCCAGCACGGCAGCGGCATCGCCTTCGGTTTTGATCAGCCAGACACCGATGTCGAGTTCGTTGGTGCGCATCTGCAAAATGGCGTCTTCCAGTTCGCGGGCCATGGCCAGCGGGAACCAGTCTGCGCCTGCTTTTTCGATGCCGGCGATGTCAGTCGGTTGTGCACCGGTTGGGCTCTTGACGGTGAAGGTGGCGGTGCGTTTGGCCCGCTCAATCTCAACGCTGACGTATTGATAACGCAAGGCATCAGCTTCCAGCGTGCGCTTGAGAGGTGTCATCGTCACGCCTTGGCCATCGGCGGGACGATCGCTTTGGGCGGCCAACTCCAGCGCCCGCTCTTGAACTTTTTGGGCGAACACGGCGGTCTTGGCAATGCTGTCCACCAAGCGCCAGTCCACCGCTTTCTGGCCGCGCACACCTTCAACGCTGGTGCAGAAAATGTCGGCCAAGTCGTGGCGCACGTGGCGCTTGTCGGTCACGCGGGTCAGACCGCCGGTGCCTGGCAGCACGCCGAGCAAAGGCACTTCAGGCAGGCTGACCGCGCTGGAGCGGTCGTCGACCAAAATGATTTCGTCGCAGGCCAAGGCCAGTTCATAGCCACCGCCGGCGCAAGCGCCGTTCACGGCGGCCAGAAACTTCAAGCCGCTGTACTTGGAGGAGTCTTCCAGTCCGTTTCGGGTCTCGTTGGTGAATTTGCAGAAGTTGACCTTCCAGGCGTGGCTGCTGACGCCCAGCATGAAGATGTTGGCGCCCGAGCAAAACACCTTGTCTTTGCCGCTGGTGACCACCACGGTGCGCACTTCGGGATGCTCAAAGCGGATGCGGCTCACCGCGTCATTCAGCTCAATGTCGACGCCGAGGTCGTAGCTGTTGAGTTTGAGCTTGTAGCCGGGACGCAAACCGGCGTTTTCGTCAATGTCGACCGCCAGCGTGGCCACGGGGCCGTTGAAACTGAGCTTGAGGTGTTTGTACTGGGTCGGGTCGGTTTGGTATTCGACGCGCGGTGCAAGGGCTGTGGTCATGGACATATCTCCGTTGTGCTGATCAGGATGCAAAAAACGGCATCCCTTGACATTCTTGATGTGAATAATAATGCACGTCAAGAATGCCGGTCAAGCACTTTTTTGCCTATTTCCTAAAAATCAAGCCGGCAGCTGCAAAAGCTCCCGCACTTGGCTGCGCAGCAGCGCGAACGAAGACGCCAATCCTTGGGTGCTCGTGTTGAGGGTGAGCTGCGCCTTCGAGTAAAAAGCTGCGCGCCCCGCCAGAATGCCTTTCAGGTCTTCCATGGCTTCTTTGCTGGCGGCCATGGGACGTGTGTCGCCCTGGGCCAACACACGGTTCATGTGGTCTTCGGGGTCGGCCTGCAGCCACACCGTGGTGCAGTGGCTGAGCAATTGATTGAAGGTCGCCGGGTCGGACACCAGGCCACCCGGAGTGGCAATCACCGCTTCGGGATAAATCTGGATGGTTTCTTCCATGGCGCGGCGCTCATAGCGGCGGTAGGCATTTTGGCCGTACAAAGCCTGGATTTCCGCAACACTGCAGCCGGCAAATTTCTCAATCTCGCGGCTCAGCTCGACGAAGGGAAAGCCGAGGTCTTCGGCCAACATCTGGCCTAACGCTGACTTACCAGCCCCGCGCAGCCCGATCAGCGCCACCCGGGTGCTGACGGCACCTGGCGCGCCGCCGGTTCCGAGCAGCTCGCCCAAAGCGATGCGGGCGCGGCGCAGGTCGGCTTCGTCGCGACGCTCCAAGAGTTCTCGGATCAGCAGCCATTCAGGCGACAGCGTGGTGACGTCGCCTATCAGTTCGGCCAAGCTGCATTGCAGAGCGTTAGCCACCTGCAGCAACACCAAGATAGACGCATTGCCTTCGCCGTACTCAAGATTGGCCAGATGACGCTCAGACACCTCAGCGGCTATCGACACGGCCTTGCGCGTCATGCCACGGCGAGCGCGCAAGCCACGCACGCGATCCCCCAGAGCCATCAAAAATGGATTTTTCCCGCTGTCGTCGGTCTTTTCTGGCATGGGTTGGCTTGGTGTTATCCCTAGAGCATGCAATATAGTGCTTGACACGATGCTTTGAGCGCTTTATCGTTCAGGTACGCATAATAATTCATGTTGTCAGGCCTGACAAGCAAGGTCCTGCACCCAACCTTTCAGTGAATGGACGAGCTCTCCAATGACTCCCCTTGAATTTCGCGAGCAGATCGCTCAACTGACGACGCAACTGGCGGGCCGTCCGCTGAATGCCGAACTGGACCTTTGGCTCAATGCCGAGCACGGCCCTGGCAGCGCTACTTTTACCCAATTGCAAGCCGCTTGCATGGCCGGCGTTGCCGAAGGCTGGTTGTGCGACCGTGAAGGTGGTGGTTTGAGATACGGCCGCATCTTCAAGCCCGCTGACGACCTGCATGGCTTTTCAGTCGATATGGTTGACATGACGGACGTGGCCGGGCCGCACCACAGCCACCCGAACGGTGAAATTGACTTGGTCATGCCGGTAGACGCGAGCGCCTGCTTTGACGGTCGTCCGGCGGGTTGGCTGGTGTGCCCTCCGGGCAGCGCCCATCGACCCACCGTGACCCAAGGCCGCGCCTTGGTTCTTTACCTGCTGCCTGAAGGCCGCATTGATTTCACCCGCTGAACAGCAAACGCAGAAAACGACACTCTCATGACCGAACTTCTCCCTAATTTCTTGGCCGGCCGGTGGCAAACCGGCAGCGCTGCGGGCACCGAACTGATCGACCCCGTGCTGGGCACGCCGCTGGTGCGCGTCGACGCCACAGGCATGGATCTGGCCGAAGCATTTGACTTTGCCCGCGTGCAAGGCGGCAGCGCCTTGCGCCAGTTGAGCTACCGGCAACGAGCTGCTTTGCTGGTGGAAGTGGGCAAAGTCTTGCAAGCCAATCGCGAGGCTTACTACGAGATCGCCACCGCCAACAGCGGCACCGTGAAAAATGACACGGCGGTCGACATCGACGGCGGTTTTTTCACCCTCGGCAGCTACGCCAAGATGGGTGAGTCATTGGGTGACCGGCTTCACCTGCTGGACGGCGACAGCGCGCGTCTGGGCAAAGACCCGCTGTTCCAGTCCCAGCATGTGATGACGCCAACACGCGGCGTGGCGCTCTTCATCAATGCCTTCAATTTTCCGGCCTGGGGCCTGTGGGAAAAAGCAGCACCGGCCTTGCTCTCGGGCGTGCCGGTGATCATCAAACCAGCCACGGCCACCGCCTGGCTGACGCAGCGCATGGTGCAAGACGTGGTGAATGCCGGCGTCTTGCCTGCCGGTGCACTGTCCGTCATCTGCGGCAGTTCGGCCGGCTTGCTGGACCAGTTGCAAGCCTTTGACGTCGTGTCTTTCACCGGCTCCGCAGAAACCGCCGCTGTGATTCGTTCGCATCCCGCCGTCACGCAGCGTTCGGTCCGCGTCAACGTCGAAGCTGACAGCCTGAATTCGGCACTGCTGTTGCCCGATGCCGGCGCCGAAGCACTGGACCTGCTGGCCAAAGAAGTCGCCCGCGAAATGACGGTCAAGTCAGGCCAGAAATGCACGGCGATTCGTCGCGTGCTGGTGCCGCAAGCGCTCTACCAAGAGGCCGCTGCCGCCATCAGCGCCAGGCTGGCCAAAACGACGCTGGGCAATCCGCGCAATGCGACCGTGCGCATGGGCGCGCTGGTGAACCGCGCGCAATTCAACACCGTGCTCGAAGGCTTGGCGTTGTTGCAGACCGAGGCCGAAGTGCTGCACGACGGCGCAGCCCATGGGTTGGTCGACGCAGACCCGGCGATCGCGTGCTGCGTCGGTCCGACCTTGTTGGGCCTGCGCACGGCCGATGCCAGCGATGCCTCGCGTCACGTGCATGACACCGAGGTCTTTGGCCCGGTGGCCACGCTGGTGCCTTACCGCGACATCGCCCATGCGCTGGCACTGATCCGACGCGGTCAAGGCTCACTCGTCACTTCGCTGTACGGTACTGATCCGGCGGCACTGGCCAGCGCTGCGTTGGAACTGGCCGACAGCCACGGCCGTGTGCACATCATCTCGCCCGACGTGGCCGCACTGCACACGGGCCACGGCAACGTGATGCCGCAGTCGCTGCACGGCGGGCCGGGCCGCGCTGGCGGCGGCGAAGAACTGGGCGGCCTGCGCGCGCTCAATTTCTATCACCGTCGCAGTGCGGTGCAGGCCAGCACCGCGGTGCTGACGCACTTGAAACCGGTCAGCGAATAAGCCCGCCACCGTCAAAAAAAATTGAGAACGAGGAGACACGCATGGCCCCCCCATTTGCACACGGCTCACTGCCAGCGGCCCCTGGCCCGCGCTTCAACTTTGCGCAGCACTTGATCGACTGCAACGTCAGTCGTCCAGACAAAATTGCATTGATCGACGATGTCGGCCAGCTCAGTTACAGCGAGTTGGCGGAGCGTGTTCGCCGCGTTGCTGCCGGCTTGCTGGCGCTCGGGCTGCGGCGTGAAGAGCGCGTGTTGCTGCTCATGCACGACAGCAGCGACTGGGTGGTCAGCTTTCTGGGCGCGATGTATGCGGGGCTGGTCCCGGTGGCGGTGAACACCTTGCTGACCGCCGACGACTACGCCTTCATGTTGCAGCACAGCCGCGCGCAAGCGGCATTGGTGTCTGACGCACTGCTGCCCAATTTGCGCCAAGCCATGGCGCAGGGTGGGCATGAGCTTCAGGCGGTGGTTGTGTCCCGGCCCACCGCGGCTCTGAACAATGGCGAAGTTTCCTTAGACGCCTTGATCGAGCAAAGCGCACCGCTGGCGCAAGCGGCGGCGACCAGCCCGGACGATCCCGGTTTTTGGCTGTATTCGTCCGGCTCCACCGGTCGCCCAAAAGGCACCACCCACACCCACGCCAACCCTTACTGGACAGCCGAGCTGTATGGCAAACCCATCCTCGGTCTGCTGGAAAAAGACATCTGCTTTTCAGCCGCCAAACTCTTTTTCGCCTACGGTTTAGGCAACGGTTTGAGCTTTCCCTTGAGTGTGGGCGCGACCGTGGTCTTGATGGCCGAGCGGCCGACGCCCGACGCCACTTTCAAACGCTGGAGAGAGCAGCAGCCGACCGTCTTTTTTGGCGCGCCCACCGGCTTTGCGGGCATGCTGGCCTCGGCCAAGCTGCCGGCCAAAAACGAAGTGGCCTTGCGACTGGTGTCGTCCGCTGGCGAAGCGCTGCCGGCCGATTTGGGTCAGCGCTTTACTGCGCACTATGGCGTGGAGATCATTGATGGCATCGGTTCCACCGAGATGCTGCATATTTATTTGTCCAACGTTCCCGGCAAAGTGCGCTACGGCACCACCGGCTGGCCGGTGCCCGGCTATGACGTCGAGCTGCGTGGTGACGACAGCTTGCCGGTGCCTGATGGCGAAACTGGCGACCTGTTCGTGCGTGGCCCGAGTGCGGCCTTGCTGTACTGGGGTAACCGCGAAAAAACACGCGAGACCTTTCAAGGCGCCTGGACCAAAACGGGCGACAAATACGTGCGCAACGTCGACGGCACTTACACCTACTCCGGCCGCAGCGACGACATGCTCAAAGTCAGCGGTATTTATGTCTCACCGTTCGAAGTCGAAGCCACGCTGGTGCAGCACCCGGCGGTGCTTGAAGCCGCCGTCATTGGCATGACGGACACCGACGGTCTGACCAAAACCAAGGCCTATGTGGTGCTCAAGTCGGCGCAAACGGTGACGGCTGATGAACTCAAGGCCTTTGTGAAAGAACGCTTAGCCCCCTACAAATATCCGCGAGTCATCGAGTTTTTGCCGGAACTGCCGAAGACCGCGACCGGCAAAATTCAGCGCTTCAAGTTACGCGACATGGACAAGACATCCGCATGAGCCAGAGCCTTGATTCGCGTGCCAGTCAGCGCGCATCGATGGTCGAGATCGAATGGGCAGGTCGGGCTGTGCAGATCGAATACCAATGGCTGGGCGAGGAAAAGTCAGACACGCCGCTGCTGGTGTTTTTACACGAAGGGCTGGGCTCGCTGTCCATGTGGCGCGACTTCCCACCAACCTTGTGTCGGGCCTTGGGCTGCCGCGGGTTGGTGTATTCGCGCCCCGGCTACGGCCAGTCGACCCCACGCGCTGCTGATGAAGTCTGGGCACCGGACTTCATGCACCGCCAAGCGCATGAAGTCTTGCCGGCCTTGCTGGTGGCCTTGGGCGTGGACACCGCTGCGAACCCGCCTTGCTTGCTAGGCCACAGTGACGGCGGTTCAATCGCTTTGCTGTACGCTGCACGATTCCCCGATCGCGTGGCTGGTGCGGTGGTCTTGGCGCCACACATCATGGTGGAAGACATCTCGGTTCGCAGCATTGCCAAGGCTCGCACGGCTTACCTTGAAACCGATTTACGGCAGCGCTTGGCGCGCCACCACACGAACCCCGATTCAGCCTTTTGGGGCTGGAACAATAGTTGGCTGAATCCGGCTTTTCGTTTGTGGACGATCGAAGCGGACATCGCCGCCATCACTTGCCCGTTGCTGGCGATCCAGGGCTTGGACGATGAATACGGCACACTTGAGCAAATTCGCGGTATCTCTAAAGTTGTACCGCAGACCGAGTTGCTGGAACTGGCAGAATGCGGCCATTCCCCGCACCGAGATCAGCCAGCGCAGCTGATCTCGCGCATTGAAGAATTTTTCGACCATCATCATTTTTATTGACACCGCTAACTAAAAACCACCCGAAGGAGACAACATGACACCCATCCAAATGACCCGCCGCCCCCTCGTGGCTGCTCTCGCCGCTATCAGCCTTCTGGCCAGTGCCGGCACGGCACTGGCCCAGGCTCCCGCCAAGCTCAAAGTCGGCCTGATGCTGCCGTACACCGGCACCTTTGCGTCGCTGGGCACGGCGATTGAGAATGGTTTTCGCCTGTACGTGGCCGAAAATGGCGGCAAGCTGGGTGGTCGTGAGATTGAGTTCTTCAAAGTCGACGACGAGTCGGACCCCGCCAAGGCGACCGACAACGTCAACAAACTGATCAAGCGTGACAACGTCGACGTGCTGATCGGCACCGTTCACTCCGGTGTGGCCATGGCCATGGCCAAGGTCGCCAAAGACAGCGGTACCCTGCTGATTGTTCCCAACGCCGGCGCTGACGCTGTGACGGGTCCGATGTGTGCCGTCAATATTTTCCGAAGCTCTTTTTCCAACTGGCAACCCGGCTACGCCATGGGCGAAGTCGTGGCCAAAAAAGGCCATAAAAAAGTCGTCACCATCACTTGGAAATACGCTGCCGGCGACGAGTCCGTGAAGGGTTTCAAGGAAGCCTTTGAGAAAGGCGGCGGCAAAGTCGTCAAGGAGCTCAGCCTGCCTTTCCCTGGCGTCGAGTTTCAATCCTTGCTGACCGACATCGCCGCCAGCAAACCGGATGCGGTCTACACCTTCTTTGCCGGCGGTGGCGCGGTGAAATTCGTCAAAGACTATGCGGCGGCCGGATTGAAGAAAACCATTCCGCTGTACGGTTCAGGCTTTCTGACTGACGGTACGCTGGAAGCCCAAGGGGCTGACGCCGACGGCCTGCTGACGGCGCTGCACTATGCCGACAGTTTGAACACGCCGCGCGACAACGCCTTTCGCCTGAGCTACGCCAAGGCCTACAAAATGCAGCCTGACGTTTACGCCGTTCAAGGCTATGACGCCGGACAAATGCTCGGCATCGGCTTGAGTGCAGTCAAAGGCGACGTGAGCAAGAAAGCCGAGTTTGCAGCGGCCCTGCACAAAACCAAAATTGACAGCCCACGCGGCCCTTTCACCATTTCCAAGTCAAATAACCCGGTGCAAGATTTTTACTTGCGCCAAGTGTCCGGCAAAGAAAACAAGATGATTGGCATTGCCAGCAAAGGTCTGTCTGACCCCGGCCGTGGCTGCCGGCTTTAATCAGCGCTAGCGTCTCAGCATCCGTCCAACGAGCTCACCAGCCGACGCCCTTGTGGTGGCCGGTCGGGTGTGGCTCTGCCCAAAGGTTTTTACATGGATTTGTCCATATTTTTGATCCAGTGCCTGAACGCATTGCAATACGGCTTGTTGCTGTTTCTGGTGGCCTCGGGCTTGACGCTGATCTTCGGGATCATGGGCGTCATCAACTTGGCGCATGGTAGTTTTTACATGATCGGCGCCTACATGGCGTACGCGCTGGCACCGTTTGTGGCGATGACGTTTGGCGGCGGATTTTTTGCGACCCTGTTCGTGGGGCTGGTGCTGGCGGTGATTCTGGGCTACTTACTGGAGTGGGCTTTTTACAGTTTTTTGTACGACCGCGAACACCTGCAGCAGGTGCTCATGACCTACGGTTTGATTCTGGTCTTTGAAGAGCTGCGCAGCCTATTGGTGGGTGACGATGTGCATGGCGTTGACGTGCCGGCGATGCTGTCCGGCACGCTGGCCTTGGGCGACGTGATGACCTACCCGGTGTACCGCCTGTTTGTATCGGCGGTTTGTTTGGTGTTGGCGCTCGGCATGTACCTTGTGTTCACGCGTACGCGCTTGGGCATGATGATTCGCGCCGGTAGCACGAACCGCGAGATGGTGCAGTCTCTCGGGATTGATATTAAATTTTTATACCGGGTGGTGTTTGCCGCCGGCATGGCGATTGCCGTGTTGGCCGGCATGGTGGCCGCGCCGGTGTCGTCGGTTTACCCGGGCATGGGCAACAGCGTGCTCATCATTTGTTTTGTGGTGGTGGTCATCGGCGGCATTGGCTCGATCCGGGGTGCACTGCTAGCCTCGCTGCTGATCGGCGTGGTCGACACCTTTGGCAAGGTGTTGCTGCCAGAAGCTGCCGGCGTGTTGGTGTATGTGTTGATGGCTTTGATCCTGCTGTGGAAGCCGGACGGACTTTTCAAGGCAGGCTGAACGATGTTCAATTCAAAAAATTTATTTGCGATCGCGTCGTTTGTGGCGCTGGGGCTTTACCCGCTGGTCAGCGGCAGCTACGGCATTGACCTCGTCACCAAGATCATGATCTTCGCGGTCTTTGCGCTCAGCCTGGAGTTGCTGGTCGGCACCACCGGCTTGGTGTGCTTTGGCCATGCGGCGTTCTTTGGCATTGGCGCGTACACGGCGGTGCTGCTGGCTTCGCCAACCGATGCGTCTTCACTGGCTTGGTTGCTGCCGGCCAGCGTGCTGGCGGCCAGCGTTTACGCGTTGATGGTCGGTGCGTTGTCGCTGCGGACCAAGGGTGTTTACTTCATCATGGTCACGCTGGCCTTTGCGCAGATGGCCTACTACGTGGTGCATGACACGCCGCTGGGCGGTGGGACAGACGGCATTTACCTGATGATCAAACCGACGCTGGGCACACTGCTGGATCTGGACAACGCACACGTGTTGTACGGTTTCACGCTGGCAACGCTGGTGGCTGTTTTCGGCTTTTTGGCAGTGCTGTTGCGCTCGCGCTTTGGCCGGGCGCTCTCTGGCATACGCGTCAACGAGCAGCGCATGCGGGCCACCGGCTTTTCGACCTACCCGTACAAACTGGCGGCCTTTGTGATCTCTGGCGGCATCGCCGGTCTGGCGGGATTTTTGTTCGCCATCAAGGACGGCTATGTGAACCCCGAGATGATGAGCTGGCACCTTTCGGGTGCGGTGCTCATCATGATTATTTTGGGTGGGCTGGGCGATTTGCGCGGCGCACTGATAGGCGCGTTTGCCTTTGCGCTGCTGCAAGAATTTTTCAAGTCCGAAGCCATTTTTGGCGCCTTTGCGAAACATTGGAATATGGGCTTGGGCTTGACCATCATCGCCAGCGTGGTCTTCTTGCCGCGCGGTCTGGTGGGTTTGCCTGGACAACTCAAGGCACGGCTGACCGGTCGCCGTGGCGAGGAAGGAGCGCGCCATGAAGCCGTCTGAAAGCGTTCCCGACGTCCTGCTGCGTGGGCATGAGATCAGCCGCCGTTGGGGCGGTCTGCAGGCACTCGACAAGGTCTCACTGGCGCTTGAGCGCGGCAGTGTGCATGCCGTTATCGGTACCAATGGTGCGGGCAAGTCGACACTTATCAATATCTTGTCAGGCGAAATCGCGCCGTCCAGTGGCAGCGTCGAGTTGATGGGGCAAGACGTGACCGGCTGGACTCAGCCGCGGCGCGCCCGTGCCGGTCTGGGGCGCAGCTACCAGCGCAACACGATTTACCCAAGCTTCTCAGTGCTTGAAAACTGTCGGTTGGCCGCACAGGCCGCGAGCCAAAAGCCGTGGCTGTTTTGGCAGGATGCACAGCGCTGTGAGGCCAGCCTCGCGGCCGCCCACGCAGCGGCTGAGCGCAGTGGCTTGACGCCGCTGCTCGACCGCGCTGCCGGCCTGCTCTCGCACGGACAAAAACGCCAGCTTGAGATCGCCATGTGCCTGGCCACGGCGCCCGACGTGCTGCTGCTCGATGAACCGCTGGCTGGTATGGGCGCCGAAGAAACTGAGCGCATGCTGACCTTGTTAGCCGAACTCAAACAAGGGCATGCCATCTTGCTGGTCGAGCATGACATGGACGCCATCTTTCGCATCGCTGACGGCATCACGGTGATGGTCAATGGCTGCGTGATTGCGACCGATACGCCGGCAGCCATACGCAGCAATCCGCTGGTGCAGGCCGCCTATCTCGGAGAGCATTGACATGAGCAACCTACACGCAGCTGAAATAAAGCCGGACGACGTTTCGGTAGCTTCGGTCGATCTGTTGCTGGACGCGCACGCGATCCATGCTTGGTACGGTTCTAGCCATGTGTTGCACGGCATCGACCTGCAGATCGGGCGCGGCGAAACGATCGGACTGCTCGGCCGCAACGGCATGGGCAAAAGCACATTGATCCGCAGCCTGCTCGGTCATGTGGCGCAGCGCGATGGCCATTTGACGCTGTTCGGCAAAGATTGTTCGCGCGCCAAACCGCACGAAGTGGCGCGACTCGGTGTGGCGTATGTGCCCGAGGGGCGCGGCGTTTTCCCCAACCTGACGGTGCGAGAAAATTTGGTGATGGCCGCCCGGCATGGCCGTGATGGACGCAACGACTGGTCACTAGAGCGGGTGCTGGAAACCTTTCCGCGCTTGCAGGAGCGGCTCAGCAACCTCGGTACACAGCTGTCCGGTGGTGAGCAGCAAATGCTGTCCATCGGCCGCGCGCTGATGCAGCACCCGGAACTCATCATTCTGGACGAAGCCACCGAAGGTCTGGCACCGTTGATCGTTGCCGACATCTGGCGCGTGATCGGACAGATCCGCGCCAGCGGCATCGCCACCTTGATCGTGGACCGTGACTACCGCAAGGTGTTGGCCCATTCCGACCGCGCCATCGTCTTGCAAAAAGGGCTGGTGGTGTTGCAGGGTTCAGCCCCTGCGGTGGCTGCGAGCGCTGCGTTGGCTGGATTCTTGGGGGTTTAGTTCAGCTCGCGTCCGGCTGGTTTCCCGGGGCTGCCAGTCGAAAAGCGTCAATCTGTGCGCAAGCTGCGTCAATAGCGCTGATGAGCGGCCAGCGCGCCATGTCGACCTTGAAGCGACGGGCGCTTTCAACTTGCGGAATCAGGTAGATGTCCGCCAGTGAAGGCGCATCGCCAAAGCAAAAGTCCCCCCGCCGTTGATCTGTGGCCAGCAAGGCCTCAAACGCATCAAAGCCGGCCGTGATCCAAGTCGAACACCAACGATTGATGGCTGCCTCGTCTGTACCGAATTCACTGCGCAGCGCTTCCAAAATACGCCGGTTGTTGATCGGATGGATGTCGCAACCGACGATAGCCGCCAATGCCCGCACATGCGCTCGATCGTCGGCATCGGACGGTAGGAAAGCGGGTGTTGGATAACACTCTTCCAGCCATTCGATGATGGCCGGCGATTGCGTTTTGATCTGCCCGTCAATCTCCAGCGCCGGCACCATGCCCTGCGGATTCACCGCGCGAAACGCGTCGCTCAGGTGCTCCTCGCGGCGCAAATCCACGGCGACATAGTTGTAAGCCAAACCTTTGAGGTTCAGGGCAATCCGCAGCCGGTGCGAGGTGCCGCTGCGAAAGAAGCTGTGCAGATGCATCACTTATTCCGCGGCGCCAATGGTCAGTGAAATGCGGCCTACGCCTTCGACAGAGCCTTCGATGTGGTCACCCGCCACCACCGGGCCGACGCCTTCGGGTGTGCCGGTGAAGATCAGGTCGCCGGGTTCGAGGTGGTAGAACAAGGACAGGTCAGCGATTTGTTCGCGGATGTTCCAGATCAGCTTGTTCAGGTCTGACTTTTGGCGCGGCTGGCCGTTCACCGTCAGTTCCAGCGCTGCGTTCTCAATCACCACGCCGGGCATCGGCACGACTTCCGAGACCACCGACGACTGCTCAAAGTCTTTGCCCAAATCCCAGGGACGGCCTTTGTCACGGGCGATGAGTTGCAGGTCGCGCCGCGTCATGTCCAAGCCGCAGGCGTAGCCGTAAATAATCGTGTGTGCATCTTCGGCTTTGACCCGAAAGCCGGGCTTGCCGACGACCAGAACCAGCTCCATCTCATAGTGGTAATTGGTGGTTTCTGGCGGATACGCCACGGTGGCGCCGCTCTGCACCAAGGTCTGTGGTGACTTGTTGAAGTAGAACGGACGCTCAATCGACTTGTCGACTGGTTTGCCCATCTCGATGGCATGTGCGTGGTAGTTACGGCCGACACAGAAGATGCGGTTGATCGGCAGACGTTCGGTGCTGCCTCGCACGGGCAGAGATTGAACGGCTGGCGGTGTCCAGAGGTAGCTGGTGGTCATCGTGAAAGTCCTATTGAGAAACAAAAATCAGGGGCGTGTTTCGTAGACGCCGAGCTTCTGGTGCAGCGGTGTCTCGTCAGCGATAAAGATGAAAGCAGCGTCAGTGGTGGAGGTGTTGCTCAAAGTCACCGGCGTGTAGCCGGGTGCGCAGCAAGTGTCGGCCTCGGCCAGTTGAAAGTTTTGCTCTGCCACTTGCACTTGGGCGCCGCCTTCGATGACGTGAAGCACCATCGCCGGACTGCGTGTGGGCAGTGTCAGGGTTTGGCCCGGGCGCAGCATCAGGGCATAAAAACCCAAGATGTTTTCTGCGTGCGCACCGGTCTGCGGATTGGCGTACGTGATTTGTACTGCTTGCTCTGGCGGCTGGTTGGCCGCGAGCGACTCGAGCGCTGCCCGAGCATCCGACCAGGGGTAACGCAGCATCGGGTAAGCCTTGTTGGAGCGCTCAAACACCGGAGTGGGCAGCAGGCCGCCACGGGCGTATGAACGCTCGGCATGGCCGGGCGTGACTTCTTGGCGGCCACCGTTGACGTGGTAACTCGTCTCCATGTAATAGACCAGTGGCAGGTCCAGCACGTCGAGCCAGATCACCGGGACTTTGCCGTCGTGTCCATGCTCGTGCCACAGACCTGTCGGCGTGAGTATCAAGTCACCGCGCAGCATCGGACATTTTTCACCATCGACAGTCGACCAAGCGCCTTCGCCCTCGACCACCATGCGCACAGCGTTGGGCGTGTGGCGATGCGCTGGTGCCCATTCACCCGGCAGCAGCAGCTGCATGCCCAGGTACATGGCGGCGCTGGCCTGCATTTTGTCCAAGCCATGGCCCGGGTTGGCCAGCACCAGCACGCGGCGTTCGGCCTTTTCGATGGGTGTGAGCTCGCCGGCTTGGATCAGCAAGGGCCGGATGGCGGCATACGGCCAGTGTGTGGCGCGGGTTCTCGGGATGGGCTTGCCGGGTGGCAACACCCCGCGCAGGCTGGGCCACAACGGCACCAGGTTCTGCGCTGTGAGCGCGGCGACATAGTCGGTGGGCAGGTCTTCGAGACGTCCAAGTTCGTTCATGGTGTTTTCAATCCAGACTGATGTTTTTGCGTTTGACCAACTCTGCGTAAATTTTGCTTTTGATTTCTGCGTTTTTACGCATCTCTTCGGGCGTCCAGTTGAGGGTCTCGAAGGCAAAAGTGTTGAAGCGGGCTTTCACCTCGGGGTCGGCCAAAACCTTCAGCACGTCGGCATGAATCTTGGCCTTGACGTCGTTGGCAATGCCTTTGGGGGCCAGCAGAGAGACGAATGAATTGACTTCAAAACCGGCCGGACCTCCCGCTTCGGCCACGGTCGGAACGTCTGGCATTTGCGGGATGCGTTTAGCCGCAGCAATGGCGATGTAGCGCAGCTTGCCGGCCTTAAAGATGCCTTGGCTGGAAGGCAAGCTGGCGAAGCTCCACTGAACGTCACCGGCACCCACGGAGGTGAAGAGTTGCGAGACTTCGCGAAACGCCACGTGGCTCATCTCGGTGTTGGTCAACAGCGACAGGTGTTCGCCGCCCAGATGACCGGGGCTGCCGACGCCCCAAGAGCCATAGCTCACGGTGTTCGGCGCAACTTTGGCGGCGTTGATCAGGTCTTTCATGTTCTGCCACTTGGAGTCGGTGGCCACGGCGACGAGAAACGGCGTTCTGAACAGCGGGGCGACCGGGTCAAAATTGTTCAGCGTCACATAGCCTTTGGATTTGTACAGATGCGGCAATGCAGCCAAGTGCTCGCTGTCGAGTTGGATCAAGGTGTAGCCGTCGGCCGCAACGCGTTGCGTCGCTTCGATGGCGATGAAGCCGCCGCCGCCAGGTTTGTTGTTGATCAGGACGGGCTGATTCCACAGTTTGGAGAGTTTTTCAGAGACTTGGCGCAGCACTGCATCCGGGCC
Source organism: Comamonadaceae bacterium (assembly GCA_947450765.1). Taxonomy (GTDB): domain Bacteria; phylum Pseudomonadota; class Gammaproteobacteria; order Burkholderiales; family Burkholderiaceae_C; genus Polaromonas. The sequence continues at coordinate 8,316 of CANFXC010000026.1, read as the reverse complement.
ACTGCCTGCCGCAAATGCGGTGACGATGGTGACCGGTTTGGTCGGGAAGCTGCTGGCGGTTTGTGCCAGAGCCGGCACGCACAAAGACGTTAATAAAGAGGCCAGCGAAGCTGCCCAAAAAGTGGCTTTGGCGAGTAGAGGTTGTTTAAAAGTTGTCATGTGGTGTTTCCATATCGTTGATGAATGTTGATTAAGCGCTGAGGCAGTTGTCGAGATTCCAGCCGTAGAGCCACTCCATGGCATCATAAAAACGCTCGGGCGTGCGGTTTTTCCAAAGCTCATTGCGTACCAGTCGCTCGACCCCTTTGGCGTGAAAGATACGGCCCATCTCGCGGGCTGACAAAACGATGCGGGCGGTACGGGCGACGCGGCAGCGCTGGTACAAGGCAAAAGCTTTGTCAAAGTCGTTGTCGTTGACGCGCAGGGCTTCGCCTAAGGTAACAGCATCCTCCATGGCCATGCAAGCGCCTTGGGCCAAGTATTGCAGCGTGGCATGAGCGGCATCACCCAGCAGCGTGACGCGACCGAAGTTCCACTGCCCGATCGGTTCGCGGTCGGCCGTGGCCCAGCGCGACCAGTCTTTCGGTAGCTCAATCAGCTGCCGGGCCTTCGGGCAAATGCCGTCAAAGTAGCTCAGTACTTCTTCACGGCTGCCTAGGCGCACGCTCCACTCTTCTTTGTCGCGGCTGTGAAAGGTGACGACCACGTTGTACTGCTCGCCGCCGCGCAGCGGGTAATGCACCAAGTGGCAATTCGGGCCGACCCAAATCGACGCGGCGTTCCATTGCAGGTCCACCGGAAAGTCTTTTTTGTCGACGACAGCGCGGTAAACCACATGCCCCGAAACGCGTGCCTCGTCGCCCACATACTGGCGGCGAACAGCCGATTTGACACCGTCTGCACCGATCAACGCGATGCCGTGGTGCTGGCCGCCTTGGCCGTCAAAAACAGTGACGCCAGCGTCGTCTTGCTCAATCCTTTGGACCTGCGTCCCGGTGGATATTTCAATGCGGTCCGAGGCCTTGGCGCCATCCAGCAAGGCCATGTGCGCATCGGCGCGGTGGATCACCGCGTAGGGGTTGCCAAAACGTTTCAGGAAGGCTTCGCCCGTGGGGATGTGGCCGACCTGGTATTCGTTGAGCGCGTCGTGCATGACCATGAAGTCGGTGTAGACCGCTTTGCTGCGGGCGATCTCGCCAACGCCCAAGGCGTCAAAAGCGGCAAAGCCGTTGGGTCCGACTTGCAAGCCCGCGCCGATTTCACCCAAGGCAGAAGCTTGCTCCAAGACCTTCACGTCGAAGCCTTGGCGCGTCAAGGCCAGCGCTGCGGCCAGACCGCCGATGCCGCCGCCAGCCACCAGCACTGGCAGCGTATTTTTGGGTTGAGTGCTCATCAACGTCTCCTCATTATTTGAACTATCCAAGACTGTCGTTGCAATAGACTATGGCGTCAACGCCGTATATGAAATACTTTGCATGTCGTTTTGATATAGTGGTGCATGGCCAAACTGGATCTGGAGTGGCTCGGCGTCTTTGTCGAGATCTATAAAACGCAGAGCGTCTCGCGTGCGGCCCTGCGGCTGGGCATTGAGCAAGCCAGCGCCAGCATCATGCTGGGCAAACTGCGCCGTCATTTCGACGACCGGCTGTTCACGCGCACCTCGGCCGGCATGGAACCCACGCCCAAGGCGCAAAGCATTTACCCCGACCTGCAAGAGGCTTTGCTGCGCATCGAAAAAGCCCGTGGCCAGGGCGGCGTCTTTTCGCCACAACAGGCCGAGAGGGAGTTCTGCATCTGCATGACCGACATCAGCGAGATGGTTCTGCTGCCGCGGCTGATCAACCACCTGCAACAGTCCGCGCCAGGCCTGACTTTGAAGGCGGACAAGATGTCCGCTGACAGCCGGCGTCGACTCGAATCCGGCGACATCGATCTCGCTGTTGGCTTCACGCCGGATCTTGAGGCGGGCTTTTATCAGCAGGCCTTGTTTGCGCAAAATTTCGTCTGCCTGGCCGCCAGCGATCACCCACGCATCCGCTCCAAGCTGACACCGCGCGCGTTTTTGGCCGAAGGCCACATCTTGGTCACCGCGTCGGGCACCGGCCATTCCATCGTCGACAAAGTGTTGGCCCGCCACAAGCTGGAGCGGCGTGTGGTCTTGCGTTTGCCGAGCTTTTTGGGGGTCGCCCGCATCGTCGCGCAGACCGAGTTTCTGGTCATCGTGCCGCGCTTGTTGGGCGTCGCCTTGGCCTCACAGGAAAAGGTTCAGCTGCTGGAACCGCCGGTGCCCTTGCCGCCGTACAAAGTCAAGCAGCATTGGCATGAGCGCTTCAACGCCGATGCTGGCAACATCTGGCTGCGCAACAGCATGGTGGGTCTTTTTTCAGGCGCTGGGCTGGACGTCTGACGGGGCCGCCGCTCGCCCGCGCCGGTGCTTTTTCAGATCGGGTAAATGATGGCGTTGGGGATCATTTCGCTGTCATAGACCACCAAGCGCTCGGCGAACTTCAAACCATCCGGTGTCTGCACGATGGTGTCGATGTAGCGCCCGACATTGAAGACTGTGCTCGGCTTGTCGAGCTTGGTGCGAAACACGGCGTAATTGGCTTCGCTGTGAATCCGGCCGGCTTCCACGCGCCGCACCACCGGCGCACCGACCACATGGCGCTGGTAATACGGGTCATGGAACAGTGTTTCCTGGATGCCGTAGACGCGGTCCTTGAGCATGCCCTTGCTGGTAAACGACAGCGTGGCCAGCGGAAAACCGCGCTCGTGGTTTTCGCGTGCTTGCAATTTGTAGACACCATCGTCCATGAAAAATTCAGGCCACAAATCCCACTGACCGCTGTCCACGGCCAATGCGTAGTCGGCATACAAGCGGGTCAGTGCCAAGTGCGTTTCAAAGTTGATCATGCTCACTCCTCCATCACTTTGCGCCAGTAGGCGTACATGCCGCGGATCAGGGTTTCGGTGACCATGTGGTCGGTTTCGCCGACCTCGCGGCCACCCAACTCGGCCAGCGCGCGGTGCTGCGGTTTGCTCTCAAAGGCTTGCTGCGAAAACTCAATCACCTCGCCGTCGTCGGCCGAGACAAAACCGGCGGGGCCAAACAGATTGGCCTGACGCAAGCGGCGCTCCTGCATCTCGGGCGTGTCGTCGTCAAAACCAAAATGCGTCCAGACAAAATCAAACGCGCCGTGGCCGTCAGGCTGAATGTGACGCGTCGACACGCTATTGACTTGCTGCTGAAAAATAACGCTCGGAAACAGCGTCATCATCACCGCTGTGGGCCCATCCCACCAAGCCTCGGGAACGATGTCCAGAAAGCTCGGGTCATGCAGCTGCATGTTTGCCTTGAAGCTGCTGACCTGCGTCACTTGCGAGGCTTGACCCGACGCCTCGCCAGCGCTTCCGCGGGTGGACACCATGGCCGCATGCCGGTGGTGTGCATCCATGCGCAACTCCGACTTGTTGTCAGCCCGCCAGAGCCCAAAAGTCACAAACCATGTGTGCAGCAAACCAGGGTGATAAGGGTCTTTGATGTTTTCCTGCATCAGCTTCCAGTTGCCTGGAATGCGTTGCCGGTTGTAGCCGAGGATGACCAGCTTCCGGCCATTGAAGAGCCGATCGAAGTAGCCCAGGATGGTCGGCCCCATGAAGTCTTCTAGCGACTCGACATCATGATCAAAGGACGCAAAGACCACGCCGCCACGCACCGCGACTTTGAGCGCCGTCAGGCCGTGCTCTTTGGGTTCAAAGTCGGCCGGCATACCGCCATTGACCTTGCCGTCTTGCCGCACGCCCCGACGAAAAGGCACGCCTTGCAAGTCGCCTTTGAGCGTGTAGCTCCACTGGTGATAAGGGCAGACAAAGCCTTTTTTGTTGCCGTGCCGTTCGCGACAAAACTGCATGCCACGGTGCGCGCAAACGTTCTCGACCACATGGATCTGGCCGTCATTGGCACGCGTCATGATGACCGAGCGCTCACCAATCACGGTCCGCTTGAAGTCGCCTGAATTGGGAATTTCAGCCTCCAATCCGACGTAGCACCAATGCGCTTTGTAGAAAAATCGCTCAAGTTCTTTTTTGTGGCGTTGCTCGTCGGTGTAAACGCCGAAAGGGATGCGACTGGTGTCGCCCTTTTCCCAATGAATGGGCTGTGCAGCAGGACTCAGGCTCATGCGATGTCTCCTTGTATTTATAGCGAGAATCATCCGCCAGCTTCTTAAATTCGTAAATCGAAGCAGGTCGATACACTCTATTTGATTTTCAAATAATGCAGGCCGTCCCATGCAACTGTCTCAGATCGACTTGAACCTCTTGCTGGTTTTTCAGCACCTGCTACGGGAGCAGCGCGTCTCTGGCGTGGCGCGGTCGCTGGGCATGAGCCAGCCGGCGGTCAGCAGCGCGCTCAAGCGCTTGCGGCTGACCTTGGGCGATGATCTTTTTTTGCGAACCCAGCAAGGCATGCAGCCGACCCCGTTTGCCTTGCAACTGGCCGAGCCGGTGGCGCAAGCGCTGGACGCGCTGCATCTGGCATTGAATGCACGCAGCAGTTTTGAGCCGGTCAGCAGCACGCGCAGCTTCAGCCTGGCCATGACCGATGTCGGTGAAATGTACTTTTTGCCGGTGCTGATGGACTTGCTCGACCAACACGCTCCGGGGGTTACCTTGAACGTGGTGCCGGTCGCCCGTGACAGCCTGAAAGATGATATGGCCGCAGGCCGTGTTGACCTGGCGTTGGGCTTGTTGCCGCAACTTCAGGCCGGGTTTTTTCAGCAAGCATTGTTTCGTCAAGACTATGTGTGTCTGCTGCGACAGGCCCATCCCTTGGCTCAACGCGCAACGCTGGATCTTGCGGAATTTGCATCTGCATCACATGTGCGGGTACTGGCCGCAGGCACGGGCCACGGCAGGGTCGATGAAGCGCTGGATCGCCAGGGTCTGCAGCGCCGCATACGCCTGACCGTGCCGCACTATGCCGCACTGGGCGATCTGCTGAGCCATTCGGATTTGATCGCCATGGTTCCGGAACGCTTCGCGCAGCGAGTGACGCGCCCCTTTGGTCTGACCACCTGCGCCTTGCCACTGGCCGTGCAAGGCAGCGCAATTCACCAGTTCTGGCACGCCCGTTTGCACCGGGACCCGGGTCACCAGTGGCTCAGGGCCATGATCGCGCAGGGCTTTGGCGCAAACGGGGACAGTCCGGCGCCTTGGGAATCGTGCGCTGGGACTTAATGGGCGCTGTCTTGTTTTGCGGCTTGCAACACATCCCGCGTCTTGATGGCTTCGCGCCTTGCGGCTTCGGCAAAGTCGTCACCCGACGATGCGTACAAAATCGCCCGCGATGAATTGACGATGATGGGCGCACCCGCTTTGTAGCCAGCGCGCACGGTGGCCACGGCGTCACCGCCTTGGGCGCCGACGCCGGGAATCAGCAGCGGCAGCGTGGGGGCGACTTGCCGCACGCGTTCGATTTCGGCCGGGTACGTGGCGCCAACCACCAGCCCGAGTTGGCCGTTGAGGTTCCACGGGCCTTGGGCCAGACGCGCTACATGTTCATAGAGCAGCGGTTGGCCTTCAATCGAGGCGAGGCGCTGATTTTGCAAATCGTCACCGCCGGGGTTCGAGGTGCGGCACAGCAAAAACGCGCCCTTGCCTTCGTACTTTAAATAGGGTGCGACCGAGTCAAAACCCATGAAGGGTGACAGGGTGACGGCGTCAGCGCCGTAGCGCTCGAAGGCCTCAATCGCGTACTGCTGCGCGGTGCTGCCGATGTCGCCGCGCTTGGCGTCCAGAATGATAGGCACCTGCGGCGCGACGCGTCGCATGTGCTCCATCAGGCGCTCCAACTGACCTTCGGCGCGGTGGGCGGCAAAGTAAGCAATTTGCGGTTTGAAGGACACCACGAGATCGGCCGTGGCATCGACGATGGCGGCACAAAAGTCGTAAATTTTGTTGGCATCGCCCTTGAGCTTGCCTGGGAAGCGCGTGGGTTCCGGGTCCAGCCCCACACACAGCATGGATTGGTTCTGGCGTGAGGCGGCATCAAGCATGTCGAGAAATGTCATGCGGGTATTGTAAGAAGGGGCTGCCCGGCATCGGCGTTAGGATCAGCCTTTTGCGTTATCAACCTGAATCGGCCCATGCAACTGACCCAACGGCAACTCATACTTCTCGTCTTTCTGACGCTGGCCTGGGGCTTCAACTGGCCCATCATGAAGCTGGGCGTGACGGACTTTCCGCCGTTGACTTTTCGCGTCATTTCAATGTGGCTGGGCTTACCGGTGTTGGCGCTGGCGATGTTTTGTCTGAAGGTGCCCTTTCATATTCCGCGTGAGCGTTATCGCGAGTTGTTGTGGCTGACCGTTGTCAACATGCTCGTCTGGCATACGCTCATGATGTTGGCCATTCAAAGCCTGAGCAGCGGGCGGGCGGCGATTTTGGGTTACACCATGCCGATTTTTTCAGCTTTGATCGGGGCTTGGTTTTTTGGCCACCGGCTGCGGGCGCGCAACTGGCTGGGTGTGGCTGCTGCGGGGATTGGCGTTTCGCTGTTGCTGTGGCATGAATTGACCAATTTGTCAGGTCGGCCAGTCGGTGTGCTGCTGGCTTTGGCGGCGGCGGCCACGTGGGCGCTGGGTACGCAGCAGCTACGCAAAACCACCCTGCCCGTTGCTGCGTTGACGATTTCATTTTGGATGACTGTGCTGACGACACTGGTGATGACCGGCCTGAGCGTGGCATTTGAAATGCCGCAATGGAAAGCGCCGACAACGGTGGTGTGGCTAACAATTCTCTACAACGCCGTGCTGATCTTCGGATTTGCGAATGCTGCGTGGACTTTTTTGGCACGCAGTCTGCCGCCAGTCGCCTCGACTTTGAGCGTGATGATGATTCCGATTTTGGGCGTTTTTGCGGGTGCTATCGGCTTGGGCGAAGTGCTGAACTGGCAAGACTGGGCCGCCGTGGTGCTGATGGTGGTGGCGATTGGCTCAGTGCTCATGCCCGGCCGCCCTAAGACCGATTAAGCCGCTGAACCCGTCTGCTGCGCGATGTGTTGCGCCCGGCACAGATCGTCCCAGGCTTTGGCCTTGTCGGGCAGGCTGCGCAGCAGATACGCGGCGTCGTAGGTGACCACCGCCGCAACGCCTGCGAGTTGATGGGTGCGTCCGCGCAGCTTGCCCAGCGGCTCAGTTGACTGCAGCAGCGCCTGCGCTGCCAGTCGTCCCATGATGAGGATGACATCAGGTTTTTCAGCCTTGAGCAGTTCGGCCAGCGCTGAATCCAGTGGCGCGGCGTTGCCAGCAGTCGCCGCATCAGCGCGACGCGACAGCGGCACACACACCGCGCGGGCGCTTTGGTGGAGTCCGGCCGCGCGCAACATGTTGTCGAGCAGTTTGCCGGCGTCACCTGACAGTGGATCGGCCTCGGCGGCGCCCGGTGGCGTTTCGATCAACAACAGCCAGCGTGCTGCCGCGCCGAGGACGGCGGTTTGGCCGTTATCGGTCACTGGTTTAGCGTAAAGCACGCGCGCTTCGCCGAGCGTCCATGCGCTGTTGCCGGCAGTCGCATGGGCAGCGTTGGATGATGGCGGCGTTGCTGTGTTGGGCCGGGCCGGTGCGACCGCAGCTGCCGAAGTCGGTGGCGCCGCTGAAGTCAGCGGTGATACAGGTGCGTTCACAGAGACTTTTGCTGCGTCAGGCGGCGCCACCACACCAGGCACTTCAGCGGCGACCGCTTGCGGTTGCCACAGACGGATGCCCATTTCGCGCAGCATCGCGCGTTGGCGTTTGTCGAGGTCCAGGCTCATGTTGGGGCTTTCACAATGCCAGACTCATGACGATCGCGTCTTCGCGTTCGAAAGCGCTCAGCGGGTAATAGTTGCGGCGCGTGCCGACATGCTTGAATCCGCAATGTTCGTAGATTTGCCGCGCCCGCGTGTTGCTGATGCGCACCTCCAGCCACAACCAGTCGGCGCCCTGCCCGCGTGACCACAGGCACAGCGCGTCCAGCAGCAGCCGGGCAAAGCCCTGGCCCTGGTACATCGGCGCCACCGTGATGTTGAGCAGGTGCACTTCGTCGACACCTTTCATGGCCACAAAGTAGCCGAGCAGTTCGGGCTCGCTGCCGTTCGCCGCATCGGCCAGCAGCATCTGACACGGGTAACCCGCCGTCAGCGAATCCGCAAAATTGCCTGACAGCCAAGGGTGGGGATAAGCGCTTTTTTCGATGCGTGCAACTTGCTCCAGCCAAGGCGTGGTCATGGCTTCGAGTCGGACTTCTCTGGGTTGGAGGACGGCGTTCATGACGGAT
>CANFXC010000025.1 GCA_947450765.1 Comamonadaceae bacterium | reverse complement strand
GAAGAAGTTCGCAAACACAGCGGGGCAGCCTCGCCCACGCTGGACTTGATCGCGCAAGCGACGCGCGACCGGCTCAGCGGCAGCGGCGACTTTGGCTCGGCCAGCAACACCCAAAGCCAGCAAATGATTGGCGTGTCTTTGAATGTGCCTCTCTATACCGGCGGTTGGCGCAGCGCCAAACAAGAAGAAGCGCTGCGACTTGAAGACAAAGCCCGCGCCGAAGTCGAGCGCACGCGCCTGCAGGTCGGGCAGTTCACACGCGCTGCCTGGCTGGCACTGCAAAGCGGCCAGGCCCGCCTCGTGGCTTTGGATGAAGCCGTGACCGCCCAGCAAGCCCGGTTGGATGCCACGCGCATCGGCCGCCAAGTCGGAGACCGCACCACGCTCGATTTGCTGAACGCAGAAAACGACGCCAGCGCCGCCGACCTCGCCCTGCTGCAAGCACGCATAGACACGCTGCAAAGTCGCTTGCGGCTGGACGCGCTGGTGGGGAAACTCGACACGCAACGCTTAAAAGTCATCAACGACGCGTTGCAGCCCTGAACAGCTGACCGCAAGGCTGACAAGTCCTTGCGATAGATCAATAGCCACCTGAGGCCAAAGACCTACGCTCTGCCATCTGTCAGGCGCGTCTGACAGAACAACGCTCAGGTGTTCAACATGGATTTTTTAGATCTTGTCCGGGGGCCGCTGTTGTGGTTGTCCATCGCCGTCTTTTTGCTTGGCGTGTCATGGCAATTGTTTTCGCTCTGGCGTATGCCCAGCGCGAAGGCTCCACCATCGCCCGCCCGGCAGGCTTTTGGCAAAGCAGCTGCATTGCGCTCTGCCTTACAGCGCACGGTGCCCAAAGGCGGCTTTCACCCTAGCGCCACTTTGGTCACCATCAACCCCTATGTTTTCCACTTGGGTCTGGCGGTCATTTTTTTTGGCTACGCGCCGCACATCGCCTTTGTCCATTGGCTGACCGGTTTGCGGTGGCCGGCGTTGCCCGACATGGTGATGTACGCTGCTGCGGCGCTGACGATCATCTCCTTGCTGCTGGCGTTGTTGTTCAGACTCACTGACTCGGTGCTCCAACGCATTTCAAAAGCAGACGACTTCATCACTTGGACCGTCACTTTTCTGCCCGTCATCACCGGCATGGCGGTTCTGAATGAGTCGTCTGCTGTGACGTTGCTGCGCGACCACGTGCTCTACCGTGGCCCACTCGCCCTGCATTTGTTCTCGTTGGAGCTGCTGCTGATGTGGTTTCCGTTTGGCAAGCTGATGCATGCTTTTTGGGCCTTGCCAACACGCATGCAACTGGCCACATTTTTTGGCCGCCGGGGAATTCGCTCATGATCAATATGGATGTTTTTCATGGCTTTCTGGAAGCCATTCACCATCTTCCGGAGATGGCACAACCGGAGACTCTGACGGACGACGAACGCTTGGCACGGGCCAAGAAAGTCATCCGTATCAAGATGGACCGCGGCTTGGCTTTAGACCTTGAAGCCTGTGTCAACTGCGGCTATTGCAGCGAGGCCTGTCACTTTTACCAAAGCACGCAAGACCCGCAATACAGCCCGAGCCGTAAGCTCGACTTGCTGCGCCGCGTGCATGCGCGCGAGACCTCTGCTTTCGCGCCGATCAAACGCCTGTTCACACCCGACATCACCGTCGACGATCTCAAAGAGTGGCAGCCATTGGTGTACGACGCCTGCACAGAATGCGGCCGCTGCAGCATGATTTGCCCCATGGGCGTGAACATTGCGCGGGGCGTCAATGTGATGCGTGAAGTCTTGTTTGAAGCCGGCTTAGCGCCACTCGAACTGCTGGCCGTAGCCCAAGAGCAAGCAGGTCGGGGCACTGTGTTCGGTGTCGGCGCTACCGAGTTGGTGCAAGCGGTTGAGAGCATGCGGAGCCAGGGCATTCACATGCCACTGGACGAGCCACAAGCCGATGTGATGATGGTCACCTCGGTCATCGACATCTTGCTTTACCAAGATGCGCTGATGGCAACCGCCAAAATCTTGAACCACTTGGGCGTCAAGTGGACGCTCAGAAGCGCAGGCTTTGAGGGCGCGAACTTTGGGCTGCTGGCCGGTAGCGAAACCCTGCAAAAAGAAGCCAGTCGACGCTTAATTGCTGAGGCCTTGGCAATTGGCGCGAAGACCGTGTTGGTGCCCGAGTGCGGTCATGCTTACCCTGCCCTGCGGTGGGACGCACGTCTGGACGACGGACAAGCGCTGCCGTTTGAAGTCATGGCCGTGTCGGAGTATGTTGGCCAACAAATTTCAAATGGCCGCTTGCAGCTCTCGCCCGGTGACCCGACCCGCCGCATCACTTACCACGACGCCTGCAAGCTGGCGCGCCATGGCGGTGTGGTCAAAGAACCGCGTGCCGCCCTCAAAGCCTTGGGCGTGGACTTCACCGACACCACACCGACCGCTGAGACCAACTGGTGTTGCGGCGGCGGTGCCGGCGCCTTTCTCATCAACCGCGCGGAAGGTCTGCGCTACAAGGCTTGGGAAATCAAACGCGAGCAGATCAACGCCACAGGCGCAGACACCGTTGCGGTGGCCTGCGGCAGTTGTCGCTTGAACCTGATGGCCGGCGCCGAAAAAGATCAGTGGCCGGTGAAAATTGAAAGCGTTGTCTCGCTGGTGGCGATGCAGCTGAAAGATTGATTCAAGCTTTATAGTGAGCATCGGGCACACGGTATCGACAGCCGACTTGGTTGGCTTTCGATACCGTGTACCCGATGCCTACTCACGTCGTGATCGTGCCACCACCAGAGACCGCAGCCACCATGCCAAAAGCTTCCATTCAGTCGTTCTTTGACCCTGCGACATTCACCGTGACCTATGTGGTGGCAGACCCCACAACGCAACGTGCTGCCATCATTGACAGCGTGCTGGACTATGACCCCAAGTCGGGCCGTACCTCACACGCCAGCGCCGACAAAGTCATTGCGTTCGTCAAGCAAGCCGGCCTTCATGTCGATTGGCTGCTGGAAACCCACGCGCACGCCGACCATTTGTCGGCCGCGCCCTATCTGCAAAATCAACTGGGTGGCGGCATTGGCATCGGGCGGCATATTTGCACGGTGCAAGCGGTCTTCAAAAAAGTCTTCAACGCCAAAGACATGAACACCGATGGCACTGAGTTCGACCATCTGTTTGAAGACGGGCAAGTGTTCAACATCGGCGACATGGCTGTGAGCGTGATGCACACCCCCGGCCACACCCCGGCCTGCCTGACTTACCTGGTTGGCGAAGACGCTTTTGTTGGTGACACCTTGTTCATGCCTGACTACGGCACAGCCCGTTGCGACTTTCCCGGTGGTGACGCGGCTGCGCTGTACCAGTCCATCCAAAAGGTGTTGGCCTTGCCCCCTGAAACACGCTTGCACCTGTGCCACGATTACCCGCCGAATGACCGCGAGCCCGTTTGGGAAACGACCGTGGCACTGCAACGTGCCGGCAATATTCACGTGCATGACGGCGTCACTGAGGCTGAGTTCGTGACCCTGCGCACTGCACGCGACAAGACGCTGGCCATGCCCGTGCTGATCTTGCCTGCCGTACAGACTAACGTGCGGGCCGGCCACCTGCCACCAGCCGAGGACAACGGTGTGAGCTACCTCAAAATCCCAATCAACTTACTTTGACAATCATGACGACATTCATCAACCCACTGGCCCGCTGGAACTCACGCTTTTCTGCGGAGGGCTATCTGTTCGGAGAGTCGCCGAATGCTTACTTGGCTGAGATGACGCCGAGTCTGAAAGCGGGCAAGACTTTGGCGCTGGCAGACGGCGAAGGCCGCAACAGCGTCTGGCTGGCCAAGCAAGGCTTGGATGTGGACGCCTTTGACTTTTCACCTGTGGCGATTCAGAAGGCTCAGCAGTTGGCCGACAAGCACGGCGTCAAGGTGAACTATCACTGCAGTGATTGGGAATCTTTCGACTGGGCACCGCATCGGTACGACAACGTGGTGGGCGTCTTCTTTCAATTTTTGGACCCAGCGTCAAGGTCGGCGCTGTTTGCCAAGATGGATCAAGCCCTCAAACCCGGTGGTATTTTGCTCATCCATGGCTATGGCAAAGACCAGCTTCAGTACAAAACAGGGGGTCCCGGAGAACTCGATCATCTGTATGACGATGAGCTGCTGCTGTCTGCCTTTTCAAACTACAGCGTGCTGGACATTAAAACCTACACCGCTGAAGTTGATGAGGGTGCGGCCCACAAAGGGACGTCCGCTTTGATCGGATTTGTTGCCCAGAAACGCTAAGTCAATCCGCCATTGACGCGCGGGTTGACGTTTCAATACTCAATGGTGCGCATGCCCTGCGACAGCATCTTTTCCATGGTCAGAGAGCTGCGCATCAAACCATTTGTGCAGTGCGGCGACAAAAGTCGCATCTGAAGTTTGGTAGGACAGCTGAGCACCACCTTTGATGTCCCTATAGGCAATGGCGATTTTTCCGGTCTTGGCGCCCCTCAATTCAGCGAGACCCGGCATGTCTTGCCCATGAATGTGACTCGGTGCTGAGTAGTCACCTTTCAGGAACTGTTCACGAATGCCCTGAAGGTGCTGACGAATCAAAATCACTTGGGCAATGTCTGAAGAATTCTTGACGACCACCCGTTGAGTGCCGCCTTGCGCATTCTTCGTGAAAATGTGGGTCGTGCCATTCAAGCTGAAGGGCATCACGTCTTTACCAAGCTCGGAGACTTCTGCTTGTCGTTCGGTCTCTGCCATCATTTTCATGTGCGCAGCATGGTCCATATTGGCGTGGACTGTCTTTGATTGCGCTAGGGGCTGTGCTTGGGCAAAGGAGGAAAAAACGACAAGAGCGAATGACAGGGCTGCGATTTTTCGCATGAGGTTTCCTGAGTGAAAGTGTTGATGGAGGATTATTCAGAATTATGGGTGTCGCGGCCAACAAAGGGTTGCTCGGCACTCAGCCCTCACCGCCTGTTACTCAGATCGTGCAACCAGCCGGCCCAACGCATCCACACCAAAGTGAGCCGTACCATGAGTTTCAAACTCGCGCAGCATCTGGCGGTGGTAGGCGCCGGTGGCATCCATCAGTAGCATGGAGTGACCGGTTGGCGCGGTGTCCAACACCACAAAAGCACTGCGCGCCTCACTCACCACGCGTGAAAACGCATGAAAAACGGCGACTTCTTCCGTGCAGGGTGACTTGAGGTCTTCCAACATCAAAGCCCGCTCCTGCTCATTCAGCCCGGCGCCCTTGGTTGCCATGATTTTGTCGACATAGCGCTGGGTCTCAACCTGCGGGTCAATCCTGTCCACCCGCAGGCCGTCCACCACGCCCTCCAGCGTTCCTGCAAGATGAGCCGCCGGGTCGGTGGTGCTCAGGTGCACGGTTTTGCCGCGTTGAACCAGCCCCAGCGCAAGGGCTGCGGCCACCGTGGTCTTGCCTACACCGCCCTTGCCCATGACCATGATGAGGCTACGACCGGCTTGTGCCAGTTCATCCGCCAGCGCGGCCAAGCCAATGCCGTGCTGCATCTTGGGCGCCGTGAATGGCGTGGCGCTGGTGCTTACATGCGTCTTAGCGCTAAGCAAGGCACGCAGGGCCGGTAGCCCAACGGTGTCGAAGGCGCGCAGCGGAACCAAGTCTTGTGGCAACCCGCGCAGGTTGCCAGGCATTTCATCCAAGGCTTGCGACACCAACGCTTCAAAAGCATTCGCAACAACATCGGTCTTGTCGCTCGCATGGAACACGCCGTTGACCACCAGGCGTTGGTTGTTCAGACCCAACTCTTTCAACTCATCGGAGGTGCGGGAAGCTTCAGCTATGGCGCCTTTGTCGGGTCGCGTCACCAAAATGACGGAGGTCAGCGCAGGATTAGACAGGGCGTCGAGTGCCGCCTTGAAGCGAATTTCTTGCATCTTCAGGCCAGAGTGCGGACCCAGACAGGAGGCACCTTGGTCGTTGTTGGCCAAATGCAGCGCAACTGCCGTGGACAGGGATGTCTTACCCACCCCGCCTTTGCCCGTGAAGAATAGATGTCTTGTCGGGTGCTTCAGTAAATCCAATGGTTTGGGCATCAACCAGACTGCCACTTTTTCGTGCGAAGGAATGCCGCGGCTGTGCACGAGCTGGCCGTCGACCGCCACGGCCGGGGTGGTATGAATGCCGAGTCGTTCGCGCTCTTTCTTACTTTCATTCAAGGTGAGGTGGACGGGGATGTTCAGCTTGTTGGCGACTCGCTCGACCAATCCGGCCGTGCTGTGGCATTCACTGCAACCTAAACCGAAGACAACGACTTCCATAACAAATGATTAGAGCCTGTGCCACCTTGCCAAGTATTGATATTCATCAATGAAAATCTCGCCACAAAAATTGCCGTAGAAAACTGCGGCAGTGAGTAGATAAAAAATCAAGGCTGTGATCCCAGAACCACGTCGACCTGACACGCTATATTGCGCAACGAACTTCAAAATTGGACAACCTTGAAAGCATTTCAAGACTACTACCCAGAAAACCTGGCCCATTGCTACGGCTGTGGCCGACTGAACCTGCTGGGTCATCAGATCAAGACCTTTTGGGATGGCGAAGAAACCGTCACGCATTTCAAGCCCAAACCCGAGCACATGGCCGTGCCCGGTTTCACCTACGGCGGGCTGATCGCGTCATTGATTGATTGCCACGGCACTGGCACGGCGGCGGCAGCCATGTACAAATCAGAGGCGCGTGAGATGGACACCCTGCCCGCTTTTCGCTTTGTCACCGGCTCACTGCATGTGGACTACCTGAAGCCCACGCCGATCACGGGCACGCTTGAGATTCGTGGTCGCGTGAAAGAAATCAAGGGCCGCAAGGTCATCGTGGAGGCTACCGTCTGGGTCGACGGTGTGGCCACGGCACGCGGTGAAGTGGTGGCGGTGCAAATGCCAGAAAAATTTGGCACCTGAGCGGCTCATCCGCGAACATCGGCATCAAGGGCTGTCAGCGCGAAAAGCGCAGAAAATAGCGCTTTAGACAATAAGGTCCCTGTGAATCAATCCGTTGCCCACGCCGAACTCATCGCCACTTTCAGGAGAGCAGAGGCAGATGCTGCTCACAAATTCGGATTGATCAAAGCTGTTGAAAAAAAGGGGGCAAAGTCCATTCAAGCGGCCGTCGAAACCGCTGCAAAGGCCGCTAAACGACGAGATTCATTTGCGGCCTCAAAGCAGAGCATCAATTTTGGTGCTGATTAGAACTGCGATGCGGATTGAAACCGCCAGCTAAAACATCCACTTGAACGGACGGCTAGGTCAAGCCATCACCATGATCATGGTGATGGCAAGCATCGACTCAGTTATTGAATAGAGTCCTCACGCGCGTGACATTAAGTCGGTCAGTCAATATTTCAAGCGCTAAACCAGCGTGCCGGCACGGTGACCAGCCACGGGAACACCACCATCAAAAACATGACAAAAAACTCGGCTGCCATGAAAGGCATGACGCCGCGGGTCACGTCGTCCATCTTCATGCGCCCCACGCCGGCAACAACGTTGAGCACGGTGCCGACCGGCGGCGTGACAAGGCCGATAGAGTTGTTGATGATGAACATCACGCCAAAATAAACCGGGTCGATACCGGCGGCATTGACCACCGGCATCAGGATGGGCGTGAGAATCAGGATGGTCGGTGTCATGTCCATCGCGGTACCAACAACCATGACCAGGATCATGATGGCGGCCATCAGCAATATCGGGTTGCCCATGAAGGGCTGCAGCATCTCAACCACCTTGCCGGGCAGGTTGGCCACGGTGATCAGCCAGGCGCTGACCATGGCGGCGGCAATCAGGAACATCACCACCGCGCTGGTCTTGGCAGAATTGACAAACACCGCATAGAGCTGACTGAACTTCAGCTCGCGGTAGACCAGCGTTGAAATGAGTAGCGCATACACGGCGGCGACCACGGCGGCTTCGGTCGGCGTGAAAACGCCCATGCGCAGGCCCACCAAAATGATGGCTGGCAAGACGAGCGCCCAAGTGGCCTCGCGAAACGCCTTGCCGATTTCCGCCAGTGACTTGCGAGGCGGCGGAACGATGTCTTCTCTGCGCACGAGCCAAGCCCAAGTGACCCAAAGCGCACCGCCGATCAGTAGGCCGGGCACGATAGCGGCCATGAACAGCTTGGCAATCGACACATTCGCGGCTACGCCAAAAATAACCAAGCCTATGCTGGGCGGGATAACCGGGCCAATGACCCCAACCGCTGCAATCAGTCCGCCGGCACGTGCCTTGTCATGCCCGGCCTTGACCATCATGGGCAGCAAAAGCGCCGTCAAGGCTGCGGCATCGGCCACGGCCGAACCCGACAGTGCAGACAGCAGGCAGCCCGCCATGATGGTGACGTACCCTAGGCCGCCCTTGACATGGCCCACCAGCGCTAGCGCTAGGTTGACAATCCGCTTGGACAGACCACCCACGTTCATGATCTCCCCGGCCAGCATGAAAAAGGGTACGGCCAGCAATGGAAAGCTGTCGGCTCCGCCAATCAGGTTTTGCGCGAGGATTTGTGAATCAAACAGGTCTAGGTGCCACATCAGCGCTACGCCGCTGGCCAGCAACGAAAAAGCGATCGGTATGCCCAAGGCCATGGCAAGCAGCAATGAGCCGATAAAAATAGCGATGGTCATGCTTTTGCTTTCTGCTCTTCAGGCGCATCCGCGTCATCAAGAATTTGTTTGAGCTGCGCGGTTTCTTCTGACTCCTGGATCATCACCAACTCATCGTCCGACAGCTGCCCTGAGACCACTTTCCAGAGGTCGAGCAACAGCAAGGGAACGGCCAGAACGGAAAAAGCAATACCAGCCGAATAGACGATGGCCATGGAGGCACCGGTGGTTGGCGCAGTCACGTCCCAGTTAATCTTGGCTTGTTCTAGGCTGCCCTTGAAGAGCAGCACCACGATGCCGATCATGACGATGTGGGCGATCAGCAGGCAAAACTGTTTGCCCCAGCGCGGCAAGCGCCCCACCACCATGTCCACACCTAGGTGTCCGTGTTCACGAAGTGCCACGATGGCGCCTAGGAAGGTGCACCAAATAAAAAGCCACCTCGACACCTCCTCGGACAGCGTGATGCCCGAGTTGAAGCCGTAACGGAGCACGACATTGCCAAACACCAGTGCCACCATGACCGCCAATCCCAGCGCAATCAGGAACTCTAGGAATTTGCAGGCTCGGTCAATGATTCTTGTCATGCCGGCTCCAAGCTAGCGGGCAGATTTTGCGAGCGCGACCAAACCGCGCAATGCGAGTAGGTACGAGTGAGGCCCCAGACCCTGAATCGTGCCTTTAACCGCAGGCGAGATGATGGAATGCACCCGCCAAGCTTCACGTGCTGCAATGTTGGACATGTGAACTTCCAGCACCGGGAATGGCATGGCCTTGATGGCATCGTGGAGTGGCACGCCATGCTGCGTCAAGCCGGCCGGGTTGACCATCGCGCCATCCGCCGCGTCGATGTGCGTGTGCAGGAAATCCACCAGCACGCCCTCATGGTTGGACTGTATGGTTTCCAGCGTCACGCCGAGTTCAAGCGCCAGCGCGGCCAGCTGGTCGTTGATCTCGGCCAGCGTGGTCGAGCCGTAAATATGCGGCTCGCGGCGCCCAAACAAGTTGAGGTTGGGGCCGTGTAAAACAAGAATCTTCATTGGGGGTCCAGCGGTTGACGGTTAGTCTATTTTTGGGCTTTGGCCAGCTCGTCGTTGTAGAGCTTGACGATGGCCGGGTCGTAGGTGGCGGCGAACTTGTCGGTCACCGGTTTGGCGATTTGCCGCATGCGAGCCTGCTGGGCGGGGGCCACTTCATTGAACAGCACGCCTTTGGCCTGCAACTCGCCAACAGCCTTTTGCGCTGCCGCACGGCTGACCTGGCGTTGATATGCGCGCGTCTCGTTGGCCGCGTCATTCATGATTTTCTTTTCAGTTGGCGACAGGCGGTCCCAGAAGCGCTTGCTGACCAACACGATGTTGGCCGCGTACACGTGGTTGGTGGCGCTCAGGTATTTCTGAACTTCAAAAAACTTGTTCGACAAGATGACGGCATAAGGGTTCTCCTGGCCGTCCACCGCCTTGGCTTCCAGCGCGCCATACAGCTCGGCAAAAGGCATGGGCACCGGGTTGGACTTGAACGCCTTAAAGGTCTCGAGAAACACCGGGTTGGGAATGACACGGATCTTCAGGCCTTCCAGATCTTCCGGCTTTGTGATCGGGCGCTTGCTGTTGGTGACATTGCGAAAGCCCAGATCCCAGTAACCAAGCGCCACAAGCCCTTTGTCGGACAACCGGGCAATCAGCGTCTGACCAAAAGGGCCGTCAAGCAATTGGTCGGCCTGCGCGAAGGAGCTGACAGCGAAGGGAAAGTCGACCAGGCCGAATTCCTTCACAATGCCGGCCAGCGAGGTCGTGGCCGGAGCCGACATCTCCTGCACGCCGCCTTGCAGGGCCGACTGCTGCTGCATCTCATTGCCCAGTTGCGATGCGGGAAATTCCTGCACCTTGAGCTTGCCGCCGCTCTTGGCTGCCAGCAACTCGGCAAAACGTTTAACCCCAAAACTGACGGGATGGTCGGCGTTGTTCAGGTGGCCAAATTTGATTGTTCGCTCTTGGATGTCCTGCGCATTGGCAATCTGGCTGGCAGCCGAGAGACCGATGCAAATAAGAATGCAGGTGCTGATACGACGGGTGACGGTGAGTTTCATGATTTGTCTCCTTTTAAAGTTTTTTCTTGATGTCATCGGTCCGTGAGCTGGAAGCCGAATTTTTTCGATCTTATCTTAAAGTGGAATTAAATTCCACTTTGGAATAATTTTCCTACTTCTTTTTTTAAGGTAAAGTCTCCCACCAATATGAGCAGCACACTCGAACGATCTTTTGCCATTCTTGAACACCTCGCCAACCACCCGGAGGGCATGTCACTGGTCAGCATTGCCGATGACCTCGCTCTGCCGCGCAGCGCCAGCCACCGCCTGTTGACCGAGCTGGTCAAGTGCGGCTATTTGAGGCAGATGCGCGACCACGGCGACTACGCGCTGACGACCAAGCTGGCGGCTTTGGGCCTGAGCTTCCTGAGCAAGTCAGGTATCGTGGACATCGCCCAGCCGCTGATAGACCGGTTAGCCGAGGTGTCAGGTGAACTGGTTCGGCTCGCGATTGTTGATGGCGACCGCTTAACCTTTGTCGCGAAAGCGCAGGGCGCACGCTTCGGCCTGCGCTATGACCCCGACATGGGCATCGATGTACGACTGTCTTGCAGCTCAGGCGGCCACGCTTGGATGATGACGCTTTCCGACGAGCGGGCCATCGAAATTGTCTCCCGCCAGGGTTTTGGCCAACCGGCGGATTACGGACCCAAGGCGCCCACCACCATCAAGGCCCTGACGAAGATTTTAGAAAACGACCGAAAGCGCGGTTTTAGCCTGATCATCGAAATGTATGCTGCCGGTATGACTGCCATGGCGGCCCCGGTCCAGCGCACTGGCGAGCCCGCTATCGGCGTTATAACCATTGCCGGACCGCTGAGTCGCCTGACGGAGCAACGCATGCTCGAACTCGGCCCTGACCTGCTAACTGCTGCGAGGGAGTTGGCCTTAGCGAGTTCCGCATCACCGATGTTTACGCGCAAGGCGCTCGCGCGGCGCAGCGCTGATCAAACGGAAAAAGCATCAGCCTGAGCGCTGCCACCCAGAATGGCGTCCATGTGCATGATGTCAGCAATTACGATTTGAATTAATAGCGGGTTTGCGTTTTTTGACTAGCGCTGAGAGCTCTGTTGAGGATCAACCGCTTCGAGATTGTTCCACTATGGTTGTTGGCGAAGATGCCAACTTGACCGGCACGTCTACTGACTTGCCTCACATTACAGGTCATTCATACGTGACGGCTTCTAGCCCCGAAGCTGACGGCCGATAACCCATGTACCGCTTGCAACTCATTTCGAACATTGCCCGCGCTCACAACACTACAAGTCAATCGATGTGCATTGAATATGCTTGGGCGGCTTACCGCAAGGTTCACGAGCGCTTCGACCGCCACCTTGACCTTTGGCCGCAGGTGACGGGTTTTCTGCCAAGTCTCATGAGGCACCCCTGTGCCGGTACCGCCCAGATCTCCGCCTGATCAGGCGACGCCAGCCGCCTTCACCTTGGCCGGCAAGAATGGCACTGAGCGCAAGCGAACCCCGGTCGCGTCAAACACCGCGTTAGAGATTGCCGACGGCACCACCGTGGGCGCCATTTCACCAGCACCCCAGAGCGGCATTTCAGGCCGGTTGATGAGGCTGACATGGATGTGCGGCACGTCCGGAAAACGCAAGATCGGGTAGCTCGCCCAGTCGGTGCTGGTGACATGCGTGCGGTCAAACTGCAACTCTTCGAGCAAGGTGCGGCTGATGGTTTGCACAATGCCACCCTCGATCTGATTGATCGCGCCATCTGGGTTGACGATCTGTCCGCAATCGTGGCTGCACCAAACATTCGTCACGCGAATGCCGCCGGTCGTGCGGTTCACTTCGACCTCTGCCACCAAGGCCACAAAGGTGCGGTCGTTGTCGTACTTCACAAACGAAACGCCACGGCCACGCGCTAGGTTGCCAGCGGTCTTGCTGGCGGGTGACGAACGGCTTTGCCACTTCGACAAACGGGCCACGTCTTCTAGGACAGCGCGGGCGCGCGGCTCTTTCAAATACGTCAGGCGCCACTGGAGCGGATCAGCCCCGGCAGCGGCGGCCAGTTCGTCAAAAAACGCTTCATTAGCGAAGGTGTTTTGCATGCGGCCGGGCGTGCGCAAATGGGAGGTGCGAAACGCCGTGTCGGCCAGCCGATGGACCTCGGTCTGAATGTTTGGAAACTGGTACAGCACGTCGGCATTTTTCTGGATGTTGCCGGTGTAGTGGCCGGTGCGTTTGACGCCCGACAGCACCGCAGCGAGCAGCGGAAACTCTTCCAGCGTGCCGTTGGCCTGAGCAATGAAAAATTCCGAACGCCAAGCCACCGGCATGTTTGCCGCGTCAAGGCCGCCTTCCAAATCGACCAGCGTTGGCGGGCTTTTCGGGTCCCAGCCGTGTTCGTCAGCGCGCATCCATTGCACGCGCACGGGTGCACCCACCAGCTGCGACACCAAGGCCGCGTCACCAGAGCAATCTTCATGACCGTTGCGGCCGTAGCAGCCTGCACCATCCACATAAATCATGCGGATGCGGGCCTGGGGAATATCCAACACAGTGGCCAGTTCGGCTTGCAGCGAATGCGTGGCTTGCGAGGCCGACCAAACCGTGCAGGCACCGTCTTTGAAATCGGCCACAGCGCACGACGGACCCATCGAACCGTGGGTGTGCGGCGCAAAGTCGTAAGTCGCCTTGATGCGCTTGGCCGAGCCTGCCAACGCAGCAACCGCGTCGCCGGTCTTGATCACGGCTTCGTTCTTGGCGACCGGCAACTTGCGCCAGTAGTCGTAAAGCTGCGCTTGCACCGGCATGCTGTTGGGTGTGTCCCAAGTGGTCTTGAGAGCGCGCGCCGCTTTGACTGCGGCCCATTCGGTCTTGCAGACCACCGCCAAGAAGTCTTGCTTGCGCACGACCTGGACAAAACCGCTGACCTTGCGGGCAGCCGCGTCGTCCACACTGAGCAACTTGCCACCCAAGCCGGTTGGCCGGATCATGCGCGCATGCAACATGCCGGGCAGCTTGAAGTCTTGCATGTACACAAACTTGCCGTTCAACTTGTCCGGAATGTCAACGCGGGCAATCGACTGGCCGACGATCTTGTGATCGGCATAGGCTTTGAGCGGGGCTTTCGGGTCAAGCTTGACGTTCATCGGCTTGCCGTCCACCAGCGCGGCGTAGCTGATTTTTTTGTCGCCCGCACGATTTGAGATCACGCCATCGGCAACGCTCAGCTCAGCCACGTTAACTTGCAAGCGCGCAGCAGCAGAAGCCAGCAAAGCCTGACGCGCGCTAGCCGACGCTTGGCGCAAAGTGCCGCCACCGTTTTGCAAAGTCAGGCTGCCGGCCGACTGACCTTGGTCGAGCGTGGTCAAGGTATCGCCCATGATCATGTCGATCTGCTTGAAGTTGACATCCAGCTCTTCGGCCACCATCTGCATCAGCGCGGTGCGCGCACCGGTGCCCAAGTCAACCTTGCCTGAATACACCGTCACACGGCCATCGGCAGCGATGCCGAGCCAGGCGTCGACCTGGTCGCGCACCATGCTCTTGGCGGGCGCTGAGCTAAGCGCGTTACTTTGAGCATGGCTCAGCGAAGCACCAGCGAAAGAGAAAGAGAAAGAAACCACAAGGCCACTGCCGGCCTGGAGAAATTGACGACGTTGCATGGCTCAAGCTCCCTTCACAGCAGAGACAGCAGTGACAGCCGCCGGGGTCATGGCCTCGGACGCACGTTTGACCGCCTTGACGATGCGCGTGTGGGTGCCGCAACGGCACAAATTGGCCGCCAGCGCGTCTTGAATCTGCACCTCGCTAGGGCGCGGGTTTTTGGCCAAGAAAGCCACTGACTGCATGACCATGCCGTTGATGCAATAGCCGCACTGCACGGCCTGCTCGTCAATGAAAGCTTGCTGCACCGGATGTGGTTTTTCTGATGTGCCCAGCCCTTCCAGCGTGACGATCTTGCCGCCCTTGAGACTGGCCACTGGTGTGACGCAACTGCGCACCGCCTGACCATTGATGAGCACCGTGCATGCGCCGCACTGGCCTAGGCCGCAGCCATATTTAGGGCCTTGCAAGGCCAGGTTGTCGCGCAGCACATACAGCAGCGGCGTGTCGCTGTCGGCTTCCGCCGTGACAGTCTTGCCATTCACATTCAGTTGGTACTTCATCTCGTGTTGTCCTTCTTGTTGGCATGCTAACTAATACCAATCATTCTGACAGAGGCAACGGCTTGCAGCGCATAGGAAAAACACTTAGGCAGGGTCAAATCCGGCATCCACATCAGCGGGTTGCGCTGACACGCTTTATCATTCAAGGTATGCGTTTGTTTGTGCTCGCTCTCATGATGGTCTTGTTGCCGCTGCGCGGCTGGACTGGCGACGCCATGGCGACAGACATGGCTGTGAGCATGGCGATGCATCAGACTGCGGTGACGCCCGAAAAGTCTGATGCCAGTCATGGGCATCCGTCCCACAACGCTCAGGCCTTCAAAGAAGGCCACAGTGATCATGCGGCCGATGAAGCACCGCTTCCTGTGACGGCCAACACCGTCGACCACCTCAGCCATACCGATTGCGACCAGGCTCATGATGCTGGTCACGGCGCAGGCACTTGCGAGTCTTGCTCAGCGTGTCAAGCTTGTCACAACGTCGCGTTGCTGGTGACTTCAGACGAGTTGAAGCCGCGCTTGAGCGCCGTTTGGACGCCCACTCCAGTGGCCGATCCGTTCGCCAGTGCCGACGCGGCACCCGACCAAAAACCACCGATTTCCTGATCTCCCGGCCCAAACTGGGTCGGTACTTTGCAACCGGGGTTGCACTTTCAGTGCTCAGTCCCGGTCTTTCGGCGCCTTCTGACTTGGTCAGCTTGAGCGCCCTGCACCCGTATCAGGAGATTTTTTTGAAAACCCACCCTCATTTTTCACGAACGCTGCGCATGGCCCGGTGTTGGTTCGCAAGCATCGCCCTGCCCTTGCTGACGCAGGCTGCGCTGGCAGAGCCGCAACCTGCCGTGTTTTTACCGCTAGACCCACAGCCCACACTGCAAGCGCTCAACCCGCAATCTGCGGTACCGCCCGCTCTTTACCACTCAACCCACGAAAGCCTGCCGCGTGGCGTCGAAAACACCCAGCTGGACTGGCGCCGCAGCAATGACGCTGTCGGCCAGTTCAAACGTGGGCACATCGATCTGCTCCGGTTGGAGCAACAAAACGCCGCGCCAGCCGCCACTCACCCCAAGGCTGCACCATGAAGATCGCCATTTTTTCCAAATCAATCATCAGCGTCGGACTGGCGGTGGCCTTGGCCGGTTGTGCCAGCGTCGCCTCAGACGGTGGCGTCAACAGCTTGCAGCAGCGCATGGCCAGTCTGCCAACGCCAATCGCCTCACCTGTTCTGATGGCGCGTCCGGGCCAAGACCACAGCAGCGAGATCGCGCAACTGCTCAAAGGTCCACTGAGTGCAGACGCCGCCGTGCGCGTGGCCTTGCTGAACAACCCAGGGCTGCAGATTGAACTCGGCAGCGCAGGCCTCAACATCTCGGACCGGACACAAACTCAGCATCCGGCCAAGCTGCGAGCGAGCCAACAAATCACGCGGCTGTCGGCCGAAACCCGCAAGGCTTGGCTCAACGCGGTTGGTGCAGCCCAAACCGTGGGCGCGTTGACGCAGGTCCAAGAAGCCGCCGAAGTCAGCGGCGAGTTGGCACGCCGTCTGACGCAGGCGGGCAACTGGAGCCGCTTGCAGCAAGCGCGTCAGCAGGTTTATTTGGTTGAGGCGGCGAGTGACTTGACGCGCGCTCAGCAAGCCGCCTTCAGCGCCCGTGAAAAGCTCGTGGTCTTGCTCGGCCTGTGGGGCGCAGAAGCGCAGTTTGAACTGCCGGCGCAGTTGCCCGCCTTGCCTGCGCAGCCGCTTGAACTGCCCGATGTAGAAGCCCGCGCACTGCAAGCGAGGGAAGACATTCGCATCGCGACGCTGCTGTGGCAACGCAAAGAAGCCGAGCGACGCCTCACCAAGCCGGGCGAATTGTGGGAAGCCATGGGCGACGCCGCGCAGCTGCGCGAGGCCGCCATCCAAGTGCGCAGCCACGCACGTGAAACCTACCACCGCTACCGCAGCCAATACGACCTCGCACGTAATCTGCAAGACGAGATGCTGCCGCTGCGTCAGTTCATCAACGACGAGATGCTGCTGCGCTACAACGGCATGCTGTCCAGCGTTTTTGACGTCTTGGCCGACACCCGTGCGCAAGCGCTCGCCACCCACAGCGCGATTCAAGCCACGCGCGATTTCTGGCTTGCGGACGCCGACCTACACAGCCTGCTGGCAGGCGCTCCCACACAGGACACAACACCATGAACCGACGCCACTTTTTCAACACCGCCGCCTTCACGGCTGTGGCCGCCGCATCGGTCAGCAAAGTCGCCATGGCGGCCCTGCCTGAGGTTGCGCTGATGACCAGCACCGACACCGCCGCGCCCTTGAGCCCACCCAACGGCCAACCCTACAACCCGGTCGTCACCTTGAACGGTTGGACTCTGCCTTGGCGTATGAACAACGGCGTCAAAGAATTTCACTTGGTGGCCGAACCCGTGGTGCGTGAAATGTCGCCCGGCTTCAAGGCCCACATGTGGGGCTACAACGGCCAAAGTCCCGGCCCGACGATTGAAGTGGTGGAAGGCGACCGCGTGCGTATGTTCGTCACCAACAAGCTGCCTGAGCACACCACAGTTCACTGGCACGGCCAGCGTCTGCCCAACGGCATGGACGGTGTCGCCGGCCTGAACCAACCGGCCATTCCTGTTGGCAAAACCTTTGTCTACGAGTTTGTGGCGCGGCGTCCTGGCACTTTCATGTACCACCCGCATGCCGACGAGATGACGCAAATGGCCATGGGCATGATGGGCTTTTGGGTCACGCACCCGAAGCTCGACAAGGCCGGCAAGCACCCGCAGATTGACAACGTCGACCGCGACTTTGTCTTCTTGCTGAATTCCTACGACATTGAACCGGGCAGCATGACACCCAAGATCATGACCATGAACGACTTCAATTTATGGTCGTGGAACAGCCGGATTTTTCCGGGCATTGACACCCTCAACGTGCGCAAAAATGACAAGGTCCGCATCCGCGTTGGCAACCTCACCATGACCAACCATCCAATTCATTTGCATGGCCATGAATTTGTCGTCAGCGGCACCGACGGCGGGCCAACACCAAAGTCTTCACGGTGGCCTGAAGTGACGACTGACGTGGCGGTGGGCCAGATGCGTCAAATCGAGTTCTTGGCCGACGAAGAAGGTGACTGGGCTTTTCATTGCCACAAGAGCCATCACACCATGAACGCCATGGGCCATGAGGTGCCGACCCTGATCGGCGTGGACCACCGTGGATTGGTGAAAAAGCTGCAGAAGTCCATCTCCGACTACATGGTCATGGGTGAGCGCGGCATGGCCGACATGGGCCAGATGGAGATGCAGATTCCGGACAACACCGCGCCCATGATGACCGGCAAAGGGCCTTACGGTGGCGTTGAAATGGGCGGCATGTTCAGCATGCTCAAAGTGCGCAAAAACCAAGCTCCTGGCGACTACAAAAACCCCGGCTGGTACCAGCAGCCCGCCGGTACGCAGGCCTATGAATGGACGGGTGCCTTGCCAGACGCCACCCGCCAAACATCCGCCAACCCTGCGCAGAAACCCGCAGCCGGAACGACCACAACAGCACCCACCACTGAAGTTCAAATCCGCAAACCTGCCGCATCAGGCGGTCACAGCGGACATTGAGACTCATCCTTTTATTGACGATTTAACGCACGACACATCTCACCATGATTATTTTAAAAAATCGACTCAACCAGTTTCTCGTTGGCGCATGTCTAAGCAGCGTCGCAGCACTCAGCTGGGCCCACGAAGAGATGCCCAAGTCAGCACACAACACACATAACGCCGTCAAAGAACAAAAAGCGTGGGGCATCGGCGGCGATGCCAAAGCAGCCACTCGGACCGTCACCTTAACGATGGACGACACCATGCGCTTTGTCCCCAACAAGCTCAGCTTTAAGCAAGGCGAGACCGTGCGCTTCGTGATTCAAAACAAAGGGAAATTACTGCACGAGATGGTCATTGGCACACGCGAAGAACTCGACGCGCATGCGGCCATGATGGTCAAATTCCCCAAAATGGCGCATGACGAGCCCTACATGGCGCATGTCAATGCCGGCCAAAGCGGCGGTCTGGTTTGGACCTTCAACCGCCCCGGCGATTTCGAGTTCGCCTGCCTGATCGCCGGTCACTACCAAGCCGGCATGGTCGGCACGATCAGCGTTTCGGCACGCTGACCCAACGCCCTTTTTTAGTTTATTTCCAAACAGGAAACACCATGCAAAGACGACTACTTTTGAAAGCCCTAGCGGGCGTCACTGGCTTGACAGCTTTAGCCGGTACAGCCTTCGTGGCACCGGTTTTTGCGCAGACCGGCAGCGCCGGGAAAACACCGCTGGAAGTCTGGAAGGACCCAGACTGCGGCTGCTGCAATGACTGGGTCACGCACCTCGAAGCCAACGGCTTTTCTGTCCGCGTCAACGACACCGGCAACAGCGCGGCTCGCAGCCGCTTGGGCGTGCCGGCCCAGCTCGGCTCGTGCCACACCGCACTGGTGGCGGGCTACGCCATTGAAGGCCACGTGCCAGCGCGCGAGATTCGTCGCCTGCTCAAAGAACGCCCACAAGCCGTGGGTTTGACAGTGCCCGGCATGCCTGTTGGCTCACCCGGTATGGACGGCACCGTCTACGGCAATCGCCGCGACCCTTTCGACGTGCTGCTGATCGCCAAGGACGGCAGCACGCAGGTCTACCAAAGCTACAACCGCCCGCAACAAGGCCAAGGACAAACTCTGCCGACCGTCGATGGCGAAGTCCGCAAAGTTGACAAAGCCACCGGCAAAATTTCACTCCGACACGGTGAGATCAAAAACCTCGACATGCCGGCCATGAGCATGGTTTTTCAAGTCAAAGACCCGGCCCTGCTGGACAAAGTCAAAGCCGGCGACAAGGTGCGCTTCACCGCCGACCAGATCAACGGGGACTACACGGTGATGTCGATCGAGGTGCGCAACTGAGCCTGGACGTGCGCGACCATCCACCTCCCCGTCAGCCATAACCATCCGGATTACTGCTTTGCCAGCGCCAAGCATCCGTGCACATGTCAGCCAGCGTTCGTGTTGCGCGCCAGTTGAGCAGACTGTGTGCCAGTGACGCATCGGCATAGCACTGCGCCACATCGCCGGCGCGGCGCGGGGCAAACTGGCAGGGGACGGGTTGGCCGCTGGCTTGCTCAAAAGCGCGCACTACTTCCAACACGCTGTAGCCTTGGCCGGTCCCCAAGTTCACGGTGAAGTTGTCGCCTGCACTTAGCAACTTTTGTAGCGCCGCCACATGACCCGCAGCCAAGTCTTCCACATGAATGTAGTCACGCACGCCGGTGCCATCGGGCGTGGCGTAGTCGCGGCCATAGACATTCAAAAACGGACGCTTGCCCACCGCCACTTGGGCCACGTACGGCATCAAGTTGTTCGGCAGGCCACTCGGGTCTTCGCCAATCAGGCCGCTGGGGTGCGCGCCCACCGGGTTGAAGTAACGCAGCACGCCAACGCGCCATGCCAAGTTGGAGGCACACAGCGCGCTCAGCATGTCTTCACACACCAGCTTGGTGTGTCCGTACGGGTTGGTGTGGCTGCGTGGGAATTGTTCGGTGATCGGCACTGTTGCCGGGTCGCCATAAACGGTGGCGCTGCTCGAAAAAAGCAAGGTCTGGCAATCAGCCGCGTCCATGCCTTGCAACAAACTGACCATGCCGCCCAAATTGTTGGCGTAATACTTCAGCGGCTGCGCGACGCTTTCGCCCACCGCCTTGGAGCCGGCGAAGTGAATCACCGCCGCCATCTTGTAGCGCTCAATCAAAGCTTGGACCAGCGCTGTGTCTAAAACGTTGCCACGCTCGCACAACACGGGCTGACCCGTCAGGCGCTGCAAGCGCTCCAGCACCACCGGGCTGCTGTTAGAGAAATCATCCAGAATCACCGGCGTCAAACCCGCCGCATGCAGAGCCAAATACGTGTGGCTACCGATGTAACCCGCCCCACCGGTCAACAAAACACAACGCATCCATCAGCTCCAACAAGGCAACATTTGCCTTGAATGGACATTAAATGCAGGACAACTGAAAACCTGTAGGCCGTCGCCGTCACTTGGGCGGCGATGCGAACACGATAAAGATGTCAGTCCGAGCGCCTACGACGATGCACGCTAAGCCATGTTAATTTTTTTGTTGTGCAAGCGGGATTGGATCCTGCAGAAGTTGCAACGGATATTGAGGGGCCGTTAGCTTTGTTGCTTGCCGAGGGGTGAACTGAGTGTTGGCTTGGAAGTGATTTTTTCAGGGACGGCTAATTCCCGCTGTCACTGAGCCTGCTTGGGCAGGTTCAGGCTTTGCAATAACGGCACCCAACGGTCGAATTCAGATTTGACAAACTTGCTCATTTCTTCCGGGGTGCTGCCGCGAGGCTCCATGCCGATGTTGCGCGCCTTGATGATGAATTCAGGATCAAGAAGCACCTGATTGACGGCCTTGTTCAACCGGTCGATCACATCCCTGGGGGTGGCGGCCGGCACCGAGAGGGAATACCAAAGAAGTGCGTCGATATCGAACCCCTGCTCTCTGAACGTCATGGCCTCCGGAACCTGCGGAAGGCGCTTGCGGTCCATGACGCCCAGCACGATCATCTTGCCGGCCTTGATGTGCTGCAGCGGGCCAGTGATGGAGGTGCCATCGATATCGATTTGTGCGCCCAGCAGAGCCTGCAAAGCCGGCGCATCACCGTTGAACGGGATATGCGTGGTACTGATTCCGGCCATCTTCTCGAACGCCATGGGCGCAAGGTTCGTCAAGATGGATGCACCCGGTGAACCGCGATTGATCTTGCCAGGGTTGGCCTTGGCATAGGCGACCATCTCTTTGATGTTCTTGTAAGGCAGGTCGGGGCGACCGACGATGATGGACGGTTGGTAGGCAATCTGCGTGACGGACGCGAAATCCTTCTGCGGGTCATACGGTAACTTCTCATAAATGACGGTGTTGTTCGCCAATATCCCGAGCGACGACATGAGGATGGTCAGTCCGTCCGGACGTGATCGAGCCACATAGTCAGCGGCAACGATGCCGCTGGCACCGGGCTTGTTTTCCACGATGACCTGCATACCGCGCTTGCTCAGCTCGGCCACCATCAGCCGGACATATTGGTCAGTTCCACCACCGGCCGCAAAAGGCACAACGATGCGGGCAGCTTGCTGCGCCTGGGCAGCACCCAGTGCCATGACCAACCCTATTGCCATGGCGAAAATCGATTTAAGGTGTCTCATTTTTGTCTCCTGTTTATATTTTGATGCGGGAAATCAGCGCTGGGCGGCGACTTGTCGGAACACATTGGCGCCAAGCGCCGTGCCATGGACAGCCAGATGGGCACCCAGCTGAATGGCTTGTTGCAGCTCAGCTGGCGTCAGGCCTTGCGACAGCGCAGTTGTCACGATCTGCCGCACCGCGTCGGGGTTGAACGCGGTAAAGCACGCATGCAGCGCCAGCTGCACCAGACTGCGCTCTGGCCAGGTCAGACCCGAACCGGGCCGACCTTGCTCAACAAAGTCCAGAAGCTCCATGGCGTAACCGGGATCTAACCGCGCCACGCAAGCCAACGACAACGCGTGCGCGGCACCCAGCTTGTCAATGCGCGCTTGCAGCTTCTCGTCCACGGGCGGCGCTTCGTCGGTGCCTGCCAGCTCGGCCAAAATATCGGAGGCTTGGCAGACGCTCGCAACACCTTGTATCGCCACCAGATGTAGCACGTCAAATAGGTCGTTCTGTGTCGCACCCACCTCTAGCGCCCGCTTCATGTGCGTGTGCAGACCGGGCTCAAAAAGGTGGGAGGACGATGAGTCCAGCCCGACGTAAATGAGTTCAACCATGCGCTCCGTGAGTGGTCCGGTGCGTGCAGGGTAGCCCGCATAGCGAGCGTACTGCCGCACAAAGCCGGGCGACACCTGCAGCATGGTGTCGGTCCACGGACGCCAGTAGCCGCGCTCGGCGATGAAGAGCGCCTTGATCTCTTCGCGTTCCGCATCAGTCACTGTGTCTGGTGTGTTCATGGCGCGCCTCCAACGGCTGCACTTCGACAAACAAGGGTCTGCCCCGTCAAGAACTGGGCGGCTGATCCGCAGGTGTAACGCAACAGCGAATGCAGCGCTAGCGGCTCCATGCTCGCCGGAACTTCCAAGGCATTGATGCGCAGCCCGCGGCTGCCCCACTCGCAGGCCAAGGTGGAAATCAGCATGCGAGCTGCAGCGCCGTCACCAGCGGTTTGCCAGTCACCCTGTTGCTCGCTGGGCAGCAACAACGTCAGACCGGCCTGCTGCGTGTAGCGAGCCTCAAACTTAACCGCAGCGGCATGCACAGCCTGGAACAAACCGTTAGGTGACGATTGAAGTGGCGACAAATCCAGGCATGCAGCGTAGTGCGCCCCCGCAGCGGATGCCAGCGCCACACCCGCCCATGGCGCAGCATCTCCACCACAGATTTCCAATTGCAGTGGCAAGTCCAAGGGCTGCGGACTCACGGTAGCGGGTGGCAGTGGTTGGCTGCCACCGTAGACGGATGAGCCACCATTCACCGGCAGCGCCTGCCCACTTAAAGGCACAGCACCGGGACTGGCCAGAAAGTAAAGCGCCTGCGCCATCTCGTCTGGCTGGGCCATGCGGCCCAAGGGAATCTTGGCCAGTGCGCCTTCGGGCTTGAGCCTGCCCGCCTGAATCAGTGCGTCCACCAGTTCAGTGCGAACGAAGCCCGGGCACAGCACCGTCACACACCATTCAGGGTGAGCCTTTGCAAGGGCTTGGGTTTGGGCGATGAGTCCGGCCTTGCTTGGGCTGTAGGCACCGCGCCATGGGATGGCATGAAGGCCGGCACCCGACGCGACATTCACAATGCGTGCGCCTGGCTTTAGCAGGGAGCAACACGCATCGACCACGGCCGCTGGCGCAGCCAGGTTGAGCGCGAGCAGACGGCCGATCTGCTCCGGGCTTTGATCAACAAGCGGCATGTTGGACGCATCAGACATACCAGCGTTGTTGAGGATGGCATCCAGCGCGGGCATGCCATCGGGCAGCGATGAGATTTGTTTGGCGTCTGTCAGGTCGATCGTGCGCAACACATGCGGGGCCGAAGCAGAAGTAGGAATGGGCAAGCTTTGCGCCACCTGAATCAATGCCTGCTCGTTGTTGTCCACGAGTACGCATTGCCAACCGGCATTGGCAAATATGCGTGCCGTCTCGCGCCCGATACCAGAAGCTGCACCGGTGATTAAAACTGTTTGCATCTGAAGGCTCCCAAATATCAGATCTTGATCAGCGCGATGCCTGCGCCAATCAAGTGGCCACGGGGCCGGACAGATTCTGACTCATTCGACCTCTCTAAAATTCATCGCTGTTGTTATTCAATTTTGATGCTGTAGGCTTTGATCATGTCGCGCATGATCAAAAATCCTTTGTCAACAAACTTCGAGAAATCAGCGCTGCTTAAAGGGTAGTTTTTGATTCCATACTCATTCGCCAAGTACTCTTTGTAGTCTTTGCTTGCCACCACTTTATAGATGGCCGCTTCAAGAATTTTCTTCACGTCATCCGGAATTTCTTTGGGTCCAGCGATGCCAATGATCCCGGAAATTCCAACGTCGTAGCCTTGCTCTTTGAGAGTCGGCACATTGGGGAACCAAGGCAGCCGGAAGTCACTGGCTGACGAAATAAATTTCAGTTTTCCCGCTTTGACCAACTCAGCAAACTCGGAGGGCCCTTGCAAGGCGACGTCGACATGTTTTCCCAGGGCTGCCGAGATCGATTCGGCCGATGACTTGTAGGTCACTTGGTCAAACGTTCCTCCTGTCAGTTTTTGCAGTTTGAGGAATGGAAAATTATTGGGTGCGCCCGTGACGCCAAAAAAAACACCCTTGGGCGTCTTTGATTGATTGACCAAGTCTTTGATGTTGTTGATCGGCGAATCTGCAGAAGTCACGATGCCATAACTGAATTCGGCCACACCCCCCAGCAACTCAAAGTCTTCCCGTTTGTAGGGCACCTTCATCAACTGAGAGGTGAAAGTTGCGGTGCTGTAGGAATAAAAACCGATCGTGTAACCATCCGGCTTGACCCTTGCCAGATTGCCGAGTTGAAGGGTACCGGCTGCGCCCGGTTGATTGAGAACCAGCACGGGCTGCTTCAATTCAGATGCCAGAAGAGCGGCGAATTTCCGTGCAATCCCATCGGTTGATCCGCCTGCGCCAAACGGAACCGTCAGCAACACAGGTCGCTGCGGGTAGGCGTCAGCCCAAGCATGAGTCCCGAAAAAGGCTACACAGCACACTACAAAATGGATCGATGTCTTGATGCTCATGTCACACACTCAAAAAAGTGATGTTTCACAGTCGCCGGGTGCCGCGTGGCTGATGGTCTCAACAGCCATCAAATATTGGTCAGCGTCACGCCACCGTCCACCGCCAGGGCTTGTGCCGTGATGAAGCTGGCGTCATCGCTGACCAGAAAGCAGATGCTGCGAGCGATGTCTTCCACTGTGCCAAGCCTGCCCAACGGCGTGCGGGCGATGCGGTTAGCATCACGTTCAGGGTTGCGGTTGCGCTGCGTACCTTCGGTCGGAACAGCCGACGGACACACGGCATTGACACGAATATTGCGCTCGCCCAGCTCTGCTGCGGCAGCGCGGGTGATGCCCAGAATGCCCGACTTGATGCCGGAATAGACCACCGAGTTGGCAGCCGAGCGCAGAGCCGCCACCGAGGCCACGTTCACGATAGCGCCGCCGCGCACAGGGTCCATCACGGCCACTGCCTCTTGCAGACTCCAGATGACAGACTTGAAGCCGACATCCAGCATGCGATCAACGGTCTCGGGCATGATGTCAGGGATAGACTGGTAGCGCACCCAGGCGGCGTTGTTGACAAGAATATCAAAGCGCTGGCCATGCTCGAACGAACGCTGGATGGCGTTGCGCATGCCTTCACGGGTCGCGATGTTCTGCACGATACCGAAGGCCTGTCCACCTTGGGCCTTTATCTCGTCCACCACGGGGGTGACCAGTTCTTCTTTGAGGTCGTTGACACAGACGATGGCGCCACGGGCGGCCATCTGCAACGCAGTTTCCCGGCCGATTCCAGCGCCTGCACCCGTGATGAGGGCGACGCGCCCGAGCAGATCCTTGTTCATTCTTATTCCTTGGTTCACACAGACTGGATGAAGTCCAAGCCGACTTGCCGGGCGAGCGCGCCCGAGCCAAAAGCGGCGTCGAACTTGCGAATTTCGCGCAGGGAGTAATGCAAAGGCAACTCCCAGGTAAAGCCCATGCCGCCATGCAAGTGGATGGCTTTCTCCAAGACAAATGCAGCACTGGCCAGCGCATTGGCCAGCACCGGTCGCGTGTTGCGCTCGTCGCCGAACTCATCCGTGCTGATCACCCGCTGGACCCCTGCGTTGGAAGCTTCCTGCAAGAGGCGCATACGGGCCAGCAAATGACGCACGGCTTGGTTGGCAGACAAGGGGCGTCCAAATTGCACGCGGGTCGACATGTAGTCAGCCGTCGTGGCCAAAGCCCCTTCGGCTGCACCGTTGACAAAGCCGGCAATCAGGATGTGGCTGTCTCGCTGCACAGAAGCAAACGTTGCGGTATCCAGTTCGGCCAGCACCTTGGCGTTGTCCAGCATCAACCATGACTGTGGGTTTTCCGGATCCAGCGCTTCGTCGTTCTGAACTACGACAGAACTCAGGTCTAGCAAGACACCGCCACCCTGTCCGTCGGCCACCAGCACCCAGTCACAGTCCTTTGCGTAGCGGGCGTGACCCGCGAATTTTTCTTGGAGACTGCCTTGCAACGCCCACGTGGCTAAGCGTGTGCCCGCGACAAGTTCTGCGGCCAGTGGCGAATCCCCCAAGGCCTTGGCGATCAGAATGGTTTCGAGCAACGGCCATTGCAAGCGCAGCCGACCCGCTTCGGCCACGATGGGCAGGGCAAACTCAATGCCTAGTTCCAAACCGCCAGCGTTTTCGGGGGCACACACACCGCACAGGCCTGCATTGGCCAGCACCTGAGCAGCATCACGAAAGCTGCGGGTCTGCGCATCGGTAATCGCATCGGCCGCAGCCTGGGCAAACTCTTCGGGCTTGATGTCGTTGTCTGACAGACTCATCTCAGAGGTCCTTCGGCAAATTCAGGATGCGTTGCGCAATGATGTCCAGCTGCACTTCGGTGGTGCCGGCGTAAATGGTTTCTGCACGGGCGTACAGATACGCGGTGGTGAAGGCTTTGCGGGCGCGTTGTGCCAGCGCACTGGAACGGGGGTTCACATGCGATACGATGGACAGCGCCAGACCGGCGAAGGCCTGATGACACTCGGACCAGTAAAGCTTGGTCAGCGAACCACGGGCACCGATCTTGTCGCCCACCATCATCTGACTGACGGTGCGCTCAACCAAGCCCTTGAGTGCGTCAATCTCGCTCACCACATCGCCGATGCGTCGCTGGTAGTAACCGTCATCCAGCAGATGGACCATGGTCGGGTCGGACTTGCACGCGGCAATGAGCTGGCGCAGCTCGCAATCAAAGCGCCATGCGCGGTACATTCGGTTGGTAGCGCGTTCAATGGACAGCACGCGAATGGCAGCATTCCAACCCTCGTCTGGTGCGCCAAGGCGTGCACTGTCGGGCACCTCCACATTGTCAAAGAAGACTTCGGCAAAGGACTCTTTACCATCTATAGACTTGATGGGCACCACACGGATGCCAGGCGTGTTCATGGGCACGGCAAACATCAGCAGGCCACGGTGCTTGTCTGCCACGGTACCGGTGCGTGTCAGAAGCAGACAGTAATGGGCTTTGGCCGCACCGCTGGTCCAAATCTTTTGGCCATTGATGCGCCACGTGTCGCCCTCTTGCACGGCCTTGGTCCGCAGACGCGCCAAGTCAGAGCCTGCGTCCGGCTCAGAAAAACCCTGGCACCAGTAGTCGCGCATGGCGAGGATGCGAGGCAAGAACAGGTGCTTCTGATCCTCCGTGCCCACCGTCTGGATGATGGGACCGGCCAGCTCTTTGCCAATCGAGCTAACGCTCTCTGGCATGGCCAGCGCGCCGACTTCCTTGTTGACCACCAGATGCTCGCGCAGTGTCAAGCCTAAGCCGCCATAGACCTTAGGCCATGTCATGCCCGCCAAGCCAGCGCCGTACATCGACGCTTCCCAGTCACGGCACTCGTCCAGCGAAGGCGTGCGGTAGTTGACGTTGTCCGAACGCATGTGCTCGGGCAAATTGGCACGAAGCCATTGACGTGCGTAGTCGCGGTAAGCCGCAGAGCCTGCAGCAGGACCCGGAATAGCCGGGAGGTTTTCCATAGACATAAGGGACTTCAATGAGCAGGGAAAGGGGAGGTGTAAGTGGTGGGGACCATCAGGGCGTCCAGAACGAGAACGCCCTCGCCCTCTGACTTGACCAGAATGGGGTTCATGTCGATTTCAGCCACATCGTTGGCATAGCGGCATGCAAACTCCGAGAGTCTGGCCACCGTGCGGGCGGCAGCGGCCACGTCTGACTTGGCCTGACCGCGAGCGCCGTCCAGCAAAGGAAACATCTTGAGGCTGCGGATCATGCGCAGCGCTTCATCCTCAGAAACGGGCGCAACCTGCACCGCAACGTCTTTGAGGATTTCGGCAAAGATGCCGCCCAGCCCGACCATGACCACCGGGCCAAAAACGGGATCGCGCGAGACACCAGCGATCAGCTCCACACCACCGGAGACCATGGGTGCTACCAGTACCCCGTCCAGCCGCGCTTGGGGCGCGTGCTTTTGCGCGTTGGCCATGAGACGGTCATACGCCCGACGCACCGCATCGTCATCTTGCAGGTTCAGCGCTACGCCGCCCATTTCAGTTTTATGGGCGATATCTTCTGATGCAATCTTGAGAACCACCGGGTAGCCTGTGGCCTGCGCGCTGCGCACGGCTTCGTCGGCCGACGTCACCACGGCTTCACGCGGCACACTGATACCAGCGGCAGCCAGCGCCTGCTTGGCAAAGAACTCGTTGCGAAACACGGCGGGATTCACGCTGTCAACCGGGCCACTATAAGCAGCGGCCGTCGGCAGCGTGGTGAGTTGACCGAGCTTGAGCAGACCTGCCAGCCCGCTGGCTGCAGCCAGAATACTCGGGAAGACCGGAATACCCAGTGCATTGATCTCGGCCACTGCATCGGCAGGGCCCTGGCTGATGAGCATCAGCAACCTGTCAGGGTGGCTGAGGCGGATCTTGGACAGAGCCTCCAGATACACCCCGCGCAATCGGGCGTTGTAGAGCGACAGTGCCAGCAGCAACACCAAGGTGCTGCCCTTGGAGTCGTTCTGCAGTGCAGTCAGCATTTTCAAGAGAATGTCGGGCCTAGCCGACATCTGGGCCGACGCATCCACCGGGTTGTTGGTCCCGGCATTGGGCACAGCCTCACGGATCAAGACCTTGGTGGACTCGTCGAGCTGTGGCAGCGTCATACCGGCTTCCACCATGGCGTCGGCCATCATGATGCCGAACCCGCCGGAGGCGGCCACCAGCGTCACAGCATCGGTAGACGGCAAGCGCCCGGCACCCAGCAAAGAAGCGGCATGGCCCACATTGAACAAGTCTTCAATCGAGCGCACGCGCAGCACGCCATAGCGTCGAAAGACTGCATCGAACACAGCATCAGAACCCGTCAACGCACCCGTATGCGAAGCAGCAGCCGCTTGACCCTGTTCCGTGGCGCCAATCTTGAGAACAATGACAGGCTTTTGGGCCTGACGCGCCATGTCCAGCGCCGCAATCAGGCGACTGGCATTGCGACAAGTCTCCATGCAGCACAGAATAATGCGGGTGTCAGCATCAAGGGCCAGCGAGGCAATGCCGTCGGCGACATCCACATCGGCTTCGTTGCCGGTGGCGATGAAGCGACTCACACCCAGCCCGCGCTGTGCCATGTTTTGCATGGTGAAGCTGCCAATGTTGCCCGACTGAGAGACGATGCCAACCTGCCCGGCGGGCGGCATGTTTTGTTCAAGCGCAATCGAAAAGGAGCCCACCAGTTTGTCCACCACATTGACGGTTCCGAGACAGTTCGGGCCCAGCAGTCGCATGCCATGGGTACGCGCAATGCTGACCAGTTCGGCTTGCAGTGCAGCGCCCTCAGGACCCGCCTCAGCAAACCCGGAGGTCAGCACAATCACGCCGCGCACACCACGGCTGGCACAGTCACGCACAGCCTGCAGCGTGGCCGACACGGGCACCGCCAAAATGGCCATGTCCGGAGCCGTGGGCGTGTCCAGAATCGAGGCATAAGCCTGTAGACCCTGAATGGTGCCGCCCTTCGGATTGACAGGGTAGATCGGACCGGCATAGCCGTATTTACACAGCAACTGCACGGGCCGTCCGCCGATTTTGGTGATGTCGTCGGAGGCGCCGATCACGG
The DNA here is from genome assembly GCA_947450765.1 of Comamonadaceae bacterium. Classification (GTDB taxonomy): domain Bacteria; phylum Pseudomonadota; class Gammaproteobacteria; order Burkholderiales; family Burkholderiaceae_C; genus Polaromonas. The sequence goes on along the minus strand of CANFXC010000025.1, from coordinate 3,461 downwards.
CCACGCCGTTGGCTTTGAAGAATGCGTCCAGCCCAACACCCGGGGCCGCTTGAGCCTGAGTCAACATGTGCTCAGCGTCCTTTGAAAACAGGTGCGCGCTTTTCGAGGAAGGCCATTCGGGCTTCCCTGGCATCTTCAGTCTTGGAAAGCGCCACGGTGAACTCCTGCTCGAAACGGTAGGCATCGCGCTGCGGCATCACATCTACCATGTTGGCTGCGCGCTTGGCATAGGCCACAGCCAGCGGCGCCTTCGAGGCAATTTCGCGTGCCAGTTCCATCGCAACAGGCAGCAGGTCTTTTTCAGACAGCACGTCTTCAATCACATTGCGCTTGAGCAGGTCGTGGGCAGTCAAACGCTGCCCGGTAAAAAACATGCGCCGCAGGGTGGAACGGCCGAACAAGGTTTTCAACATGGACGCACCACCGGCCAACCCGACGTTGACCTCGGGCATGCCGACAGTGACATTCTCAGAGGCGTAGAGAATGTCGCAAGCGGCAGCCAGACCAAAACCGGCACCCAGTGCCACGCCATTGATGGCGGCAATCACGGGCTTGGAACACTCGCGGATGGAGTTACCTGTTTCCCGTGTGATCCGGTTGTGGTCCAGATAGTCGCCGGCAATCTCTGCGCTGGGACGATCCTTCAAATCGGCACCCGCACAAAAAACGCCATCACTACCCGTCAGCACGGCGCAGCGAATGTCCTCGCGCTCAGAAATCTCATCAAACGTAGCCACGAGCTGACGGCGCATCTCCCGGTTCAAAGCATTGACCGGCTTGCGATCCATGGTGACGAGAGCCACCCCATTGGAGACATCCAAACGTACCCATTTTTCGCTCATACACCACCTCGATAAGAAGCCCAGCTTGCTGCGGCAAAATCAGAATGAGAACAGAACACATGCATGGCGCACAACCTATTTTCAGGTCGAATATGCTGGCTTTTTCAGCCTGAACAGTTAAGTCGTTTTACAGCTTTTTTTCAGCGCCGATGCGGTCGAATGAGTATAGAAGTGGCGCCTGAATTCATTTCGCGCCAATTTGAAATTGTGTTCTGCAGAAAATGCAGTAGTCGCCAACGAGTCTGCGGCTGAGGCGGGGCTAATATGTTTTGGAATTGAATTTCACATCTGCAGTTTTTAATGTTCGGTTGAGAAAATGGAAATTAAGCGACTAGGTGATTTGAAGACAGCACTGGGTGAGTGCCCTGTTTGGTATCAGCAACAACTGTGGCTGATGGACTGCCGCAAGGGTTTGATCTATGCATTGAACCCGGATACGGGAAGCATCACGGCGCAGCGCGAGGTACCGCCACCAACGGGTTCCTTTGCGTTCAACGACGACGGCTGCATTGTGTTGGCGCTGAAGGAAGAGATCGCAGCACTCAATTTGAGTAACGGACACTTGCGCACGCTGGCACGTCTGGAGGTGAGTCATCCCCACTTGCGACTGAACGATGGCACATCTTTGGCCGATGGGAGTTTTGTCGTAGGCACCATGCATGTTTTTCGCGAACCAGATGAGCTCCCGCTCGGGGGCCTCTACCGGCTCGATACCAACCTAGAGTTGCACAAGCTGGAAGAAGGCTTGGGCATCACTAACGGGCCTGCAGTGAACCCGGTCAACGGACGGTTTTATGTGGCCGACAGTGCCATCCGCAGCATTTTTTCCTATGTCATGACGGCGAATGGAACGCTGACTGACAAGCAGATTTTTGTCCGCACCGATGCCGTTGACTCAGCGCCGGATGGTTGCTGCTTTGACACAGAGGGCGGGTTGTGGACTGCACTGGTGCGTGCGGGCGCTCTGGCCCGTTATGACCTGCACGGGCACTTGACGCACAAGATCGATCTGCCGCTCATCCACCCCAGCGCGCTGTGCTTTGGTGGCCCTGACATGGCTGATCTATTTGTCACCTCGATCAGCGACAGCGGCCGCTTGAGCGCGTCGGGTCCCTTGGATGGCGCCGTTCTCAAGTTGACAGGGTTGGGGTTTCGGGGCACCGCGCGACCACTCTGCCGCATGCCCTTGTAAATCCCGCTAAGCGGGCGTTGAAGAGCCCAGCCCAAATGTCTTGCCATGTGCAGAAAACCGCCGTTCGGTGCCCGCCACATGCTCGGCCACAAAATCCATGAACAAACGGATCTTGGCAGGGGTGATGGGCGTGTCCAGGATGGTGGCGTACATCCCTTCATCAAAACCTTTGTTGGTGATGCGGTGGTCGGGCAGCAGCCTGACCAGCTGACCTTGATGGATGTCGTTGTGCACCGTATAGTCATCGAGCAGCACAAGTCCCTCCCCCATCCGGGCGAGCTCTAAGAGGGCAATACCGTTGTTGCTGACATGACGGGGTTTGAAAGCGATGTCGCTGGTTTCCTCTTGTTGTTTGAAGCGCCACGTGTACTCGTCACCCGGCAGCTGATAAGCCAAACAGTCATGCACAAGAATGTCTTCCGGCCGTTTCAACGGTGGCTTGGTCGCCAGATAGTCGCGTGATGCGACCAAATGCCGATCACTTTGGAACAGCATGCGCCGCCTCACACCGGCTTCCACAGGAGGCGATATCCGAAAGTCGATGTCAATCTGGTTGCGCCGCAGGTCTACGGCGGCCTCAGTCAAAGTCAGCTCGATATGGATGTCAGGGTAAAGTTTTCGAAAGCCGGCAATCAGCGGCGGTAGCACGCCCAAGCCGAACATCGTGCGCGAATGCACACGCAAAAGTCCTTGTGGCGCGGTGCTGATGGCCGTGATGTTGCCACGCAACTCATTGATCCGCCACAAGATGCCCTCAAGCTGCCGGGCATATTCCTGGCCGGATTCAGTCAGCACGACTTGGCGCGTCGAGCGCAGCAAAAGTTTGACCTTCAACTCGTTTTCGGTGTCGGTAATCATGCGTGAAACCGCCGTGGCTGATATGCCAAAACGACGCGCAGTCTCAGAAAAATTCTGCGTCTGAGAGATGGACAGGAAAAGCTCCATGGCCCGTAATCTATCCATGAGTCCTCCTATTTATGCAGTTCAGATCTTCAATTTTTGACATACCGAATGGGGGTTGACTACCTAGAATTCGGTAGGCCTCGCGGGGATCGATTTCTTGTCGCAGGCAGAACATGGGGTTCGGTCAATATTTTACGGAGATAGGTCATGGAATTCGGCGTATTCATCTTGGCTCAGCAGCGAGACTACCACCAGACTTCACAGCAAGTCATCCAAAACTCGATCGAACAAACCGTGGCTGCTGAGCAGGCCGGCTTCAATGCCGCCTGGTATGCAGAGCATCACTTCAACAACTACTCGCTCTCCCCGTCGCCGCTGATGATGATTGCGCACATGGCCGCAAAAACTCAGCGCATCCGGCTGGGCTCTGCGGTGTGCATTCTTCCGCTGTACCACCCCGCCCGTTTCTTGGCTGAAGTTGGCTTCGTGGACACCGTCTCCAACGGGCGTCTGGACCTCGGCGT
>CANFXC010000024.1 GCA_947450765.1 Comamonadaceae bacterium | reverse complement strand
CCAAAAGCGCCGAAAGATTGTTGCAGATCTTCGTCACGCACTGTGTACGGCAGGTTGCCGACGTAAAGTTTATTGCCCATGGGGACTCCTCAAAAATACATAAAACAAAAGCGATGGGGTCCCGAAAGCACAACAAATCTAGGAAGTGCCGAAGTAGCGCGCGAAACTGACCGATCACCTAACTTGTGCAAGGATTTTACAACTTGCACTACCGGATTATGCTTCAAGGGCGCGTGAATGCTCAAACTCGGCTTAAAAAATGCTTTTCGCCACTATTCCGCAAAGGCCGTGCAGGTCCGCGGCCTTTGCAATTTATTTAAAGATAACCGTCTTGTGGCCGTTCAGCAGCACGCGGTGTTCGCTGTGCCACTTGACGGCACGCGCCAGCACTTGGCTTTCGGTGTCGCGGCCTATGGCGGTCAGGTCTTCCACGGTTCGGCTGTGCTCAACGCGGGCCACGTCTTGCTCGATGATCGGGCCTTCGTCGAGATCTGCGGTGACGTAGTGGGCCGTGGCACCAATTAATTTGACGCCGCGCGCGTGCGCTTGGTGGTAGGGCTTGGCGCCTTTGAAGCTCGGTAAAAAAGAGTGGTGAATATTGATGGCGCGGCCGGCCAGGTTTTGGCACATCTCGTCGCTCAAAATTTGCATGTAGCGCGCGAGCACGACCAGCTCGGCGCCTGCCGACTGGATGACGTCGTACTGCCGGGCCTCGGACTCGGCCTTGGTGGCCGCCGTCACCGGGATGTGGTGAAACGGCACGTTGTAGCTGGCAGCCAGTTGCTGAAACTCATTGTGGTTAGAGACGATGGCGCGAATGTCCAGCCGCAGCAGGCCCGACTTCCAGCGGAACAGCAAGTCGTTCAGGCAATGCCCTTCTTTGCTGACCATCAACACGGTGCGCATGGGTTGGCTGGCTTGGTGCAGGCTCCAGCGCATGTCAAAGTCACCGGCCAAGACGCTGAGGTCTTCTTTCAGGGTTTCAAACGACAAGTCCGCGCAGGCAAAGCCGACCCGCATGAAGAACAGGCCGGTGGCGTCTTGGTCGCGGTCGTCGGCGTACTGGGCGGCGTCGAGAATATTGCCGCCGCGCTCAAATAAAAAGCCAGAGACGGCATGAACAATGCCCGGACGATCTGGGCAGGACAGGGTGAGGGTGTAGGTTGAACTCATGGCGAGGCCATTGTCGCAGCACTCCATGTCTTTGACGGAGCCCGACTTTGAGGCATGCAACAGTGACAAAATCGAGATCAAACACCGACCACGATTACAAGGGAATTCACATGACTCAGCAAAACTTCAACATGGATCACCACTGGCTGCCGTTCACGCCGAACCGCAGCTTCAAACAAGACCCGCGCGTCTTTGTCGCCGCCGACGGCATGCACTTCACCACGCACGATGGCAAGCAGGTGTTGGACGGTATTTCAAGTCTGTGGTGTGTCACGGCGGGCCACAACCGCAAGCCGATCAACGAGGCGATCAAAAAGCAGCTCGACACGCTGGACTACGCCACGGCTTTTCAGGCCAGCAACGACCAGGCTTTCAAGGCCGCTGAAATGATCGCCAACATGGCGCCGGGTGACTTGAACAAGGTGCTGTTTTGCAGCTCCGGCTCAGAGGCTGCTGACACCTCGCTCAAGGTTGCGCTGGCGTACCACCGCGCCCGTGGCGAAGGCCATCGCAATGTCTTCATCGGCCGTGAGCGCGGTTACCACGGCGTGGGTTTTGGCGGCATGAGCGTGGGCGGCATTCCTGCCAACCGCAAGGCATACGGCACGGCGCTGCTGCCGCGTGTTGATCACATGCGCTTCATTCACGACCCGGTGAATCACGCCTACATTCACAACCAAGAACCGGTCTGGCAAGAAGACATTTTGCTGGAACTTGAAAACCGCATCTTGCCGCTGCACGACGCCAGCAACATCGCCGCCGTCATCGTCGAGCCGGTGGCTGGTAGTGCGGGTTGGTACCTGCCGCCGCAAGGCTACTTGAAGCGTCTGCGAGAGATCTGCGACAAGCACGGCATCTTGCTGATTTTTGACGAAGTGATCACCGGCTTTGGCCGCATGGGCGTCAACTTTGGGGCTGACTATTACGGCGTCGTGCCCGACATGCTGAACTTCGCCAAGGGTGTCACCAACGGCGTGATCCCGATGGGCGGCGTGGTCTGCAGCGACCGCATTTACAACACCATGATGAAGGCGAATGAGGGCGCGCCGGAACACGCCATCGAGTTCTTCCATGGCTACACCTACTCGGGTCATCCGGTGGCTTGCGCAGCGGCCATTGCCACGCTCACGCTGTTCAAGGAAGAAAAGTTGTTTGAACGCGCCGGCCAGATGGGCACGGTGCTGGGCGACGCGATGCACAGCGGCCTGAAGGGCCTGCCCACGGTGATCGGCATTCGCAGCTTGGGGCTGGCGGGTGCTGTCGAAATGGCGTCGATTCCGGGGTCACCGGGCAAGCGCGCTTACGACATTTTCATGACCTGTTTCCACAACGGTGTTTTGGTGCGACCCGCCGGTGAAAACATCGTGCTGTGCCCACCGTTCATCGTGGAAAAAGAGCACATCGACCGCATGGTCAACGTGGTGGCTGACGCGATTCGGAAGCACGCTTGAGCGCCGTCATGGCGAGCGTAGCGCGGCCATAGCGTCTTTGCGAGCAAAGCGCGGCAACCCATGACTGCGAATTCGGGCTCTGGACTGCCGCGCCACGCTCGCAGTGACGAAGTTTTTTGCACGCAGTGACGGGATTTTTGCTCGCCATGATGGGGCGTCAAATTTCAACGCTTCGGCAGTTGCTTTGCCAAGCCAGCGCAGTAATCTTTGTCGGGTGTTGCTGATGTGAGCCAGACGCCGTCAAAAGATTCGCGCTCACCGCCTGCTGCCGCAGTCCCTGATCTCAAGCGAATGGCTTTGACGCGCAGCTCTGGCGGCAGGTGTTGCGGCACGCCGAGTTGCTTGTCTGCGTGCACGCTGCCGGTGATCAGCACCACCACTTGACCGGGTCGCACTGCCGCTTGCACGGTGTCCGCCATACGCATGTCTTTGGCGATTTGAATGCGCGTCATGGGCTTGATTTGGCTTTCGGGCAACAGGTCGCAATGCCCTTGACGAATGAGTTGTTGCTGCGCCTTCAGCGCCGGGGCTGGCAGCCGTTGGTCAAGCTGTGCGTTGGCCATGTTGCTGCGCATGTGCGTGCGCGGCAAGTTGGCACCCAGCACCGGCACACCTGCACGCACGGCGCTCATCACCGAGGGGCCATACGCCGCCCACGGCCAAGCGTCGTTGTTCCAGCCCAGCGCGTTGCGGGTTTGTTCTTCGCTGGCGTTGGGGGGCAAGGCGGTGCTGCTGCCGCTGTCAGCCATCTCCAGCGCGACCGCCGCAAGGACACCGCGCGCCGCCAGCGCTTCAACGATTTGTTGTTGCAGCGCTTGGTGCTCTGGCGCGTCATGTTGCTCGCCAAGCAGCAGCACATCGGCCGACAACCAAGCGTCGAGTCGAGTTTGTAATTCTGTGGCGCGGAGTCCGTGGGCGCAGCCGGCCAGCGACACACTCAGCATGATGGCAAAGACAGCCAGAGAAGGCCGGGCAAAGTCCGGCAGAAAAAAGAGGGCAGACATGCGTCCATATTAAGGCTTCAGCAGATTCCATCGCACCCTGATGTGTCGCAGCCTCATCCATACCGCCTTCGCCCAATTCAACCAAAGATATTAACTCGCCGTGGGGCTTAATTTGCTCACCTAGCTGTGCATCACGCTGAAAGTTCCTTTGCCTTGGATTATCGTGGGGAGTCGCATTTTCAGTGCGACATTAGGGTGCGCTTGCCACTGGCCTCCCACTCTCGGTGCACATTTTGTCATCGCGCTTGGGTTGTTCATCGTCAAGGGTACGCATGGGTTGCGCAGCATTTTTCGTCCATGCGACTATTTTCATGACTAGACAGCCCTTGCAAATCACACCTTAATTCTTGCACATGCGCTAGTGGTGCACCTCTAGAAATCGCAAGTGCAATCGTCTCCAAAGGTACGTAGTGCAAAACCAATAATGAGGCTCACGGCATTCGTGCGCAGTCCTAAGGCATGGGATGTGCTTAGTTAGCTTGTATCCGGCTACTAAGTTCTTAAACCCTTCATCTATCTTTGGGGCTCCTCATGCGTTTAACCAAGTACTTGATAGCATTTATCGCTCTTGCCACGGCTACAAGCTACACCCTGGCAGATACGTTCCCGTCCAAGCCAATTCGCTTCATCGTTCCGTTCTCTGCAGGTGGCGGCGCCGATATTTCTGCAAGGATCATCGCGATGAAAGTGGGGGCCGCGCTCGGGCAGACAGTTTTAGTGGAAAACCGGGCAGGAGCAGGCGGCATCATCGGTACCAACCTTGTCGCCAAGGCGCCGCCAGATGGTTACACCATACTGCTAGGCACCATTGGTCCGATTGCGATCAACCCTAATCTATACAAGAAGCTGCCGTATGACGTCGAGCGCGACTTCGCACCTGTTAGTCGAGTCGGAAATGCGATGAACGTACTGGTCGTAAACCCATCCATTCCTGCCACGAGCGTGACCGAGTTCATCTCGTACGCAAAAAGCCACCCAAACCAAGTCGCGTTTGGTTCGTCGGGCAATGGGGCGACCGATCACCTCGCTGGAGAATTGTTCAATTCTCTGACTGGTACAAAAATGCTGCACGTGGCCTACAAGGGTGGCGCGCCGGCGATGAATGACCTGATGGCCGGCCAAGTGCAGGTAGTTTTTTCGACCGTATCAACAGCAGCGGGCGCCATCAAGGCTGGCAAAGTTCGACCGTTGGCCATGACTGGAAGCACACGTTTCAGCGGCATGCCCAAGATGCCCACGATCTCTGAATCCGGAGTGGCTAGTTTTGAAGTGAATAACTGGTACGGTGTGCTCGTACCCAAGGGTACGCCGCCCGACATCATCAACACGCTGAACACTGAACTTGTGCGTGCGTTGCAAACCCCGGAAGTCAAGAACCAGCTTTTAGCATCGGGTATCGAAACCTCTTGGGATACCCCTGCTGAATTTTCCGCATACATCAAATCCGAAACCAAGAAGTGGGCCAAGGTCGTTGCAGATTCCGGTGCAACCATAGATTAAACGGAACTGACTGATAGCAATCGAAATACCGAATCACCGAATCACCGAAACTCCTCAAGGCCGCATGACCCCGTTACATGAACTGACCGCCACCGGCATAGTCGCCGCCATTCACTCAGGAAAAACGACAGCCGTCGCTGTTGCAGAATCCTTTCTAGCACACATAAAACTGCGGGAGCTTGACGTACAGGCTTGGAATTTCCTCGATCCAGAACTCGTCTTGCAGCAGGCGCATGCGCTGGATAAAGGGGGGCAGCACGGACCACTGCAAGGTGTACCGGTGGGAATCAAAGACATCATCGACACCGCAGACATGCCAACTGAGCTGGGTACGGCCATTCACCAAGGAAGACGCCCGACTATTGATGCCGCCTGCACGGCACTGACACGAAGGGCTGGTGGCTTGATCATGGGGAAGACTGTCACCACAGAATTTGCGAATCGATTTCCTGGAAAGACCCGCAATCCGCACGATGCTAGCCGTACACCTGGAGGGTCGTCGAGCGGCTCTGGTGCTGCCGTTGGGGCCAAGATGGTTCCATTGGCGATTGGCACACAAACCACCGCGTCCACAATCAGGCCCGCCTCATTTTGTGGCTGCGTTGGTTATGTCCCAACTCGCGGCGACATACGCACCTTCGGTGTTATGGAGGCGGCCGCATCGTTCGACACGATTGGACTGATCGCCCGTTCGGTCGATGACATCAATCTTTTTCGCAATGTACTGATAGGTACACCACCAGAAGCGTTGCCAGAAATCGCACTTGGTGAGGCTCGTATTGGCTTGGTACGCACCGGTTTTTGGGACCAATGCGACGCCGATACACAGAACTTCATTGAAGAGTTCGCAGAATGTCTTGCACGCTATGGGGCGCGTGTGAACGATGTCGCCCTGCCCACCGCTTTCGACCAGATTCAAGACGCCCACCAGTGGGTGTCTAGCTTTGAATTTGTGCGCAACCGCACATTTGAGATTGATCATCACTGGGACGCGATCAGCCCAACATTGCGCGGAGGTCGTATCAAGGATGGTACTGAATGCAGCTTTGCACAATATGGCGCATCGCGGGAAGTCTTGGCTCGTTGCAGTCTGATGCTCGACGATCTGTTCGGCAACTACGACATCCTGTTGACCCCGGCAGTGGCCGGAGAGGCGCCGATTGGCTTAAATTCCACTGGCAACGCTTCCTTCTCAACCATCTGGACAGGCCTCAATGTACCGGCACTTACCTTGCCGTTGCATCGCGGTCCGAACGGTTTGCCAGTCGGAATCCAGTTTATTTCGAGGCGTTATGCTGACCGCACCTTGCTGGGCTATGCGCGAGCTGTCGAGCGCAAATTTAGCATCATGTAATTGACCCCACCTGGTCTCGCAACGCAGGCCTCTGTCATGGGGGGCGTGGCGAGGTAAAGGCTAAAAGTGCTCAGAGGCAGGAGTGCCAAGAGTTGAGAGAAAACAAGCTTGCCTTGGTGTATGGCGGTCCTTTGCGTGTTGGCGCAAAGGAGCATAAGTCATGGAATCGACTTTTAAATCGAGACCAGACTTAAATGCCAGAAAATTAAGGTAAATCATTTAATTGCGACGTCCTGATGTGAAAACGTGTTGGACACCACTGAGCCAACCCTTACATGCCCCCTTCCGTCTTCGTCCAATTCACCCAACGATTGTTTCAACGCGCCGTGGTGCGCACTTTGCTCACCTTGCTGCTGGCTTGGGCTGCTGCTTTGCTGTGCATCAAGCTGAAGGTTCCTTTGCCGTGGATGATCGGCCCGCTGTTGCTGACGGCGGCTTTGACGATGGTTGGTGGGCCGACCGCCAGTTGGACGCCAATGCGCAACGGCGGGCAATGGCTCATTGGTGGTGCATTGGGGCTGTACTTCACGCCGCAGATGGTCAGTCTGGTGGCCAGTTTGTGGTGGGCGATGGCGCTTGGCATCGTTTGGGCGCTGGCGATGGGCTTGGTTTTTGGTGCCTGGCTGCACCGGGTGCATGCGGGTGCCGGGCGTTTTCACATTGCAGGCTTGTCGCGCATCACCACCTATTTTTCTTCACCGATTGGTGGCGCCTCCGAGATGACGCTGATGGGCGAGCGTCACGGGGCGCAGACCGACCTCATTGCCTCGGCGCACAGTCTGCGGGTGCTGCTGGTGACGCTGATCATTCCCTTTGGTTTCCAGTGGACTGGCCTGCACGGGATAGACGCCAGTTTGCCCGGCTCACGCACGGTTGTTTGGTCGGGCTTGGCGTTGTGGCTGCTGCTCACAGGCCTTGGTTGCTGGCTGATGGTCAAGACCAAGCGCACCAACCCCTGGTTTGTGGGCGCGCTCACGGTGTCAATGCTGCTCACGGCCAATGGCCTGAGCTTGTCGGCGCTGCCACAGGGCGCGGTGAATGCGGCGCAACTGGTCATTGGCATCAGTCTGGGCGTGCGCTTCACGCCCAGTTTTGTTCACATGGCACCGCGTTGGATGGGCTCGGTGGGGCTGGCCACCGTGGTCATGATTGCCTTGTCTTGCGGCTTTGCTTGGGGACTGGCTCACTTTGTCGATTTGCATTGGGCGACCTTGCTGCTGGGCACCTCACCCGGCGGCGTTGCAGAAATGGCTATCACTGCCAAGGTCTTGCAATTGGGCGTGCCGATCGTCACAGCATTTCATGTGATGCGGTTGGCGGGCGTGCTGTTGTTGGTCGAGCCGATGTACCGCTGGTGGTATCAGGAAAAGCTGGAGTAGGGCGCACTAAAGCGCCGCTCGCGGGCTTCTTTTTGCTTGTCAGTGCACCGACACCGTCGTGTGAGCCAACTCGGCGTAGCCTTCGAGCATGTCTTCGACCTCTTCTTGAGTCGGCGTTTTTTGTTGCCACACGTTCAGGCGCAGCTGAAAGAGTTCAGCCCACGAGCCATCTAGGTAAACCTCTTTGCCTGAGCGTTTGTCGACGATTTCAAAGCCGTGGCGGGCCAGCTGCGGTGGCGCTGGCAACGCGCCCTGCGTACTGGCGTTGACTTCGTCAGCGTTGGCGTGAATTTGGACGACTGCAAAAGTGTCTGAGTCATAAAGCATTTGCATCAGGAATCTCCTTTGAACTCAGATGGCGTCAACGGCCATAAGTTCAAGACGTCAAGGCGGGCCGCTGCTGGACAATTGTTGGTCAATGTAATCGCCCCCGTGTTGCGTGATCTTCATACGCACCGGCCAATAGCCTAAAGATGGCGCAAACCAAGCCTCGACGCGTTGGTCGAATTCGCGGCGTGGGTCGCGTGTGAGCTTGATGGCGGTGACCGTGCCCATCGGCAGGTTGAGGGCTTCTTCACCTCCCACCGTGAAGGTCCAGGTGTCCACGTCCCGCGACCCGACGGTGTACATCGGGATTTTGGTACCCGGCAGAAAGCCGTCAGGTTGACCCGCCAGCAGGCTCGCCAATTGAAAAAACACACTCAGTCGGTCTTGCGCACCACGTTTCCATGGCGCATCTGGGGTGTTCGCGCTGAAGCTGACCGTGCCTTTGTCTGCCTGGAAATGGGCGGCGAGTTCGTTGCGCCCTTTGTCGGCAAACCGCTTGGGCGCTAAACCATCGGCCGTGATGTCGCCGACGCTGTTCAAGGACCGTGAGCCGATCAAAAAAGCACTCACCACCATGTTCGCTTCATAGCGGCTGCCGTCTTGCTGCCAAGTCATCACACCGGATGCGTGGTAAGTGAGGCCGCGAGACAGGCCGGTCATCTGGTACTTGAGCCGCACAGAGCCGGGAATGTTGAGATTGGCTTGGGCTTGTGGGGGCGGCTGTTCGCTGGCCGCTGGTAATGCAGCTTTCGTTTCGTCGGTTGTCGTGCTCTCGTTGGTATCCGTGGCGGTTTGCTGGTTGGCTACAGGCTCTAAGGGCTCTGCGTGTTCTAAGTGGGGCGCGTCCGGTATTTCTGGCGTTATGCCAGCGACTTCCGCAGGCGGAGGCAACGGCTCCGTCAGAGCTACTTTGGGCGGCTGATTTTTCGGTTTTTGAATCAGAACGGGTTTGGGCTGAGACGCCGCGGCCGGAACAAGCTGGGCTACTTGAACTGGCCGGACTTCAATTCGCCGCGTGTTGAAAACCAGTGTTTTCGGATTCAGCGGCTGCATCGCTGGCCTCGCATGCACTTCAAGCGGGATGGCGTCCAGCAGCAACCAGTGACCTAGCACGACCAACAGCGCCAGCAGCCACAACCAGCGGCGCGGTGCAGAGCGCACAGTCGGCGTGTGGGTGGGCTGAGGGCCGGAGCGGTCGGTCATGGGAAAGGATGGAGCTGAACTCTGGTAACGGGGCTGGCGAAATGTCGTTGACTGATCGTAACGCCGCTCATGGTCTCACCGGTTGTGCATGCTGTATGCCGGTCAACAGACCGGTCATTGGTGTCGCGGCTGCATTACTAAAAATTACTTAACTCTAGGTGTAGTCTGATTAAGCGACATTTCAGAAGCGCCGCCCTAGAATGAACTGGCTGTCAAAACTCTCGCTGACGTTTTGTTGTTAATGCATCAATCCCTACTTTCACCACATGGAGTTTGCCAATGCGTCGCCAATCCTTGCTCGCCAGCATTTTCTTCGTTGCTATTGCTATTTTCTCCTCGGCCAGCTTTGCCGCTTATCCGAATAAGCCCATTCGGCTGATCGTGCCGTCGGCCCCAGGTGGTGCGCCCGATGTGCTGATGCGTGCTCTGGCCACGCAGCTGTCGCTGCAAATGGGTGTGCCCTTCATCATTGACAACAAGCCGGGCGGCTCCTACACCATCGGTACCATGGACTTGGTGCGTTCTGCACCGGACGGCTACACGCTGGCGTACGGCAACGTGGTGTCTCTTGCAACCAACCGTTCGCTGCTGCCCAACGTTGGTTATGACATCGACAAAGATCTGACGCTGATCTCCAACGCCGTGCGGGTGGTCAACCTGATGATCGTGAACAACAATCTGCCGGTCAAGACCGTGCAGGAGTTGATCACCTATGCGCACAAGAACCCGGGCAAGCTGGCCTTTGCGTCTGACGGCAACGGCACGACGTCTCATCTAGGCGTCGAGTTGTTCAAATCGATGACCAAGACCTACATACTGCATGTACCCTACCGGGCCGCTACGGCTGGGCTGACCGACCTGATGGGTGGTGCCGTGCAGCTCATGATGATCAACTCGCCGGTGGCTGGGCCGCATGCTCAAGGCGGGCGGGTGCGCGCACTGGGGATTTCGGGCACCCAGCGCTCCAGCACCTATCCCGACATTCCGACGATCGCGGAAGCCGGTGTACCGGGCTTCGAGGTCATTGCATGGGGCGGTCTGATCGGGCCTGCCAATATGCCAAAAGAGCTCGTCACTCGCCTGAACACCGAAATCCGCACGGCTTTGGCCAGTCCCGCCGTCAAGGAACGCTTCAGGCAGCTGGGCGCAGAAACCGAGCCAAGCACGCCCGAAGAGTTTCGGGAGCTTGCGCGGAGCGAAACTGAAAAGTGGGCGCGTGTGATCAAGTTTTCCGGCGCCAAGGTCGACTGATGGCCGCCTTTCTGACAAGGCAACACCCATGAGCCCGTGGAAGGCCGCACAGCCCGGTGACTGGCTGGATGACATAGACACCCCCGCGCTTGTGCTGGACCTCGATGCGTTTGAGCGCAATCTACAGCGCATGGCCGACAGCCTCAAGGGCAGTCAAGTGCGCTTGCGTCCGCATGCCAAGTGCCACAAGACGCCCGAGATCGCAATTCGCCAAATAGCCCTTGGCGCTGTCGGCATCTGTTGTCAGAAGGTGAGTGAGGCGGCTGTGTTCGTGGCCGCGGGCATTGAAGATGTGCTGGTCACCAATCAAGTGGTGGGCGCAACCAAGCTGCGCCACCTGATGGAACTGGCACGCAGGGCGCGCATCGGCGTGTTGGTTGATCATCCCTTGCAAGTGCAGGCACTGAAAGCCGCCGCCCAGGCGCACGGCGTCACGCTTGATGTTTATGTGGAGGTTGACGTGGGTGCGCGCCGTTGTGGCGTTGCACCGGGTGCCGAAGCCGTGCAGCTGGCCCTTTTGGTGGCTGCGTCGCCACAGCTTCGCTTTGCCGGGTTGCAGTGTTACCACGGCCCTGCGCAGCACTTGCGAACGCCAGGGGAGCGTGCGCTCGCCATTGGTGCCGCAGTTCAGCAGGTGCGGCTGACCCGGGACGCGATTGAAGCGTGCGGCATCGCGGTGGTCCGCATCACCGGCGCGGGCACGGGTACGTTCTGGCACGAGCGGGACTCGGGTGTTTATAACGAACTACAGGCTGGCTCCTACGCCTTCATGGACCAGGACTACGGCAACAACCAGCATGGCGACGGCGACGTTGTTTTTGAACATGCGCTTTTTGTCAGGACCACCGTGATGAGCCGCCCAACTGCCGACCGCGCAGTGGTGGACGCTGGCCTGAAAGCTTCCAGCGTGGACTCCGGTCTGCCGACGGTGTGGCAACGGCCGGGGTTGTGCTACGCCAAGGCTGCCGACGAGCATGGCGTCATCATGACGCCCGATGCCGCAGCCCTTGCGTTGGGTGACACGCTGATGCTGGTACCCGGGCATTGCGACCCGACGGTCAACCTTTATGACGAATTGGTCTGCGTGCGGGGTGACCGGGTCGAGGCGCTCTGGCCAATTGCTGCGCGTGGCGCGCTGCTCTGAACTGAGGCGGTAAGTTCAGCTCTGGCTGGGACGCTCGGCCACCAGCTGGATCTCGACTAGGAAACCGTGGTGCAGTGCCGGCACCGGCACCACTGCACGAGCCGGTCGGTGGCTGCCGAAGCGCTCCGCGTACAACTGGTTAAAGGCCGGCCAATGTTCTACACCCGCAAGATAAACAGTGGACTGCACAACATCCTGCAAGCCGCAGCCGGCCTCTGCCAACACGGCGCTGCAATGGTCAAGCACTGAATGCACCTGGGCTTGGAATGTCAGTGGCGGTTGGTTGTTGCCTGCAGGCAGCATGCCCGATACAAATACCAGCCCACCGGCCTCGACAGCTTGTGAGTAATGGCCACCCGGTGCAGGTGCTTGATTGGAGGAAATGAACTTCATCAGGGCCTCCCTACCAGCCGTAAAAACGCTGCCAAGGTGCAGCAATGTGTTGATCGCCACCTAGAGGGTGGTAGCAAGGAAACTGGGCGGCTGTTGCGCAAGCATGGTTTGGCAAGATGCGGACCTGACTGCCGATTGGCAAAGCGGGCGGCGCTCCTGCTGTGCTGCCGGGTCGCCGGGCAATGATGCCGTGCTCTTGATTGGCGTCCACCATGATCATGTCTTCAAGGGTCTGGCCATCTGCACTGCAAACCACGCCATAACCTTGGTCTATAGCTTGTTTCGAGGTGCCCCGGTCGCGTGACATGGCCATCCAGCCAGCGTCAATCAGGGTCCAGCCTTTTTCGTGCTGATGGCCAATGACAGTCGCCAGCACGGACACTGCAATTTCATCTAAGCGGCAAACGTCTAGGCCGGCCATCACCAAGTCGAAAAACACAAATACCCCGGCGCGTACTTCGGTGACGCCGGTCAAGTCGGCGGCAAACAGCGCTGTCGGTGTCGAGCCGACACTGACTACCGGGCAGCTGTAGCCGGCCGTCCGCAGTCGCTCTGCCGCCAGCACGACCGCTGCACGCTCCTGCTCTGCCAGCGCGCGGATGCTGTCCAGAGAGCGGCAGTTGTAGGAGTCGCCCGCATGGGTCATCACCCCACCGACGTCCATGCCCTGCGATTGCAGGGCTTCGGCGATCGCCAACAGCTCGGCCGAACCTGGCTGGACGCCCGAGCGATGGCCATCAGAATCTATTTCAATCAGTACCTCTAGGCGCGCGTTACCGGTCAGACCCTGCGGATTGATGCGCCGCGCCATCTCGACGTTGTCAATGATGACTGAGAGTCTCGCCCCCGACTGGCGCAGGCGCAGCGCGTGGTCTAGCTTGTTCGGCGACAGGCATACCGCATACAGGATGTCCTTGATGCCCTGAGCGCTGAAGTATTCGGCTTCACGCAGGGTAGACACCGTGATGCCCCGGGCACCGGCATCCAGCAGGCGCTGCGTGACTTCGATGCATTTGTTGGTCTTGACATGGGGGCGGAAGTGAACCCCGTGTCGGCTAATGCGTTCACGCATGCGCTCGATGTTGCGGTCCATGCTGACCGTGTCCAGCAACAGGGCAGGGGTTTCAAGAGCGTCAAAACCAGTGCTGCTCATACCTTCTCGCGCCGTAATACCCGGCCGGGCCGTGCGCCGCTAGACTGTCCGTCGCGCCACACGACGACGCCGTTGACCAGCACGGTGTCAATGCCAATGGCTGGGGCAATCGGTTTCTTGAAGGTTGCGCCTTCATCCACTGTGTCGGGGTTGAGTAGCGTCAGGTCGGCAAAAGCGCCTTCCTGCACCAAGCCGCGGTCCGCCAGGCCAAAGTTTTTCGCGGTCAGGCCGGTCATTTTGTGTATCGCTGTTTCCAGCGTGAACAGGCCTAGCGTGCGGCCGTAATGGCCAAGCACCCGGGGGAAACTGCCCCAGAGCCGGGGATGGGGCGCTTCATCATGCGGCAAACCGTCCGAACCGATCATGGTCTGGTCGAACTTGAGAATGCGCTGAACATCGGCATCGTCCATCATGTAATAGATGGCGCCAGCTGGCACCAGTCGGTCCACTACTTCCTCCATCGTACCGCCGAGTTCGGCCACGATGTCTGCAAGATCCCTGCCGGCGTATTCGGGCATGGATTCAGACCAGGTCACGGTCACGCGGGTAGCATTGACCGCCCGGTGGGCCGACAAAATGGTGGAGGAAGCCGGGTACGGATAGCAGTCTAGGCAGATCGGCTGGTGCGCCATGTGGTCGGCTATGAACTTGAGCGTCTCGGTGGAACGGCCGTAGTTTTTCACGCCCACCACCTTGTGGTGCGAAATGACGACCGGTACATCCACTTCGCGGCCGATGCGGAAGGTTTCGGTGAGCGACTTGATGATGTCGTCGCCTTCATTGCGCATGTGGGTGCAGTACACGCCACCGTGCGTCCGCAATGGTTCGCAGATGGCGATCACTTCCTCGGTAGGCGCAGCTATCGAGGGTTCGTAAAACAGCCCTGTCGACACGCCGATGGCGCCAGCCTGCATCGCTTCTTCGACTAGCGCGCGCATGGCGGTGATCTCGGCGGTGCTAGCCGGCTGTGTCAGGTCGTCCATGGTCGCGACGCGCAAAGTCGTGTGGCCCACCAGCATGGCGCAATTGGTGGCCGCAGGCTGAGCGCGCAGGGCGTTCAGGTAGCTGGCGAAATCAGGGAACCGAAACCATTTTCCGGTTCCGTCCAACAGGTTGAGCGGTGGTGTCACTGGGTCGGGTATCGGCCGAGGCATGGGCGCCAACGAAACGCCGCAATTGCCGCCGATGATTGTGGTGATGCCTTGGCTGACCTTAGGCGCCATGTCGCCGCCAGAAAGCATAAGCCGGTCGTCATGGGTGTGGGCGTCAATGAAGCCGGGGGCTAGCACCATGCCGGAGGCGTCGATCTCTGTGGTGGCGCTGGCCTTTTGCAGGTCGCCAATGCGGGCAATGCGGTCGCCCCGAATGCCCACATCTCCGGCGAAGCGGGAAGCTCCGGTGCCATCCACGATGGAGGCGTTGCGTATCAGTACGTCGTAATGCTCGCTCATGATTCCATCCTTGTGCTTGGTTTAAGAATCTGCAGTTTAGTAGCACTAATGCGTAAAATTAATGAGCGTTATTAACACTTACCCTGAGAAACTCTTACGAATGTCGAACGACACGACTGACTTGCGTTTTTTCGTCACCCTCGCCGAAAGCGGAACGCTGGCTGAGGCTGCACGACGCATAGATGTGACTGCATCGGCTGTTTCGCAACGCTTGCGGCAACTTGAGCAGCGTCTCGGTGTTCACCTGATTCATCGCAGCACGCGTCGCTTCAGCATGACCGATGAGGGTGAACTTTTTTATAACAAGGCGGTCAGCTTGCTGACGGAGCTGGATGCGCTGATCGACAGTCTGCGCGCCCGCTCAGGCGAAGTGGCGGGTACTTTAAATGTGTGCGGTCCGCTCGGTTTCGGTAGGAAGTATTTGGCGGGGGCGTTGGCGGATTTTCATACGCAACATCCCAAGCTCGTGGTGTCGCTGACGCTCAGCGATGTACCGCCTTCGGCAGACGCTGATCGCTTCGACATGATCGTACATATCGGAAGTCTGTCTGATTCCAGCATGATTGCCTATCCGGTTGCGCCGAACGCCCGACTTGTCTGCGCCTCGCCGGCTTATCTGGCTAACCGTCAGGCGCCCGGAAAACCGGAGGAACTGGCAGGCCATGAGTGCATCGTACTGCGGGAAAACGAGGAAGATGTTTCGCTCTGGCGTTTTCGCAAAGACCGCACCGACGTCGCGGTTCGCATCACACCCAGCATGAGCGGCAACGACGGCGTAGTGACGCGTGAGTGGGCGCTGAAGGGCAAAGGTATCATCGTGCGCTCGGAATGGGACGTGGCTGAGAGCCTCGCATCAGGCCAGTTGGTGCAGCTGCTGGACGACTGGTGCTTACCAGATGCCGACATCGTTGCCTTGATTCCGCAGCGACATGGTGTCTCTGCAAGGGTCAAACTGTTCTTGTCATTTTTGCAGGCGCGTTTCCAGCCCATGCCGCCTTGGCGCAAGCTTGTCTGAATTTAGAGGATGGTCTTAAGTTCTCATTGAAGATATGTCCATTTAAGAAGACTTGAAAGACAACAGATGAAACTCGCCACTTACAAAGATGGCTCGCGCGACGGCCAATTGCTGGTGGTCTCGCGGGACCTCGCCAGCGCGCACTATGCAACGGGCATTGCCAACACCTTGCAGCAGGTGCTGGACGACTGGAACTTTCTGTCGCCGCAGTTGCAAGACCTGTCTGACGCCCTGAACCAGGGCCGGGCACGCCACGCTTTCCCGTTTGAGGCGGCCCGTTGCATGGCCCCTTTGCCGCGCGCCTACCAGTGGGTTGATGGCTCGGCTTTCATCAACCACGTCGAGCTGGTGCGCCGCGCCCGGGGCGTCGAGGTGCCCGCCATGTTTGACACCGACCCGCTGATGTACCAAGGCGGCAGCGATGATTTTCTGGGGCCGTGCGACGAGGTGCGTTTGCCCAGCGAAGACTTGGGCATTGACTTTGAAGCTGAGGTCGCCGTGGTCACAGCCGACGTCGCCATGGGCTGCACGCCCGATCAGGCGTTGGACGGCATCCGGCTGGTGATGCTGGCCAACGATGTGTCTTTGCGCAACGTGATTCCGGATGAGGTGGCCAAGGGTTTCGGTTTCATTCAGGGCAAACCAGCCACCGCCTTCAGTCCGGTGGCCGTGACGCCGGACGAGCTGGGTGCGGCTTGGCAAAAAGGCCGTTTGCACCTGATGCTGCAAAGCACTTGGAACGGCCGCAAGGTCGGCATGTGCGACGCTGGCCCGGACATGACGTTTCACTTTGGCCAGCTCATTGCGCATCTGTGCAAAACACGCAACGTGCGCGCCGGCAGCATCATTGGGTCGGGCACGGTCAGCAACCCGGGTGTGACGCACAAAGGCAAGACCGATTGGCCCAAGGGTTACAGCTGCATCGCGGAAAAGCGCGCGATCGAAACGATTCAAGACGGCCAACCAAAGACGGATTACATGAAGTTTGGCGACACCATCCGCATTGAGATGAAAGACAAGGACGACGGCCGCCAAGTGTTCGGTGCGATAGAGCAAACCATCGCCACCTCCGTCGTCGTCAAGTCGCGTAAATCGTCTCTAGTGACCGAAAGCCCTTGATCTCCATCGGGTTGCCACAAGGGTCGCAGAAAAACATGGTCCATTGCTCGCCTGATTCACCCGCAAAACGGCACTGCGGCTTCATGATGAAGTCGACGTTGGCCGCCTCCAGCCGGGCTGCCATGGCCTGCCAGTCGGGCAACGCCAGCACCAAGCCGAAGTGCGGCATCGGCACCATGTGATCGCCGACGTGGCCGGTGCGTGCGGTCTTCAGCGGCTCGCCCAAATGCAGCGAGAGTTGATGGCCGGCAAAATCGAAGTCGACCCAGGTGGCGGTCGAGCGGCCCTCGGTGCAGCCGAGCACGCCTGCGTAAAAGCGGCGTGCTGCGTCAAGGTCGGTCACGTTGAAGGCGAAGTGGAAGAGACTTTTCATGCGCCAGAGCTTAGCAAACGTTGCGGGTCGGCCTAAAAGACCGTTTGTCAGTTGACGGGCGTCTTAGGCATTGCACAATGGCGAATGCGGAATGACCGCCGACGACCAGCCTTGGCACCTACCTTCAGGAGACTCTATGAGCGACTTTGACAAAAGCACCTTCACCGACTTCAGCAAGCTGGTGCCGGGCTTCGATTTTTTGCAAAACCTGACGCGGCAAGCGACTGCTGGCTCAGCCTCAGGTCAGCCGAAGATGCCGTCGTTCGGCCACTGGGTCGCGCCGACCATGAGTGTCGAAGAGTTAGAGAAGCGCATCACTGAACTCAAGGCCGTGCAGTTCTGGCTAGACCAAAATGCCACCGCCCTGAAGGCGACGATACAGGCGCTGGAAGTGCAAAAAATGACCTTGGCTACGTTGCACGGCATGAACGTGAACATGACTGAAATGGCCAAAGCCTTCAGCGTCAAGATGCCAGACAGTGCGGCAAACCCTGCAGCTGCTGAACCGGCCGAGCCCAGCAAAGGTCGCCATTTTTCTGGCCTTGAAGTGCCAGAGACGAGCTACCAACATCGCGAGCCGACACCGGCTCCGGATGCTGCCGAGGCATCAGCCGCCGATGCTAAAGACAGCAGCAAGCCGTCTGCGCCCGGCGGTGTCGACCCGCTGCAGTGGTGGGGTGCGCTGACGCATCAGTTTCAGAGCATCGCCGCATCGGCCCTCAAAGAAGTGGCCGACCGCCACCCGAAGGACGCTGGCAAGGGCATGGCTGAAGAGGCCATCAAGACCGCCACAGAATTTGCTGAATCGGCCAGCCAGTCGTTCACCAAAGCGGCCAATGAGGCGCGTGATTTCGCTGCCGGAAAAACCAAACCAAAACGCAAGCCCGCCGTGAAGTCCGTCGCCAAAACGCGTGCCAAGCCGGCAGCCAAGACGGCCGCTAAAGCACCCGTCAAAGTCAAGGCAAAACCAAAGGCCAAAGCCCCGACCCGCGCGCCCGTTGCCGCTGCCCGCAAAAGCCCCACCCGAACCCGATGAAATTATTCCCTTACGGTCACGCCACCCACCCGCAGTGGCCCATGGCTGCCGGGCTGGTGCTGGCGCAATTGCGCGCCCACATGGCCCTGCCCAATTACGCCAGCGCACCCACCTTGGCGCTGCTGTACATCACCGACCACTACGCGCCGCATGCGCAAGAGATCCTCGACCATCTGAGCGCCGAATTGCCCGAGGTCACCGACTGGAGTGGCACGGTGGGCGTGGGCATCGCCGCCAACAACGTCGAGTACTTTGACGAGCCAGCGCTGACCGTGATGTTGTGCGAATTGCCGTCCGACCAGTACCGCGTTTTTTCGGGTGTTTCACCCTTGCCGCCGGCGAGTCGCTTCAAAGCGCACACAGCCTTGGTGCACGCCGACGCGAGCACGCCCGATGTGGCCGAATTGATTGAAGAAATGGCCGCCCGCACCGACAGCGGTTATGTCTTTGGTGGCTTGGCTTCAAGCCGCACGAAAACCGTGCAGTTCGCGCTCAGCGGCAACGGCAACCTCAAAGGCCAGGGTGCCGCCAGCGGTGTTTTCAGTGGCGGGCTCAGCGGCGTGGCATTTGCCCGCGCGCAAGGCGCGGACTCCGGTGGGCGTTTAGGTCTGATGTCGCGCGTCACGCAGGGCTGTCAGCCAGTGTCCAAAAGTTATCAGATCACCGCCTGTGAAGGCAACGTCATCACCGGGCTCAACGACCAACCGGCGCTGGAGGTGATGTTGGGCGACCTCGACATCTCGCTGGACGACCCGAAAGAAGCCATCGACAAAGTGCGGCGCACCTTGGTTGGCCTGAGTCGCGCCGAGCACAGTTTGGCTGATGGCACGGTCAGACGCGCTGGTCAGTTCGGTGCTGATGTGTTGGTCCGGCATTTGATCGGGCTGGACCCGTCGCGCAAAGGCATTGCCATCGCCGACATGCCCGAAGTCGGCATGACGCTGGCTTTTTGCGAGCGCCATGCAGCCGCTGCGCGGGCCGACTTGATGCGCGTCTGCGCTGAAATCCGCGAAGAACTGGAGCCGCAAGAAGTCACTGCTGAAGTGGCCCAAGCACTGGGCGCCGGTGAGGCCGAGTCTGCACCGCATGTGGCGCGCGGCATTGCCGGGGCCATTTACGTGAGTTGCACCGGCCGCGGTGGACCGCACTTTGGCGGCCCCAGCGCTGAGCTGCAAATCATCCGTCGTGCCTTGGGTGACGTGCCCTTGGTGGGTTTTTTTGCAAACGGTGAAATCGCTCGCAACCATGTCTACGGCTACACCGGCGTGTTGACCGTTTTCACCGCCAGTCGCTGATTTTGACGCCGCCAGAGCCAGGTCATAGCCAGTTTGAGTTGCTTCGCCAGCGGCGTTTTGCGCCATTTTTCTGGACGCAGTTTTCAGGCGCGATGAACGACAACTTGTTCAAGTTCGCCTTCACCATGATGGTGACGTACCAGCTCAGCGTGGCGTGGTTGCCGCCAGCGATGGCGGGGCTGGTGATTGGGGCGGTGTTCATCTTGCCGTTTTTGCTGTTCTCGGCGACCAGCGGCCAGTTCGCCGATAAGTACGACAAGACCCGCATCATTCGCTTCGTCAAAAATGTGGAAGTGCTCATCATGCTGCTGGCTGCGGCCGGCTTCTTGATCACAGACACCGCGTGGCAAGTGCCGCTGTTGTTGGGCTGCACGTTCATGATGGGCTTGCACTCGACCTTGTTCGGGCCGGTCAAGTTTTCCTACATGCCGCAGGCGCTGCGCGAGTCCGAGTTGATGGGCGGCACCGGCATGGTGGAAATGGGCACCTTCGTAGCGATTTTGCTGGGCAATGTGGCCGGTGGTTTGCTGGTGGCTTTGCCGGGTACGGGCCCGCTGTATGTGGCGATCGCTTGCGTCACACTGGCCGTGGCGGGCCGCGTGGTGGCGCAGTTCATTCCCGCAGCACCCGCCACCGACCCTGAGCTGCGCATCAACTGGAACCCTTTGTCTGAAACCTGGCGCAACCTGAAGCGGGCGCATGCGCAGCCAATGGTTTTCAGGGCCCTGCTCGGTATCAGCTGGATGTGGTTTTTTGGTGCGGTCTTCTTGAGTCAGTTCCCGAGTTTTGCCAAAGAAGTTCTGCACGGCAACGAGCAGGTGGCGTCTTTGTTGCTGGTGGTTTTTTCGATTGGCATCGCCATTGGTTCGCTGCTGTGCGAAGTGCTGGGCCGACGCCAAGTCGAGATCGGTTTGGTGCCGCTGGGTGCCATCGGTATGACAGTTTTCACGGTGGATCTGTACTTCGCGTCGTGCAACTTGCCGCCCGCAGCGCTGATGGGTGTGGCTGAGTTCGTGCAGATCCCGGCGCATTGGCGCGTCATGGCTGATCTTGGGTTTTTGAGCCTGTCGGCTGGCCTTTACAGCGTGCCGATGTACGCGCTGATTCAGTTGCGCAGCGAGGTCACGCACCGCGCGCGCATCATCGCTGCCAACAACATTTTGAACGCGTTGTTCATGATCGTCAGCGCCGTGTTGGCCGGCGCAATGCTCAAAGCCGGTCTCAGTATCCCGGCGGTGTTTTTGGCGGTCGGCTTGGCCAACGCGCTGATGACGGCTTCGATTTTTCTGGTTGAACCCGCTTATTGGCAGCGCTTCAAGCGGCTGTTGGGGCGTTGGATTTAGACCTTGTGAGTAGGTGAAGAATCTAGGGTTAACACTTAGATTTAAAGGGCGATGCGGTCCTTTTTTCGACCTTAATTCAGTGTTTTTTATGCAAAACTCCTTTAATGCAAAAAAGCATGCGATTGCACTCATAATGCGTTCGCTTCGGCTCAAAGCCTCTTCCCTCAACTTGGAGACATTATGAAAACGTGTTTTGTGAAATTAGCCATCGCCTCTGTCGTTTTGAGTTTTTCGGGACTGGCTGCAGCCGCCGACACCATCAAAATCGGCGTGGACGGTCCGTTCACCGGCGGCTCTTCATCCATGGGTGTGAGCATGCGTGACGGCGTCCGTCTCGCCACTGAAGAAATCAACAAAGCTGGCGGTGTGATGGGTCGCAAACTGCAATTGATCGAGCGTGACGACGAAGCCAAAAACGAGCGCGGCGTGCAAATTGCCCAAGAGTTGATCAACAAGGAAAAAGTCACCGCCGTTGTCGGTTACATCAACACCGGCGTGGCGCTGGCCTCACAGCGCTTTTTCCAAGAAGCCAAGATTCCTGTGATGAACAACGTGGCCACCGGCTCCATCATCACGCAGCAGTTCAAAGACCAGCCGGACAACTACATTTTCCGCAACGCAGCGCATGACAGCATCCAGGCGCCCATGATTGTCGAAGAGGCCAGCAAGCGCGGCTTTAAAAAGGTCGCCATCTTGGCCGACTCCACTAACTACGGCCAGCTCGGTCGTGAGGACTTGGAAAAAGCGCTGGCGGTCAAAGGCCTCAAGCCAGTGGCCGTCGAGAAGTTCAACATCAAGGACGTCGACATGACGGCCCAGTTGCTGAAAGCCAAAGAAGCCGGTGCGGAAGTCGTGCTGACTTACGGCATTGGCCCTGAGCTGGCACAAATTGCCAATGGCATGACCAAGCTGGGTTGGAAAGTGCCGATGATCGGTAGCTGGACCTTGTCGATGGCCAACTACATCGACAACGCCGGCCCTGGCGGCGAAGGCGCGCGCATGCCGCAGACCTTTATTCAGCAGCCTGACACGCCAAAGCGCAAGGCCTTCATCGACGCTTACTTGAAGACCTTCAAGCCAAAAAACAACCGCATCGACTCACCGGTGTCTGCGGCCCAAGGTTACGACTCGATCTACTTGTTGGCAGCCGCTATCAAGCAGGCCAACAGCACCGAAGGCCCGAAAGTGCGTGAAGCGCTGGAAAACCTCGGCACCAAAGTCGACGGCGTGGTGATGTCTTATGACAAGCCTTTCACCAAAACTGATCACGACGCGGTCACCGCCAACATTCCTGTGTTTGGTGAAGTCAAAGAGGGTCGCGTGGTGTTTGCTTACGCCGAAGACATGAAGAAAAACGCCACGGTGAAAGCCAAGGCCGCACCGGCAGTTAAGAAGTAATTCACAGCGTTGCTGGTGAGTGACGGGCATCGTATCTGCTGACTCAGCGGGTGCGGTGCTTTTTTTGTATTGCCGTTATGGCACGGACTTGAATCTTTCGCGGAATTGAACTTATGGAAATCCTGCTCCAACTTGTCTACAGCGGCGTCGCGCTGGGCATGATCTACGCGGTCATCGCTTTCGGTTACCAGCTGACCTTTCAGACCTCAGACACCTTGAATTTCGGTCAGGGTGATGCGCTCATGCTTGGCGCCATGGTCGGTTTGACGTTGGTCAACATGGGTATGAACTACTGGATGATGCTGCCACTGGTGATTGTGTTCGGATTGATTCAAGGCGGTGTTGTTGAGCGCATTGCCGTCCGTCCGGCGATCAAGATCAAAAGCGAGTTCGGCTGGATCATGTCGACCATTGCGCTGGGCATCATCTTTAAAAACGTGGCCGAAAACATTTGGGGTCGTGACGACCTGAAGTTCCCGTCGCCGCTGCCTGAGTCACCGATCAAGCCGCTCGGTGCCAATGTCTTGCCGATGGAAATTCTGGTGGTGGTTGGTGCGGTGCTGATGATGCTGGCGGTGGAGTTTTTCAACCGCAAAACCATTTACGGTAAGGCGGTGGTCGCCACTTTCAACGACCGTGATGCGGCCAAACTGATGGGCATCAACACCGGTCTGGTGATCACCTTCTCTTACGCGCTGTCGTCGGCTACGGCCGCTTTTGCCGGCGCCTTGATCGCACCGCTGACGCTGACCGGCGCGACCATGGGTTCGGTGCTGGGCCTGAAAGCTTTTGCTGTGGCCATCATCGGCGGGCTCACCAGCGGCATGGGCATCATTGTCGGCGGCATTATTTTGGGCGTGGCTGAAACCACCACCGGCTTTTATCTCTCCACCGGCTACAAAGACGTCCCGGGACTGGTCTTGTTGTTGCTGGTGCTGGCCTACAAACCCGCCGGACTGTTCGGTAAATCCGCGATCAAGAAAGTTTGAAGATGAATCGGAAGACGCTTTTTGCCGCCGTGATCGGCTTGGTCCTGCTGGCCGGTGTGCCTTTGTTCACCGATAACTCGTATTACGTGCACATGGTCATCACCATCATGATCTACGCGATCTTGTTGTACGGCCTGGACATCGTGGTCGGCTACACCGGCCAGGTTTCGTTGGGTCATGCCGGCTTGTTCGGGGTGGGTTCTTACACTGCGGGCGTGCTCTTCATGAAGCTGGGCGCGCCGCTCTGGGTCATTATTCCCGCCAGCATTGGCGTGACGGCAGCTTTTGGTGCTTTGCTGGCGCTGCCGGCGCTGCGCGTGACGGGCCCGTATCTGGCCATGGTGACCTTGGCTTTTGGCACCATCATCCAGATTTTGATCAACGAGATGACCTTCCTCACCGAAGGCCCCTTGGGCATCACGATTCCAAAGCCGTCGCTGTTTGGCCAAAAGCTCAGCGAGCAAGGTTTTTACTGGTTGGTGTTTGCGCTCATGGTGCTGTCGCTGGTGGTCGTCCACCGCATACTCAAGTCACAACTCGGACGTGCCTTTGAAGCTTTGCGCGGCAGCCCCGTGGCCTCCGACTGCATGGGCGTGTCGGTCTACCGCTACAAGGTCTACGCCTTCGTCATCAGCGCCGGTTTTGCCGGTCTGGCCGGCTGCTTGTATTCCTATTCAGAGCAATACATTTCCCCGAACACCTACAACTTCGAGTTGACCGTGCTGTTCTTGTTGGCGGTCATCATGGGTGGTCGCAAGACCCGCTCCGGCGCTTTGCTGGGTGCGGCCATCATTGTGATTTTGCCTAAGCTGCTCGACGACCTGGAGCTGTTTCGCATCGTCGCGTCGTCGCTGGCGGTGTTGATCAGCGTGGGCGCCGTGGTCGGCGTGCTCAGAAAAATGACCACACCCAGAGCCATGGCGATTCCGGTGATCGGCACCATCGCACTGGCCGGCTTTTCGTTCTGGTTGGAGTCCATCACCGACTGGCGCTTGAGTATTTTTGGCTTGATGATTCTGTTCGTTGTGTACTACCTGCAAGACGGCATTGTGGGCTTTGCCCGCAGTCTGTTGGCACGCAAATCGGTCGCGGCTGACAGCGGTGTGACGGGCATTTTGGACACCAGCCGCGATGCCGTGATGATGGCGACCAAAGCGGGTGCCAATGAGACCGGCACTGACTTGTTGGTCGCCGACGGTGTGCTGATGCAGTTCGGTGGTCTCAAGGCCATCAACCAGGTGGACCTGCGCATCAAGCGCGGCACCATCCACGGGCTGATCGGCCCGAACGGCTCGGGCAAGAGCACGATGATGAACGTGCTGACCGGGATTTATGTGCCGACAGCCGGCAGCATCGTGTTTGCGGGCCGCTCCGTGGTCGGCCGCACTTCGTCAGACATTGCGCTGTCGGGCATTGCGCGAACCTTCCAGAACGTGCAATTGTTTGGTGAAATGACCGCCTTGCAAAACGTGCAAGTCGGCCTGCACCACACCTTTCACAGCAACATCTTGGATGTGTCTTTGCACACGCCGCGCTACAAGCGTGAAGAAAAAGCCGCCATTGAGCGCGGCATGGGTCTGCTCAATTTTGTCGGCTTGGGTGACTTGGCCATCGAAGAAGCGCGCAACCTGCCCTACGGCAAGCAGCGTCTGCTGGAGATCGCCCGTGCGCTGGCGCTGGACCCGCAGCTGTTGCTGCTCGACGAGCCGGCTGCCGGCCTGACCGCGCCAGACATCAAAGTGCTGATCAACATCATCCGAAAAATCCGTGACCACGGTATCACGGTGATTTTGATTGAGCACCACATGGATGTGGTCATGAGCATTTGCGACGCGGTGTCTGTACTGGACTTTGGCCAGAAGATTGCTGAAGGCAAGCCAGCGGAGGTGCAGGCTGACGAAAAAGTGATCGAGGCTTACCTCGGTGGCACGGCCGCTTAAGTAGAGAGAATTCAACATGTTGAGCATCAAAAATCTTCAAGCCGGTTACGGCAAAGTGCAAGTCCTGCATGGCATTTCGATTGAAGTTCCGAAAGGCAAGGTCGTCACGCTGATCGGTTCTAACGGCGCTGGCAAAACGACGACCATGCGCGCGGTGTCCGGCATGATCAAACCGACGGCCGGTGAGATCTCCCTGCACGGCAAGCGCATTGATGGTCTGGAGTCTTTCACCATCGCCAAACAGGGCTTGGCTCACTCACCGGAAGGCCGGCGCGTGTTTGCCACCATGACGGTGACAGACAACTTGATCTTGGGCGCTTTCCCGCGCTTGACGGGCAGCCGTCCGAAGGGTGACGTGGCGGGTGACCTGGACCGTGCGATGGATTTGTTCCCGCGCCTCAAAGAGCGCCGCAACCAGCTTGCCGGCACCTTGTCAGGTGGTGAGCAGCAGATGCTGGCCATGGCCCGCGCCGTCATGCTGAACCCAGAGATCGTGCTGCTTGACGAACCTTCCATGGGCTTGGCGCCGATTCTGGTTGAAGAAGTCTTCCGCATCATTGCCGACCTCAAATCACGCGGTGTGACCATGCTGCTGGTGGAGCAGTTCGCGGCCGCAGCGCTGAAGGTGGCCGACTACGGCTATGTGCTGGAAAACGGCCGCATCTCAGTCCATGGCGAAGCGGCCAAGCTGCGCGACGACCCGGCTGTCAGGGCGGCTTACTTGGGCGGCGGGCACTGACATTGAAGCTATGTGTGCTGGGCGCCGGCGCCCTGGGTTGCGCGATGGGTGGGGTGCTGACCGAGGCTGGCCATGAGGTCTGGCTGATCAATCGCAACACGGCACAAGTTGAGGCTATGACGCAGCGTGGCTTGGTGCTGCGCAGCGACGGTGTTGACCGCACGGTGCGGGTTCGCGCTGCCACGTCAGCGGCTGGCGTTGACAGCACTTGGGGTCCGGCCGATCTGCTGATCGTGCTGGTCAAGTCTTTCCACACCGAAGACGCCATGCGCTCAGCACTCTCTCTGGTGGGGCCGCAGACGGTGGTGCTGTCGCTGCAAAACGGTTTGGGCCATGAAGACGTGCTGGCCGAGATCGTGGGCCGCGACAAGCTGCTGGCCGGCAAAACGTATGTGGGCGGCACGCAGTTAGCGCCGGGTCACGTCATTGCTGGCACGCGCAGAAAACTGACTGTGATTGGCGAGCTGGACGGCACGGTCAGTGCGCGGGCCGACGCCGTTGCGGCGGTCTTCAACGCCGCGGGGCTGGACACCACGGTGAGCGACAACATCATGGGCACGGTCTGGGACAAGCTGCTGGTGAATGTGGCCACGGGTGCGCTCAGCGGCATCACACGACTGCCTTACGGTGAGCTCTACCAAGTGCCTGCGTTGGAGGCCTGCGCCGTGGCGGCTGTGACCGAAGCGATGGCTGTGGCGCGCGCCTGCGGTGTGCGTTTGAGCATCACCGAGCCGGTGGATGCGTGGCGCAGGGCTGGCGCCGGTTTGCCGTTCGAATTCAAGAATTCGATGCTGCAAAGCTTGGAAAAAGGCTCGGTTACCGAGATCGATTTCATCAACGGTGCGGTGGTGCAGCAGGGCGCGCGTTACGGCGTACCGACGCCGGTGAACCAGACCTTGGTCGCGGCCATCAAAGGCATCGAAAAAAGTTGGCTGCGCTGAGCTTGCCGCGTGGGCAGCGATTCCGCGTCCTATACTTTGTGAATGAACGAACCAGTACATTCGGCTCTGAAAAACTCTTCCCGTTTGAATAAGTCGAAGAGCGAAGCCCCAACTGCCGCCCGCACCACATCGCGCACCAACGATCCGGCCCGGACCATGGCCGGGATTCTGGAAGTGGCCACCGCCGAGTTCGCAAACAAGGGTTTGAGCGGCGGGCGCATCGACGAAATTGCAGCCGCCACCAGCACCAGCAAGCGGATGATCTATTACTACTTCGGCAGCAAAGAAGGCCTGTACCTGGCTGTGCTGGAGGAAGCGTACCGGCGCATGCGCAGCATCGAGGCCGAGTTGCACCTAGGCGATTTACCGCCCGAGCAGGCCTTGCGTCAGTTGGTGGAGTTCACCTTCGACCATCATTTTGGCAACCAGGATTACATCCGCTTGGTGATGTCCGAAAACATGCAGCGTGGCGAGTACTTGGCGCAGAGCAAGATCATTCAGGAGCTCAATGTCACGGCCATTCAGGCGATTCGTCAGCTCTATGACCGCGGCGTGGCCGAGGACGTTTTTCGGGCGGGGCTGGACCCGATCGACATTCATGCGTCGATTTCTGCATTGACCTTTTTCAACGTCTCGAATCAGCACACCTTCGGCTTGATCTTCAAGCACGACCCGGCCGCAGCTGCAGCGCGGGCTGTCCGGCGCAGCAATATCGTTGAGATGATCGTGCGCTTCGTGCGGCGCTGAACCTGCTCAAAGACAGCTGTTCAGGGGTTTCCCGAGGGGATGAGGGGTCTAAGGGTTTCCCCTATTTCTGAAGAACTAACAAGTTCGTACATTACGGGCTGAACAAATAAACCGGAGTCATACCGTGATTAAAAAAACAATAGATCTGTATTGCCAAGCGCTGAGCTACCTGATTGCCGCCATGCTCGCGGTGATGGTGGTGCTGGTCTTCGGCAACGTCTTCATGCGCTACGCCTTCAACTCCGGTTTCACGCTGTCTGAAGAGCTGTCGCGCTGGTTGTTTGTCTGGGTGACCTTCATGGGCGCGGTGGTCGCCTTGCGGAGCAAGTCTCATTTGGGCACTGACATGCTGGTCGGCAAGTTAGGGCCCGTCGGCAAGAAGCTTTGCATGGGCTTGTCGCTGCTGCTGATGCTGTATTGCCTGTGGTTGCTGTTCAAGGGGGCTTACGACCAGACGGTCATCAACCTGACCTCGACCAGCGCTGTGATGGAAGTCTCCATGGCCTGGTTTTATGCCTCTGGCATGGTGTTTTCAGTGCTGGGTGCGCCGATCATTTTGAATGACCTCTGGTGCCTGCTGACCGGCCAGGTCGACGACGACCATCTGGTGCTGATTCAAGAATCCGAAGAAGCGCCGCACACAGATGCGGGCACCAGCCGTTGACCACGGACTGCATCAAACGCACCCAAAGCTAAAGATAAAAAGAGGTCTGACATGACGATTGTTATTTTCCTGGGCTCCTTGCTCTCTGCCATGGCGCTGGGCGTGCCGATTGCTTTTTCATTGTTGTTGTGCGGTGCCGCGTTGATGTTGCACCTGAACATGTTTGACGCGCAAATCCTGGCGCAAAACGTCATGGAAGGGGCTAACAGCTTTCCTTTGCTGGCCGTGCCTTTCTTCATGCTGGCTGGCGAGATCATGAACGCCGGCGGCTTGTCACGGCGCATCGTGAACTTCGCCATGGCGTTGGTCGGTCATGTGCGTGGTGGCTTGGGCTATGTGACCATCGTCGCCGCCGTCATCATGGCGTCGTTGTCGGGTTCGGCGGTGGCTGACGCTGCTGCCTTGACGGCTTTATTGCTGCCGATGATGATCGCCGCCGGGCACGACCGGGGCCGCTCTGCGGGCCTGATTGCGTCGGCCGGCATCATCGCCCCGATCATTCCGCCGAGCATTGGCTTCGTGATTTTTGGCGTTGCCGGTGGCGTCTCCATTTCCAAGTTGTTCATGGCCGGCATCTTCCCGGGAATTTGGTTGGCGCTGTCATTGGTGGCGACTTGGTGGTGGCTGGTGCGCAAAGAGGCCGTCACGCCGCCGCCGCGCAAATCTTTCACTGAAGTGATCGAAGCCATGCGTCTGGCGACGTGGGCGCTGGTGCTGCCTTTCATCATTGTTTTTGGTCTGAAGTTCGGCGTCTTCACGCCGACGGAAGCGGCCGTGGTGGCCGCGGTTTACTCGCTGTTCGTGTCAGTCTTTGTCTACCGTGAACTCAACTTCAAGAAGCTCGTGCCCTTGTTTGTGTCTGCGGCTGTGACTTGCTCGGTGGTGATGTTTTTAGTGGCTGCGGCGATGGTCTCGGCCTGGCTGATCACGGTGGCGAATTTGCCCGCACAAGTGGTGGAGTTGATGCAGCCTTTGCTGGACAGCCCCAAGCTCCTGATGCTGGCGATCATGGTGCTGACCATGGTGGTGGGCACGGCGCTGGACATGACGCCGACGATTTTGTTGCTGACGCCCGTGCTCATGCCGGTGATCAAGGCCGCCGGCATTGATCCGGTTTATTTCGGTGTGTTGTTCATCATCAACAACGCGATTGGTCTCATCACACCGCCGGTCGGGACGGTGCTGAATGCCGTGGCGGGTGTCGGGAAAATGGGCATGGACGAAGTCACCAAAGGCGTGATCCCGTTCATGATCGCCCAGTTCGCCGCGATGTTCTTGATGATCGCCTTCCCGCAGTTGGTCATGGTGCCGGCGCGCTGGTTCTACTGAGTTTTTTGAGTTGTCGTCTGCTCGGGTACGCCAGACGACAAACCACTTGATGTGTGCGTACGGCCTCACAACAACCTTATTTGGAGACAAACCCATGAAACGTGTATTCATCAAAACCGTGATTGCTTCGGTGGTTCTGGCTGCTGCCGGCATCGCTTCTGCACAAGAGAAAACCATCAAGTTCGCCACGCAAAATCCAAAGGGTCATCCGATCGTGGTGGGCATGGAGAAGTTCGCTGAAATCGTGCAAGCCAAGACCGGCGGCAAGATCAAGGTCAACCTGTTCCCCGGTGGCGTGCTGGGCAGCGACCAAGCCAACGTGTCGGCTTTGCAGGGTGGCTCGGTCGAGATGCTCTCCCTGAACTCCGGCATCCTGGCCAGCCAGGTCAAAGACTTTGGCGTGTTCGACTTCCCGTTCTTGTTTGCCAGCGAGAAAGAGGCTGACGCTGTCGTTGATGGTCCTTTCGGCAAAAAAATGCACGCCAAGTTGCAAGAAAAAGGCATGGTTGGCCTCGGCTATTACGAACTGGGTTTTCGCAGCATCACCAACAGCAAGCGCGCTATCAACAAGGTCGCTGACCTTGAGGGTCTGAAGCTGCGCGTGATCCCGAATCCGGTCAACGTCGACTGGGTCAAGGCCGTGGGCGCTAACCCGACACCGCTGCCATTCCCGGAGGTGTATGCCGCTTTGGAACAAAAAGCCATTGACGGTCAAGAGAACCCGATCACTGTGATCAACGCCAACAAGTTCTTCGAAGTTCAAAAATTCGTCGCGTTGACCAACCACCAGTACAACCCGCAGTCGGTGATCATGAGCAAGAAATTCTGGGACAGCCTGAGCGCTGCCGAGAAGACCATCGTGCAAGATGCCCTGACCGAGTCTGTCAAGGTTCAGCGCGCTGAAGCCCGTGGCCAAGTGGCCGGTGCTTTGGCCAACATGAAGTCAAACGGCATGACCGTGACCGAGCTGCCAGCCTCTGAAATGGCCGTCTTGCGTGACAAGATGAAGCCGGTGATCGCCAAGCATGGCGAGCCGATTGCCGCCACCGTGGCTGAACTGCAAGCCGAGTTGGCCAAACTCCGCAAGTGAGTGGCCTCCGCCACGGCGCAAGTCGTGGCGGCTGATTGTTTCCGTTCAACTATTTGCACATGACCAAAACTCGAATCGCCGTGGCCGGTGCCGGCTACATCGGTCAGGCTCACATGGGCGTGGCCCAGCACAGCCCGAGTTGCACCTTGTCGGCGATCGTTGACCCTTCGCCGGCAGCCATGGCGGTGGCTGCGCAAGCCGGCGTTCCGTTGTTCAAAAGCATTGAAGACCTGTTGGCCAACGACCTTCCTGATGGCTTGGTGTTGGCGACCCCGAATCAGTTGCACGTGCCCCAGGCGCTGCAGTGCATCGACGCAGGCTTGCCCATCTTGCTTGAAAAACCGATGGCCACCAGCGTTTCAGAAGGCGAGCAGTTGCTGAGGGTGGTGGAGGCGACTGGCGCCAAGGTTTTGATTGGCCACCACCGCGCGCACAGCCCGATCATGGCGAAGGCGCGTGAGGTGCTTGACTCCGGCAAACTGGGCAAGCTGGTGGCGGTCATGGGCAGCGCTACTTTTTACAAGCCGGACCGATACTACGCGGACGGGCCATGGCGGCGAGAACTCGGTGCCGGCCCGATCTTGCTGAACATGATCCATGAGGTGCATAACCTGCGCATGTTGTGCGGCGAGATTGTGGCGGTGCAGGCCTTTGCCTCGCACGCGACGCGCGGCTTTCCGGTCGAAGACACGGTTGCTATTAATTTGCGTTTTGCCAGCGGCGTGCTGGGCACTTTCTTGCTGTCAGACACCGCCGCCTGTGCCCGCAGTTGGGAGCAGACCAGCCAAGAAAACAAGGCTTACCCGAGCTATGAAGACGAAGATTGCTACGTCATCACCGGCACCAACGGCAGCTTGTCAGTGCCGACCATGCGGCTGAAAACTTACCCTAGTGCGGAAGACCGTTCGTGGTGGAAAGAGTTTGAAGTCGGCGTTGTGGGCATGGTGCGTGACGACCCGCTCAAGCATCAGATGGAGCACTTTGGCCAAGTCGTGCGCGGTGAAGCATCCCCGCTGGTCAGCGCGCAAGACGGCCTGCTGAATCTGCGCGTGACCGAAGCCATTGTTGAGGCGGCGCGCTCGGGCCGGACTGTTAACCTCAACCCTGCCTGACGCCGTCCGCAAGCGTCATTCCCTATTCACGACCCAAGGAACACGATGAAAATTCTCATGCTGCACGGCATCAACCACAATATGTTCGGCAAGCGCGATCCGGCCCAATACGGCACCATCACGCTGGACGAAATCAACGCCTCTCTCGCCGCCTTGGGCCACGAACTGGGTACCACGATCGAGGCCTACCAAACCAACAGCGAAGGCGACATGTGCGAGCGCATTCATCAAGGCTACGCCGAGGGCGTGGACGCCGTGCTGATCAACGCCGGCGCATGGACGCATTACAGCTACGGCATTCGCGACGCGCTGGCCATCCTGACCTGCCCGATCGTCGAGTTGCACATGTCCAACATCCATGCGCGTGAAGCCTTCCGTCATGTCTCGGTCTTCGCCGAAATCGTCAAAGGTCAGATCTGCGGCTTTGGCGTTGACAGCTATTTGCTCGCGTTGCGCGCTGCCGTCTCGGCGGTTCAGGCGTCCAAGTAAAGCGCATTCTTTTTCCCTGCTTATTCACTGCCCCACATGCTCATCAACGGCCACACTGAAATCATCCCCCACATTGGTTTTCCGACGCACGCTTTCAAGGCGCCGATGATTTACAACCCCTACTTTGAACAGCAGGGGATCAATGCGCTGGTGGTGCCCATGGGTTGCCGGGTTGAGGACTACCCGGTTTTTTTGCGTTCGGTGTTCAAGCTCAGCAACATCCGTGGGGCGCTGATCACCATGCCGCACAAGGTCACGACCATCGGGTTGGTGGACGAGCTGTCGCCAGCGGCGGCGATTGCCGGCGCTTGCAACGCGGTGCGGTTCGGTCCTGACGGGCAGTTGCAAGGTGACATGTTTGATGGCGAGGGCTTTGTGCGCGGCGTGCTGCGCAAGGGCTTCAAACTGCAAGGCGCGACGGTGCTGGTGGTCGGCTCCGGCGGTGTGGGTTCGGCCATTGCTGCTTCGCTGGCAGCGGCAGGCATCACAGCCATCAGTTTGTATGACGTCAACACGGCCTCGGCCGAGGCGCTCGGCGACCGTTTGAAAGCGCATTACCCGGCGCTGCAAGTGCGCACGGGCAGCAATGACCCGGCCGGTCATGACTTGGTGGCCAATGCCACGCCGATGGGCATGAACGAAGGCGACGCCTTGCCGATGGATGTGACGCGCATCGCGCCGTCGACTTTCGTCGGCGAAGTGGTCATGCGGACCGAGATGACGGCCTTTTTGAGTGCCGCCCAAGCCCGTGGCTGCCCGGTGCAGATTGGCACCGACATGTTGTACGAGCAAATCCCGGCTTACCTCGAGTATTTCGGTCTGCCCACGACCACGCCCGACGTTTTGCGCGCGGTGGCTCGACTCAGTTACTGAGGAACGTAGGCAACGGGTCGACGGGTGGAAGGGTTTGACCCGATGTAATCGGCGCGCCAGCCGGCTTGATTGCATCCAAAATTGCACATAATCGCGCATGGCCAAACTCAAGCAACTCGAATCCTTCGTCTCCGTGGCCACCCGTGGCAGTCTGACGGCGGCAGCCAAAGCCGAGGGCGTGGCGCCGGCCATCATGGGTCGGCGGCTGGACGCACTGGAAAGCCGGCTCGGCGTCAAGTTGCTGGTGCGCACCACGCGCCGAATCAGCTTGACGCATGAAGGCAGTGCTTTTTTAGAGGACTGCCAGCGCTTGCTGACCGATGTGGCGAATGCCGAAGCCAGCGTCTCGGCCGGCGGTGTCAAGGCCAGCGGGCATCTGCGGATCACTGCCCCGGCGGGCTTTGGGCGTCGCCATGTGGCGCCCCTGGTGACGCGTTTTCGGGAACAACATGCCGACGTCACCATCTCGCTCAACCTGAGCGACCGCGTCGTTGACTTGGCTGGCGAGGGTTTCGACTGCGCGATACGGGTCGGCGACATGCCGGACTCGTCCTTGGTGAGTGTGCGCATGGCCGACAACCGGCGCCTGTGCGTGGCCACGCCCGACTACCTGCGGCGCCACGGCACGCCGCAGCAGCCGTCTGAATTGGCGCGCTTTGACTGCTTGACGCTTTCGAGCGATG
>CANFXC010000023.1 GCA_947450765.1 Comamonadaceae bacterium | reverse complement strand
GCCCACTTGGGAGCACCGCTGAATTGGCCGAAGTCGTGGCTAGCGCGGTCAAAACCCGCGAGCCGGGTAAGGACCCTGCAACGCGCACATTTCAAGCTTTTCGGATTTTCATCAATGCCGAGCTTGAAGAGCTGCAACAAGCGCTAGTGGCGTCGTTAAAAGTCTTGCAACCTGGAGGACGTCTGGTGGTGATCAGTTTTCATTCGCTCGAAGACCGCATCGTCAAGCAGTTCATGGCTGAGCATTCGCGCGAGGTGTTTGATCGCCGCGCGCCGTTTGCTGCCCCCAAGGCGATGAAGCTCAACGCGCTGGGCCGTGTCAAACCCTCTGAAGCTGAAGTCTCTGGTAACCCGCGCTCACGCAGCGCCGTGATGCGTGTGGCTGAACGCACTGAGGTGGTCGCTTGAACTTTGCTGCCGTTATGACCGCAGTCGCCTGCAGGGCAGTCGCCGGAGCGTGCCAGTCATGACCCGCGTCAACCTGTTGCTGCTGATGGCGGTTTTGTTGACGGCGCTGTTTTTAGTCCACACGCAATACGAGTCGCGGCGGATTTTTGTTGAGCTCGAAAAAGCCACGTCGCAAGGGCGCCGGCTGGAGATTGACAACGAAACTTTGCAGGCCGAAAAGCGATCGCAGGCGACGCCGCTGCGCGTCGATAAACTGGCCAAGGACAAGCTGCAGATGCTGCCAGCGACGGCTGCCATCACGCAATATGTGACGGAGCGAGCGCCTGCTGCTCCTGTCGTGACGGCCCTTCCAGCCTCAGGCAAGCCATGAGCCGCAGCGTTCGTTACAGCTCAAGCCCGCTGCTGGCCAGTAAGACGCCGGTCTGGCGCAGTAAATTCATTGTGGCGGCCATTGCTCTGGGTTTTGCCGGGCTGGCTGCACGCGCGGCACACATCCAAATATTCGGTAACGAATTTTTCCAACGTCAAGGTGAAGTGCGATTTGTGCGAACGCTGGAGTTGCCTGCCAGCCGTGGCCGAATCTTGGATCGTAATGGTCTGATTCTCGCTTCAAGCGTCCCGGCGGAAAGTATCTGGGCTATTCCTGAAGACGTCGAAGTGAGTAAGACGCAGTTGGCCGAACTGGGGCGATTGCTAGAGATGCCTGTGGCGACGTTGGAACAAAGACTGGCCGATGAAGACAAGACCTTTGTCTGGCTCAAGCGGCAAGTCGACGAGTCAGTGGCCAAGCAAATTGCCGAGTTGAATATCAAGGGAATTTATCAGCGCAAGGAGTACAAGCGTCAGTACCCGGATGGCGAAGCGACAGCGCACGTGGTGGGTTTTTCGGACGTTGACAACCAGGGCCAGGAAGGCATGGAGAAGACCTTCAACAAAGAGCTCAATGGGCGTGCCGGCTCGCGCCGCGTCATCAAAGACCGGTTGGGCCGGGTGGTTGAAGACGTTCGCGAGCAAGTGCCGCCTGTGGAAGGCAAAGACTTGCAGCTGTCGATAGACAGCAAGGTGCAGTTCTTTGCCTATCAAAAATTGCGTGACACGGTGATTTCATTCAAGGCCAAGGCTGGCAGTGTGGTGGTGCTCGATGCTGTCACCGGCGAAGTGCTGGCGCTGGCCAACTACCCAAGCTACATCCCTGACAAGCGTAAAAACCTCAGTGGCGAGCAGCTGCGCAACCGCGCACTCACCGACACCTTTGAGCCGGGTTCAACCATGAAGCCGATCACGGTGGCCATGGCCTTAGAGGCTGGCCGTGTGACCCCCCAAACGGTTATCGAAACCGGGCCTGGCCGTTTCAACATCGGCGGCTTCACGATCAGTGATACACACAACTACGGCACTTTGACGGTCGAGGGTGTGATACAAAAATCGAGCAACGTCGGTGCTTTGAAGATCGCGCAAAAGATGAGTCCCAATGAAATGTGGGACACCTACACGGCCCTCGGCTACGGGCAAAAACCACAGATTCAATTTCCTGGTGCGGTCACCGGCCGGGTGCGTCCATGGAAAACATGGCGGCCCGTTGAGCAGGCCACCATGGCCTACGGTTACGGTCTGTCAGCGTCGTTGTTTCAGATGGCGCATTCGTACACGGCCTTCGCGCACGACGGCCGGATCATTCCGCTGACCATGCTCAAGAGCACTGAGCCGGCTGTCGGCGTTCGGGTTTTCTCGCCAGAAAACGCGCATGCCGTGCGCCGTATGTTGCAAATGGCCGCCGCACCCGGCGGTACTGGGCAACTGGCGCAGACCGTTGGTTACTCGGTAGGCGGTAAGTCCGGTACGGCGCACAAGCAAGTTGGCAAGGGCTACGCCAGCAACAAATACCGCTCCTGGTTCACCGGTATGGCACCGATCGAAACGCCGCGCATCATCGTCGCCGTGATGATCGACGAGCCCAGCAACGGCCAGTATTTTGGCGGCGTCGTGGCCGCGCCCGTTTTCAGTGAAACCGTTCAGCAGACCTTGCGCATGATGGGCTTGCCCCCTGATGTGGCGGTCAAGCCCCAGATCGTTACCAGTCCCGTCGAGGAGTCATTTTGAACACTCACATGCATAAAGCGCTCACCACCCCCAAAGAGGCTGCACGCTGGTTGCGGCAGAACGTCAGTGGGACCTTGGTGGCAGACAGCCGGCGCGTGAAGCCTGGCGACGGTTTTTTAGCCTGGCCAGGGGCTGCTAACGATGCGCGGCGGTTTGTGCCGGCAGTGTTGGCGGCAGGCGCCACGGCGTGTCTTGTCGAGGCCGAAGGCGCACCCGTCGAAAGCTTGGTTGATGAGCGCGTGGCCACCTACGCAGGACTCAAAAGCGCCGCTGCGCCGATTGCCGCAGCCTTCTTTGCTGAGCCAAGCTTAGAGTTGTCGGTTGTCGCTGTCACGGGCACCAATGGCAAAACATCCACCGCGTGGTGGATGGCTGAAGCGCTGAGCCAGTTGGGCCAGCACTGCGCCGTCGTAGGCACCTTGGGTATTGGTGAGCCAGGCGCGCTGGTTTTCAATGGCCTGACGACGCCCGATCCGGTCTTGTTTCAGGAGCAACTGCGCTGCCTGGTGGACGAAGGTTTTGTGGCTTGTGCCGTTGAGGCCTCATCGATTGGCATCGAAGAACGTCGGTTGGATGCGACACAGATACACACCGCCATCTTCACTAACTTCACGCAAGACCATCTGGACTACCACGGCTCCATGGCGGCTTATTGGGCCGCCAAAGAGCAGCTGTTTTACTGGCCAGGTCTACAAGCCGCCGTCGTGAATATTGACGACGTGCACGGGGCTGAATTGGCCACCTTGCTGGCGACGGAGGCGCTCGATGTCTGGACGGTCTCGTGCACCGGCCCAGCACGGCTGGCAGCACGTTCGATTCAGTACGGACTCGACTCGCTGAGTTTTGACGTGGTTGAGGGCGAGGCCGTTTTCCCGGTGACAGCCCCTGTCGTTGGTGATTTCAACGTCTCCAATCTACTGGGTGTGATCGGCGCTTTGCGCAGTCTCGGTTTGCCACTGAAGGCGATTGCCGCTGTGTGCGCCAAGCTGAGCCCGGTGCCGGGTCGCATGGAAACATTGACTGCTGAAGCAGCACCCTTGGTCGTGATTGATTACGCACACACACCAGACGCACTTGAAAAAACGCTGTTGGCGCTCAAGCCGCAAGCGCAAAGCCGCGGTGGAAAACTCTGGTGCTTGTTTGGCTGCGGCGGTGACCGTGACGCCAGCAAGCGCCCCTTGATGGGCGCTGTCGCCAGTCGTTATGCAGACTACACCGTGCTGACCAGTGACAACCCTCGCAGCGAGAAGGCGGGTGACATCACGGCGCAAATTCTGGCTGGCATACCAGCGTCTGCAGCTGTTCTTCAGCAGCCCGACCGCGCGCTGGCCATTGCTGCAGCGTTGCAGCAGGCAGGGCCACAAGACGTGGTGCTGATTGCTGGCAAAGGGCATGAGAGCTACCAGGAGATTCAAGGCGTGCGACGGCCTTTCTCGGATCGCGAGCAGGCCGAACTCGCCTTGGCCGCCTACACCGCAGCGGCATCCACAGGGACAGTCCACACGTCATGATGACCTTGGCCCAGGCTCAGCAATATCTGCCGATGGCAACATTGGTGGGAGATGCGTCTGTGCGTTTTTCACGTGTACACACCGATACCCGCAGCCTGCGCGCCGGTGATTTGTTTGTGGCGCTCAAGGGTGAGCGCTTTGATGCACATGACTTCTTGAACCAAGCGGCGTCGCACGGTGCTGTCGCAGCCTTGGCTGAGCGAGGCTTGGCTGGTGCTGGTTTGTCGGGCCTGCAAGTGCCTGATGCCAAAGTCGCCTTGGGTGTGTTGGCGGCCGCATGGCGTGCGCAGTTTTCGTTGCCCTTGATTGCTGTCACCGGCAGCAACGGCAAGACCACCGTGACGCAAATGATCGCGTCCATCCTGCACGCCTTCCGCGGCGAGCAGGCTTTCGCTACCGAAGGTAATTTCAACAACGATATTGGCGTGCCGCTGACCTTGCTGCGGTTGCGCGGCACTCACGCCATCGGTGTGGTCGAGCTGGGCATGAACCACCCAGGCGAAATCGCCGGTCTGGCCGCCATGGCGCAGCCGACGGTTGCACTGGTCAATAACGCCCAGCGCGAGCACCTCGAATTCATGACGAGTGTGGAAGCTGTCGCGCGTGAAAACGGAGCAGTGCTGAGTGCGCTACCGACAGCCGGTGTCGCCGTCTTTCCGGCTGATGATGCGTACACGCCGCTGTGGCAAACATTGGCTGGAACGCGCCGCGTCATGACATTTGCTCTGGCCGGGCAGGCCGATGTGACGGCCAGTGCCGAATGGACCGGCATGCGCTGGCAAGTGAAGGCACTGACGCCGCTCGGCCCCGTGACTTTTGCATTGAATGTGGCCGGACGCCACAACGTGAAAAACGCCTTGGCTGCAACCGCTTGCGCCTTGGCTGCGAACGTACCGCTGAGCGCGATTGCTGCAGGCCTGACAGCCTTTGCACCGGTCAAAGGTCGTTCGCGCGCACTGGCGCTGACGATTGACGGCCGCGCTCTGATCTTGGTTGACGACAGCTACAACGCGAACCCTGATTCAGTCCGAGCCGCCATCGACGTGCTGGCTGAGTTGCCGGCGCCACGTTTGCTGGTGTTGGGTGACATGGGCGAGGTGGGAGATCGTGGACCGGAATTTCACACGGAAATTGGCGCTCATGCACTGCAACGCGGCATTGAGCAGTTGGTCTGCACCGGCGACTTGGCGCGCCATGCCGCACAGTCTTTTCCGGGTGCGCGTCACCACGTCGCTTTTGAGGCCTTGTTGGCCGATGTTCAGCGCGCCGTGCCCGGCTGCGCCAGTGTGCTGGTCAAAGGCTCGCGTTTCATGAAGATGGAACGCGTGGTCGAAGCCATCGGAACACAAGCAGGCGTCCAGGCCACTGGCGCTGCAAAGGAGAAAGCATGTTCTTAAGTTTGGCTCAGTGGCTGCAGACCTTGTCGCCCGAATTCGGGTTTTTTCGGGTTTTCCAATACCTGACCTTGCGCGCTGTCATGGCGGCTCTCACGGCCTTGCTGATTGGCCTGATCGCTGGCCCGATCGTCATTCGCCGTCTGACCGAGTTGAAGATCGGTCAGCCGATCCGCGACTATGCGATGCAGACACACTTGAGCAAAAGTGGCACGCCAACCATGGGCGGTGTGTTGATTTTGCTGGCGATCGCCATCTCGACCTTGCTGTGGTCTGACTTGAGCAACCGCTTTGTCTGGATCGTGCTGGTGGTGATGTTGGGCTTTGGCGCCATCGGCTGGGCCGACGACTGGAAAAAAGTGGTCAGCAAAGACCCCGAAGGCATGCGCTCTCGCGACAAGTACCTGTGGCAATCTTTGATCGGGCTGGTCGCCGCGCTGTACCTGGTGTTCAGCATTTCAGAAAGCTCGAACCTGCGTGTGTTTGAGCTGTTCGTGAATTGGGTCAAGTCGGGTTTCGATGTCAACTTACCGCCGCAAGCAGGATTGTTGCTGCCTTTCTTCAAACTGGTCAGTTATCCGCTGGGCGTCTTCGGTTTTGTCATCCTCACCTATTTGGTGATCGTGGGTTCAAGCAACGCCGTGAACTTGACTGACGGGCTCGATGGTCTGGCCATCATGCCGGTGGTGATGGTGGGCTCCGCGCTGGGCATTTTTGCCTATGTGACGGGCAGCTCAGTTTATTCCAGATACTTGTTTTTCCCCTACATCCCCGGCGCCGGTGAGTTGCTGATTTTTTGCGCCGCCATGGCGGGTGCTGGCTTGGCTTTCTTGTGGTTTAACACGCATCCGGCGCAGGTTTTCATGGGTGACGTTGGCGCGTTGGCACTGGGCGCTGCACTCGGCACCATCGCGGTCATCGTGCGGCAAGAGATCGTACTGGCCATCATGGGCGGCATCTTCGTGGTCGAGGCGCTGTCGGTCATGTTGCAGGTGACCTATTTCAAATACACCAAACGCAAATACGGCACCGGTCGGCGCATCTTGAAGATGGCGCCACTGCACCATCATTTTGAGAAAAGCGGTTGGAAA
Organism: Comamonadaceae bacterium; assembly: GCA_947450765.1. Classification (GTDB taxonomy): domain Bacteria; phylum Pseudomonadota; class Gammaproteobacteria; order Burkholderiales; family Burkholderiaceae_C; genus Polaromonas. The sequence continues at coordinate 29,403 of CANFXC010000023.1, read as the reverse complement.
GAAACGCAAGTGGTCGTGCGCTTCTGGATCATCACCATGTTGCTTTGTTTGGTCGGTTTGTCGACGCTGAAACTTCGATGAAAAAATTAGCGAATCAACATGTCTTGGTGCTGGGGCTCGGCTTGTCCGGTCTGGCATTGGCACGTTGGTGCGCGCGTCATGGCAGCCGTGTGACGGTTGCCGACACCCGAGTTGCACCGCCGCAATTGGCCGCCTTGCAGCAAGAGTGGCCGGCTGTGATGTTTGTCGCTGGTGATTTTTCTGAATGGATGAAACACGGCGAAAAATTCGATTTGGTTTTGCGCAGCCCAGGTTTGTCGCCCGCTGAAATCGCACCCGTGTTGCTAGCAGCTAAAGAACAGGGCGTGACTGTCGGCAATGAGCTGACCTTGTTTGCAGAAGCATTGTTGGAACTGGGCGAAACGCCTGCGGCCCCACAGCAGGACCAGGCTGAAGTGGCATCCGAAGTCACGCCGACAGACGTTGAGGATCTGAGCGCTGAGCCGCTGGTCGCTGACGTCGAAGTAGTCCCCGATACGGACACGGAAACGGAATTAACAGCAAACGCGGATGCAGACATCGAGAGTGAAATGCCAGCTGTGCTGCCCACTGCACCGGCCGAGACGCTCGCTTACCACCCCAAAGTGATCGCCATCACCGGTACCAACGGTAAAACCACGGTCACCTCGCTGACCGGCCAACTGGTAGAGCGCGCAGGTAAAAGCGTGGCGGTGGCCGGCAATATCGGCCCCACATTGCTGGACACCTTGAGTGCCTGCCTGGACAGTGGCGAGTTGCCTGAGGTCTGGGTCCTCGAGTTGTCGAGTTTTCAGCTGGATGACGTCAGCGGCTTCGAGCCGAGCGTCGCGACAGTACTGAACATCAGTCAAGACCATCTCGACTGGCACGGTTCTATGGCCGCTTACGTGCGAGCCAAGTCAGCCATTTACGGCAATACGGGTGTCATGCTGTTGAACCGCGATGACCCGCAGGTCATGGCTGTTGTGCCGGCGCTGGTCAAGGGCAAACAGCTGCGCAATGTGCAAACATTTGGCGCCGATGTGCCGCAGCGTCCAGGTGACTACGGCATTGAAACCGTCAACGGCATGGCTTGGTTGGTGCGTGCGGCAGAAGCCGATGAGACCATCAAACGCCGGCGTGACGAAGAAATCCCGTTGTATGTTCAACGTTTGATGCCGGTGGATGCCTTGCGCATCCGTGGCCGTCACAATGCCACCAATGCGCTGGCCGCCTTGGGGCTGGCGAATGCCATTGGCTGCAATATGGCGCCCTTGTTGCATGGTCTGCGCGACTACCGCGGTGAACCGCACCGGCTTGCGTCGGTCGCCGTGGTGAAGGACGTCGAGTATTTTGATGACAGCAAAGGCACCAACGTTGGGGCCACTGTGGCAGCTCTCAACGGGCTTGGACCAGACCGTCGTCTGGTGCTGATTTTGGGTGGCGAAGGCAAAGGGCAAGACTTTGCGCCGCTGGCAGAACCCGTTGCGCGTTATGTGCGGGCTGTCGTGTTGATCGGGCGCGACGCGCCTTTGATTCAAGCTGCGCTCGAAGTTACCGGCGTTGAATTGCTGGCGGCTGATTCGATGGCCGCCGCTGTCGAACTTTCGGCTGGCGTAGCCCAAGCCGGCGACGCCGTGCTGATGTCACCAGCCTGCGCCAGTTTCGACATGTTTGAGAACTACGGCCACCGGGCCCAAGTGTTCTGTGACGCCGTGCAAGCACTGGCGCTTGACTCGGGGGTGGTCGTATGAGCATCAGTGCACGTCTGGTGGGCTGGTTCGGTGCGCCGCAAAGCGGTCATGAGCAGTTGCCTGTTCGCACCAGTCTGGACCGCATGAGCAATTCAGCGCCTGTGCGTTTGCTTGGCTTTGACCAGGCGCTGGTAGGCGTGACGCTGGCGCTCGTGTTGTGGGGATTGATCATGGTGTATTCGGCTTCCATCGCGATGCCCGACAACCCAAGATTTGCACGCTATGCGCACAACCACTTTTTGATTCGGCACATTTTGTCGGTGTGCTTCGCTTTTGTCGTGGCGCTAATCACTTTTCAGGTGCCATTGTCAACATGGGAAAAGTTTGCGCCTTGGCTCTTCATTGGCTCCATCGTGTTGTTGGGTCTGGTGCTGCTGCCTTTTGTCGGTAAAGGCGTGAACGGTGCGCGTCGCTGGATCTCGCTCGGGTTCATGAACTTTCAGCCGTCTGAGTTGGCCAAGTTTGCCGTTTTGATTTATGCCGCCGACTACATGGTGCGCAAGATGGATGTGAAGGAACGCTTCTTCCGTGCGGTTCTGCCGATGGCTGCGGCCGTGGCGGTGGTCGGCGTGTTGCTGCTGGCCGAACCCGACATGGGCGCCTTCATGGTGATCTCGGTCATCGCCATGGGCATTCTCTTTTTGGGCGGCGTCAACGCTCGCATGTTTTTCGTGATTTCAACCGTCGTCGTCATCGCGTTTGGTCTGATGGTGGCACTGAGTGAATGGCGCCGGGAACGAATTTTCGCGTACCTCGATCCGTGGGATGCCAAGCACGCACTCGGCAAGGGATACCAGTTGTCCCATTCGCTGATTGCATTTGGCCGTGGCGAATTGTGGGGTGTCGGGCTGGGTGGCAGCGTTGAAAAATTGCATTGGTTACCAGAAGCGCACACCGACTTTTTGTTGGCGGTGATTGGCGAGGAATTCGGCTTGCTGGGCGTTTTAACCGCTCTCGGTCTCTTCTTGTGGCTGACGCGTCGCATCATCCACATCGGTCGACAGTCGATTGCACTGGACCGTTTGTTTGCCGGTTTGGTGGCGCAGGGCGTGGGCATTTGGATTGGTTTCCAGACCTTCATCAACATGGGCGTGAATCTGGGTGCATTGCCAACCAAGGGCTTGACCTTGCCGCTGATGAGCTACGGCGGATCAGCTATCTTGATGAACTTGGTGGCGCTGGCCGTGGTGCTGCGCATTGATTATGAAAATCGAGTGCTGATGCGGGGAGGCAGATTGTGAAGCGTCCTCTCACCGCACTCGTCATGGCCGGCGGAACCGGCGGGCATATCTTCCCTGGTTTGGCTGTGGCTGAAGCCTTGCGCGAGCGCGGCTGGCAGGTGCATTGGCTGGGCGGCAAGGGTCGCGTCGGTCTGCCGAGCATGGAAAGTCAGCTGGTGCCTGCCAACGGTATCGCCTTTGAAGCGATTGATTTCTCAGGCGTTCGCGGCAAGGGTCTGCTGACGCTGGCTTGGCTGCCGCTGCGTTTGCTGCAAGCCTTTTGGCAAAGCATTCAAGTCGTGCGCCGGGTCAAGCCCGATGTGGTCATCGGCTTGGGCGGATACGTCAGTTTCCCTGGCGGCATGATGGCTGTGCTGCTGGGCAAGCCGCTCATCTTGCATGAGCAAAACTCAGTGGCGGGCATGGCCAACCGCGTGCTTGCAGGTGTGGCGGACCGGATCTTTACCGCCTTTCCGAATGTCTTTAAAAACGCCGAGTGGGTGGGGAATCCTTTGCGCACAGGCTTCACGCAGCAGCCTGCTCCGGCGCAACGGTTTTCCGCTCGCACTGGCCCACTCAAATTGTTGGTCGTGGGCGGCAGTTTGGGTGCCCGCGCACTCAATGAATTGGTGCCGAAAGCGCTGGCGCTGATGAGCGAAGCCAGTCGGCCGCAGGTGGTCCATCAAAGTGGCGCGCAACAAATTGAAGCGCTGCGCAGTCACTACGCCCAAGCCGGCGTGGTGGCCGAGTTGACGCCGTTCATTGACGACACGGCGCAAGCGTTTGCGAATGCCGATCTCATCATTGGTCGCGCTGGGGCCAGCACTGTGACTGAGATTGCCGCAGTCGGCGCAGCGGCTCTCTTTGTGCCGTTCCCAGCCGCAGTGGATGACCATCAAACACGCAATGCCCACTTTCTGGTCGAGGCCGGTGGCGGCTGGTTGATCCAGCAGTCCGACTTGACGTCTGAAGGCTTGGCTGGCTTGCTGCAAACCATGACGCGGGCCAATCTCTTAGAGCGAGCTGAGGCCGCGTATCAAATGAAAAAAATCAATGCCACGGCGAGTGTCGTTGCGGCCTGTGAGGAATTGGCTCGATGAAGCACGCTGTCAACCATATTCACTTCATCGGTATCGGTGGCTCTGGCATGTCCGGCATTGCAGAAGTGCTGCACAACCTCGGTTATGTGATTTCCGGCTCCGACTTGGCCGACAGTGCGACGCTGCGTCGGCTGGCCGGTTTGGGCATCAAAACCTACGTCGGTCATGCGGCCGGTAATCTGGCCAGAGTCGATGCCGTGGTCACCTCGACGGCTGTGAAGGCTGACAATCCTGAGGTTGTGGCGGCACGCGAAAAACGCATTCCGGTGGTGCCACGCGCCCTGATGTTGGCCGAACTGATGCGCCTCAAGCGCGGTATCGCGATTGCGGGCACGCATGGCAAAACCACCACTACCAGCCTGGTTGCCAGTGTGCTGGCGGAAGCCGGCTTAGACCCCACCTATGTGATTGGTGGCCGTCTCAACAGTGCGGGTACCAATGCGAAATTAGGTTCGGGCGACTACATCGTGGTCGAAGCCGACGAATCTGATGCCTCGTTTTTGAACCTGCTGCCGGTGATGGCGGTGGTCACCAACATCGACGCCGACCACATGGAAACTTACGGTCACGATTTTGGCAAGCTCAAAGCTGCCTTTGTCGACTTTCTGCACCGCATGCCTTTTTACGGCACAGCAATTTTGTGCACTGATGATGCCGCTGTGCGTGACATTATTTCGCAAGTCTCTTGCCCGGTCACCAGCTACGGTTTCAATGCAGACGCCCAAGTGCGCGCTGTTGATGTGCGCCACGTCAATGGCCAAATGCATTTCACGGTGCAGCGCCGCAACGGTGTCACGATGCCAGACATGCCGGTGGTGTTGAACCTGCCCGGCGAACACAACGTGCTGAATGCGCTGTCGGCCATAGCGGTGGCGGTGGAGTTGGATATTCCGGATGTCGCGGTGCAAAAAGCGCTGGCAGAATTCAACGGTGTCGGCCGGCGCTTCCAGCGCTACGGCGAAGCGCCTGCCGCTGCGGGCGGTCACTTCACGCTGATTGACGACTACGGCCATCACCCGGTCGAGATGGCGGCCACGCTGGCCGCCGCGCGCGGTGCGTTTCCTGGGCGGCGTTTGGTGCTGGCTTTTCAGCCGCACCGTTTCAGCCGCACCCGAGATTGTTTTGAAGACTTTGTCAAAGTCATTGGCCAAGCTGATGCGGTGCTGTTGGCAGAGGTTTATGCCGCCGGTGAAGCGCCCATCGTGGCGGCAGACGGCCGCGCCTTGGCCCGCGCTTTGCGCATCGCGGGGAAGCTCGAGCCTGTATTCGTCGACGCGATTGATGCCATGCCACAAGCGATTTTGGATCTTGCGCAAGCCGGTGATGTGGTCGTCTGTATGGGCGCCGGTTCCATCGGACTGGTGCCCGGCAAGGTCATCGCCATGGGAGGTGCTCATGCGCATTGATCCTGCCAGTTTCGGAAAAGTTGCCGTGCTCATGGGTGGCCATTCGGCTGAGCGTGCGATCTCGCTCATGTCGGGTCAGGGTGTGTTGTCCGCCTTGCGTTCGCAAGGTATTGACGCACACGCTTTCGACCCCGCTGAACGCGCGTTGAACGAACTCAAGACAGACGGCTTCACGCGCTGCTTCATTGCCTTGCACGGTCGCTTCGGCGAAGACGGCACGGTGCAGGGTGCGCTCGAATTGTTGGGTATTCCGTACACCGGGTCCGGCGTGATGGCGTCTAGCGTCTGCATCGACAAGGTCATGACCAAACGGGTCTGGCTGGCCGATGGCCTGAGCACGCCGCGCTATGTCTTGCTGCGCCGCGGTGTTTACAGTTCAGCTGATGTGATGGCCGTGCCCGATGCTTTGGATTTGCCGCTGATTGTGAAACCAGCGCGTGAGGGTTCGTCGATCGGCTTGACCAAAGTCACCAGCGCCCATCAGATGGCCGACGCCGTGGCCCAAGCTGCGCAGCTCGACGCTGACGTTCTGTGCGAGCAATTCATCAGCGGTGACGAAGTCACATGCCCGGTGCTGGGCACCGGCGCTGATGCGCGGGCGTTGCCGGTCATCCGCATCGTCGCCCCTGAAGGCAACTACGACTACCAGAACAAATACTTCACCGATACCACGCAGTACCTCGTGCCCTGCGGATTGCCAGCGGGTGAAGAAGCCACCATTCAGCAACTGGTGCTGGCGGCTTACCGGACCTTGAATTGCCGTGGCTGGGCGCGTGCCGACGTCATGATTGACGCTGCAACGCGCAAGCCCTATTTGCTGGAGCTGAACACCTCACCTGGCATGACCAGCCATTCATTGGTGCCGATGTCGGCACGGGCCACCGGCATGTCGTATGAAGCGCTCTGCTTGGCAGTGTTGCAAAGCGCCAGTCTGGATTACCAACAGACGCCATTGAATGCAGGAGTCAGCGTATGAAACGCGCAGCACCCGCACCCTTCATCAAAGCCTTGCCGCTCGACATTCGGCTGATGAACAATACCGCCGCTGCATTTTTTCTGCTGTTTGCCATCCTGTTGCTGACCGCGTCGGCGGGCTGGTTGGCCAGACAGCCGGTTTTCAGTTTGAAGGCTATACATGTCGATAGCGATTTGGAGCACAGCAACGCAGCCACATTGCGGGCCAATGTAGCTCCCAAGTTAAGCGGTAATTTTTTCACATTGGATCTGGCGCGAACCCGCAGTGCGTTTGAGAACGTGCCTTGGGTTCGTCATGCCGTGGTGAGGCGCGAATTTCCGGATAGCTTGCGTGTTGAGTTGCAGGAACATCAGGCCGTGGCGTTTTGGGGTGACGAAGCGGACGCGCAATTGGTGAACAGTTTTGGCGAAGTATTTGAAGTCAATCAGGGTGACGTGGAAGTAGAAGACTTGCCACTGCTGCGCGGGCCGAAAGGGCTGTCAGCACTGGTCTTGCAAGGGTATACGGCGGTGGCTCCTTTGCTTGAAAAGCAAGACATCCAATTATCCGAGTTGGTGTTAACCGATCGCGGCAGCTGGCGTGTCTTGTTGGATGGCGGTGGCGTGATTGAACTGGGTTCGGGTAGCCCGACCGATATTCAAGCCCGGGTGCAGCGTTTTGTCGCCACGGTGGCGCAGACATCGTCCAAATTCGGGCGCAATTTGGAATCGGCTGACTTGCGGTATGGCAATGGCTATGCGATCAAGCTGCGCGGCGTCACGACGGTTGCCGTCGGTGACAAACAGAACAAGAAATAAGGTTTAAGGACTATGGCCAAAGAATACAAAGATCTGGTTGTCGGGCTCGACATCGGCACCAGCAAAGTGATGGTGGTGGTCGCCGAGATATTACTCAATGGAGAGCTCAAGCTGGCTGGCCTCGGTATCGCGGCCAGCAGCGGCCTCAAGCGTGGTGTGGTCGTCAACATCGACGCCACCGTGCAGAGCATTCAGCAAGCGCTCAAAGAAGCCGAGCTGATGGCGGACTGCAAGATTGGCCGCGTCTACACCGGCATCACGGGCAGCCATATTCGCGGCATCAACTCCAGCGGCATGGTCGCGGTCAAAGACAAGGAAGTCAGCCAGGCCGACGTCGCCAGGGTGATTGAAACAGCCAAGGCCATCAATATCTCAACCGACCAGCGCTTGTTATTGGTCGAGCCGCAAGAGTTTGTGATCGACGGGCAAGATGTGCGCGAACCTATCGGCATGAGCGGCATCCGTCTGGAAGCCAAAATCCACATCGTCACCGGTGCGCAAAGTGCGGCTGAAAACATCATCAAGTGCGTGCGTCGCTGCGGTCTCGAAGTTGACCAGTTGATGCTGAATCCGCTGGCGTCAAGCCTTGCCGTGTTGACGCAAGACGAGCGCGAACTGGGTGTGGCGATGGTTGACATCGGCGCCGGTACCACCGATGTGGCGATCTTCACAGGGGGTGCCATTCGGCACACCGCAGTGATCCCGATTGCTGGCGACTTGATCACCAGCGACATCGCCATGGCGCTGCGCACGCCGACCAAGGATGCTGAAGACATCAAGGTCGAAAACGGCTGTGCCAAGCAATTGCTGGCCGACCCTGAGCGGCAAGTCGAAGTGCCAGGCTTGGGCGATCGTGGCCCCCGCATGCTGAGTCGCCAAGCGTTAGCCGGCGTGATCGAGCCGCGTATTGAAGAAATCTACTCGCTGGTGCAGCAGGTCATCCGCGAATCAGGCTACGAAGAAGTGCTGTCCTCGGGCATCGTCATCACCGGCGGCAGCGCCGTCATGCCGGGCATGGTTGAACTCGGCGAAGACATCTTTTTGAAGCCGGTGCGTCGTGGCATGCCGCGCTACTCCAGCGCGCTGTCCGACATGGTCGCGCAGGCCCGCGCCGCCACCGTGATGGGACTCCTAGAAGAAGCCCGTCTGGCACGCATGCGCGGCTACAAGGTCTCGCAAAAAGCGGGCAGCGTGCACAACGCATTCGGCAAGGTCAAAGACTGGTTAGTGGGGAACTTCTGATGAACCATCAATCCATGCAGCGTCTAGCTTCAACGTGTCCAACTCATTCAGGAGGGGCTGACCCGCCGTCATAAAAAACACCATGTCAGACCTCAAAAATTTCCCCCATTCAAATAATTGCAATACAAACTGGAGGCTCCCATGAGCATCGAAATGATCGAGATTGAAGAGTTCAACCAAGGCACCTTGATCAAAGTGATCGGGGTTGGCGGCGGCGGCGGCAATGCCGTTGAGCACATGATTGAAAGCGGCGTGCAAGGCGTTGAATTCATCTGCGCCAACACCGACGCGCAAGCGCTCGGCCGCGGCACCGCGCATAAAACCATCCAATTGGGTGGCAGTGGCTTGGGCGCTGGCAGCAAACCCGAAAAAGGCCGCGACGCGGCTGAACTCGCGGTGGACGACATCCGTGAAGCCATCGCTGGCGCGCACATGTTGTTCATCACCGCCGGCATGGGCGGCGGCACCGGCACGGGCGCAGCACCCGTGATCGCCCGCATTGCCAAAGAAATGGGCATCCTCACCGTTGGCGTGGTCACCAAGCCGTTCGACTGGGAAGGTGGGCGTCGCATGACAAACGCCGACAGCGGCCTGACAGAACTCGAAGCGAATGTGGATTCGCTGATCGTTGTGCTGAATGAAAAACTGCTCGACGTGCTGGGTGACGACATCACCCAGGACGAAGCCTTTGCACATGCCAACGACGTGCTGAAAAATGCGGTCGGCGGTATTGCTGAAATCATCAACGTGCCAGGCCACGTCAACGTCGACTTTGAAGACGTCCGCACCGTCATGGGCGAACCCGGCAAAGCCATGATGGGCACGGCTGTGGCCAGCGGCCCGGATCGCGCGCGCATCGCCGCCGAGCAGGCGGTTGCTTGCCCGCTGCTGGAAGGCATTGACCTGTCTGGGGCCAAAGGCGTGTTGGTGCTGATCACGGCTGCCAAGGGCTCGCTCAAGTTGAGCGAATCTAAGCTCGCCATGAACACCATCCGCGCTTATGCCTCGCCTGATGCGCATGTGATTTACGGCACAGCCTACGACGACAATTTAGGTGAAGAGATTCGTGTCACGGTGGTTGCTACCGGTTTGAGCCGCCAGACGATTCGTCGTACAGCGCCACCGTTGCAAGTGTTGCGCACCGGCACCGACAACTTGCCCGTGCTGAACATGGCGGTCGGCAATGCAGGTCAAACCTACAACGCCAGCGCCAACGCTCAACCGGCCAGCCCGACACAGCATGACTACGGCAACATGGCGGTGCCAAGTGTCTGGCGCACCAACCGCACGCAAGCTGCGGCGAAGGTCGATGCCTTGGCATCAGGCGGCATGGACGATTTCGAAATCCCGGCCTTTTTGCGCAAGCAAGCAGATTGAGCTTGATGCTTTGCGGCCACTGCGTTCACTCCCTTAGAGTGAACGCAGTGCAGTCGGCTTGCTGAGCAGTCGGTAGACCATAAAAACTATCGTGGCCATGAGTCCTTATTTCTCCGCAGTTATTCCGTGCCAATTAAAATAAGTTCATGCTGGCTCAAAGAACACTCAAATCCCTGACCAAGGCGGTGGGCGTTGGCCTTCACAGCGGCCAGCGCGTTGAGTTGACGCTGCGCCCCGCACCGCCTGACACTGGCATTGTTTTTAGGCGGGTCGATCTGCCGCAGCCGGTGGACATCGTGGTCTCCGCCGTGGCGGTCACCGACACGCGTATGGCCTCAACCGTTTCCAGTGGCAGTGCAAAGGTGTTCACCGTCGAGCATCTGATGTCGGCTTGCGCCGGCCTCGGTATTGACAACCTGTACATCGACATCACCGCAGAAGAAGTTCCCATCTTGGATGGCTCGGCAGCGTCGTTTGTGTTTTTATTGCAGTCGGCCGGCATCGCCTTGCAGCAGACCCCCAAAAAATTTGTTCGCGTGATCAAACCGGTTGAAGTCCGCGAAGGCGAGGGCGCCAGCACCAAGTGGGCACGCCTGAGCCCTTACGAAGGTTACAAGCTCAGCTTCGAGATTGATTTTGACCATCCCGCGGTGGACTCCACCGGTCAGCGGGTCGAGTTCGACATGGGCAGTGATTCGTATATCCGTGACATCGCACGGGCCCGCACTTTCGGCTTCACCAAAGACGTCGAGATGATGCGTGCCAACGGCTTGGCACTTGGCGGCGGTCTCGACAACGCCATCGTCATGGACGACTACAAAGTCCTCAACACCGAAGGCCTGCGCTACAACGACGAGTTCGTCAAACACAAGATTCTGGACGCCATGGGCGACTTGTATCTGTTGGGCAAACCTTTGCTGGCGGCCTACAGCGCTTTCCGCTCCGGCCACGCGATGAACAACCTACTGTTGCGCGAATTGCTGGCGCACCCTGAGGCCTATGAAATCGTCAGTTTCACTGATGATAAAACCGCGCCCAAAGGCCTGGCGCAACTCGCGCCGGCTTGGTAAACGGCGCTTCACGCTGAGGCTTCACCATGCTGCTCTTTCGTTGGCTTCTGATCTTGCTCATGCTGACGGCCGGCGCGTGTTTTGCTTTGTTTGCCATCACCGGGCAGCCGCGCTTCAAACGCTACGGCCTGCTGATTTTAAAGTGGACGCTGGTCACTGCTTTCAGCTTTTTTGCGATATTGACGGTTGAGCGTTTGCGCTGAGCGGCGTCCTGCCAAATGACTGTCGTCATGATGGGCAGAGCGTTACCGGGAGCGCCCATCCCGATAAGCCCCGCCCATGGCAGCGCCCAGACCGCTGGCTTTTGCCAGTCTGGCCATGGCCGGCCCTACTTGCGCATGGGTGATGGCCAGGCCCAAGGCGTCGGCGGCGTCTTTGCCTGGCAATGAAGGCAGTTTGAGCAGTCGCATCACCATTTCCTGTACCTCGGCTTTGCCAGCTTTACCGTAGCCTGCCACGGCCTTTTTCATCTGCAGGGCAGTGTATTCACTCACGGGTAGATCACTCGCCACCAGCGCGGTGATGCAGGCACCGCGGGCTTGGCCCAGCAGCAAAGTGGCTTGCGGGTTGACGTTGACAAAAACGATTTCCACCGACGCTTGATCCGGTTGGTAGCGGGCGACCACTTCGCGTACGCCATCAAACAAAACCTTGAGCCGCGCTGGCAGCGGGCCGCCCACCATGTGGGTGGTTTTGATGGTGCCGCTGGCGACGTAAGTCAGTGTTTGGCCATCGACATCGATGACGCCAAAACCGGCGATTTGCAGACCCGGATCAATGCCTAAGATACGCATCAGGGCACGACCGCGCCGCTCATGCGCGCAACGATGGTGTTGGCGCGCGAGGCCAGGTACTCGGAGTTGGGGCGGGTTTCGAAATAGCGGGGGCGCGGCAGCATCACCGCCAGCCGAGCCGCTTCGTAGGGGCTGAGTCGGGCGGCGGGTTTGCGGAAGTAGTGCTGGGCAGCAGCCTCGGCCCCAAAAACGCCTTCGCCCCATTCGACGTTGTTGAGATAGATCTCCAGAATGCGCTGTTTGTTCAACATCGCCTCCAACATCAGCGTGAGGACCAGCTCTTCACCTTTGCGCAGCAGGGTGCGTTCACCCGACAGAAAAAGATTCTTGGCGAGTTGCTGGGTGATGGTGGAGCCGCCAACGATTTTGGGTGCTTTGGCGACAAATTTCAGGGGCGGGGGCGCGTTGCTGCTGGCTTTTTTGCTGGACTGCCGTTTGGCTGCATCAGCGGCGAGTCGGTCGGCTAATTTCTGGGCACGCTGCTCGGCCACGGCGTTTTTGCCCCAGGCCTTTTCCAGCGCTTCTAAATCCAGCCCGTCATGTTCGGTGAAGCTGGCGTCTTCGGACGTGATGACGGCACGTTTCAGATTCACTGAAATCTGTTCATAAGGGACCCAGCTTTGGCGCCATTTAAGCGCTCCGGTGGTGTTCACCACACGGAATATTTCTGAGCGTTGAAAAGCGGTGGATTCAGGTGCAAGCACGGCCATCAGCGCGATGCGGCCGACAAAATAAAGCTGTAGGGACAGCAAGGCCACGATCAACAGCATCAGCAACTTTAACAACGGCCGAAGCAGACCTGCAGAAGCGAGGCTCATGGCTGTGCCGCCCCCATGTGTGGTCGCCGTAGCGCTGATTGGCTGTGGCCGATGGGGTTGTCAATGACGACATCACATTTCATTTTTTGGCTCGTCTCTTGCTGCGTGTTCAGTTCACTGGTCGTCGTTCAATAGGGCTCAATGTTGGCTGAGCTGGGTTTGCAAGGTGTCGTCACGCGCGAACGTGAACCGTGACACCACCACAATTTGCTCGGCTTGGCGCCGCATCTCTGGTGTGAAGCGTCCAAAAGGTGCAGACCGCAAGGCGATGCTTTGCGCCTGCCGGTCCAGCGTGAGGTTACCCGAGCTTTGCATGACTTCAGTCGCCAGCAGTTGCCCGTTGGCGTTGACCGTCAAGGCCATGGTCAGTTCGCCATAGAGTTTTTGGCCAGCGAGTGCCGGAAAGGCGGTCGTGCCTTGGCTTTCAATCTTGCGCCGCAAGCGGTCGTAATACAGCGCGTAGACCTCTTCGCGCGTGGCCGGGCTGATGTAGCGTTTTTTAGGTCGTTCGTTTTCGGCGTTGATGCGTTTTTCGATCTCGGCCAGGATGTTCATCAGTTGCCGTCGTTTTTCTTCACGTTCGGCCTGCGCCGGGTCTTGCGCCAGCCGCGCAACGACCGGCGGCGGCATAGCCGCGAGCTGTTTTTTGAGCAGCGTCAGTAGTTGCATTTGCTGCGCTTGCATCGACTCTATCTTGCGTTGAGTCTCTTCTGCAGAGTCGCCCAAATCGGTCAGTGCCGAAGGTGGCAACGGCGATGAGGCGCGTCCTTTGTCCAAGTCGCCGCCACCAGCCAGTGAAAACTGCGCAATGGCTTTGGCTTTGTCAGGCCGTTCGTTGGCTTTGCTGTTGACCAAAATCACTTCCAGTGGTGTGTCCTGAAAAATTCGGTCAAATTGCGCTGGGTCGACCCAGCGCACGGCCAGCAGCAGCGCGTGCAGCAGCACTGAAACGCCCAAGGCCAGTTGCAGGGTGCCGGGCGATTTCACGGTTGAGCTGCTGCAGTGAGACGCTGCGGTTTACGCGGCGGGCGCGCTGGCCGGACTGTTGGCCGCATCGCTGTCAGGCTCGTTCAGGTCAACGGCGATCGAGATCGGGCCGGCGGCGAATTCCGATTCTTCGGCGTCCAAGTCCTCGTCGCCGGTCGCTGCGGCGTCTTCCGGCTCGGTGTCGAGCCGCTCGATCACGGTGCTGTGAATGTCCAGCGTGATCTCGTCAATCTCGCCGAGCTTCACGCGCACCCGCGCGCCGCGCGGCAAGCCTTGCGCGCCCGCTGCTGGCAGCACCAGCGGCAAGTCATCGGCGCGCACCAAGTTGTCTTTGAAGAACGTCGCGGTGAGCTCGGTGATGCCGTTTTGCTGCAGGTACTTGAGCGTCCAGTAACGCTCGATGCCGGATTGAAAACCGTTGTACGCGCTGTAGGCCGCATCGAAGCCAGAGATGATGGCAAAGAGTTCGGTGTCGCGTTGCTTGAAGGGTGCGGCCAGTGCAGCGGTGCGGCCATGCCGCACGCAAGAAATGATTTGCCACTGGTTCACCAAGTCAACGTAACGGCGTAGCGGAGAGGTGCTCCAGGCGTAGCTTTTGACGCCAATGCCAGCGTGGGGCAAGGCTTTGGTTCCCATGCGCACTTTGACGCCCGGCGCCATGCTGGCTTGACTGCGGTAAATGCCGGGCACGCCATGCTCGGCCAGCCATTCGCCCCAGGTGCTGTTGGCCAAAATCATGGCTTCAGCGACGATCAAATCAAGCGGCGCGCCGCGCTGGCGGATGCTGATGCTGACGGCCTCATCGCCCTGCGGTTCGCCGCCTTCAGGGTTGTCGAGCTTGAAGTTGTAGTCGGGCCGGTTGAAGTTTTCGGGTTTGCCGCGCACCACTTCGCGCTGTGCCTTGAGGTGCCGCGCCAGCCGGTGCAAAAAGCACAGCTCGACGCCCCAGGCGATGTCGGCCGGTGGTGCGCTGGCCAGTGCTGTTTCAAAAAATGCTTCGGTGAACGTGGTATCGAGTTTGTCGTGGCGCAGGTTGCTGATGATCGGCACCAAGTCAAGCCGCGTGACGGTCTCGCGAACCGCCAGCGTGGCTTCGTCCAGCGTGACGTAAAGCGACAAGGCCGGGCAATTGCGACCCTCTTGCAGCGTGTAGTTTTGCACCACTTCGTCGGGCAGCATGGTCAGCTTGTAGCCGGGCATGTAGACCGTCGACAAGCGCGCCCGGCCGAGCGCGTCGATGGCGCTGCCGGGTTGCACTGCGAGTCCGGGCGCTGCAATGTGAATGCCCAGCTTAATAGTGCCGCTGCCAAAGCCTTGCACCGACAGCGCATCGTCAATCTCGGTGGTGCTTGAGTCGTCGATGGAAAACGCCCGCACATCGGCCAAGGGCAATTCGTCAGGCGCGGCTGGCGCTTGCAAGGCCGGAAAGCCGGTGCCTTTGGGGAAGTTCTCGAACAAAAAGCGTTTCCAGTGGAACTGGTAGGCCGAGGCAATCGCGCCGGCGCGCTGCAACAAGTCCAGCGGTTGCAGATGCGTGGCACGCGCCGCCTCAACCACGGCTTTGTATTCGGCGCTGTTTTTGTCGGGCTTGAAGAGAATTTTGTAAAGCTGCTCGCGCACCGGGTCCGGGCATTGGCCTTGCGCCAGTTCTTCAGCCCAAGCGGTGATTTGCGCAGCGAGTTGTTTTTTCTTCTCGATACCGGCGAGCGCCAGTTGCAAGATGTCGGCCGGGGCTTTTTTGAAGCGGCCTTTGCCGGCGCGTCGAAAGTAGTGCGGCGACTCAAACAGCCTGAACAAGGCCGCCGCCTGTTGCTCGATGCTGGGTGCTTGGCTCGGGTCAGCGCTGAAATAGTCACGCGCCAGATCGGCAAAACCAAACTCCTCGTCGCTGGCGAACTCCCAAGCCAAGTCGAGGTCAATTTCTAGGCTCAGCAGCTGACCTTTGGCGACCAATTCGGCGGGCGCGGGTTTTTCAAATTTCAGCAGGGCGTGGGCGGCTTTGACCTTGACCCGTTTGCCGGAGTCGAGTTCGACCTGCAGGGAGGCGTCGGATTCCGACAGGATACGGCCGGCCAGAAATTTGCCGGCTTCTTCAAACAATGTATGCATGGGCCGAATTGTCCCATGGGCTCCGGCCCGGCGCAGCGGTTTCAGGCCAAGTCTAAAAAGGCCAGAACATCGTCCAGGTGGGCGTCGAAATCGCTGAGGGCGTGGTCGCCGCCTTCGAGCAGCTTCAGGCGGGCCGCCGCGTACCGACTGCTCATCTCGCGCCAGTCCAGCACTTCGTCGCCCTTAGCGATGATGGCCAGCAAGCGCTCGGGCTGCGCCAAGGGGCCGGCATCGAGGTCTCGCAGTTCCTGCACAAACTCAGGTTTGAAGAAAAAAGTCTCCAGCGGGTCATGCCAGCTGGTTTGTTCGCCAATGTAACGGCTCAAGTCGCGTGCCGGGTCGATCGCCGGATTCAGCAAAACGGCTTGGCAGCCGGTTTGCGCGGCGATCCAGGTCGCGTAAAAGCCGCCCAGTGACGAGCCGACCACCGCCATGTTCTCGGTTGGCCAGTCGGCCATACCGGCCATCAGCATCGCCATGGCTTCTTTGGGTGACGACGGCAACTGCGGGCACCACCAACGCACCTGCGGATGGCGGATCTGTACGGCATCAGCCATTTTCATGGCCTTCATGGAGCGCGGTGAAGAGCGAAAACCGTGCAGGTAAAGCAGGTGGGTCGTTGGCATTCGGCCATGTTAGCTTGACCGATAATTAGCCCATGGCCGTTATTTTTGAAAAACCCTCTTTGTTGCGTCGTGTCGCACCCCTGTTTCAGGGCTTTGATGGGCCCTTGGCTTTTGCCATTTTTTTGTTGGCGTGTGCGGGGCTGCTCATCATGTACTCCTCGGGTTATGACCACGGTACCCGTTTTGTCGACCATGGCCGAAACATGCTGATTGCCGGTGCCATTATGTTTGTGGTTGCGCAGATTCCGCCGCAGCGGCTGATGGCGTTTGCTGTGCCGCTTTACATCTTGGGGGTGGCCCTGTTGGTGGCCGTGGCGGTGTTCGGCATCACCAAAAAGGGCGCCAAACGCTGGATCAATCTAGGCGTGGTCATTCAGCCCAGCGAAATCCTGAAAATCGCCATGCCGCTGATGCTGGCTTGGTGGTTTCAAAAGCGAGAAGGCCAGTTGCGGTCGCTTGATTTTCTGGCAGCGGGAATGCTTTTGGTTGTGCCGGTGGGGCTCATCATGAAGCAACCTGATCTAGGCACCTCGCTGCTGGTGCTGGCCGCCGGCTTGGCGGTGATTTTCTTTGCGGGCCTGAGCTGGCGGCTGATTGTGCCACCGGTCTTATTGGGTTTGATTACCGTTGCCTTGGTGGTGTGGTTTGAGCCGCAGCTCTGCGCCGACGGCATGCGTTGGCCGATCCTGCATGACTATCAGCAGCAACGCATTTGCACGCTGCTGGACCCGACGCGAGACCCGCTGGGTCGGGGTTTTCACATCATTCAGGGGATGATCGCCATTGGCTCTGGCGGTATTTTCGGCAAAGGTTTCATGGCCGGCACGCAAACCCATCTGGAGTTCATTCCAGAACGCACCACCGATTTCATTTTTGCCGCCTTTTCTGAAGAGTTCGGGTTGTTGGGCAACCTGCTTCTGATCGGCGGTTTTATTTTCCTGATCTTGCGCGGGCTGGCCATTGCACTGGACGCGCCGACGCTGTTTGCCCGACTGTTGGCCGGCGCGGTGACGATGATTTTTTTCACCTATGCGTTCGTCAACATGGGCATGGTCAGCGGTATTTTGCCGGTGGTCGGCGTGCCTCTGCCCTTCATCAGCTATGGCGGCACGGCGATGGTCACGCTGGGACTGGCGGTCGGTATTTTGATGTCAATTGCCAAGTCGAAGCGGCTGATTCAGTCCTGAAAGGGAGAACCCCTCCCGGCCGCGCGGCTGAGGCAGACTGCCTACAATGAATCTATGGTGTCACTCAAATCTTCTCCCGGCTCGGCTCACAAAACAGACTTTTTTGCGCCCAGCGCCCGGCCCCAAGCCGCTGCGACCTCAGAGCGGCTGGCCATTGCTGAAAAGCTACTGCTGGCACCCTTTGGGCTGACCGAAGCGCATTTGCGCCGCGCCTTGGGTGAGATCACCTCTTTCGGCGTGGACGACGCTGACCTGTATTTTCAGTACACCCGCAGCGAAGGCTGGAGCCTAGAGGAAGGCATCGTCAAAACCGGTTCCTTCAGCATTGACCAAGGCGTTGGCGTGCGCGCTGTCAGCGGCGAAAAAACCGCTTTCGCCTACTCAGACGATATTTCTGAAGCCTCTCTGCTTGACGCGGCCCGCACCGTGCGCACCATTTCAGCCGCCACCAAGGCTGGTCGGGTCAAGACCAACAGCCGCAAGGTGGCGGGTAGCCGTTCTCTGTACAGCGACATTGACCCGATTGCGTCGCTCGACAGCACGGCTAAAGTCAAATTGCTGGAGCGTGTCGAAAAACTCGCCAAAGCCAAAGACCCGCGCGTGGTGCAAGTCATGGCCGGTTTGGCCAGCGAATACGACGTGATCATGGTGGCGCGTGCCGATGGCACATTGGCTGCCGATGTTCGGCCTCTGGTGCGCTTGAGCGTGACGGTGATTGCTGAGCAAAAAATTGCTGGCGTGAGCCGCCGCGAAGTGGGTTCGGGCGGCGGCGGTGGTCGCTTTGGCTTGGCGTATTTCGGCGAAGACCAGATCAATGAATATGTTGACGCTGCAGTCAAAGCCGCGCTCACCAATCTCGAAGCCCGCCCTGCGCCTGCTGGTCAGATGACCGTGGTGTTGGGCTCTGGCTGGCCCGGCATTTTGTTGCACGAAGCAATTGGCCACGGCTTGGAGGGTGACTTCAACCGCAAGGGTTCGAGCGCTTTCGCTGGCCGCATTGGCGAGCGCGTGGCAGCCAAAGGCGTGACGGTGCTGGACGACGGCACTTTGGCCGACCGCCGCGGCTCTCTCAATGTCGACGACGAAGGCCATGCCAGCCAGCGCAATGTGCTGATCGAAGACGGCATCTTGAAGGGCTACATCCAAGACTCGCTGAATGCGCGCCTGATGAAGGTCAAGCCGACCGGCAACGGCCGCCGCGAAAGCTACGCGCACACGCCCATGCCGCGCATGACCAACACCTACATGTTGGGCGGCGACAAGGCGCCCGAAGAGATTGTGGCGAGCATCAAGAAGGGGCTGTACGCCACCAACTTTGGCGGCGGTCAGGTCGACATCACTTCCGGTAAATTTGTCTTCTCAGCCAGCGAAGCGTTCTGGGTTGAAAACGGCAAAATTCTCTACCCCGTCAAGGGTGCGACGATTGTTGGCAATGGCCCTGATGCCCTGACACGCGTGACCATGATGGGCAATGACATGGCGCTCGACAGCGGTGTGGGCACCTGCGGCAAAGAAGGTCAGAGCGTGCCCGTGGGCGTCGGCCAGCCAACCCTGCGCATCGACGGCCTGACGGTCGGCGGGACGGCTTGATTTTTTCACGTCACTCACTTGTGCTACATTGAACTTATGCATTCAGCCGCATTTTATTTTTCTTATTTTTGGTTCTCAAGCGCCTCCGGCGGTAGAGAGATCCTTGCGTAAGCCCAAAAAACGCAGCTGAATCTTCAAAACCGCCGGACTCCCCGGCGGTTTTTTTTTGCACCTGAATTTCCCCGTCAACCCAGAAGGAAGCCCGTCATGAATGCGTCAGTCCAAACCACCAGCGAACCCCGCTATGTGCGTCCCGTCGACAAAACCAGCCAGACCGACGACGAGCGCATCAAGGACATCACCGTGCTTCCACCGCCCGAGCATTTAATTCGCTTCTTCCCGATCGACGGCACGCCGGTCGAGAGCCTGATCACCCAGACACGGCGCAACATCCACAACATCATGGCCGGCACCGACGACCGGCTGCTGGTGGTCATTGGCCCCTGCTCGATTCATGATCCGATGGCGGCTTTGGAGTACGCCCGCAAGCTGGTCGAGCAGCGCCACAAGTACGCCGACACGCTGGAGATCGTGATGCGCGTGTACTTCGAAAAGCCGCGCACCACGGTCGGCTGGAAGGGTCTTATCAATGACCCGTACTTGGATGAAAGCTACCGCATCGACGAAGGTCTGCGCATTGCGCGCCAGCTGCTGATCGACATCAACCGCATCGGCTTGCCGGCGGGCAGCGAGTTTCTGGACGTGATTTCACCGCAATACATTGGTGACTTGATCGCCTGGGGCGCGATCGGCGCACGCACCACTGAAAGCCAGGTGCACCGCGAATTGGCGTCCGGCATCTCGGCCCCGATCGGTTTCAAGAACGGCACGGACGGCAATATCCGCATCGCCACCGATGCGATTCAGGCTGCGGCGCGTGGCCACCACTTTTTGTCAGTTCACAAAAATGGCCAAGTGGCGATTGTGCAAACCAACGGCAACCCGGACTGCCACGTGATTTTGCGCGGCGGCAAAGCACCGAACTATGACGCCGCCAGCGTCAACGCTGCCTGCAAGGACCTCGAAGCCGCCAAATTGCCCGCCACGCTGATGGTCGACTGCAGTCACGCCAACAGCTCCAAGCAGCATGAAAAGCAGCTGGAAGTGGCGCGCGACATCGCTGGCCAAGTCGCGGGTGGATCACGTCAGGTCTTCGGCCTGATGGTCGAAAGTCATTTGAACCCGGGTGCGCAGAAGTTCACGCCCGGCAAGGATGACCCGAAGGCGCTGGCCTACGGCAAGAGCATCACCGACGCTTGCCTGAGCTGGGGCGATTCGCTGGAGCTGCTGGAAGGCTTGTCGCAGTCCGTGAAGGCTAGACGCGCCCGCTGAAATTTTTCAGCGAAGCGCCGCTGGCGGCTAATTTGGCGCTTTAAGCTGGCGGTCTTTTCAGGCCGCCAGCGCGTTCAGCAGTTTGGCGTGAATGCCGCCAAAGCCGCCGTTGCTCATGCACAGCAAATGGTCGCCGGGCAGGGCTACTGCCTTGACTTGGGCCAGCAAGGCATCGAGTGTGTCGGCCACTTGGGCCCGCGCACCCATGGGGGCGAGGGCGGCTCTGGCATCCCAATCGAGACCGCCGGCATGGCAAAACGCCAGATCGGCTTGCTCTAGGCTCGACGGCAGCTGGGCGGTCATGGTGCCTAGCTTCATGGTGTTGCTGCGCGGCTCGAAGATCGCCAAAATGCGCGCTGCCGTGTGGCCTTGTGCATTCAGCTGCCGACGCAAGCCATCGACGGTGGTGTGGATTGCTGTGGGGTGGTGCGCAAAGTCGTCATACACAGTGATGTCGCCGCCCGGGCGCTTCAGCACGCCGCGTACCTCCATGCGCCGTTTGACGTTCTCAAAACTGCTGAGCGCTTGGGCTGCGGTGGTCGCGCTGACGCCGACATGCTCGGCCGCCGCGATGGCGGCCAGCGCATTCAACTGGTTGTGGACACCACTGATCGCCCAGCGCACTTCGGCCACAGGCTGGCCGCCTTTCAGCACTTGAAAGGCTTGCGGTTCACCCACGGCTGTGAAGCCGGCCAGGTTCGACGGGCTTTCGCCAAAGAGTACTTGCTCACTCCAGCAGCCCTGCACGAGCACGCGCGTCAAGCTGGCCTCAGCCGCATTCACCACCACGCGACCCTGCGACGGCACGGTGCGCACCAAGTGATGAAATTGCCGTTCGATGGCCGCCAGATTCTCAAAAATGTCGGCGTGGTCAAACTCTAGGTTGTTGAGGATGGCCGTGCGCGGCCGGTAATGCACAAACTTGCTGCGCTTGTCGAAAAAGGCCGTGTCGTACTCGTCGGCCTCAATCACAAAGCATTGGCCTTGGCCGAGGCGGGCGGAGACGCCAAAGTTCAGGGGTACGCCGCCGATCAAAAACCCCGGCTGCAAACCCGCCTGCTCCAAAATCCAAGTGAGCATGGCTGTGGTGGTGGTTTTGCCATGCGTGCCGGCCACGGCCAGCACATGCCGGCCTTGCAACACATGTTCGGCCAGCCACTGCGGGCCGCTGGTGTAGGGCAGACCTTGGTTGAGGATGGCCTCCATCAGCGGGAACTTGGGGCTGCCGTCTGGCAACTGGGCGCGCGACACCACGTTGCCGATGACAAACATGTCGGGTTTGAAGCCGGCTTGCTGCAACACGCTGGCGTCGTAGCCTTCAGTCAGCTCAATTCCCAAGCTGCGCAACTGGTCGCTCATGGGCGGGTAAACGCCGGTGTCGCAGCCGGTGACCTGATGGCCAGCTTCGCGGGCGAGGGCGGCCAAGCCGCCCATGAAGGTGCCGCAGATTCCCAAGATATGTATGTGCATGCGGCATTTTAGGCAGTGGCCGCGGCGCAGCTTCAACCCTTCGACTGCTGACCGGCCCAGCAGGTGCAAAAATACGGGCCATGAACTCATTTGAACCGCACAACTTGAAGGCTGAAATTGCTGCTGCCGCTGCCGCTATGGTGGTGGAAGAGGGGCTTGAATACGGTCCCGCCAAGCGCCGCGCGATCAAGCAGATGGCGCTGCCGTCGCGCACCGAGCTGCCGGGCAATGACGAGATTGAAGACGCGGTGCATGCGTACATTGCGCTGTTTTGTGCTGAGACGCAGCCTGCCGAGCTGAAAGCCCTGCGTGAGCTGGCCTTGGTCTGGATGCGGCGCATGGCCGAGTTCCGGCCGTTTTTGGGGGGGGCGGTTTGGCACGGCACCGCGACGCGGCTGTCCGACATTTATATCCAGCTGTTTTGTGATGACTCGAAGTCGGCTGAAATTGCCCTGATTGAGCACCAGGTGGATTACGAACCCTGCACAGTCACCGGGTTTTGGGGCGACAGTGTGGAGGCGTTGAGTATTCGCAGCGTTTGCAAGCCTTTGCAGGAAACCGTCGGCGTGCACCTGATGGTCTATGACCACGACGATTTACGCGGTGCCTTGCGGCCTGATGCCAAAGGCCGCACGCCACGTGGCGACTTAGCGGCTGTCGAACGCTTGCTGGCTTTGTGACAAATGGGCCTCGATCTTCAACGATCAGAGCTTTAAAACCTGCGAAACTGCCTTGAAGTTAAATTTGAAGTGATGAGGACTCCGGATGATCAAACGTAGAAACATGCTGTTTGCCAGCACCGCCGTGGCGGCGGGTCTGGCAGGCGTCGGCGCCGCTTGGTGGTTGCGCGACCGCCATGAGACGCCATTGGCGCGCAATTCATCGGCAGACCCGTTCTGGGCCTTGGAGATGGAAACGCCAGATGGCGAGATGCTCAAAATCAGCAGTTTGGCGGGCCAACCCTTGTTGGTGAATTTTTGGGCGACTTGGTGCCCGCCTTGTGTGGAAGAGCTCCCCTTGCTGAATCGCTTCCACCAAGAACAGCAAGCACGGGGCTGGCGCGTGCTGGGTTTGGCGGTTGACCAGCCGAGTGCTGTGCGCGCCTGGTTGAAAAAGTCGCCACTGGATTTTCCGATCGTGATGGTCGGTCTGGACGGCACCGAGCTCAGCAAACGCATGGGTAATTTAACCGGCGGCCTGCCATTTTCGGTGGCCTTTGGCGCCTCGGGTGATGTGCTGCAGCGGAAAAGCGGACAGCTGTTGCCGGCAGATTTGGCCAACTGGGCAGCCTTGTCTTGATTCTTTGTTCTTGTCTCGTTTGAGTCGTCAACGGCGGTAAATGAGGCTCAATTTGCGTTAAAGTTCGCAATCAGAAAACTTCAGATGCATCGAAAGATTGCATCATTGTTTATTTGATAATTTGCAGATGATTACAATTCAAGTAGTTTAGTGAAAGAAGACCGGCAAAGAGTGGGTAAATCGTACCGACTGCTTGGCTGGGTCAAGATCTGATCTCAGGTCGAACTGTTGAGGCAGTTTGGCAATTCATATTTAAGGCCGGGCCCCCAGCCCGCCACTGTCGCCGGAGAATAAAGCATGGATCTACGCAAACTCAAAACATTGATTGACCTAGTTTCAGAGTCAAACGTGTCAGAACTTGAAATCACCGAGGCTGAAGGTAAAGTCAGAATCGTCAAATTCATGGGCGCTGCACCCATGGTCATGCAGGCACCAGCCATGATGGTTGCGGCACCTGCGGCTGTTGCAGCGGCGGTGACGGCTCCTGAGGCAACTGCCGAAGTGCAGGGCCATGCAGTCAAGTCCCCTATGGTTGGAACTTTCTACCGCTCAGCCAGTCCTGGTGCCAAGGCTTTTGTCGACATCGGCAGCCAAGTCAAAGAAGGCGACACCATCTGCATCATTGAAGCCATGAAGATCCTCAATGAGATTGAGGCTGACAAGTCTGGCACCATCACGGCGATGTTGTGTGAGAACGGTCAGGCTGTTGAGTACGGACAACCACTCTTCATCATCGAGTGAAGCGGGCGCCATGTTTAAAAAAATTCTGATCGCTAACCGGGGTGAAATTGCCCTGCGTATCCAGCGGGCTTGTCGGGAACTCGGCGTCAAGGCCGTGATGGTTTACTCCGAAGCCGACCGCGAAGCCAAGTACATAAAGCTGGCCGACGAGTCTGTCTGCATCGGCCCTGCCGCATCGGCGCAGAGCTACCTCAGCATGCCGGCCATCATTGCCGCAGCCGAGGTCACAGACGCTGAAGCCATTCACCCCGGCTACGGCTTCCTCAGTGAAAACGCTGATTTTGCTGAGCGTGTGGAAAAAAGCGGCTTCAAGTTCATCGGCCCGACGCCTGAATCCATCCGCATCATGGGTGACAAGGTCTCTGCCAAGCAGGCCATGATCAGGGCCGGCGTGCCTTGCGTGCCCGGCTCTGAAGGCGCCTTGCCCGACGACCCGGCCATCATCAAGCGCACGGCCAAAGCCGTTGGTTACCCGGTCATCATCAAGGCCGCAGGCGGCGGCGGCGGGCGCGGCATGCGCGTGGTGCACACCGAGGCGGCGCTGATCCATGCGGTGCAAACGACCAAGGCGGAAGCCGGCGCCGCGTTCGGCAATCCGGCGGTTTACATGGAGAAATTTCTCCAAAATCCGCGCCACATCGAAATCCAGATCATGGCTGACCAGCACAAAAATGCGGTCTGGCTGGGCGAGCGTGATTGCTCCATGCAGCGTCGCCATCAAAAAGTCATTGAGGAGGCGCCGGCTCCTGGCGTTCCGCGCAAGCTGATCGAAAAAATCGGTGAGCGTTGCGTCGCTGCCGTCAAGAAAATTGGCTATCGCGGTGCGGGTACCTTTGAGTTTTTGTATGAAAACGGTGAGTTTTATTTCATCGAAATGAACACCCGTGTTCAGGTCGAGCACCCGGTCACGGAATGGATCACCGGTGTTGACATCGTGAAGACGCAAATCATGGTGGCGGCCGGCGAACGTCTGCCGTTCACGCAGCGTCAGATCGAGATCAAGGGTCACTCGATTGAGTGCCGCATCAATGCCGAGGACCCTTACAAGTTCACGCCGTCGCCAGGTCGTATCACGACATGGCACGCGCCCGGCGGCCCTGGTGTGCGGGTTGACTCGCATATCTACGCCAACTATTTTGTGCCGCCAAACTATGACTCGATGATCGGCAAGATCATTGTTCATGGCGACACGCGCGAGCAGGCCTTGGCCCGCATGCGCACGGCGCTGGCAGAAACCGTGGTCGAAGGCATCAACACCAACATTGCACTCCATCGTGAGTTGATGGTCGACGCCAAGTTCGTGGACGGTGGCACCAATATTCACTATTTGGAAGAGTGGTTGTCGCAGCGGCAACGCTAAGCTTCAGCCACCAGTTCTAAACCCGCACGCGCTCCTTGGTGATGCGCTGCGGGTTGTTTTCGTTTTTCCCTTCACCTATCTCCTAATTTGGCGGGTCTTTTCATGAGTCTTTTTGAACTGGTCATGCTGGCCCCTGTGGACGCCGTCGAGAGCGTGAGCGATGCGCTTGACGCCCTCGACGCTTTGAGCGTGTCGGTCGAAGATGCCGATGCGCAGACGCCCGCTGAACAGGCGCTTTTTGGCGAACCCGGCATGCCACCGCCTAAAGCCGGTTGGGAGCGCTCGCGCATCGTCGCCTTGTTTCCCAATGAGGCGGCTGCGAGGGACGCGGCTGTGCTGCTCGCGGCGCAAGATTTTTTCAATGGCTGCCAAGTGGTCGCCGTCAGCCCGGTGCCTGAGCAAGATTGGGTGCGCTTGACGCAATCGCAGTTCACCCCGGTTGAGATCACGCCTGAGTTCTGGATCGTCCCGACTTGGCATGAGCCACCGGCCCAAGCGCGCCAAGTGATTCGGCTGGATCCGGGGCTGGCTTTTGGCACCGGCACCCATCCGACCACCCGCATGTGCTTGCGCTGGATTGCTGCGGGCCGCGCTGGCGGTCGTGTCCTTGACTACGGTTGTGGTTCGGGCATTCTGGCTATCGGTGCGGCTAAATTTGGTGCGACGGATATCGATGCGGTCGATATCGATGAAGCCGCCGTGCAGTCGACCCTCGCCAATGCCGAGGCGAATCACGTGCAATTGAAGGCTGGCTTGCCAGACAAATCTTCGGGCGCGTACCAAACCGTGCTGGCGAATATTTTGGCGACGCCGCTGAAGGTGTTGGCACCGCTGCTGTGCGCGCACGTCGCGCCGGGTGGCCACTTGGTGTTGGCCGGAATTCTGGAGCGCCAGGCCGACGAACTCAAAGAGGCGTATGCGCCCTACGCCACTTTGAGCGTGGCCGACAGTGAAGACGGCTGGATCTTGATGACCGCTAAGATCTGATCCAGTCTGAGCCAAGCAAGCCCTACAATTCGACGCGATGAGCTTGATAACCTGCTGCCCCACTTGCCGAACGATGTTCAAGGTCGTGCCCGACCAATTGAAAGTGTCGGACGGCTGGGTCCGTTGCGGTCACTGCGACGGCGTCTTCGATGCTTCTGCGCACTTTCAAGCGACAGTTGAACCTGAGCACATTGATCAACCTGATGCTGAGTGTCAGGATCCTCATGTTTCAGCGCCAGAGTACATGGCGGAAGAACTGCCGACAGAATTTCTTGCGCCCATGGCGGCAACTACTTCTCGTTCGGTGGTGGCCGAGGTTCCGCTCGATACCTCCCATGCATTGACCAGCGACTTTGACCTGCAGATTCCTCGGGCCAGCCTGTCTACGCAGCCTGAAGTACATGTCGCTCCACGCTCTTCAATCAAGTCTGATATCGAAGATGCTTCTGTATCTGCACCGCTCTCTAGTTATTTGTCGGCGCCGGAGGCAACTGATGCCACCAGCCAGGAAGATCACGGTCGCAGCCAAGATGCTGCCGGTCGTCGCGCGCTTGACGGATCGACAGCGTCCAACAAACCAGTGAAGACTGAGGACGCCCTGCGTGCAACGCTGCCGGAACTGACTTTTGTCCAGACGGCGCAGCGCAGAGGCAAGGCCAGGAGGCCACTCGTCAGGGCGCTGGGCGTGTTGCTTGCAATGATTTTGTTGAGTGCCTTGGGGTTGCAAGTGCTCGTGCATGAACGTGATGCCATAGCCGCTCGTTACCCGGCGTTGTTGCCGGCACTTGAGGTTCTGTGCGAAAAAATGGTCTGCCAGATCAACCCGCCGCGCGTGATTGAGGCCATCACGATCGACAGTTCATCGTTCACCCAAACCGGCCCTGATGCGTATCGGCTCAATTTTGTTCTCAAGAATGCCCAGCTCGCTTCTGTCGCTATGCCCGCGCTGGAAGTGACCTTGACCGGGTCGCAAAACGAAGTCTTGATACGCAAGGTTCTGCTGCCTTCTGAGTTCGGGGCCATTGGCAACCGGCTGGAGCAAGCCGCACCTTTCGCTGGTGTTTTTAATCTTCTGGTCAGTCTGCCCCCGGTGTCTGTGGCGCCATTGCCGGCGGCTTCATCTGCCGCAGTAGCAACGCCAGACGGGCAGCCCGTGGTCGACGCACCTTCTGCGGCAGCCCCAGTCACCGGTTACCGCTTGTTAGCTTTTTATCCCTGAAACCCGAGAAATAGACGCATGCCCGCTTTGATTTGTGGCTCTCTGGCCTTTGACACCATCATGACTTTCGAGGGCCGTTTTGCCGAGCAGATCATGCCTGAGCAATTGCACATTTTGAACGTCTCCTTTCTGGTCCCCGCCTTGCGCCGTGAGTTCGGCGGTTGCGCCGGCAACATCGCCTACAGTCTGTCGCAACTCGGCGGAACAGCCTTGCCCATGGCAACAGTTGGTAACGATGGACTCGACTATCTGGCGCATCTGCGCAACAAGGGCATCAGCACCGAGTTCATCCGTGAGCTGACGGATACCTACACGGCGCAAGCCATGATCATGACGGATCGTGACAACAACCAGATCACGGCCTTTCATCCTGGTGCGATGAGCCAGGCGCACTTGTCTGAAGTGGCTGCCCGCCATGACATCAAGATCGGCATCATTTCACCCGATGGCCGTGATGCTATGTTGCAGCATGCGGCACAGTTCAAGGCCGCCGGTATTCCGTTTGTGTTCGATCCCGGTCAGGGCTTGCCGATGTTCAACGGCGATGAGCTCACACAATTTGTCGATCTCGCGACGTGGGTGACGGTTAACGACTACGAGGGCCGGATGCTGACCGAACGCACCGGTCTGGACAGCAAAGCGCTGTCCATGCGCGTGGAGGGTCTGGTCGTCACACTGGGTGCAGACGGTTGCGAAGTCTGGGTCGACGGTGAAATGACTTTGGTGCCACCAGTCAAAGCCACTCAGTTGGTAGACCCGACGGGTTGCGGCGACGCCTTCCGTGGCGCCTTGCTCTTTGGCCTTGAAAAAGGTTGGTCACTGGCTAAGTGCTGTGAACTCGGCAACCGCGTCGGAGCCCACAAAATAGCCACCCCGGGCTGCCAGAACTACACACTCGAGACGATTCGTCCAGCTTCATCCCTGTGAGTCTGCATCGGGCGCTCGACGTCTGTCAGCGTGCTTGCTGGTCAGTTCGGTGAAATGAGACGCTCCCAGCGGGCCACTGTCACCACACTGCGGTCGACTCTCAGTTGTTTGCGCCGTGACGTCTGACCTCGCGCCAGTGTGATGTCACGTTGCGCGATGCCTAATTCTTTCGCCAGCCATTTCACCAGTGCATCATTGGCTTTGCCGTCAATGGGCAGCGCATGCAGACGCACGCGCAGTGCTTGCTGACCTTCCTCTCCGTACACTCCATCAGCTTTCGTCTGCGGTGCATTCGGCATGACGTGAACACTGACCAGGCAATCACCGGTTTTGGGGTCGTACTGCAGAAAGACGGCGTTCGGGACGGGTTGCGAGGACATGCAGGGTCGTGTGGTGTGAAAGTCGGGCTGGAGTGGCTGCAATAAAAAAGCCTGGTATCTTTCGATACCAGGCTTTAAGCAGAGCTGTCTGACTGCTTAAGGCTTGCTGGCTGTTGGAAACGGCCAAGCAGCTTGCGGGTTCAGAGTTGTCTGAGCCGCTGGGCTGGCCGCTGCAGCAGGTGCTTTTGCAGCGGGCTTTTTCGCGGCTTTCTTCGCAGCGGGCTTTTTCGCGGCTTTCTTCGCAGCGGGCTTTTTCGCGGCTACTTTCTTCGCAGCAGCTTTCTTCGCTGGCGCTTTTTTAGCGGCAGCTTTTTTCGCTGGCGCTTTTTTAGCAACGACTTTTTTAGCCGGTGCTTTTTTCGCTGCTACTTTTTTAGCCGCTACTTTTTTCGCTGGCGCTTTTTTAGCGACGACTTTTTTAGCCGGTGCTTTTTTCGCTGCTACTTTTTTAACCGCTACTTTTTTCGCTGGCGCTTTTTTAGCAACGGCTTTTTTAGCCGGTGCTTTTTTCGCTGCTACTTTTTTAGCTGGGGCTTTCTTGGCCGGTGCTTTTTTAGCGACCGGGGCTTTTTTTGGTGCAGCTTTTTTAGATGCTACTTTTTTCGCAGTTGCCATAG
>CANFXC010000022.1 GCA_947450765.1 Comamonadaceae bacterium | reverse complement strand
TGGGCATTCTCATTGGATTTTTAGGAGATCACGAAAGGTAGATCACGAAAGGGAGTGACGCTTATTTCCACAGCGGTCAAACTCTGCTAGCGTGTGCACAGCCCCTTATTTTGACAGCTAACCCAACAGTGTCCTGACATGACTATTCCAAACTTAATGAACATCCGGATTGAGAACGACAGCTTTGGCGCTATTGAAGTGCCGGCTGACCGGCTCTGGGGAGCGCAGACCCAGCGCTCCCTGCATCACTTTGACATCTCCGGTGAGCGTCAGCCGAAGGAATTGATTGATGCACTGGCGCTGGTCAAACACGCCTCGGCTTTCGTCAACCTCGCGCTCGGACTGCTGCCCGGCGACAAGGCGCAAGCCATCATGGCGGCGGCCGAAGAAGTCCGGGCAGGTCATTTGCCGCATGAGTTTCCGTTGGTGGTCTGGCAAACTGGCTCGGGCACGCAGACCAATATGAACATGAATGAGGTGCTGGCCAATCGGGCCAGCGAATTGCTAGGCGGTGAGCGTGGGATTCGCCGCCGGGTTCATCCGAACGACGACGTGAATCGCAGTCAGTCGTCGAATGACGTCTTCCCGACGGCCATGCATGTGGCCGCCGTGGTCGCGATCAGCCAGCAATTGTTGCCCGCGCTGGCCGAGTTGCGGGCCACCCTGGACGCTAAAGCGCAGGCTTTCGCGGGCATCGTCAAAATTGGTCGCACCCATTTGCAAGACGCCACGCCGTTGACATTGGGCCAAGAGTTTTCAGGCTACGTGTCGCAACTTGATCATGGCGAGCAGCATGTGCGCGCCGCTTTGCCGCATCTGTGCGAGCTGGCCTTGGGCGGCACCGCCGTGGGCACAGGCTTGAACGCGCCGCCGGGCTATGCTGAAAAATCCGCCGCTGAATTGGCACGTCTGACCGGTCTGACTTTCGTCACCGCGCCCAACAAGTTTGAGGCGCTGGCTTCGGCAGACGCGCTGGTACATGCGCATGGTGCGCTCAAAACGTTGGCCGCCAGCCTGATGAAAATAGCCAATGATGTGCGCTGGCTGGCCAGTGGGCCGCGCAGTGGTTTGGGCGAGCTGAGCATCCCCGAAAACGAACCCGGTTCTTCCATCATGCCCGGCAAAGTCAACCCGACCCAAAGCGAGGCCTTGACCATGCTGTGCTGCCAAGTCTTTGGCAACGATGTGGCCATCAACATGGGCGGCGCGTCAGGTAACTTTGAGCTGAATGTGTTCCGTCCGCTGATTGCGCATAACTTTTTGCAAAGCGTGCGCTTGCTGGCTGATGGCATGAAGAGCTTTAACGCACATTGCGCGGTCGGTATTGAACCGAACCACCAGCGTATTGGTGCGCTGCTGAATCAGTCACTGATGCTGGTGACCGCGCTGAACCCGCACATTGGCTATGACAAAGCCGCCCTGATTGCGAAGAAAGCGCATCAAGACGGCAGCACATTGCGCGAAGCCGCGCTGGCCTCGGGTCATGTGACGGGCGAGCAGTTCGACGCTTGGGTGCGGCCGGAAGAAATGGTCGGGAACAGCGGTCGCTGAGGGCTGCTAAACCCGCAGACTCGTTAAAACCGAAAACTAAGCTCAGGCTTCGCGGCGTTCAGGCACCGCATCTTCGGGTGGCATCGCTCTGCCGGGCAAGCGCAGATGCAGCGCTGCCTGCGCCATCATGTTGGCTGAGACGGGCGCCGTCAGAAACACAAACAACGTGATCAGCAGTTCTGCAAAGCCAGCCCGACCGTGCGTGGCCGAGACAATCATGCTGGCCAGCAAAATGCTGCCGACGCCCAGGGTCGAGGCTTTGGTCGGGCCATGCAGCCGCATGTAAAAGTCCGGTAAGCGAATCAAGCCAATCGCGCCCACCAGCAGAAACACGGCAGCCACCAGCAGCAAAACTGCGGCCAGCCATTCGCCCAGGGAAATCAAAGTCATACCCATCATGTGTTTGCTCCCTTGCTCATTCGATGACGTCGCCGCGCGTCAGGTAGCGCGCCATCGCGACCGTCGACGCAAAGCCCAGCATGGCGACCAGCAGTGCCGCTTCGAACAGCATCGGCGTGTCGAGTCGGATGCCCAGCAACACAATCAGTGCCACGGCGTTGATGTAAAGCGTGTCGATGGCCAGCACCCGGTCGACGCTGTGCGGACCGAAGATCAGCCGCCAGCCACAAAGCAGCACCGCCAGCGATACCGCCACGATGGCGATGTTGAGAGCCATCTCAAGTGCGACAGTGCTCATGCTTTTTCTCCCTGTGGGGTGTTGGCGGTCTCGCCAAAAATAACCAGCAGCGGGCGCTCGTAGCGCTCTTGGATGTCAGCCACCATTTGCTCTGCATCGCTGCAGTCCAGCGCGTGGACCAGGATGTAGCGGCGTTCTTCGTCAATGCTGGAGGACACCGTCCCGGGCGTGGTGGTGATGATGCTGGCCAGCAGCGAGATCGCCGTGCTGTGCCGGAGCTGCAAGGGCAGACGAATCCACGCTGGCTGCGGTCGAGACATCGGGCCGAGCACCAGCTTGGCGACGGTGATGTTGGAGGTCACGATGTCGCCCAGCACCACCAGAGCCAAGCGCAGGGCGGGCAGCATGCGAATCGTCGGCGCAGGCGGCAGCAGTGGGTGCAGCAGTCGGGGCACGATCAAGCCAATCAACATGGCAGACAGCAAGTGAAAGGGGGCCAAGGTGTGCTGTAGCAGCAACCAACTCAGCGCCAGTAGGGCCGACAGCCACGGGTGCGCGAGCCAAGGGGTTTTCTTCATGGCTTGGCTCCTGATCCTGAGTTGGGCAAGATGACTTCGCCTTCACCGCCGCGGTAAGGGCGTGTGGTCTCCGCTGCAGCGCCGCCCAGCGGTCCGAGCACGGCGTCGGCGTAGGCGGCCGTGTCAGCCAGTTGTGCGGCAGCCGCGTCGGTGTAGCGTTTCATGGGCGAGGCGCCTACAGCCAACATCAGGCCCAGCGCCAGCAGAGCTAGGGTTGATGCCAGCGTGCGTGTGTTGAAGCCAAACTGCTTGCCCGCAATGGGTGTACCAACCGGTGTTGGGGACTCCGGCAAGACGCTCCAAAACACCATGCTGCCGGCCCTTGCCAGCCCGATCAGCGTCAAAAATCCAGCCCCCAGTACGACGGACCAAACCCAGATGTGCGCCGAGCTGCTGCTTGCACTTTGCAAGATCATCAGCTTGCCCAAGAAGCCGGGCAGCGGTGGCAAGCCAGCCACCGACGCGGCTGCGAGCAAGGTCATCAGGCCGAGCGTGATCGGCTGCGCGACAGGGATGGCGGGAATCAGTTTGTCTTTGGCGTCGCCACGTTGCGATGCAATCAGCTCAACCAGTAAAAAGAGTGCGGCCACCACCAGCGTGCTGTGGACCATGTAATACAGCGCGGCTGACAGGGCGGCGGTGGTGAACAAGCCAACGCTGGCCAGCACCAAACCGACCGAGGCGATGGTCAGGTAAGCCACCAGCCGGGCCAAGCTGCGTGCAGCCAAGGCGCCCAGTACACCCATCACACTGGTGGCCAGCGCCACAGGCAAGAGCCAGGGTTCTATGACTATCGCCGCATGGCCAGCGCCTTCACCAAAAATCCCGACGTGAACCCGGATGATGCTGTAGACGCCGACCTTGGTCATGATGGCGAAGAGCGCCGCCACGGGCGCACTGGCCACGGCGTAGGCACCCGGCAGCCACATGTACAGCGGAACGATGGCGGCCTTCAGGCCAAAGACCACCAGCAAAATCATCGCGCCGATCTTCAGTAGCACCGCTTCTTCGGCGTCGAGCTTGGCGACTCGCAAGGCCAAGTCAGCCATGTTCAACGTGCCGGTCAAGCCATAAATAATCGCCAGACCGATCAGGAACAAGGCCGATGCCGCCAGATTGAGCACCACGTAATGCAGGCCGGCCTTGAAGCGTTCAGGCCCATGGCCGTGCACCAGCAGCACATAAGAAGCGATCAGCAAGATCTCGAAAAACACAAACAGGTTGAACAGATCGCCTGTGACGAAGGCGCCCGACAAGCCCATCAGCTGAAAGTGAAACAGCGCATGAAAGTGCCGACCGCGTACGTCCCAGTTGGCCGTGGCGTACCAGAGCACGGGCACGGCGATGGTCCAGGTCAGGGCCAGCATCATGGCGCTCAGCCGGTCAATCACCAGCACGATGCCAAACGGCGCTTGCCAGCCGCCCAGCGGGTAAACCGTCAGCGGACCAGCGTCTGCATCGGTCATCAGTCGCCAGGCAAAAACGGCGCCCAACACGACCGACGCCATGCTGAGCAGCCGTTGCTGGGTCGGTTGGGTCTGTTGGTGGCGGTCTGCTGCGCTAACGCCATCACCCATCAACAGCAGCACCACGGCGGTGAACAGCGGCAGCAGGACCGGCAACACCGGCAGGTGGGCTGAGAAAAATGTGGACAGAAACTCGGTGATCATGCGCTGTCCCGTGTTTCTGGTGTCTTGCCCGATTCTTGCCCATCGACGTGATCAGTTCCCGTTTCGTGGCGACTCCGCAAAGCCATTTCGATAACGAAGCCGGTGGTGGCAAAACCGATGACGATGGCTGTCAGAACCAACGCTTGCGGCAAGGGGTCGGCGACCCGGCCGCCAGCCGAGAGGATGGGCGCGGCGTCTTGCCAAAGGCGGCCCATGGCGAAGATGAAGACATTAACGGCATAGCCCAGCAAGCTGAGGCCCAACACTACCGGCCAAGTGCGGCCGCGCAAGATCAGGTAAATGCCGGTGGCGGTGACAAAGCCGATGCCCGTGGCGACCAAAAACTCAAGGCTCATCATGACGGTTTCTCCTTGGGTTCGCGTGTGACGGCACCCAGCGTTGACAGCGTCAGCAAGGTCGCGCCGACCACGGTGATGTAAACACCCAAATCAAACAGGGCCGCGGTGGCCAGCGGTAACGAACCCAGAAAGGGAATGTAGGGATGGCTGTGCGCACTGGTCAGGAAGGGTTGGCCAAAGAAGAAAGCACCCACACCCGTGAGTCCGGCCATGCCAAGGCCGATGCCGATCCAGCGCACAAAGCGGCGGCCGCCATCGGCGCGCAGCAAGGCTTCGGCACGTGACTGGCCGTTGGCTATGTACTGCATCACCAGCGTGACCGCCGTGATCAGACCGGCGATGAAGCCGCCGCCAGGCTGGTTGTGGCCGCGCATAAATATGTAGAGCGTGACGACCAAAGCGATGGGCAGCAAAACGCGGGCGGCGACGCGCAGCATCAGCGGTTGGCTGGCAAACGTCCAGGCCGAACCAGCCGCGTCTGCCGCGGGCCTGCGTGTGTGCATGCCGTCCATGAGGGCCATCACCCCAATGGCGGCGATGCCCAGCACGGTGATTTCGCCAAAGGTGTCATAGCCCCGGAAGTCCACCAAAATCACATTGACGGCGTTGGTGCCACCGCCCGCGACGGCGGCATGGTTCAGGAAATACCAGGAGATCGAGTCGTGGTCGCGTGTCAGCATGACCCAGGCCAGCCACGCCATGCCCGCGCCAATGGCCAAGGCCAGCGTTGCGTCTCGCAGCTTGCGCGGGACAGAGGACTCGTGCGGGGTTTGACGCGGCAGCAGCGCTAAGCCCATCAGCAGCAGCACGGTGGCAACGACATCGACCGTCAGCTGCGTCAACGCCAGATCGGGCGCTGAAAAACTGACGAAGCTCAGCGAGGTGACCAAGCCAACCGCACTGGCCACCACCACCGACAAAAAGCGATCATGGTGGCGCAGCACCAGCCACAGGCAGGCCGCCAGCAGCAACGCCCAGATCACCACCGCAGGGAGCGAGATCGGCAGCAGGGTACGCGTGCCCATACCCGGAATCTCTGGAACCTGACCCCACAGCATGGCGGCACCGGTGGCCAGTGCGGCCATGAGCATCCAGGCCAGGTAGCGTTGCAATGATGCGTTTTCTAGTTTTTGCGTGACCAAGCCGGCGCCAGCAAAGAGCCGCTCGATGCCGCGCGTGAACAGGTTCAGTCCGGTCAGTCGGCCAAACCAGTCTTCGGAATTCAGACGGTGCAGTCGGCCGCCTTTGGCCAGCAAGGTGTACAAGGCCAAGCCGCCACCGAGTGCCAACATGCTGAGCAGCAAGGGCAGGTTCAGGCCGTGCCACAGCGCCAGTTTGAATTCGGGGGCTGGCTGACCGATCATGGCGCTGCTGGCGGCGCGCACCAAGGGTTCCAGCGTCAAGGCTGGCAACACGCCGACCAGCAGGCAGATGCCGGCCAGCAGGGCTACCGGGGCTTTCATGCCGAAGGGCGGCTCGTGCGGATGCATGTTGGGCATGTCACGCGTGGGACCGTTGAAAAACACGTCGTTAACCAGCCGCACTGAATAAGCCACGCTGAACAGCGCGGCGAGCGTCGCCACCAAAGGTATCAGCCAGCGCCAGCCGCCGACTTGCACAAAGGCGACGGCTTCGGTCAGGAACATTTCCTTCGACAAGAACCCGTTGAACAGAGGCACGCCGGCCATGGACGCAGCCGCCACCATGGCGAAAGTGGCCGTCCAAGGCATCAGGTGTGCCAGCCCGCCTAACTTGCGCATGTCACGGGTGCCGGTTTCATGGTCAACGATGCCGGCTGTCATGAACAGTGCCGCTTTGAAACTGGCGTGGTTCAAGATATGGAAGATCGCGGCCACGGCGGCCAGCGGTGAACCCAGTCCGATCAGGAAGGTGATCAAGCCGAGGTGGCTGATGGTGGAGTACGCCAGCAAGCCTTTCAGGTCGTGTTTGAACAGCGCCACGAAGGCGGCGAAGGCCAAGGTGACGAGGCCGGTGGTCATGACGATGCCCATGAACAGCTCGGTGCCCCCAATCACCGGTGTCAGGCGCGCCAGCAGAAACAGGCCGGCCTTGACCATGGTTGCCGAGTGCAGGTAGGCCGACACGGGTGTGGGTGCGGACATGGCTTGTGGCAGCCAGAAGTGAAATGGAAACTGCGCACTTTTGGTGAAGCAGCCGATCAGGATCAAGATCAAGGCGGCAGGGTAGCGCGGGTCGGCCTGAATCTGCGCCACTTGGTCCAGCATCTGGCTGAGCTCAAAAGTGCCGGCGATCTGACCCAGCAGCACGAAGCCGCCCAACATCGCCAAGCCGCCGCCACCCGTGATGGCCAGCGACATGCGTGCACCAGCCCGGGCGTCAGACCGGTGGTTCCAGTAACCAATCAGTAAAAACGAAGACAGGCTGGTCAGTTCCCAAAAGACGACCAGCAACAGCAGGTTGTCCGACAGCACGATGCCGAGCATGGCGGCCATGAACAGCATCATGGTGCTGAAGAACTTGCCAGCCGGATCGTCTTTGCCGAGGTAGCTGTGCGCGTACAGAATGATCAGCAGGCCGATGCCGGTGATCAACAGCCCAAACATCAGCGACAGGGCGTCCAGCTTGAAGCCGAGGTTCAGGCCGATGTCGGGCACCCAAGGCGTGAAGGTTTGGTAAACCTCCCCAGCCAGAATGCCGGGGGCTTGAGACAGCAACAGCCCAAGACTGGAGGCTGTCACAGCTGCAGCCAGCCCGGCTGTCCGACTTCTGTGCCCCGGCGTCCGTTGGTAGCCGGACCATGCGGTCAGGAGGGTGCCCGCAAGCAGGGGAAGAAGGATGATGAGCAGAAGCAATGGCGTAGGGGAAATTAATTCAAAGGTTAACAATCTGCGATTCTAGGTCCCGAAGACATCCTCACAGAGTGGCCGCGTGTCAGTGCTCGCCTTCGCTGCGCACCATCAGTTTGTCGGTCATCGCTATCGCCAACGCGCTGAGCAGGAAGACAACGTGAATGATGGTTTGCCACATCAGCACCTTGAGGTCGTAGTTGGCGGCGTTGATGAAAGTCTTCAGCAAATGGATCGAGCTGATGCCGATGATGGCCGTGGCCAGCTTGACCTTCAGAACCGAGGCGTTGACATGGTTCAACCACTCCGGTTGATCGGGGTGGTCATCGAGCCTCATGCGGCTGACGAAGGTTTCGTAACCGCCGACGATGACCATGATCAGCAGGTTGGAGATCATCACAACGTCAATCAAGCCCAACACCACGAGCATGATGACGGTTTCATTGAGCGAGGTCAGCGCCACATCGGTTTTGTAGCCTATGCTGCTGATGAGAGCCTGCAAGGCCGTCGGGCTGCCAAAAACAGCTTCGATCAAGTGTTTGAGCTCAACCAAGAAGTGAAAAACATACACCACTTGTGCCGCAATCAAGCCGACATACAGTGGCAACTGAAGCCAGCGGCTGGCAAAGATAAAGCTTGGAATGGGTCGGAGCGACGTAGATCGCGATGGCTTAGAGTCAGACATGGGGCCTTTTTAATTAATCCAAAATTGTAAGAGTTTCACTTCGGCCTTGGACGGCGCCGGGATTTGTAAGATGGGTGACAGTCAGTGGCTTGTAAGTGGCTGACGCGACATTCAGCAACTGTTGGTATTTAAAAAAGTCAGAGAAAAGGAGACAGCTCATGAGTTCAACGCAATCTGCAATTGAGTCCACATTGATTGAAAACCGGTTTTTCAATCCCGATCCGGCGCTCGCCAAGACTGCCAGCATTTCGAGCATGGCCGCTTATGAAGCGCTGTGCCAAGAAGCCGAGACGGATTACGAAGGTTTTTGGGCCCGTCTTGCCCGCGAAAACCTGAGCTGGAAAAAGCCCTTCACCCAAACCCTCGACGAGTCGGATGCGCCGTTCTACAAATGGTTTGCTGATGGTCAGCTGAACGCCTCCTACAACTGTCTGGATCGCCACCTCGGCACGCCAACCGAACACCAAAAAGCCATCATCTTCGAGAGTGATGATGGCAAGGTCACCAACGTCACCTACAAAGAGCTGCACGCCAAGGTCTGCCAGTTCGCCAATGCTTTGAAGGGCATGGGCATCCAAAAAGGTGACCGCGTTGTCATCTACATGCCGATGACCGTTGAAGGCGTGGTCGCGATGCAGGCATGCGCCCGTATCGGTGCCACACATTCCGTGGTGTTCGGTGGTTTTTCTGCCAAAAGCCTGCAAGAGCGGATTCATGACGCTGGCGCTGTGGCCGTCATCACAGCCAATTACCAGCTGCGTGGTGGCAAAGAATTGCCCCTCAAAGCCATCGTCGACGAAGGCATGGCCATGGGCGGTTGCGAGTCGATCAAGAACGTCATCGTTTACCAGCGCACGCCGACAGCTTGCGCCATGGTGGCCGGTCGCGACAGCCTGATGCATGAAGTCATGGCGAATCAATCGGCGGTTTGTGAGCCGGAGTTCGTCAGCGCTGAACACCCGCTTTTCATCCTTTACACCTCAGGTTCAACCGGCAAACCTAAGGGGGTGCAGCACAGCACCGGCGGCTACTTGCTGTGGGCTAAGCTGACGATGGACTGGACCTTCGATATCAAGCCCAGCGATGTGTTTTGGTGCACCGCCGACATCGGCTGGATCACCGGCCACACCTACGTGGCTTATGGCCCGTTGGCAGCAGGCGCAACGCAAATCATTTTTGAAGGCATCCCGACTTTCCCGAACGCTGGCCGCTTCTGGCAAATGATCGAGCGCCACAAGGTCACGGTTTTCTACACCGCACCGACCGCGATCCGCTCGCTGATCAAGGCCGCTGAAGCCGACGAAAAAGTCCACCCGCGCAGCTCCGATTTGAGCAGTTTGCGCATCCTCGGTTCGGTGGGTGAGCCGATCAATCCTGAAGCCTGGATGTGGTACTACAAAAACGTCGGCGGCGAGCGTTGCCCGATTGTGGACACCTTCTGGCAAACCGAAACCGGTGGTCATGTGATCACGCCCTTGCCCGGTGCCACGCCGCTGGTTCCCGGCAGCTGCACACTGCCACTGCCAGGCATCATGGCTGCGATCGTTGACGAAGTGGGTGGTGATGTGCCGAATGGTTCGGGTGGCCTGCTGGTCATCAAGCGCCCTTGGCCGTCCATGATCCGCACCATCTGGAACGACCCCGAGCGCTTCAAGAAAAGCTACTTCCCAACAGAAATGGGCGGTACGTATTACTTGGCCGGCGACGGCGCTGTGCGCAGCGAAGACCGCGGCTATTTCCGCATCACCGGCCGCATCGATGACGTGCTGAACGTCTCTGGTCACCGGATGGGCACGATGGAAATTGAGTCTGCACTCGTCAGCCATTCCGCACTGGTGGCCGAAGCCGCTGTGGTCGGTCGTCCTGATGACGTGACGGGTGAAGCCATCGTCGCCTTTGTCGTGCTCAAGCGTTCACGTCCGACTGGCGACGAAGCCAAAGCCATTGCCAAAGAATTGCGTGACTGGGTCGGCAAGGAGATCGGCCCGATCGCCAAGCCGAAGGAAATCCGTTTCGGTGACAACCTGCCCAAAACTCGCAGCGGCAAGATCATGCGGCGCTTGTTGCGCGGTATTGCCAAAGGCGAAACCATCCCGCAAGATACCTCGACGCTGGAAAACCCGGCTATTCTCGATCAGCTGTCTGAAAAGAGCTGACCTGTTGGGGGCACCCGCTGCGGCGGGACATTAAAAAGCCCGCTGACTCCGATCGGAGTCAGCGGGCTTTTTAACGAGCGCAAATAGTTTACTTTTGTGTCAGGATCCAAGTCACCAACTTTTTGGCGTCATCGGGTGAGACTTGCGCATTGGCCGGCATGGGCACGGGGCCCCAGACGCCGGAGCCGCCTTTGATGACTTTGGCTGATAGTTTGTCCACAGCGTCCTTTTGACCGGCGTATTTAGCGGCGATGTCTTTGAAGGATGGGCCGACCAATTTGATGGCTGCAGCGTGGCAGGCCATGCAGTTTTTCGAGGTGGCCAACTGCATATCTGCCAGAGCAGGTGTGGC
Organism: Comamonadaceae bacterium; assembly: GCA_947450765.1. Taxonomy (GTDB): domain Bacteria; phylum Pseudomonadota; class Gammaproteobacteria; order Burkholderiales; family Burkholderiaceae_C; genus Polaromonas. Next base: position 27,175 of record CANFXC010000022.1, on the reverse strand, counting down.
TGCGACCAAGCCGGCGAGCAGGGTGGGGATGAGTAAGAAAGAATGTTTCATGACGTGTTTTTTGGTGAAAGTGAGACCCAGTTTAAGGGCTTTGGCTTCAACGTGAGTCGGACCGGATATTGACCTCAATAGTCGTCAAGCACCGCGCCTTTGCTGGCGCTGGAGGCGTTGAAGGCGAACTTGGCCTGCACACCACGGGTGTAGCGTGGCAACGGGGCTTTCCAGCCGACTTTGCGGGCGGCCAGCGCTTCGTCGCTGATGTTGAGTTGCAATAGCAGCTGTTTGGCGTCGATGGTGATGGAGTCGTTTTCTTGGATGAATGCGATGTTGCCACCGGCTGCCGCTTCTGGCGCCACGTGTCCAACGACCATGCCCCAAGTGCCGCCGGAAAAGCGGCCATCGGTGATGAGGCCAACGCTTTCGCCCAAGCCTGCACCCACCAACGCACCTGTTGGTGCCAGCATTTCAGGCATGCCGGGGCCGCCTTTGGGGCCGAGGTAACGCAGCACCATCACGTCGCCAGCTTTGATCTTGCCGCCAAGGATGGCGGCCATGGCCGATTGTTCGTCGTCAAAGACGCGGGCCGGACCGGTCATGACGGGGTTTTTCAGGCCGGTGATTTTGGCGACGCAGCCTTCTGGCGACAAGTTGCCTTTGAGCACGGCCAAGTGGCCTTGCGCGTAGATCGGGTTGTTGATCGGGCGAATCACGTCTTGATCGGCGCGTGGCACATCCGGCACGTCTTTCAAAACTTCGGCGATGGTTTGGCCGGTGATGGTGATGCAATCGCCGTTCAGCAGGCCGGCTGCCAGCAGCGTTTTCATGACCTGCGGGATACCGCCAGCCTGGTGCAGGTCAACCGCGAGGTACTTGCCGCTAGGCTTCAGGTCGCACAGCACAGGTGTCTTTTGACGCACGCGTTCGAAGTCGTCAATCGTCCATTCGACGCCGGCGGTGTGGGCTATCGCCAGAAAGTGCAGCACGGCATTGGTGGAGCCGCCAGTGGCCATGATCACCGCGACCGCGTTTTCAATGGCTTGCTTGGTGACGATGTCGCGCGGCTTGAGGTTCTTTTTGATGGCTTCGATCAGCACCTTGGCCGACTCTTTGGCTGAGTTGGTTTTCTCATCGTGCGGATTGGCCATGGTCGACGAATAAGGCAGTGACATACCCAAGGCTTCGAAGGCGCTGGACATGGTGTTGGCCGTGTACATGCCGCCGCAGCTGCCGGGGCCGGGGACGGCACGGCGCTCGATTTGCAGCAAGTCTTCGTCGCTCATGCGGCCGGCGGAGTGCTCGCCAACGGCTTCAAAGACGCTGACGATGTTCAGGTCTTTGCCCTTGTAGTGGCCCGGCAAAATCGTGCCGCCATACACATAAATAGACGGCACGTTGGCGCGCAACATGCCCATCAAGCCGCCGGGCATGTTCTTGTCACAGCCGCCGATGACCAGCACGCCGTCCATCCACTGGCCCTGCACGCAGGTCTCGATGCAGTCTGAAATCACTTCGCGGCTGACCAGCGAGTACTTCATGCCTTCGGTGCCCATGGCCATGCCGTCAGAAATGGTGGGGGTGCCAAAGACTTGAGCATTGCCGCCGGCTTCTTCGATCGCGTTGATCGCTGCGTCGGCCAGTTTTTGCAGGCCGCTGTTGCACGGTGTGATGGTGCTGTGACCGTTGGCCACGCCAACCATGGGCTTTTTAAAATCTTCAGCCTCATAGCCCATGGCGTAGTACATCGAGCGATTCGGCGCGCGCGCTGTTCCCTCTGTGATGTTGCGGCTGCGGCGATTGATAGCGTCGCCTTCGGGCATCTTGTCTTGCGTCATGAGGTCTCTTTGATGTAGGTTGATTGCTGGTGTGGGACGGCTTTTCGGAGCAATTTCGAATTCTACGATGCTAACGAGCGCCATGTACGCAGCCAATGCGCTCCGCTTGTGCCTGCACTGGCACAATGCCCCGATGCTGATTCACCCCGAAATTGATCCCGTCGCCCTGCAACTGGGGCCCTTGGCCATTCATTGGTATGGCCTGACCTACTTGGCAGCCTTCGGGTTGTTCTTGTGGCTCGCGAATCTTCGTTTGCGGCACCAGCCCTATGCGTCGATGACGGGCATTGCCGCCTGGAGCCGGCGCGACATTGAGGATATTTTGTTCCTCGGTGTGGTTGGCGTGGTGTTGGGCGGACGCATTGGCTATTGCCTTTTTTACAAGCCAGATTACTACCTCGCGCACCCGCTTGAAATACTCGCGGTGTGGCAGGGTGGCATGAGTTTTCATGGCGGCATGCTGGGCGTTTTGGTATCGCAAATCTGGTTTGCCAGGACTCGCCACAAGCCGTGGCTGCAGGTGATGGACTTCATCGCACCGTGCGTCCCGACCGGTCTGGCGGCTGGCCGGGTGGGCAACTTCATCAATGGTGAGTTGTGGGGGCGCATCTCTGATCCGGCATTGCCATGGGGCATGGTTTTCAGGCATAGCGGAACTCTGCAACCTCGTCATCCGTCGCAGGTGTATCAGTTCTTGCTTGAAGGTTTGCTGCTCTTTGTGTTGCTGTGGTTGTATGCCCGCAAGCCGCGCAAGATGGGCGAAGTCTCGGCCGCCTTTCTGGTGGGCTACGGTGTGTTGCGGTTCGTGGCTGAGTTTTTCCGCGAGCCTGATGACTTCCTAGGCATCCTTGCCCTGGGGATGAGCATGGGCCAATGGCTTTGTCTGCCCATGATCGCTGCCGGGGTCTGGTTGTGGGTTTGGGCTTCTAAGAAGGTCTGAACGAGGCCTGCTCGATCACCAACTAGGGGTTTAGCCCCATATGTCGGCTTTTGACAACTTTTAATCGGTGCTTGTGCTTGCTTGCCATGCAGTGATATTTCATAATTACCTGTAATTACGGTTTTCCCTGTTGTTTTCTTCCTTTTAAGGTTTTGAAAATCATGCGACTTGTCCAGAACTCCTTGCACCAGGAGGTTGCCGCCACGTTGCGGGAACAGATTTTTTCCGGCGCTTTGTTGCCGGGCAATTTTGTCGATGAAGTGGCGCTGTGTGAGAGTCTGAAAATCTCACGGACGCCGCTGCGCGAAGCACTGAAGGTGCTGACGGCAGAGGGCTTACTTCGGCATGAACCCCGTCGCGGTTGTTTTGTCAGCGAAGTGACTGAGCAGGATTTGGACGATATTTTCCCGGTGATTGCGCTGCTGGAAGGGCGCTGTGCTTTTGAGGCAGCCCGCAACGCCAGCGATGCTGATCTGGCAGCCTTGCGGGATTTGCATGATCGCTTGAAAGGCCATGCCGATACAGGCCGAATTCAAGACTATTACGCGACCAATCTGCTGATACATGAGGCCATCATCATGCTGGCCAACAACCGCTGGCTGGCTCAAGCCATCGCTGACTTGCGGAAAATCCTCAAGCTGGCGCGCTTGCAGCAATTGCATGCGCCGGGCCGGTTGGCGCAAAGTTTGGCAGAACACTTGTCTGTGTATGCGGCGTTGATGAGCCGCGACAGCGAAGGCGCCGAGGCGGCCATGCGCACGCATCTGACGCGTCAACGCGATGCATTGCGCGATCTTTCACGTCATCAAACAAAAAGCCGGGTGGCCGCATGAACTCAACCGAATGGCTGCTGCGCAGCGTCCAGTCCGTCAGCAAGGGTTTGCAATTCAAACGCCATGATTCGGCGTCCACAACGCCGACCAAAGTGTCTCGTCCAGCTGTCGCCAGTGTGTCTGCGGCGGCGTCAGTCGACCCCATGAAACCCAACGGGCGTAGCACGCGTGAGCGCTTGAAAGCGGTGTTAAAGCACAAGGAAGAGGCCTTGTCACCGCGTGTGCTGCGCCGCACCTTGCTGGAGTTGCAGTCGGTGGTGGACAGCCAGGTCAGCGAAGTGGAGGGTGGACGACGGGCCCGCAACATCGCCACTTGGTATGCCGGCGCCACACCCGAGCAGCGACGTGACGCTTGGCTGTTGATGAGTGAGCAGTTCGCCCCTAACGCTGAGAAGGTGCAAGCAGCCCGGGATCATTACGAAGCGGCGCTTGGAACACCAGAGGAAGGGCAAGCTGAGATTCGACTGCGCCGGGCTTTTGTGTCGCCGCGCACGCGCTTGTTGCAGCGTTTCTCGGCCTTCCCTGAGGGAATGCAATTCTTGGTTGATTTGCGGGCAGAACTGTTGCCGCACCTTAAAACCGAAAAGCGTTTATTAGCCTTGGATTCAGAACTCGAAAATCTTTTTTCGACCTGGTTTGACGTGGCTTTTCTGGAGCTGCGGCGCATCAGCTGGGACTCGCCTGCATCGCTGATTGAAAAGCTGATCAAGTACGAGGCCGTTCATGCCATCAAGGGCTGGGCCGACGTCAAAAATAGATTGGACAGTGACCGGCGCTGCTACGGTTTTTTCCACCCGCGCTTGCCCGACGAGCCGCTTATTTTTGTCGAGGTCGCACTGGTCGATGAACTGGCCGGCGCGATCACGCCCTTGCTCGACGAGTCTGCAGCGGCGAGTGATCTCAGCAAAGCCACCACCGCTATTTTTTACTCCATCAGCAACACCCAGACCGGCTTGCGCGGTGTCAGCTTTGGCGACTCGTTGATCAAGCGCGTGGTGGAAACCTTGCGCGCTGAATTCCCCCGTTTGAAGGTCTTTTCAACTCTCTCGCCGATCCCGGGCTTTCGTCCATGGTTGGCCAAGCATGCCGGTGGCCTGATAGACAAGCTGAGCGACAAAGAGCGCCAGGCCTTGGGCAGCGCCTTGGGGCAGGAAGCGGTTCCGGCAATCGTCACGGCGACAGATTTTCTGGCGGCTGCCGACAAGGTGGCTGAGTTGGACGAAAAATCGCCGGTGCGCCGTGTGTTGATGCACTGCGCCGCCGACTATCTGGGCCGACAGCTTGACAACGGGCGCCCACTGGATGCGGTAGCGCGTTTTCATCTGAGCAACGGGGCGCGTGTTGAGCGGCTGAACTGGGCTGGCGACATGTCGACCAAAGGCTTGAAGCAGTCCTATGGTCTGATGGTCAACTACCTGTATGACTTGAAGCGCCTCGACAAGTACAGGGGCTTGCTGGCACAGGGGAAAATCCCCGTATCCTCGAAGGTTGAAGATTTGTACATTTGAGTTGGCACGGTACTGATCCGTGTTTGATCCGTGAGGCGGCGCAACAAGATGCTGCCCCTATTTATAACGACAGGAGACATCCCATGAACAATTTCCAAATGAGTGCGACTCGTCGCGATGTTTTGCGAGCGGCCGCCGCTGGCGCAGCTGTCATCTCGCTGGGCAGTCAAGCTGAGTCAGCTTGGCCTAGCAAGCCCATCACGGTGATCGTGCCGTTCCCCGCTGGCGGTGGCACGGACGCTTTCGCGCGGCCTTTGTCGGCGCAATTCGCCAAGCTCACAGGCAAGCAATTGATCATTGACAACCGCGGCGGCGCAGGCGGTACGCTGGGTGCCGGCATTGCGGCCAAGGCCATTCCGGATGGCTACACCCTGTTCATGGGCGCTGTCCATCATGCGATTGCACCGTCGATGTACCCCAAGCTTGATTACGACATCGAGAAAGATTTTGTACCCCTGTCGCTCTTGGCCAACGTGCCGCAGGTGCTGGTGGTGAACCCGAAAAACCTGCCGGGCAACTTCAAGGATTTTCTGGCGCTGGTGCGTAAATCGCCAGGCAAGTTCAACTACGGATCTGCCGGCGCCGGTACCTCACACCACTTGGCCGGCGAGCTGTTCAAGCAGCAAAGCAAAACCTTCATCACCCACATTCCTTACCGTGGCGCAGGGCCCGCTTTGCAAGACCTGATGGCTGGCACTGTCGACATGATGTTCGATGGTCTGGGTTCGTCTGCTGGCCATATCAAGGGTGGTCGCATCAAGGCGCTGATGGTTTCTGGCAACAAGCGCAATGCAGCTTTTCCTGACGTGCCCTGCGCCGCTGAATTGGGTTTTCCGGAATACACCGTGACGACCTGGTACGGCATGTGGGCTCCCAAAGGCACGCCAGTCGATGTGCAGGCCAAAATTGTTGAAGAATTGAACCGTGTCAGCGCCACGCCCGAGCTGAAAGCTGTCTGGGCCGCCAATGGTGCCGATTTTGGGGGCCTCACGCCCGCACAGTTTGGCAGTTTTGTCAGCGCCGAAGTCAAGCGTTGGGCTGCGGTCGTCAAGGCTTCCGGTGCCAAGCTGGATTAAAGCTGTCTGCGTTTTATTTGTTTGGCCTTTCCATTTTTGTACCCGTTTTTTTGCCCTGTTCCTTCGATGAAAAACAATAATCTTTTTGCTGCTTTGCGCGCCGCTTTCCCCCAAGACCTGAATGCCGTGGCGGTGGAGACTGACCAAGGCTTGCTTTACTCTTGGCAAGACTTGGAACGCTCGACGGCCATGATGGCCAACTTGCTGAAGTCGCTGGACTTGCCTGCTGGCGCGCGCGTTGCCATGCAGGTTGAGAAATCAGTCGAAGCCATGGTGCTGTACTTGGCGACGCTGCGAGCGGGTTATGTTTTCCTGCCGCTCAACACGGCTTACCAAAGCGCTGAGATCGCGTATTTCATCGAAAACGCTGAGCCCTCTGTGGTGGTCTGCAGTTCAAAAAATTTCGGCTGGGTCAGCAAGATCGCCTTCAAGGCTGGCACGCAAAACGTCTTCACGCTAGACGATGACCGCACCGGCTCCTTGCTTGATCGTGCCGCCCACTGTAGTGACCAGCATGAAGTTGTTCAACAAAACGCCGACGACCTGGCCGCGATTTTGTACACCAGCGGCACCACTGGCCGAAGCAAGGGCGCGATGCTGACGCATGGCAACTTGCGCAGCAACGCGCTGACGCTGAAAAACTATTGGGGCTGGAAAAAGGGTGATGTGCTGATTCACGCGCTGCCCATTTTTCATGTGCATGGTTTGTTTGTGGCCCTGCACGGCGCGCTCATCAACGGCAGCAAAATGATTTGGCTGTCGAAGTTTGATCCCAAGTTGGTGTTGAAAAAATTGCCTGAAGCAACGGTCTTCATGGGCGTGCCGACGCTGTATGTGCGCTTGCTGGCCGAGCCGGGCTTGACCCAAGAGGCTTGCCGCAACATGCGTTTGTTTATTGCGGGGTCTGCCCCTTTGTTGATCGAGACTTTCACCGAATGGCAGCAACGCACAGGCCACACGATTCTTGAGCGTTACGGCATGAGTGAAACCATCATGCTCACCTCGAACCCGTATCGGACCGAAGACGGTGAACGGCGTGGTGGCACGGTTGGTTTTCCTTTGCCGGGTGTCAGCGTGCGGGTCTGCGGCGATGACGGTAAGTGCTTGTCAAACGGAGAAATTGGCGCGATCCAAGTCAAGGGGCCAAACGTCTTCAAGGGTTACTGGCGCATGCCAGACAAAACCAAAGAAGAATTCACGGCCGACGGCTGGTTCAAGACCGGCGATGTCGGCAAAGTCGACGAGCGGAGCTACATCACCATCGTTGGACGCAGCAAAGACCTCATCATCAGCGGCGGCTACAACGTTTACCCGGCTGAGATTGAAGCGGTGATCAATGACATGCCGGGCGTTGCTGAAAGCGCGCTGGTCGGCGTGCCGCATCCGGATTTTGGTGAAGTTGGGGTGGCCGTGGTGATCGCCAAGTCGGGCGCTCATGTCAACGGCGACGCTGTGGTGGCATCACTCAAGGCTCAACTGGCCAATTTCAAAATTCCGAAGAAGTGTTTCGTGGTGGCTGAACTGCCGCGCAACACCATGGGCAAGGTGCAAAAAAACGTGTTGCGCGAGCAGTACAAGTCACTCTTCGCTTGAAAAACGAAAGATCAGCGCAGCACCATCACGGGGATATTTGAATGCGTCAGGACGTGCGTTGTTTCGCTGCCTAGCAACATGCGCGAGAGACCGCGTCGGCCATGAGACGCCATCACGATGAGGTCACATTCATGCTTCTTGGCTGCGGCAATGATGGCCTCAGCAATCATGTCTGAATGCGTGGTGATGCCAGTGGCTTGAACGCCTTTGGCTTCGGCCTGTGCTTTGAGCTTGCTGACGGTGGCTTGGCCAATGTCGGCCCACTCTTTTTCAATCCGGGTGATCTCAGTCGGGCTCACTGTGGCGCCGCCTTCGAAATAACTCACCGGGTAGCGCGGCACCACTTGCAAAGCCACGACATGCCCACCGGACAGTTTGGCCAGCTCAATGCCGCTGTCGGCCGCTTTTTGAGAAAGTTCAGAGCCATCAGTAGCGATCAGAATGCGTTTGAACATGCGAGTCTCCTTGTTGTTTAGATTTCAGTCTAATCCCGAATCTGGCTTGATGTTTGATCCACATCAATCCCCGTGCGGATGGCTGCGATTACGCTTGACGCTATGAATGCTGCCGTCTTCAAGCCTATTTCCCCCGGCCTAGCTCTAGGCACGATTCAGGCTGAGACTCTTCAGGACGCCGGTGTCGGGGTTGATCTGCTGCGTGTTTTTGACGATGTGCAGGAATGGTCGCGTTTCAGTCAGCAGTCCATGCCGCAGGGCCCGTCCGTGGGAATCGCCTCAACCTTGTGGGAGTCCCAGGTCTTGGTCAGCGGCATGCATTGCGCTGCGTGTTCATTGATGTTGGAGCAAGCTTTGCTGGCCACACCCGGTGTCCAGTCGGCGCGGGTGAGCGCAGCGAGTCAGCGCGCCAGTGTGGTCTGGTCGTCGGCTGTCACGCGGCCTTCCGAATGGTTGCGGGCGCCGCGCGCGTTGGGCTACACCTTGTCCCCGGCACTCGAAACGGCCGCTTCAGATCAGACCCGTAAGGACGCCCGACTGGCGCTGTGGCGCTGGTTGGTGGCTGGTTTTTGCATGATGCAGGTCATGATGTACGCCTTTCCGGCCTACATCACGGAGCCCGGCGACATCACGCCTGACATCGAGAAACTGCTGCGCTGGGCGTCTTGGGTGCTGACCTTGCCAGTCTTGCTTTTCTCTTGCAAACCATTTTTTGCCAATGCACTGCGCGACCTGCGCCTGCGCAGCGTCAGCATGGATTTGCCGGTGGCGCTGGGCATTGCTATCACCTTTGTCATCAGTTCGGCTGCGACCTTTGAGACCGCTGGATGGTGGAGCGCCGAGGTTTACTTTGACTCCCTGACGATGTTTGTCTTCTTCTTGCTGACCGGCCGCTGGCTTGAGCAGCGACTGCGCGCCCGCACCTCGGGCGCGCTGGACAGCCTGATGCAGCGGCTGCCCGACAGCGTGCAACGGCAGTTGCCCAACGGTGAGTTTGAGCAAGTGGCCGTGCGGCGTCTGAAGGTCGGCGACTTGGTGCGCGTTTTGCCGGGTCAGGCATTTCCGGCGGATGGCCTCATTGAGAGCGGCAATACCTTTGCCGACGAAGCGCTGTTGACCGGTGAGTCGCGTCCGGTGGCGCGTCCGGTGGGTGCACTGGTGATGGCTGGCAGCTACAACCTGTCGGCGACGGTACAGGTGCGCGTTCAGCAGTTGGGCCAAGCCACGCGCTACGCCGGCATTGTCGCGTTGATGCAGCGCGCCGCCGTTGACAAGCCTCGATTGGCTCAGTTGGCAGACCGTGTGGCCAGGCCATTTTTATGGTTTGTCATGTTGGCGGCCTTGCTCGCTGCGGCTTACTGGTGGAGCACCGATCCGGCCCGCGCCGTGATGGCTGCCGTGGCGGTGTTGGTCGTGACTTGTCCTTGCGCTTTGTCGCTGGCCACGCCGACCGCCATGTTGACCTCGGCTGGGGTGTTGGCGAAGCAGGGTGTTTTAGTGCGACGCTTGCAAGCGCTGGAAGCGCTGGCCGATATGGACACCGTTGTCTTTGACAAGACCGGCACCTTGACTGAAGCACGCATGGGTTTGCGCAACATCACAACACGCGATGGCGTGTCGGTGGGCGATGCGATGGCGCTGGCCGCCGGGCTGGCCAGGCATTCGCTGCACCCGGTGTCGCGCGCTCTGCTTGCTGCTTCAGAAGCTTCTGACGAGTTCAAGACGCACGCGCACGACTTGGCTGATGGCGGTGCCGCGACGACTGGCTTCAGACTGACGGAGGTCGCCGAGCACGCTGGACAAGGCGTGCAGGGTTTGCTGACGAAAGCCTGTCGGGGTGTTGCCAACGGCTCGGTTCGTTTTGGCTCGGCGTCTTTTTGCGGCGTTCAAGCTGCTGTTGAGAATGACACGCTGCAGGTTTTTCTAGCCGATGAGTCAGGCTGGCTGGCACGCTTTGAGCTAGACGAAGTGGTGCGGCCTGACGCGGTTGACGCCGTCCGGCAGCTCCAGCTGGCTGGCTTAGAGGTGCACATGCTGTCCGGCGACCGCAACGCTGCGGCCCGCCGCGTCGCGGACCGACTCGGCATTCAGCACGTGCAGGGCGACTGCACACCGCAGAGCAAACTGGCGCATCTGCAAGCCTTGCAGGGCCGGGGACGCAAGGTACTGATGGTGGGTGATGGCTTGAATGATGGGCCGGTGCTGGCGCGTGCCGATGTGTCGGTCGCGGTGGGTCAAGCTGTTCCGTTGGCACAGGCGCAGTCGGACTTCATCATTCCCGGTGGTCAGTTGCTGATGCTGGCCAGCATGCCGGCGCAAGCGCGTCGCACCTTGTCCATCGTTCGTCAGAATCTGGCGTGGGCTGCGGCCTACAACGCTGTTTGCGTGCCCTTGGCTATCAGTGGGTTCATGCCCGCTTGGTTGGCAGGGCTCGGCATGGCGCTGAGTTCCCTGTTCGTGATGCTGAATGCAGCGCGACTCTCCCGCGCACCTCAAGGGATTTGATGGACATCCTCTTTCTTCTCGTACCGATCTCTGTTTTATTGGCCCTCGCGGTGGTCGGCGTGTTGGCTTGGGCGGTCTGGTCGGGTCAATTTGAAGACATTGAAAGTGAAGGTCAGCGGATTTTTCAAGAGTCTGCAGGCGAGTCCGACAACCAAGATCCGTCCAGCCGAACTTGATGGTGTGAGCGTGCTGGGGGCACTCGAATTGCCTCTTCGGCGCCCGGTATTCCCGACTGTTCTACTCTGGAAATTCTGGCGGCGTGCATGTTAAAAAATGTACTGATTTAGGCAGCACTAAATGAAGACTTGATCCATATCAATACGGTTGAAGCCTCATCGCGGGAGACTAAAGGCTAATTTGGGTCTTAGAAGGTTTTAAATGAGTGCTGTACTTACAAACGCATCAAATCCCGTTGTTCAAGGTGGCTGGGCGGCGTCCCGCGCCACTGTTTACAACGACAAGATAGTTCGTCAATTTTCAGTCGCCGCTGTGGTTTGGGGTGTGGTGAGCATGCTGGTTGGCGTGTTCATTGCTGCTCAGATGGCTTGGCCAGAACTGAATTTTGGTATTTCTTGGTTGTCTTTTGGTCGCTTGCGGCCCTTGCACACCAACGCTGCCATCTTTGCTTTTGGCGGCTGTTCTTTGTTTGCCACCAGTTATTGGGTTGTGCAGCGCACGTGTCAGACCCGCATCATTTCGGACAAGCTGGCTGCGTTCCACTTTTGGGGTTGGCAGGCGGTGATCGTGGCGGCGGCTATTTCGCTGCCACTGGGATTCACGCGCGGCAAAGAGTACGCTGAGCTGGAATGGCCGATTTCAATTTTGATCGCCGTCACTTGGGTGGCTTACGCGGTTGTTTTCTTTGGCACCATCGGGATTCGCAAGGTGCGCCATATTTATGTGGCCAACTGGTTTTACGGTGCCTTCATCATTGCCGTGGCGTTGTTGCACATCGTCAATGCCGCCGTCGTGCCTGCTGGCTGGATGAAGTCTTACTCGGCCTATGCCGGCGTGCAGGACGCCATGATTCAGTGGTGGTATGGACACAATGCCGTCGGTTTTTTCCTGACGGCTGGCTTCTTGGGCATCGTTTATTACTTCATTCCGAAGCAAGCTGAACGCCCGGTGTATTCGTACCGCCTGTCCATCGTCCACTTTTGGGCGCTGATCTTCACCTACATGTGGGCCGGCCCGCACCATTTGCACTTCACGGCCTTGCCTGATTGGACGCAATCTTTGGGTATGGTCTTCTCGCTGATCTTGTTGGCGCCTAGCTGGGGCGGCATGATCAACGGCGTGATGACACTGTCGGGTGCTTGGCACAAACTGCGCGACGACCCGATCATCCGTTTCATGATCGTCGCCTTGTCTTTCTACGGCATCGCTACCTTTGAAGGTCCGATGATGTCGATCAAGACGGTGAACTCACTGTCGCACTACACCGACTGGAACATTGCACACGTTCACGGCGGAACACTGGGTTGGGTTGGCTTCATCTCGATGGGCGCTTTGTACTACCTCGTGCCGCGACTCTTCGGGCAAAAGAAAATGCACAGTCTGAAAGCCATTGAGCTGCACTTCTGGATCGCCACCATCGGTATCGTGCTGTACATCGCCGCGATGTGGATTGCCGGTGTCATGCAGGGTCTGATGTGGCGCGCCATCAACCCCGATGGCTCGCTCACCTACACCTTTGTGGAGAGCGTCAAAGCCACCTTCCCGTTTTATGTGGTGCGTTTTTGCGGTGGTCTGATGTACCTCACCGGCATGGTCATCATGGCTTGGAATGTGTTCATGACCGCGACCGCAGGCAAACCTGCCAACGCCACGATCCCGACTGCTTTGGCCCACGCCTGAAAGAAACCTGTCATGTCCTTTTCACATGAAAAAGTTGAAACCAACAATTGGCTGATGATCGTTTTGATCTTGCTTGTCGTCGCTGTCGGCGGCTTGGTTGAAATCGTTCCGTTGTTCTTCCAAAAGTCCACCACGCAACCGATTGCCGGGATCGTGCCGGACTCACCCCTCAAGGTGGTCGGCCGCGATATTTACATCCGCGAAGGCTGCTACAACTGTCACTCGCAGATGATCCGTCCACTGGTGGCGGAAACGCTGCGCTACGGGCATTACTCGGTGGCTGGCGAGTTTGTCTACGACCATCCGTTCCAGTGGGGCAGCAAGCGCACCGGCCCTGACTTGCACCGTGTCGGCGGCAAATACAGCGACGAATGGCAGCGTCTGCACTTGATCAGCCCACGCGACTTGGTGCCCGAGTCCATCATGCCGGCTTACCCGTGGCTTGAAAAAGCACCGGCCAACGTTGACACCATTCAAAACCACATGCGGGCTCTGCGCACGGTGGGTGTTCCCTACACCGACGAGCAGATTGCCGCAGCCCCCGCCGAACTCAAAGACAAGACTGAGCTGGATGCGCTGATTGCGTACTTGCAGGGTCTCGGTTTGGCACTGAAGTAAGCGGAGAACAACATGAGCATGGATATCAATGTGTTGCGAAGCATCGTGACCGTGGCCGCCTTCGTGGTGTTTATCGGAATTTTGGTGTGGGCCGCGCTGCCCTCCAAAAAAGCAGACTTTGATGAAGCGGCTCAGTTGCCCTTCAAGTCAGAATAGGAGCAGGTTTTATGAGCGATTTCGTCAATGGTTTCTGGCCTTGGTATGTGGCCGCCATCAGCTTGGTGTCGATTCTGGCCTGCGCTTTGTTGCTCTGGTTGGCCGGCAAGGCCACCGTCAACGCAGATGCAAGCAAGGCCGGTGATAACACCACCGGGCATGTGTGGGATGAAGATTTGCGCGAACTCAACAATCCCTTGCCACGCTGGTGGATGTGGCTGTTTATTTTGACGGTGATTTTTGCCTTGGGCTACCTCGCCATTTTCCCAGGCTTGGGCAGCTACAAAGGGCTTTCCAAATGGTCAACGCAAGCTGAGCACAAGGACGACGTGGAGCGCATGCGGGCTGATCTGGCACCGCTCTATGCCGAATTTACAGCGCAGTCGGTGGATGCGTTGTCGCGTGATCCGCGCGCGCTGGCCATCGGTGAGCGTCAGTTCATGAACAGTTGCTCGCAGTGCCATGGCTCTGACGGCCGAGGTAGCAAGTCATACCCCAACCTCACCAATGGCAATGCCGCTTGGCTGGGTGAGCGCACGGGCGATCACATCGTTCAGACTGTGACCAACGGCCGTGTTGGCATGATGCCGCCAATGGGCGCGGCCATCGGTGGCGAAAGCGACATCAGCAATGTCGCCCACTACGTGCTCTCGCTGTCAGGCAGTCCACACAATGAAGTGAAAGCCTTCAGTGGCAAGCAAAAATTCGCAGTCTGCGCGGCTTGCCACGGCATGGACGGCAAGGGCAACAAGGCGATCGGTGCCCCCAATCTGACCGACGACTACTGGCTGTATGGCTGGGGTGAGGCAGCCATTGTGAGTGCCATTAAATACGGCAAAAACAATGTGATGCCGGCGCAAGCGCCCAAGCTCACACCCGAGCAGATTCATGTGGTGGCAGCGTACGTGCTGAGCTTGGGCGGTGTGACGCCGGCAGCATCTGTACCGGCTGCACAGCCGACAGCGAAGTAATTGCGACAGTCAAGGCAGGGCCGCCATAGTTGTATGCGGCCTTGCTGTTCAGGAGATTTTCAGTGTCAGGTTCCCCAGACAAGCACCGCGCCACAGACAAGGTGATCAAGGTGATCCCGATTGTGCCGGCCAAGGTGGCGTCCTCTCATGCTGCGGCCAGTGCCGTGGGTGAAGACTCCAATGTGGTGGCCTCGCTCTACCAAGCAGACAAGAAAATTTATGCGCGCAGCGTCTCTGGCTGGTTCAGCCATTGGCGCTGGGCCATGGTCTGGATCACACAGTTGGTGTTTTACGGATTGCCTTGGCTGTCCATCAATGAGCGGCAGGCGATGCTGTTCGATTTGGTAGCGCGGCGTTTTTATATTTTCAATTTGGTGCTGTATCCGCAAGACCTGATCTACCTGACAGGCTTGCTCATCATCAGTGCGCTGTCCTTGTTTTTGTTCACAGCGGTTGCTGGCCGCTTATGGTGCGGCTACGCTTGCCCACAAACGGTGTACACCGAAATTTTCATGTGGGTTGAACGCAAGATCGAAGGTGATCGCGCGGCCCGCATACGTCTCGATAGCTCCGCCATGGGCGCCAACAAGCTGGCGCGTAAAGGCGCTAAACACGCGGTGTGGATCGCCATTGGTTTGTGGACTGGCTTCACCTTTGTCGGCTACTTTTCGCCGATCCGCGAATTGGCGCTTGAGGTCAGCCGCTTGTCGCTGGGACCGTGGGAGTGGTTCTGGATTCTCTTTTACGGATTCGCCACTTACGGCAATGCGGGTTGGATGCGCGAGCAGGTTTGCAAGTACATGTGCCCCTACGCTCGCTTCCAGAGTGCCATGTTTGACCGCGACACTTTGATCGTGACCTATGACGAAGCGCGTGGTGAAGGACGTGGCGTGCGGCCACGCAGCGACACCCCGGCCGACTACCAGGCCAAAGGCTTGGGCGACTGTATCGACTGCGGCTTGTGCGTGCAGGTTTGCCCGACGGGCATCGACATTCGCAATGGCCTGCAGTACGAGTGCATCAGTTGCTCCGCCTGCATTGACGTTTGCGACACTGTGATGGACAAAATGCATTACCCGCGCGGCTTGATCCGTTACAGCACGCCCAACGGCATCAGTCTGAAGCTGTCGAGCGCGGCCATGATCCGCAGGGTCTTGCGGCCGCGCGTGCTGGTTTACTCCGCAGTGCTCTTGACCATCAGCGTCTCGTTGCTGGCCAGTTTGATCACCCGCGCACCGTTCAAGGTCGATGTGGTGCGCGACCGTGGTTCTTTGGCGCGCGTGGTGGGTCAAGGTCAAATCGAAAATGTTTTCCGATTGCAAATCATGAACGCGACTGAAGTGCGCCAGCAGTACCATTTGCGGCTGACTGGGCTGGAAGGCGCGCGGATTGTTTCTGAAGACTCGGTGTGGGTTGAACCAGCGGGTTCGCGCTGGGTTCCGGTGCGGGTGCAGGTGCCACCGGAAGCGGCTGTGCCAGGCTCCCATGCCATGACTTTTTTGATCGCTGCTGAAGGCGGGCAGGGCGAGCGGGCCGAAAAGTCTGTCTTTTTGGTGCCACGCTAGTGCTTCGCGTATTGATGAAAGAAACGACCATGAGCCAGATTGATAGCCTCCCAAGCCAAAGTTTGAGCAAGCGCGCCGATGGTGGACCATCTTCGCCAGAGCGCCCGTGGTGGAAAGAGCCGTACGTTTGGATGGTGATTTCCGGGCCGTTGTCAGCGGTTGTCGCCTGCGGCATCACCGCTGCCTACATTCTTCAAGGGACGGATGCGGTGGTGTCTGAGGAAGATTACCGCGAAGGCATCGTCATCATGCGTGAGGTCAAGTCTGCGCAGCCGCCGATGCAGCCAGCCCACACAGCGCGCAACCACAGTGCCACCGGAGGCCAGACTGATGAAAAACACTGATCTGATCAAGCCCGCTGTGCCTGCGGGTTCCAAGCTGCGCAATGCGGTGTTGATTTTGTGGCCCTCTTTTTTGGCCGCCTGCATGCTGGAGGGCGTGGTCTTCGCCATGGTGGACCCGGGCGAGGTGAATTGGCCAGGTTTGATTCCGCAGCCAAGCCGACAAGGTGTTTACACCGTGACTTTCTTCATGTTTTGGTCGATCACCATGGCTTGTAGCAGTTTGGTGTTGTGGCTGAGTAAGCCGGAACTTCAGGTCAACGACGAAGCGCTCAATGACTGATTTGTGGGTTGACGATACGTTGAAGCGCCTCGGCATCGCGGATGTTGATTTGCCGCTGTTTGACTTCAACAATGCCGTCGTCTGAAAATTTCGAAAAAGTTCGACTGACAGTTTCGAGCTTCATGCCCAAGTAGCTGCCTATTTCTTCGCGTGTCATACGCAGAATCAGCTCGGTTTTGGAAAATCCGCGGGCTTGCAAGCGCTGCACCAGATTGAGCAAAAATGCGGCTAAGCGCTCTTCGGCCCGCATGCTCCCAAGCAGCAGCATGACGCCATGCTCGCGCACAATTTCACGGCTCATGATCTTGTGCACATGGTGTTGCAGTGCATTCACTTCGCGCGAGATTTCTTCAATGCGGTCAAACGGCATGACGCAGACTTCGGCGTCTTCAAGGGCGGTGGCGTCAC
Organism: Comamonadaceae bacterium; assembly: GCA_947450765.1. GTDB lineage: Bacteria > Pseudomonadota > Gammaproteobacteria > Burkholderiales > Burkholderiaceae_C > Polaromonas. The sequence goes on along the minus strand of CANFXC010000022.1, from coordinate 10,234 downwards.
AGGTATGCTGGTCGTTGACGATGCCATCCAAGCCGATGATCTCACCGGCCATTTGAAAACCTGTGACTTGATCGCGGCCGTCTTCGGTGATGACGCTGGTTTTGAAAAACCCGGTGCGGATGGCGTAAAGCGAGGTGAACTTCTCGCCGTTGTGAAACAGCGAAGTCCCACGTTTGACCGTTCGACGGGTGGCAACCAGCTCGTCAACGCGACTGAGTTCTTGTGCATTCAGGCCCATGGGCATGCACAATTCGCGCAAATTGCAGTTAGAGCAGGCGACTTTAATGGATTCCTTGTTCATCTAATGATTTTCGGTGACTCTTGGTATTTTTCCAAGCAATCATTTTATTTTTTCTGCAGTTGAGCATTCGGGTAACTCAGTACTGGGTTGGGCTGAGTTGCTTGATCCACATCAAGGCAGTCAGCGCTTGCAAGAGGCACAGTCGCAGCATTGTTCCAGGGATTTCAAGGATTGCTTCATGAGTGCCGTTTCACCCGATCTACTGCAGCGTTTTGACCTCAGCGGTCCACGGTACACCTCATACCCGACTGCTGACCGGTTTGTGGAGGCCTTCACGGCTGAAGACTATGCGCAGGCCATGGCGCTGCGTCGTTCCGGTGCGGCTGGCATGAACATGCCGTTGTCTCTGTATGTGCACATTCCGTTTTGCGAGTCACTCTGCTATTACTGTGCCTGCAACAAGATCGTCACCAAACACCATGAACGGGCTGAAGAATATTTGCGCTATCTGAGCCGGGAAGTGGACTTGCACACGGCGCATCTGGGCACCGGTCAGAACATCAGCCAGTTGCATCTGGGCGGCGGCACGCCGACTTTTTTGTCCGACGATGAGCTTCGCAGCCTGATGTCGATGCTGCGCCGCAGTTTTAACTTTGCCCCCGGTGGCGAGTACTCGATTGAAATTGACCCGCGCACCGTTGACGCGAATCGTTTGGCTGTGATCGCTGAGTTGGGTTTCAACCGCTTGAGCTTTGGTGTGCAGGATTTTGACCCGGTGGTTCAAAAAGCCGTGCACCGGGTGCAGCCTGCCGAGCAGGTCTTTGCGCTGGTTGAGGCGGCGCGTCAGATGGGTTTTGAGTCCATCAACATCGACCTCATTTATGGTCTGCCGCAGCAAACGCCAGAGTCATTTGATCGCACGCTGGCCCAAGTGGCGTTGCTTCGGCCAGACCGCGTGGCCTTGTATGCCTACGCGCATTTGCCGGAGCGTTTCAAGCCGCAGCGGCGCATCATCACGGCCGAGTTGCCGTCTGGCGCAGCGAAGATTTCAATGCTGTCACGTTCGTTGGCCGCTTTTGAGGAAGCCGGCTACATCTATGTCGGCATGGACCACTTTGCACTGCCAAATGACGCCCTGGCGGTGGCCAAGCGGCAGGGTAGGTTGCACCGTAACTTTCAGGGCTACAGCACCCAGCCGGACTGCGATCTCATCGCCTTGGGCGTCTCGGCCATTGGCCGGGTCGGTGCGACCTACAGCCAAAACGCAAAAACGCTGGACGCTTATTACGACCTGCTGAACCAAGGGCGTTTGCCGGTGGTGCGTGGTTTGGCGTTGACGCGCGACGATTTGGTTCGGCGCGTGGTCATCATGGCTCTGATGTGTCAGGGGCAGCTTCAGTTCGAATCCATCGAGCTGGCGTTCCTGATTGACTTCAAAAGCTACTTTGCCAAAGAGCTGGAGGCGCTGGAGGAACTGGTGGGTCAGGGCTTGGTCACGGTGAACGCGAGTGGGATTGAAGTCACGGCTCAGGGCTGGTTTTTTGTGCGCGCCGTCGCGATGGTTTTTGACCGCTACTTGCAGGCTGATCGCAATCGCAGCAAGTTCTCTAAAATCATTTAATGCAAACCAGTCTGGCTGCTACCGCCTTGCTCATGGGACTCGCGGGCGGACCCCATTGCGTCGCCATGTGCGGCGCCGCCTGCGCGGCGATGGGGCGCTCAGCTGCGGTCGGCAGCGCAACAAGTGGCACCAACACCCGTACGTTGTGGGCGTTCCAGCTTGGCCGACTGGCGGGTTATTCCACTTTGGGCGCTTTGGCTGCAGCTTCGATGCAAGGGCTTGGATGGCTGAGCATTCAGTCTGCGGCATTGCGTCCGGTCTGGACACTGCTGCATGTGGCAGCGGCTTTGTTGGGTTTGATGTTGCTGTGGCAGGCGCGCCAGCCGGTATGGCTGGACATCGGCGCCCGTAAAGTCTGGAGTCGCATCCGCACGGCTACGCAGAGTTCGAGTAAAGCAAGCGCTGCTGCACCCTTGGTACTTGGCGCGGCTTGGTCGCTGTTGCCTTGCGGCTTGCTTTATTCGGCCCTGCTGGTGGCGGCGCTCAGCCCCAGCCCAGTCGATGGTGCGGGCGTCATGGCGCTCTTTGCCTTGGGCAGTGGTGTGAGTTTGATGGCCGGACCGTGGTTATGGTTGCGGCTGCGAGGGCCTGGTTCTGGTGCATGGGCGATCCGGTTGGCAGGCGCTGCTTTGCTGGCGAGCTCGGTCTGGGCTTTGTGGATGGGTTTGGTGCATGACACAGCACCTTGGTGCGTGACGCCCTGAGCCTTGGCCGAGCCTGAATTCAAGGCGCGGCCCAAGCCTTGCAAGCGGGTGTGAAACGGATTAGTTAGCTCTTACAATCCGCTTTTCGTTGGCTGGCCGCACTTGGCCGGGCACTTGCTGCAACCTGCTTCACGGACTCCACAACATCATGAACAAGTACCTGTGGTCATTGGCCTTGTCGGCGCTGGCTTTGACGGCCTGCGGCAAGAAGGACGAGACGGCGGCAACCGGCGCAACAGTCGCTGGAACAGAAGAAAAAGTTCTGAACATCTACAACTGGCCCGACTACATCGCCCAGGACATGGTGGCCAACTTCACGCAGGAAACCGGCATCAAGGTCAATTACCAGACCTTTGAAAACAACGAAGCTCTGCACGCCAAACTGGTTGCCGGCAACACCGGTTACGACATCGTGGTGCCCGGCGCGGTGTTCGCTAAGCCGCAAATCGATGGTGGCTTGCTGCTCAAGCTCGACAAAGCCAAGTTGCCGAACGAAACCAATCTCGACCCCGCCATCATGGCCAAGCTGGCGGCGATTGACCCGGGCCATCAGTATCTGGTCCCTTGGGCCTGGAGCTTCACCACGGTCGGTATCAACAAGGGCAAAGTGACTGCCGCGCTGGGCAGTACGCCGATGCCAGCCAACGTTTGGGAGCTGGTGTTCAACCCGGTCTACACCGGCAAACTCAAGTCTTGCGGCATCGCCTTTTTGGATTCGCCAACTGAAGTGATTCCGCCGGCTTTGCATTACATCGGCAAGAGCGCTTATTCGAACGCCCCGGCTGACCATCAGGCAGCCGCTGCCATGCTGGCCAAAGTGCGACCCGACATCCGCCTATTCAGCAGCACCATGATTGACGATCTTGCCAGCGGCAAGGCCTGCGTGGCGCTGGCTTGGGCGGGCGACATCAACATCGCTCGACAACGCGCGATTGACAACAAGAACGGCAATGACATTCAAGCGCTGCTGCCAAGCACCGGCGGTTTGATCTTTTTTGACACGCTGGCGATCCCCAAGGATGCCAAGCATCCGAACAACGCGCACGCCTTCATCAACTATTTTCTGCGCCCCGATGTCTCAGCATCGCTGACCAATGAGCTGCGTTACGCCACAGCCAACAAAGCCAGCCTACCGAACGTGAAGCCAGAGATCGCGCAAGACAAAGCTGTCTTTCCGGATGCCGTCAATCTGCAGAAAATGGTCTCGCCGGCCAGCTTCAGTAACGAAGCCCGAGCGTCCATGGCGAATGCGTTCACGGCCTTCAAAAGAGGGCAGTGAGCGCTATGAATCTGCCTGCTGCACGCACCCTTGGTTTTTTGAAAGCTGAAGGCCTTGTCAAACGATTTGACGATGTAGCCGCTGTCGATGAGGTTTCCTTGTCCGTCAACAAGGGCGAAATCTTTGCACTGCTGGGCAGTTCTGGCTGCGGCAAGTCGACCTTGCTGCGCATGTTGGCCGGGTTCGAAGTGCCGACGTCCGGGACGGTGACGCTGAATGGCGTGGAGATCGCCGGATTGGCGCCCTACGAGCGGCCGATCAATATGATGTTTCAGTCCTATGCGCTGTTTCCGCACCTCAGCGTCTGGGACAACATCGCCTTTGGTCTGAAGCGTGAGGGCCTGCCCAAGGCCGAGATCACCGAGCGGGTCGAAGAGATGCTGCGCTTGGTGCAGCTCACGGCTTTTGCCAAGCGCAAGCCGCACCAGCTCTCGGGTGGCCAGCAGCAGCGTGTCGCGTTGGCGCGCAGTTTGGCCAAGCGGCCACAGCTGTTGTTGCTGGACGAGCCTTTGGGCGCGCTCGATAAAAAACTGCGCGAGCAAACCCAGTTCGAGTTGGTCAACATCATTGAATCGGTTGGGGTCACCTGCGTGATGGTCACGCATGACCAAGAAGAAGCCATGTCGATGGCATCGCGCATCGCGGTCATGAGCGAAGGGCGCGTGTTGCAGGTGGGCACGCCGCGTGAGATTTACGAACACCCCAATTGCCGTTTTGTCGCCGACTTCATTGGCCAAGCCAATTTGTTTGACGGTGCGCTCAGCCTGGATGAGGCTGATCGCTGCGAGATCACCACGCCTGAGGGCGTGATCCATGTCGGCCACGGCATCACGGGCGCGCCGGGCATGGCGCTGGCAGTTGCCGTGCGACCCGAGAAAATCAACATCGCCAAAAGCCGGCCTGATGGAGCGCACAACCTGTTCACGGGCAAGGTTCGGGAAATCGCTTACTTTGGCAGTTACAGCACTTTCATCGTTGAGATGCCTGGCGGCAAAACGGTGAAGATCACCGAAGGCAATACGGCGCGCCAAGATATCAGCGGCATCACCTGGAACGATTCGGTGTTTTTCTGGTGGGGCGATTCGGCCGCCGTGACACTGACCGCCTAACGCCGTGGCCATGAAAGATTTATTGGCGTTGAAGTTTTGGCCCGGGCGCAGCTTTGTCATCAGCGTGCCGTTTCTTTGGTTGCTGGTTTTTTTCGTCTTGCCGTGTCTGATTTTGCTGCGCATCAGTATCACCGACATGGGCAGCGGCGTCGACCCGTTTGCGCCCTTGATCGCTTCGGCCGACGGTGTTTGGCGCTTTGTCTTGAAGTACGACAACTACGCTGCCATTTTTTGGGATGCCAATGCCGGTTTTGGCCAGACTATTTACATGGATGCGTATGCGACGTCGCTGAAGTACGCCTTCTTCACCACCTTGTTGTGTCTGCTGATCGGTTATCCGTTTGCATACTTCATTGCGCGTTCGAAGCCGAGTATTCGGCCGGCGTTGCTGATGCTGGTGATGCTGCCGTTCTGGACCTCTTTCCTGCTGCGCGTCTACGCATGGAAAGGCATCCTCGCGGATCAAGGCGTCATCAACAACGCGCTGATGGCGCTGGGCCTGATCAGCGAGCCTATTCAGATGCTCTACACCGACATCTCGATGCTGGTCGGTATGACTTATGTGTACCTGCCTTTCATGGTGTTGCCGCTGTACGCGACGCTGGTGAAAATGGATCTCAGCTTGTTGGAGGCCGCACATGATCTGGGCGCCAGCCCGTGGCAAGCGTTCTGGCTGATCACCGTGCCATTGAGCAAGGCCGGCATTGTCTCGGGCGCGATGCTGGTCTTCATTCCGTGCATCGGTGAGTTCGTGATCCCGTCTCTGCTGGGCGGCGCTGAGAACATCACGATCGGTCGGGTGGTGTGGGACGAAATGTTCAGCAGCAACAACTGGCCGCGTGCTTCGGCCTTGGCCGTCGTCATGATTTTTCTAATTCTCTTTCCGCTGGCGCTTTACTACCACTACAGTGCTGAGCCGAGTTCGACATCTGGTGTGAAAGGGCGCGGCTGACATGCGCACGATCAGCCGTTTCCTTCAGGCGCGCTTGGGCCGTTTTTGGCTGGTCGCGGTCTATCTGTTTTTGTACGCGCCGCTGGTATTTTTGGTTGTTTTTTCATTCAACAGCACGCGTCAAGATGGCGTCTTCACCGGCTTTTCATGGCGTTGGTACAGCGCACTTTGGGCCGATACGCGCTTGGTCGAAGGCTTCTTGTTGTCGCTCAAGGTGGCGCTGCTAACGGCTACGCTGTCAGCCATATTAGGGGCGATGGCCGCTTTTGTTCTGGTGCGCTACGAGCGCTTTCGCGGCCGGCCAATTTTCATCGGTCTGGTTAATGCACCCTTGGTCATGCCGGAGGTGATCATTGGCTTGTCGCTGTTGCTGCTGATGGTGGCTGTGCAGCGTGCGGTGGGCTGGCCAGACCGCGGCATGGGCACGATTGTGCTGGGCCACACCTTGCTGGGCATGGCTTACGCGACGGTGGTGATTCAGTCGCGATTGCGTGAGATGGACCGCTCGATTGAAGAGGCGGCGATGGACTTGGGCTGCCGGCCGCTGCAGGTGTTTTTTTTGGTCACGCTGCCGAGCATTGCACCCGCTATGGTGGCGGCTTGGCTGCTGACCTTTACCCTGTCTTTCGACGATGTGGTGATTTCTGAGTTCTTGTCAGGCCCCGGCGTGACCACCTTGCCGCAGGTCATCTTTGGCTACGCCCGGCGCGGTATCAACCCGTCGATTTATGCCGCCGCCACCTTGTTGATTGCCGTGGTGAGCGTTGGCATCGTCAGCTACAGCGTGATCATGGCGAGGCAGCAGCGGCAGCGCCTGCGTGAGATCAATGCCGCGGTGAGCGCCGCGCGTGAGGGCAGATCGGTTTAGACTATTTTCACTTAGTTAAAAGCATTTTCACAATACGATAACTTACCATGCTGCGCTGCATCATATTTTCTCAATATGAGAAATCATTTTTTATATCGTGACATTGAGTTCGTATCCATTTGATTTTATTGAAAAAAATTTAAATCTTATATAAGACATAAGAGCTTAAATAAGTCTTCTAGAAGACTTAAAGTGAAGCTACCCACAAAGAGGGTGACACCAAGGTCTCAGCGAGAACACCTCGCCACTTGAGTCACCAGCTTTGTTCCACTGCTTTTCTTTAACTTCTGGAGTGATCACATGCCACAGCACCTCACCGAACAACTCAGCCGCGAACAGCAAATTGCCGTGCTCGAAAAGGATTGGGCGACCAATCCCCGCTGGAAAGGCATCAAGCGCGGTTACAGCGCCGCTGATGTGGTCCGTTTGCGCGGCTCGTTCCCGATTGAGCACACGCTGGCCCGTCGCGGTGCTGAAAAGCTTTGGAACTTGCTGCACACTGAGGCCTACGTCAACACCTTGGGTGCGCTGACCGGTGGTCAAGCCATGCAACAGGTCAAAGCCGGTGTGAAGGCGATTTACTTGTCGGGCTGGCAGGTTGCTGCCGACAACAACACCTACTCTTCGATGTACCCCGACCAGTCGCTGTACCCCGTGGATTCGGTGCCGAAAGTGGTTGAGACCATCAACAATACTTTCCGCCGCGCAGACGAGATCCAGCACGCCAAAGGCATTGATGCTGGCGACAAGGAGTACATCGATTACTTCGCCCCTATCGTGGCCGATGCTGAAGCAGGTTTCGGCGGCGTGCTGAATGCCTTTGAGTTGATGAAGTCCATGATCAAAGCGGGTGCTGGTGCGGTCCACTGGGAAGACCAACTGGCTTCCGTCAAGAAGTGTGGCCACATGGGCGGCAAGGTGTTGTTGCCAACCCGCGAAGCCTGCCAGAAGTTGATCGCAGCCCGCATGGCGGCCGACGTTTGTGGCGTGCCGACGCTGGTGATTGCCCGCACGGATGCTGAAGCGGCAGACCTGTTGACCTCTGACTACGACGAGATCGACAAGCCTTTCCTGACTGGAGAGCGCACCTCTGAAGGCTTTTATAAAACCCGCAAGGGCATGGACCAAGCTGTGGCCCGTGCCATCGCTTACGCCCATTACGCCGACTTGGTGTGGTGCGAAACCGGTACGCCTGACTTGGCATTTGCCAAGAAGTTTGCTGACGCTGTGCACAAAGTGCACCCTGGCAAGATGCTGGCCTACAACTGCTCGCCGTCGTTCAACTGGAAGAAAAACTTGGACGATGCGACCATCGCCAAGTTCCAGCGCGAGCTCGGCGCCATGGGTTACAAGTACCAGTTCATCACGCTCGCTGGCATTCACTCCATGTGGTACAACATGTATGACTTGTCGCAAGACTACGTCAAGCGCGGTATGACGGCGTACATCGAGAAGGTGCAAGAGCCCGAATTCGCAGCCCGCGACCGTGGCTACACTTTTGTGTCGCACCAGCAAGAAGTCGGCACAGGTTACTTCGATGAAGTCACCACCGCCATTCAAGGCGGCAAGTCCAGCGTGACGGCTCTCACCGGTTCAACCGAAGAAGAGCAGTTCCACTGAGATTGAGCACAGCAGGGGCGGCGTAAAATCTTGCCTTTCCGGCTTAACTAGAAAAAGCGCGGCTTGTCCGCGCTTTTTCTTTTTCCTTTATAAAACCATGATCCAAGTCACGCTTCCAGACGCCTCCATCCGCGAATTCCCGCAACCCGTCACGGTCGCTGAAGTGGCTGCTTCCATTGGTGCCGGCTTGGCCAAAGCTGCGTTGGGCGGCAAGGTCAATGGCAAGTTGGTGGACACGAGCTATTTGATGGAGACGAACAGCGCGCTCGCCATCATCACGGCCAAAGACCCTGAAGGGCTGGAGCTGATTCGTCACTCGGCAGCGCATTTGTTGGCGTATGCCGTGAAGGAGCTTTTTCCGGAGGCGCAAGTGACGATCGGCCCAGTCATTGAGAACGGGTTTTTCTACGACTTCTCGTACAAACGGCCGTTCACGCCCGAAGACTTGGAAGCCATCGAAAAGCGCATGACGCAGCTTGCAGCCAAAGACGAGGCCGTGACTCGCCGAGTGCTGCCGCGTGACGAAGCCGTGGCGCATTTCAAATCTATCGGTGAGCATTACAAGGCTGAGATCATCGCCAGCATTCCGGCCAACGAAGATGTCTCGCTGTACCGCGAAGGCGCTTTTGAAGATTTGTGCCGCGGCCCACACGTGCCAAGCACTGGCAAGCTGAAGTTTTTCAAGCTCATGAAGCTGGCTGGCGCTTACTGGCGCGGCGACCACCGCAATGAAATGCTGCAGCGTATTTACGGCACGGCCTGGGCCAGCAAAGACGATTTGCAGCAGTACCTGACGCAGCTTGAAGAAGCCGAAAAACGCGACCACCGCAAGCTCGGCAAAGAGCTCGACTTGTTTCACATCGATGACCATGCGCCTGGTTTGGTGTTTTGGCACCCGAAAGGCTGGACCGTCTGGCAGGGCGTTGAGCAATACATGCGCAAGGTCTATCAAGACAATGGCTACTTGGAGGTCAAGGGTCCACAGGTGATCGACAAGACGCTGTGGGAAAAAACCGGCCACTGGGAAAAGTACCGTGACAACATGTTCACGACTGAAAGCGAGAAGCGCGAATACGCGCTGAAGCCGATGAACTGCCCTGGTCACATTCTGATTTTCAAGCAAGGCATCAAGAGCTATCGTGATCTGCCGCTGCGCTATGGCGAGTTCGGCCAGTGTCACCGCAACGAGCCTTCGGGCGGTTTGCACGGCATCATGCGCGTGCGCGGTTTCACGCAAGATGACGGCCATATTTTTTGCACTGAAGAGCAGATCCTCAAAGAGTGCGTCGACTACACGACGCTGCTGCAAAAGGTCTATACCGATTTCGGCTTCAAGAACATCATCTACAAAGTGGCGACGCGGCCAGAAGCCCGTATCGGCTCTGACGAAAGCTGGGACAAGGCCGAACACGCTTTGATGGAATGTCTGCGTGCGTCGGGTTGCGAGTTTGAAATCGCGCCCGGTGACGGTGCTTTTTATGGACCAAAAATTGAATACACGCTGAAAGATGCGTTGGGCCGCCAGTGGCAGTGCGGCACCATGCAAGTCGATTTTTCTATGCCAGAGCGCCTCGACGCGGAATACGTCGGCGAAGACGGTGCGCGTCATCGTCCGGTCATGCTGCACCGTGCGATCGTCGGTAGCCTTGAGCGTTTCATCGGGATTCTGATTGAAGAGCATGCCGGCGCACTGCCAACTTGGCTCGCGCCCGTGCAGGTGTCGGTGCTCAACATCACCGAGGCACAAGACGATTACTGTCGCGAAATTGTCAAAACGCTGCAGAATCAAGGGCTTAGGGTTCAGCTTGATTTACGCAACGAAAAAATAACGTATAAAATA
>CANFXC010000021.1 GCA_947450765.1 Comamonadaceae bacterium | reverse complement strand
GGCGAAGGTGGTTTGCGCTTGCGCGATGTCAAACTGAAATTCGCGGGCGCTCAAGTCGTTCAAAACCGTGTAGCCCGCTACCAGCGACAAGGCTTCTGATTCGGGCACATCTTTGCCATAGCCGCCGATGACGACAGCCAGCTCGACTTCGAAGTCCATCTTGGCGACCGAGGCTGGTCGAGACACGGGAACACCCGGTGCAGCGATAGACGACGACACTTTGAAAATGATGCGTGGATTCTCGAACGGCGCAACGCCGGTTTCTTTCGCGTGGTCTGCGTAATTACGGCCAACCCCGATGATTTTTCCGGGCCGTGGCACGGGCGCATACAACTGCAGGTTGTCGAGTTTTTCAAACTGAGTACCGGGCTTGAGCAATGCGGCGCGTACATGTTCTGTCAGTGCTGCAATGGCTCCGCTGCCCGACTGCAACCAGCGCAAGATGCCGCCCGCTGGAGCGTCTATGCCTGCTGCCGCATTGCGCTGCACGGCCTCGCTAGATGGCGCCAGTTCAGCCGCCCACGCGCTGATGTCCAGCACGCCTTGCTCGACGACAACACCGGTCAGTACCGGGCTGTTTCCTTTACGGTAGCTGATGACTTTCATGCGGCCGCATTTTCAAAATAGCGATTGGCCATGACTTGGCAGCGCTTGATGTAGCGGTGTTCGTCGGGCCGGTAGTCCGGCACAGCGTTGTGCAGGGTGCCCATGTTGTCCCACATCAGCACGTCGCCGACGCTCCAGCGGTGGCGGTACTGGTATTTTTCCTGCAATTGGTGCTTGAACAAAAACGCCAAGATCTCGTCGCTTTCAGCTTCAGGCAGTTCGTTGATGCGCATCGAATAACCCGGGTTGGCATAGAGCACTTTTTTGCCGGTGATCGGGTGTGTCATGAAGATCGGATGCGACACCGGCGGCTTGGCTGCGCGCTGGGCGTCCGTCAGTGGGGGACGTTGGCCTTTTTCTTGGCGCATTTTTTCCCAAAACTTCTCGAAGTTATGCGTGATGCTCATGCCGGCCAGTTGAGTCTTGAGCGACTCTGGCAGATCGTCATAGGCGGCGTGCATGTTGCAGAACTCGGTGTTGCCCAGCGGTTCGCCATTGCGGTGCGGAATCTCGATGCCGTACAACACGTTGGTGAAGGCAATCATCTTGCTGTACGACATGTCGGTGTGCCAGTCTTGTCCAGCATCGCTCAGGCCGAGTGGTTTGCCGTTTTCGACTTTGTTGGAGAGGATCATCACTTCCGGCAGTCCAGCCTCTTGGTACATGTTGGCGACGTTGACTTCCAACCGCCCAAAGCGTTCTGAAAATTGTTTCAGCTGGATGCTGGTCAGCGTTTGTTGGGGGTAGCTCAAGACACCGTATTTGCCAAGGGCTTGCTCCAGTTGCGCGAACTGAGCGTCGGTCAGTGGGACTGATAAATCAAGTCCTTCGACGCGTGCGCCCAAAGTTTTTCCGCTTTCGATGATGTTCATGCGAGTTCTCCAATCAAGTGAGGTGGGAGGGTGAAAAAGTGAAAAATTACCAGGCGGCCAGCAAGATGGCTTCAAGCTCGTCGGCGCTGTTGACGCTGCGCGGGTTGTAGGCCAGCCCTCGCTCGTGCAATGTTTTTTCGGCTACGCCAGCGAGCTGCTCGCGCGGGATGCCGAGGTCGCGCAAGCGGTTTGGCACACCGATGGCTTGCTGCAGGTCATGCAGCCAATTGGCAAGTTGTTCGCCGGCTTCTGCCGCTGGCCCTGGCAGGCCGAGCCTTGCGGCGGCAGGCGCAAGTTCACGCACTGCGGCGACTGCGTTAAAGCGCAGCGCATGCGGCAACACAGCCGAGTTGACGTCGCCATGCGCCACGCCAAAGGTGGCACCCATCACATGACACAGCGCGTGATGCAGGCAGCTGCGCGCACTCGCCAGCACCATGCCGGAGATGTGTGCCGCGAGCAGCAAATTGGCGCGTGCGTTCACGTCTTGTGGCATAGCGGCCACTTGTCGCAAGGCTTGGTCGAATTGGACGATGCCGTCCAGCGCGAGGATGGACGTAATGGGCGATCTGGCCTTGGAGTACAGGCCTTCAATGCAGTGCGCCAGCCCGTTCATGCCGGTGGATAGCATGACGGACGCCGGCGTGGCGAGGTTCGCAACAGGGTCTAGAAAAATCACGCGGCTGGCCAGTTGCGCATCCCAAAACAGCAGCTTGATGCCTTCGGGTGTGCGGATGCCAAGAGAGGGTGTGGCCTCAGCGCCGGAAGCCGTCATCGCGATCGACAAAATGGGCAGCTTGAGCTTGACCAAGTCAGGCGTCAGCACCGTGGTTGGCGGCACAAAGCGTGAGGCATGCTGCGCCAGTGGCGCGCCTTCCGCCAGCACCAATGCGACAGCCTTGGCCGTGTCGGACACACTGCCACCGCCGACGGCCACCAATGCGTCTGCACCGTGCGCCTGCGCCAGCTGGGCCACACGGTCAACAGTCGCCAGTGAGGAATGCGGTTCGATGTCTTGCACCGCCATAAAGGGCAGGTCGCCCAGGGCGCGCCGGACTTCGGCCCAGACCGGGCCTGCAGCCGTGCGCTGACCTGACAGCAGCAGCGGCCGCTTGCAGCCGAGGCGCGACAGCTCGCGACCAAGTTCAGCGACCGCGCCCGGCTTGGCAATCACCCGGGTGCGCAGTGCTTGATGCACAAAGCTGGAGGTGCTTGCCGTGGTCATGCCGGACTCGCTGCCACAGGCGAGCTGTCTGCCGCAAATTCAAACTCCGGGACGAGGTCCAGTTCGGCCACGCGCCAGCTACCGTCTACGGTTTCTAACTTGGCATGCACCACGGACAGCCGGAAAGGCCGGCTGATGTTGACGGAGCCTGTTGTATGACTGCCGTTGTCAAAACGGTAGGCCGTCATGTAAGCCGTGAGCGAGGCTGAAGTTGCCTTCGAAGTTGATAAAAACGTGTTGCTGATGACGTGACGAATGCGCTGCGTTGTGGGGCGCTTTGACAGGGCTTGAAGTATGTGCGGATGGCCTGCCAGCAACTCGCCTTGACGCTTCCATGTGCCTTGTGGCGTGAACAGCTCTACCAACTTCGGGTAATCCGCTTCGTCCAAAAAATAGAACAGTTGGTGAATCAGTTGGGTGCTGGCGCTGAGTGTCGATTCTGGGGAATGGCTCAAGGGGTGTCTCCGTCGTCTTTTGGGAATGAACCAGCGCAGCTTGGGCCGGAGAACTCGTGATGTTATCGACAAGGCAAGCGCGGCCATAGCCCCAAAATGGAATAGTATTGTTCTCGAATTCGAAACAGTTGACGCGCGCATTAAAGACAGGGAGTTAGCACACATGGACCGACTCAGAGCCATTGAAATTTTTGCCGAAGTAGCTCGAGGGCGAAGTTTTACGGCAGCGGCTGAGCGCCTTGGCATGGCCAAGGGCAACGTCACCAAGCACGTCAAATGGCTGGAGGAAAGCTTGGGCGCCCAATTGCTGACGCGCACCACCAAGAGCGTGAGCTTGACCGAGGCCGGTCTTTTTCTGCTTGAAGACGGCGCAGATTTGTTGCACCGCTTCGAAGAAGTTGAGTCCCGGGTTCGCGGTGCGGTGAGTGCGCCCAAAGGCTTGATCCGCATCGGCACACCGCCATCGTTTGGTGCGGCGCACTTGGTGCCCTTGATCACGGCGTTTTCGGACTTGAACCCTGACATCAAGTTCGCTATGCATCTTGATGACGGCCGGGTCGACATCGCTGGGGAGAGTCTGGACTTGTCGTTGCGGATTGCCCCGTCTTTGAAAGACACCAGTTTGGTCGCTCAAAAGTTGGGCAGCGTGCCGCAATTGTTGGTGGCTTCAGAGTCTTATCTGGCCGCGCGCGGCATGCCCAAGTCCTTGGACGAACTACTGCAACATGACTGCTTGGTCAACGCCCTGAAGTCGCCGACCAGTTATTGGACTTTCACCGGCCCCGATGGACAAACATCGATACGCGTGACCGGCTCCATGCGCGCCAACTTTGGCGAGCCTTTACGCCATGCGGCCTTGCTCGGCCATGGCATCTCGATGCATCCGCAGTACATGGTGGCGCGCGACATTCGAGAAAAAGCACTGAGAGTCGTGTTGCCGGCTTTCCAGCCGATCGGGCTCGACATCTACGCGGTCTACCCCAGCCGCCACAACATGCCCGGACGCGTCCGGCTATTTTTGGAATTTTTACGGGAGAGGTTTCAGGCAGCAGGGGATCTTTCTGATGGTCAAACCAACGGCCGAGCATTCAGTCCCTCATCCGCAACCAGACTCTGACGGATGTTTGAGGTACGTCAACTTCTGAGGCGTCTCAGTCACTAAGATTTTTAGTGGCTTCGACTCTTTTTCCCCTTCAGGAGGTTGGCATGAAATTCGTTCACAAGTTTTTACTTTTATCTGCCTTGGCCGCATCGTTGTCCGGGTGTGCGACCCAGCAAGGTCAGCAGGAGCAGGGCGGCATGATCATTGGCGGTCTGTTGGGCGGTGTGCTCGGCTCGCAGGTCGGGCAAGGCAGTGGGCGCACGGCGGCCACCATTGTGGGCACCATGATCGGCGCCACGGTGGGAGGCAACGTGGGCCGGTCGATGGACCAAACTGATCGGCTGAAAACGGCGCACGCGCTGGAAAACGTGCGCACTTCCGTTCCAACAAGCTGGGTCAATCCCGACTCGCGCAATCAATACACCGTGACGCCAACCCGCACCTATGACGCCAGCACCGGCCCGTGCCGCGAGTACACGGTTCGCTCTGTGGTGGCGGGCAAGGCCGAGACTGTGTATGGCACGGCTTGCCGTCAGGCGGATGGCAGCTGGAAAGCCACGAACTGACGCTATTTAAGAATTCTGCTGGGTGGTCGGGATTCTAACTTTACGTTTCTCATTATTGACAAATACTTCTATTTGAATAAAATGAGAAACACTATGCCGTCAACATCTCCCCTTATCACGGCTGCCGTCGCTGACAGGCTGCGTCTGCTTGGCCAGCAAATCAAGGCCAGTCGAAAGGCGCTGCACGTGAGCGCCGCCGCTACGGCTGAAGCCGCTGGCATGTCGCGCGTCACCCTGCACAGGATTGAAAACGGTGAACCTTCTGTGACCATGGGGGCGTACCTGAATGCCATGGCTGCACTCGGTCTGGCGTTCGGACTCATTCAGCCTAAGCCGCTACCTGTGGCGGCAACAGACGAGCGTGAGGGTTGGATTCCGGTGCGGGTGACGCTGGCGGATTACCCGCAGCTCAAGCAACTTTCCTGGCAAGTCCACGGCACCGATACCTTGACGCCGACTGAGGCATTGAGCATTTACGAGCGAAATTGGAGGCACATGGATGTGGCGGCTTTGACACCACGCGAAACGCATCTGATTGAGGCCTTGCGTTTGGCTTTGGGGTCGGAGCATTCGCTTGTTTGAGCGTCCGCATCATCAGCGCATTGCGCAAGTGCTGCGGGTCCTTGATGGCGCCTTACTCAGGGACAGCCAGTGCTTGTTTGGCGGTGGAACCGCGATGGCATTGCGCTTCGGCGAGTACCGAGAATCGGTCGACATAGATTTTTTGGTTTCCGATGTTTCAAGCTATCGGGATCTGCGCCAACTGCTGACGGGGTCTGGCGGGCTGGCCGCCATCACTCAAAAAGATGCGCCGCCTTTGGTGCAAGCCCGTGAGGTGCGGGCAGACCAATATGGCATACGGACGATGAATTTGCCTAAAGCCGTGTTGTGGCAGCGGCTTCGGGCTTTACGCCGGCTTTTACCAAAAGCAGATTAAACGACTGGCGGCGAATGTCTGCCGCCAGCGTGTTTACTTCTGAATGTCACCCAAGCAGAGGTATTTCATTTCCAAGTACTCGTCCATGCCGTGGCTGGAGCCTTCGCGACCGAGGCCGGATTGCTTGACGCCACCGAAGGGCACGTGCTCGGTGGCGATCACGCCGACGTTGATGCCGACCATGCCGTATTCGAGGGCTTCTGCCACGCGGTAAATGCGGCCGATGTCGCGGCTGTAAAAGTAGCTGGCCAGACCGAACTCGGTGTTGTTGGCGGCGTCGACGGCTTCTTGTTCGTTCTTGAAACGGAACACAGGCGCAAACGGACCGAAGGTTTCTTCGCGCGCGCAAAGCATGTCGCTGGTGGCTTCCGAGATCACGGTGGGCTCGAAGAACTGACCCGTCAGCGCCTTGCCGCCGGCCATCAGCTTGCCGCCTTTGGCCAAGGCATCGGCCACATGGCGTTTGACTTTTTCAATGGCTGCGTCTTCGATCAGCGGGCCTTGCACCACACCGTCGTCAAAGCCGTTGCCGACCTTGAGTGCCTTGACCTTGGCTGAGAATTTTTCGACGAAGGCGTCGTACACCCCGTCTTGCACATAAATGCGGTTGGCGCAGACGCAGGTCTGGCCGGCGTTGCGGTATTTGCTGGCCATCGCGCCTTCAACCGCGGAGTCCACATCGGCGTCATCAAAGACGATGAAGGGTGCATTGCCGCCAAGTTCAAGGGCGAGTTTTTTGACTGTCGGCGCGCTTTGCGCCATCAAGATACGGCCGACTTCTGTGGAACCGGTGAAGCTGATGTGGCGCACCACGTCGCTGGCGCAAAAAACCTTGCCCACCGCAATGGAGTTGTCGCCGTCAGCGGTCAATACGTTCAGCACGCCCGGTGGAATACCCGCGCGCAGGGCCAGCTCGGCGGCGGCCAGCGCGCTCAGCGGCGTCAGCTCGGCAGGCTTGATGACCACCGTGCAACCGGCGGCCAGTGCGGGGGCGACTTTGCGGGTGATCATGGCCAGCGGAAAATTCCACGGCGTGATGGCTGCGCACACGCCAATGGGTTGCTTCAACACCATCAGACGGCGGTTGTTGTCAAACTGTGGCAGCGTTTCGCCGTTCACGCGCTTGGCCTCTTCGGCGTACCACTCGACAAAGCTGGCACCGTAAGCGACTTCGCCTTTGGCTTCAGCAAAGGGCTTGCCTTGCTCGGCGGTCATGATGCGGCCCAAGTCTTCCACATTGGCCATCAGCAACTGGTACCACTTGAGCAAAATCCCGTGGCGTTCTTTGCCGGTTTTGTTGCGCCAGGCGGGCAGGGCCGCGTTGGCCGCGTCAATGGCCGCGTTGGCGTCTTGGGGTCCAAGATTCGCGACGTCGGCGAGTTTCAGGCCGGTGGCGGGGTCGTTCACATCGAACCGGTTGCTGCCCTGAACCCATTGGCCATTGATGAGTGCATCGGTCTTTAAAAGAGTCGGGTCATTGAGCAGGGCAAGGGGGGAGGTTTTCATGTCCATTGTGTTGAGTCTCTGTTGTGTTGATGCGTCCCGGTGATGGGATTGACGTTTAACTTTACAGGAATTTTTAAAGCGGCTTGGGCTGTTTAGGCTGCCCGAGTGAGTTCGACCGCCATTACCCGACGGTGATTTTCCGGTCCCGTACTACTTGAGCCCATTGGGTTTGCTGGGCTTTGAGAAAAGCCGCGACACGGCCATCGACACCGTCAGGAAAAACCTCGCCGCTCAAAGCGCGGATGCGGCCCAGCACTTCCGGGTCGGCCATCGCTTTGCGCAGGGCTGCAACCAATGTGGACTTGACCTGTGGGTCCATGCCGGCGGGGCCGAGCACCGGGTTCCACTCCAACACTTCATACGCGGCAACGCCCGCTTCTTGCATGGTCGGAATGTCGGGCAGCGCGCGGGTGCGCAGGCGGCTGGTCACCGCCAATGGACGCAGTCGGCCCGATTGGATTTGTCCCAGCGACGACGCGACGTTGGCAAAGAACAGCGGCACTTGCCCGGCCATGACGTCATTCATCGCGGGTCCGCCACCGCGGTAAGGCACATGCACCAAGCTCACGCCGGCGCGCGCTTCAAACAGCGCACCTGCCAAGTGTTGCGCGGAACCGTTGCCTGACGAGGCGTAGGAAATCTGACCCGGCTTGGTCTTGGCCAGTTTGACAAGGTCCTGCACGCTCTTGGCTTCAAACTGGGGCGAACACACCAATACGTTGGGGAAAAGTGCCAAGACGGCCAACGGCGTGAAGGCTTTTTCTGAGTCGTAGGGCAGCTTGGGAAACAGTGACGGGTTAACCGCAAAGGACGATGCGTCGAGCAAGAGTTGTGTGCCATCGGGCGTGGCGCGCGCCACTTGGCTGGCCGCTATCTGACCGCTGGCCCCGGGCTTGTTGTCGACCACCACGGTTTGACCCAAAGCCTCCGCCAAGCGGGGCGCAATCAGGCGCGCCATCAAATCGGCACCACCGCCTGCGGCATAAGACACAACCAGCGTGATGGTTTTGCCGCCCGCAATTTGACCTGCAGCATGGGTCATTGCCCACGGTGCGGCCAGGGTGGCCGCCGCAGTCTGCAGTAGTTTTCGGCGGGTGCCGTTGACCTCTGAGGGGGCGAGGGGTCTAGGCAAAAAAGCTGGATTTTTATCTGTCATGGTCGTGTCCAGTGGGTCGATCTTGGCAGCGATGGTAACGGCGTGCCTCAAAACTTATAATCATGGGTTACCCGAAACAAGCACTTATATGCAACCTAGGCCTTCGCGGGCCTGAGGTCAACAGAGCCCTTCCAAGATGAGCCAACCCAATTTCACCGTCGCCGACATCCGCAAGACTTTTCTTGATTTCTTCGCGTCCAAAGGCCACACGGTGGTGCAGTCCAGCCCGCTGGTGCCCGGCAATGACCCGACGCTGATGTTCACCAACTCAGGCATGGTGCAGTTCAAAGATGTGTTTCTCGGTGAAGACAAACGCCCTTATGTGCGTGCTGCGTCAGTGCAAGCTTGCTTGCGCGCCGGCGGTAAACACAATGACTTGGAAAACGTCGGTTACACCGCGCGTCACCACACGTTTTTCGAGATGCTGGGCAACTGGAGCTTCGGCGACTACTTCAAGCGTGAGTCGCTGAAGTGGGCTTGGGAACTGCTGACCGAAGTCTACAAATTGCCAGCAGACAAGCTCTGGGCCACGGTCTACATTGACGACGACGAGGCCTACGACATCTGGACCAAAGAGATTGGCTTGCCGCCTGAGCGCGTGGTGCGCATTGGCGACAACAAGGGCGCCAAGTACCAGTCAGACAATTTTTGGATGATGGCCGACACCGGCCCCTGCGGTCCGTGCAGCGAGATCTTTTTTGACCACGGCCCCGAGATCGCCGGTGGCCCACCCGGTTCGCCCGAACAAGACGGCGACCGCTACATTGAGATTTGGAACAACGTCTTCATGCAGTTCGACATGCAGCCCGACGGCTCTGTCAAACCGTTGCCTGCGCCTTGTGTCGACACGGGCATGGGCTTGGAGCGTTTGGCCGCCATTCTTCAGCACGTTCACAGCAACTACGAGATCGATATTTTTGACGCGCTGATCAAAGCCGCAGCGCGTGAAACAGGCGCGACCGACTTGGGCAACAAGTCCTTGTTCGTCATTGCCGACCACATTCGCGCCACCGCATTTTTGGTCAGCGACGGTGTCGTGCCGTCCAACGAAGGCCGTGGCTATGTGCAGCGCCGAATCATTCGTCGGGCGATTCGTCATGGCTACAAGCTGGGTAAAAAGACACCGTTTTTTCACAAGCTGGTGGCTGACTTGGTGCTGCAGATGGGTGACGCTTACCCACGCCTCAAAGCCGATGAAAAGCGCATCACCGATATTTTGAAGACCGAAGAAGAGCGCTTTTTTGAAACGCTGGCCATCGGCATGGAGATACTCGACGCTGCCTTGGTCGGCGGCGTTGCTGTGTTGCCGGGCGAGGTCGCCTTCAAGCTGCACGATACCTACGGTTTTCCGCTTGATTTGTCGGCTGACGTGTGCCGCGAGCGCGGTCTCAGCGTCGACGAAGCCGGCTTTGCCGTGGCGATGGAAAAGCAAAAGACGCAGGCGCGTGCCGCCGGCAAGTTCAAGATGGACCGTGCGCTGGACTACACCGGCGCGGGCAATGAATTCGTCGGTTACGAGCAGTTGCAAGCTGACGCCAAGATTGTTGCGCTGTACCTCGACGGCGTGCCGGTGGTCGCTTTGAATGCTGGCCAAACTGGAGTGGTGGTACTGGACACCACGCCTTTTTATGCGGAGAGCGGCGGTCAGGTTGGCGACGAAGGCGCGCTGGTCAGTGGCTCAGCCCGCTTTGAGGTCGGCGACACGCAGCGCATCAAGGCCGATGTGTTTGGTCACCACGGCGAAGTAGCCCAAGGCACGCTGAACGTCGGCGATCATGTCTCCGCGCAGGTGAACTTGGCCCTGCGCGCAGCCACCGTGCGCAACCACAGCGCCACGCATTTGATGCACAAGGCTTTGCGTGAAGTGCTGGGCACACACGTGCAGCAAAAAGGCAGCTTGGTGAACCCCGAGCGCACGCGCTTTGACTTCGCACACAACGCTCCTGTGACTGACGCACAGATTCGTGAAATCGAGATTCGCGTCAACACCGAAATTCTGGCCAACGCCGCGACTGACGCTGCCGTGATGGACTTGGAGTCAGCGCAAAAAACTGGCGCCATGATGCTCTTCGGCGAAAAGTACGGCGAGACTGTGCGCGTCTTGAGCATCGGCAGCAGCAAGGAACTTTGCGGTGGCACCCACGTGGGCCGCACCGGCGACATCGGCCTGTTCAAGATTGTTGGCGAAAGCGGTGTGGCGGCAGGTGTGCGCCGTATTGAGGCCGTGACGGGTGCGAACGCGCTGGCTTATCTGCAGTCGCTGGAAGCCACGGTGCAGGCGGCCGCATCATCGCTCAAGGCCAGCCCGGTCGAGCTACAAAGCCGCATCGGCCAAGTGCTGGACCAAGTGCGCGCGCTTGAAAAAGAAGTGACCGCGCTGAAAGGCAAACTGGCTTCATCGCAAGGTGACGAGCTGATGCTGCAAGCCATCGACATCAACGGCGTGAAAGTGTTGGCTGCACGCCTAGAAGGCGCTGACGCCAAGACCTTGCGCGACACCATGGACAAGCTCAAAGACAAGCTCAAGACAGCCGTCATCGTGCTGGCTGCTGTCGACGGTGACAAGGTGCAAATCGCCGCCGGTGTCACCGCTGACAGCACGGGCAAAGTCAAAGCCGGCGAACTGGTCAATTTTGTGGCGCAGCAAGTGGGCGGCAAAGGCGGCGGCAAGGCCGACATGGCCATGGCCGGCGGCACCGATCCGTCGCGCGTCAGCGCTGCACTTGATTCTGTTCAGGCCTGGGTGGCCGAGCGGGTTTGAACACTTTGCAAAATCCGTCACGTCGGCGTTGCCTGCAAGGGATGGCGGCGGCCACATTGGCCAGCGCCGCGCCTTGGGCTTCAGCCCAAAACGCCTCGCAGTCGCTGACCGGTCCGGCCTTTGTGGTCTCGCCTTGGGCGGGATCTTTGGCCGCGTTTGATTTGCTC
The DNA here is from genome assembly GCA_947450765.1 of Comamonadaceae bacterium. Lineage (GTDB taxonomy): Bacteria > Pseudomonadota > Gammaproteobacteria > Burkholderiales > Burkholderiaceae_C > Polaromonas. The sequence goes on along the minus strand of CANFXC010000021.1, from coordinate 27,710 downwards.
GACATCACCGGCAAGCGCTGGCGTGCCGCTGACTTGCAAGGCCGCCCGGTGCTGCTGAATTTTTGGGCCAGCTGGTGCGAGCCTTGCCGCGCTGAAATGCCCTCGTTGCAGCAACTCGCCGACTTGTATGGCTCTGACAAACTATTGGTGCTGGCGATCAACTTCAAGGAAGCGCCGGCCCGCGCCATTCGCTTCGCCACATCCACGGGCGTCACTTTGCCAGTGCTGCTAGATAGCGATGGAAAACTGGCCCGGCAGTGGGGCGTCAAGGTCTTCCCGACCACGCTGTTGATTGACAGCCGAGGCAAACCGCGCAGCCGGGTTCAGGGTGAAGTTGACTGGACGGGCAAAGCGGCAGAGAAGCTGGTTGACGGTTTGATGTAGCGCGGGCTCGCTATCGGGCGATAATCTGCTCTGCCTCACGGGGCGTGGGCCTGCTCATTTCAGCAGCCCAAAACTTTTTGGTGGAACATCTCGGCGCATCTTCACCTGCGCCGATGCACGTTGCCACTCACCCATTCGGAGTTTTTTCATGACCACTGTACGCCGTACATTTCTCAAAAATTCGGCAGCTGCCGCCGTCGCAGCTGTCCTGCCAAGCCTGAGCTTGGCCCAAACACCGGCCCCGGCCCGCCGCGAATTCGCGCCCCAAAGCAGCCCTTGGCGCACGTTTGAAGTGACCACGCGCGTTGACATCGTCAAGCCGGTGGGCGCGACGGCGGTCTGGTTGCCCGTGCCGTCAGTCAACAGCGACTACCAGCAGTCGCAGGAAAGCAACTTTTTCAGCAACGGTGCTGCCCAGATGACCACGGACGGCAAGCAAGGCGTGAAGATGTTGATGGTGGCGTTTACCGCCGACCAAGCCCAACCTTTTGTCGAGCTGACAAGTCGCGTGCAGACCCAAAACCGGGTCACCGACTGGGCCCAAAAAACGGCTCCTGCCGAAGCGCCTGACACCTTGCGTTATTACACCCGCGCTACGGCATTGATTCCGACCGATGGCATTGTGCGCAAGACGGCGCTGGCCGCCACCCAAGGCGCCAAGACCGACGTGCAAAAAGCCCAAATGCTGTATGACTGGACGGTGGCAAACACCTACCGCGAACCGACTGTGCGCGGCTGCGGCGTAGGCGATATCAAGACCATGTTGGAAACCGGCAATCTGGGCGGCAAGTGCGCCGACCTGAATGCCGTGTTTGTTGGTTTGTGCCGCTCGGTTGGCATCCCTGCACGTGATGTCTACGGCATCCGGCTGGTGGCTTCGGCCTTTGGCTACAAAGAGCTGTCGGGGAACCCGGCCAGCCTGAAGGGCGCGCAACATTGCCGTTCAGAGGTTTACTTGACGGGCTACGGCTGGGTGGCCATGGACCCGGCCGATGTGGCCAAGGTCATGCGTCTGGAAACCAGCGATTGGATCAAGAACATCAGCAACCCGGTGGTGGCACCTGTCAACAAGGCCTTGTTTGGCGGCTGGGAAGGCAACTGGATGGCTTTCAACACCGCGCATGACGTGGCCTTGCCCAAGTCCAGCGGCGAAAAGCTTGGATTCTTCATGTACCCGATGGCTGAAAACATCGAAGGTCGGTTCGACCCTTACGCCCCTGACGATTTCAAATACCAGATCACGGCCAAAGAAATCAAAGCCTGATTAGTCAGGTTTCAAGGGCCATGCCAGGCTGAGGCGGCTTTCAAAGCGCCTCGCTTGCCCGGTCACCGGGTCGGTGAACTCAATCGCCTGCGCCAGCAGTTGCAGCGGGTAGCGGTAGTCGTCATCGGGCGTATCGGCCACGGGCGGGTACATGCGGTCATTCAAAATCGGCAGGCCCAGTGCGTTCATGTGCACCCGTAATTGGTGCTTCTTGCCTGTGACCGGACTCAGGGCATACAGCGCCTGCTGGCCCTGCACATCGAGCACGGCCACATGGGTTTTACTGTTGGACTCTCCTGCCACTTCACGCTGCCTGAAAAAGGGTTCGTCTTCGACAATCCGGCTGCTGCGCACCAGCGGCAAGGGCAAGTCAGCACGCCAAGGCGCCACCGCTTGGTAGTGCTTGCTCACCTCATGCCGGCGGAACAGGCTTTGGTACGCATCGCGCTCGGCCGGTTGCACAGCAAACATCACCAAGCCAGCGGTTTCGCGGTCGATCCGGTGAATCGGAATCAGGGCGTCAATGCCCAGCAGATTTTTCAGTCGCACCAACAAGGTTTCTTGCAGGTAATGGCCGGACGGCGTGACGGGTAAAAAATGCGGCTTGTCGGCGACCACCAAATGCGCGTCTTGGTACAGCACAGTGGCTTCAAAAGGCAAACGCGTTTCAGTCGGCAAGGCGCGGTAGTAATAGACCCGTATGTGGCCGCGATAAGCTCTTTCGGGCGTGACGGGTTCGCCAAATTCATCGACCACCTGGCTTGAGGCCATGCGCTCTAGCCAAACGTCACGGCCAATCGCCGGGAAGCGTTCAATCAAAAAATCAGTGATGGTGCGCCAAGGACCGGCAGGCAAGCCCACACAGCTTGGGCTGACACCCAGCCGCGTTGTCAGACCGTGCGCGGGCAGCTGGCTCACACGCGCTGGAAGACCAGGTCCCAGACGCCGTGGCCGAGTTTGATGCCGCGGTTTTCAAACTTGGTGAGGGGTCGGTAATCAGGCTTGGGGGCGTAGCCGCCAGCGTCGGGTCCGGCGGTATTTTTCAACAAAGGCTCAGCGCTGAGCACTTCCAGAATCTGCTCTGCATACGGCTGCCAATCGGTGGCGCAGTGCAAATAACCGCCGGGCTTGAGGCGGGCGGCCAGCTTGGCGATCAGCGGTGGCTGGATCAGGCGGCGCTTGTTGTGTTTGGTCTTGTGCCACGGGTCTGGAAAAAAGATGTGCGCGCCATCTAGGCTGGCCAGCGGCAGCATGTGGTCGATCACCTGAACCGCGTCGTGCTGCAGGATGCGAATGTTGGGCAGAGATTGCTCGTCGATGCGCTTCAGCAGCGCACCCACGCCGGGCGTGTGGACTTCGCAGCACAAGAAATTGTCTTGTGGGCGCAGCGCTGCAATCTGTGCCGTGGCTTCGCCCATGCCAAAACCAATTTCCAGAATCGTCGGGGCGTTGCGCTCGTAGACCGTTGCAAAGTCCACGGGCTGGCCGGTGTACGGGAGCAAAAAGCGCGGACCGACATCGGTGAAGGCTTTGGCTTGCCCGGCCGTGGTTCGGCCCGTGCGCAGCACAAAGCTGCGGATGGTGCGGTGGTGCGGCTTGGCTTCTGAGGAAGCGCCAGGAGCGTCAAGCGGGGGAGTGGTGGAATCGTTCACCGGAGGATTTTAGTGCCCATTGCGCTGTCCATCGCTGCGCCCATTGAGCCAAGGCTTCCGTCAGCGTTCCGCTGGCCGAGGGCAAGTTGAGGCAGGCGGCTGCCGCGTTCAGTGCCGCCAGCACGGCCGGCGAATTGCTCAGCAACAGTGCCTGAGCGCCGTTTTGTTTGCTGAGTTTTTCACCGTCGGCATCCAGCACCAGGGGCGTGTGCAGGTAGCGCGGCGTCGGCAGACCGAGGGCGCGTTGCAATAGGATTTGGCGCGCCGTGTTGTCGGCCAAGTCTTCACCCCGCACGACGTCGGTGATGCCTTGCGCCGCGTCATCGACCACCACGGCCAGCTGATAAGCCCAGAGCCCATCGGCTCGGCGCAAGACAAAATCGCCGACCTGTTCGCTGACGTTTTGTGTTTGCGGCCCGAGGCGCCGGTCGGTCCAAGTCACTTCTGCGCGCTGGCCAACTTCAGCCGTCAAGAAGCGCCAGGCGCGGGCTGGTTTGCCGCTCAAGCCTGCGCGACACGTGCCCGGATAAATCAATTCGCCATGGCGTTCGCGGGCGTGACCACTGACGGCGAGTGCCGTTGCAATGTCTTGTCGGGAGCAGCCGCAGGGATAAGCCAGGCCCGCATGGGTGAGTTGGTTCAGCGCCTGTTTGTACAGCGCACCGCGTTGCGACTGGTAGACCGGGGCAGCGTCTGGCAACAGCCCGCAGGAGGCCAGTTGCTGCAAGATCGTGTCGGCCGCACCGGGCACGCAGCGCGGCGTGTCGACATCTTCAATGCGCACCAGCCATTGACCGCCGTGGGCGCGGGCGTCCAGCCAGCTGACCAGCGCCGCCACCAGCGAACCCGCATGCAGCGGGCCGGTGGGTGAGGGCGCGAAGCGGCCGATGTAAGGCGGTTGGCTCAAACAGTCACGCAGTTAAGCAATCGACAACGCCATTTCAAGACCGGAAACAAAACCGTCCTCGACGCGGTGTCCCAAGCACCAGTCACCGCAGAGACCGATGCCGGCCTTGGCATCCCAAAAATGGCTTTGGCCGGCGGGCGCGGTGGTTTGCGCGTAGCGCCAGCGATGCACATCGGCGTGCGACGGCGTGGCGCGGATGCCGGTGATCTCGGTGAAGGCTTTGAGCAGCTTGGCCTTGACGCGTTCAGCGTCGTCTTCCAAGTGACGTTGTGACCATTCGGGGCTGGCTTGCACCGTCCAGCGCTCGATCGGATCACGGCCGGGTTTAGATGATTCGCGTGCCAGCCAAGCGATGCGGTGGTGCGTGCTGCGAGCGGCATTCCATTGCGGGCCCAGGTAAGTCAGATTGGGCTGCACGGCTTGCGGAAACGCCAGCATCAGCGTCCAGCAAGGAGCGACGTCTACCTTGGCGAGTTTAGGCAACATGGATTTGCCCAGTTGAGAGCTGAGTAGCAGCGCTTGCGCTTGTGGTGAAGGCACGGCCAGCACCACGTTGTCAAAGCCTGAGTAGACGCGGCGGCTGCCTTCGCTGCCATCGGTCTGCAGTTGCCAGCGCTTGGGGTGCAGGGTGTCGCGCTCGATGCGCGTCACTTGTGTTTGCAGCGTCAGGCTGCCGGCGGACTCAATGGGTTGGGCCCAGTGGCGAACCAAGGCATTCATGCCTGGCGAAGCAACCCAATGCGGCTCTTTCGGCGGCAGTGAGGCTGCAAAAACGCGGCCCACTTCGTCAAGAATGCGCACGGTGTTGGCGCTCCAGGGCCGCACTATTTCTTGGGCTGCTTGCAGTACTTTGATAAAGCGCGGATCCCGCGCCGTGAAGTATTGCGTGCCGTGGTCAAAACCACCAAACGTCGTCTGCCGTGTGGACATGCGGCCACCGGTGCCCAAGCTTTTCTCAAACAAGCTGACCTTGTGGCCCGCCTGCATGAGCGTGCGGGCGCAAGCCACGCCCGCAATGCCGGCACCAACCACAGCGATATGACGCGGTGCGGCCGGGGTTGCTGAAGCGGCGGGACGAGCGGGAGGTTTTGATTTTTTTGGCATGTCTTTTTAGCTTGTTGTGGCGTTCTGTTGATCGGACATTTGCAGAAGGTGACTGATTATTCAGTTGCCATCATTGGACACACTCTACACGCAGAAACTGGCTGAATCCATAAGGGGCTTCATGGAATATTCGGGCGCTCCAGCAGGGCCGTGCGGGTGGCGGGTTTTTCAAGCTGCTCCAGCCACCATTGAAGTGCCCGCCCGGGACGTGTGCCAAGGTCTTGCCGCCAGGCGTAACTCACTTTAGAAACGCGGGTCGGGCGCTGCACCTGCTTCACCACCAACTGGCCGACCTGCACGTGCGGCCGAGCCAGGTACTCAGGTAAAAATCCGCCGCCCAGTCCGCGCAACTGAGCCTCAAGTTTGGCCGGCATACCGGGCACGGTGAAGACGTCTTGCCCGCCAATCAGCCCGACCGTTAAGCCGCCGCCGCGTTGAACTGAGTCGGCTACGGCCACCGCGCGATGTGCCCGCAACTGGATGTCGCTCAACGGTTCCGGCGCGTTGGCCAGTGGATGGTGCGGTGCCACCGCATAAATAAATTTAATCGGGCCCAGCAACTTGCTGTGAAACCCCGATTGGGTGGTGGGCTCGATGGTCACGCCAATGGCCAAGTCGGCTTGGCCAGACGTCAGTGCGGCTAGAGTCCCCGACAGCGCTTCTTCACGAATCTTGATGCGGGTCGGCGGACCCAGCGCAAAAAAAGCTTCACATAATTCCATCACCGTCGTGCGCGAGATCACGCTGTCAACGGCCAAAGTGAATTGCGGTTCCCAGCCGGTGGCCACGCGCTTGACCCGGTTGGCCATGGCATCCAGTTCAGCCAGCAGTCGATTGCCTTCGCGAAGCAGTTCCTTGCCCGCCTCAGTCAGTTGCGCTTGCCGTGACGAGCGGTCGAACAGCAGCACGTCCAGCGCATCTTCGACTTGCCGCACGCGGTAGGTCAGCGTGCTGGGCACCACGCCCAGTTCGCGCGCCGCTGCCGCCATGCTGCCGGTGCGGTCGACCGTGGCGATCATGCGCAGGGCTTCAGGGGTAAGGGCGTCTTGAAAGCTACTCATGCCGTTTTGTGTTGAATCTATTGTGTATTAGAAACAACCGTGACCCAGCTTCCATGCCTAGAGTCGATTTTTAGCGTTTGAGACCTTTCAGAGCGTCTGCTGGATAGCTAGGCTGTTGGCAATCCTGAATGTATTGCTCGATGATGCTGGTGAACGAGACATCCGGACGCAAACCCAGGGCCAATGCTCGTTCCGAGCTGGCGCCTCGGGCCCAGTTGGCGACGATGCCGGCGATGCGTTCGTCGCGCTCAAATTTCACCAGCTGACGAACCTGTGGTCCGGCCACATCTTCCAGGGCTTGCAACATGTCGCCAACGCGTACATTGAGTCCCGGTAGATTCAGCGCCAGACGTCCGCCCATGGCTTGGCGACTGGCTTCGAACACGGTGATTAATCCATGAACTGCGTTGGACGGTGAAGCCACCGGATGTGTGACGTTGAGATCGACCGGACAGATGCTTTCAACGCCGGCCAGCGGCTCGCGGATGATGCCGCTGAAGAAGGACGATGCGGCGCCATTCGGTTTGCCAGGTCGCACCGTGACAGTCATCAGGCGGGCAGACCTGCCATCGACAAAGCCTTTTCGCGTGTAGTCGGCAATCAAGTGCTCGCACATCAGTTTGTGCGTGCCGTAAGACGTCTGGGGCGACGGCAAGGTGTTGTCAGTGACCAAGTCTGGCAGGGGGTTGGACACATCGGGTCCGAACACTGCGACTGAGCTGGCAAAGACCAGGCGAGGGGCGTTGCCGGCCTTGCGCAGACCGTCCAGCAAGAGGCGGGTGCTGTCGAGGTTAGAGCGCAACCCCAGGTCAAAGTCCAGCTCGCATTCTCCGGAGACGGCTGAAGCCAGATGGAAGACCCCGTCAAAGCCACTGGCAAACAGCTCGGTTTGCGCCAGTAGCGGTCCGGTGTGTACCCGCACCCTTGCGTCGGCCATCAGGTCTGCAGGTGGCGGAAATAAATCGGCAATGTGAAGCTCGTCAATGCTTTGGCCCGTGAGCTGACCTTTGAGTAGCAACTGCCTTGCCAGCCGGGCACCCACAAAGCCGCCACCACCGGTGATGAGTATTTTCATGTCGGTATGCTCTTGGCTCAGTGGTTGTCACGCGGCACAAACGAGCCCCGTTTGCCCACCAAAAAGTCCAGATCGGCGCCTTCATCGGCTTGCAAGACGCGGTCGATGTACAGCTTCCAATAGCCTGAATTCATGGGTGGCTCAGGTACTTTCCAATCGGCCAGACGGCGAGCTAATTCTTCATCGCTGACATGCAAATGGAGCTTTCGATTGGGCACATCCAGTTCAATCATGTCGCCGTTTTGAACCACGGCCAGTGGACCGCCGGCGGCCGCTTCAGGGGTCGTGTGAAGGACTACCGTGCCGTAGGCCGTCCCGCTCATGCGACCGTCGCTGATGCGCACCATGTCGGTGATGCCTTTGCGCAAAACCTTGGGGGGTAAGGGCATGTTGCCGACTTCGGCCATCCCGGGGTAGCCCTTGGGGCCGCAATTCTTCAGCACCATGATGCAGGTTTCATCGATGTCGAGATCCTCGTCATCGATGCGAGCGTGGAAGTCTTCAATATTCTCAAAGACCACGGCCCGGCCTTTGTGCACCATCAACTCGGGCGTGGCAGCACTTGGTTTGATCACAGCACCCCGTGGTGCGAGATTGCCTCGCAAAATCGCGATGCCGGCTTTTTCTTTGAAAGGCGCTGACAGCGGTTTGATCACATCCGTGTTGTAGTTTTCTGCATCGGCGATGTTTTCAGCCACGGTTTTTCCGTTGGCAGTGACGACGTTCGTGTGCAGGTGTTGGGCAATTTCTTTCATCACTACAGGCAGCCCGCCGGCGTAACAGAAGTCTTCCATCAAATATTTGCCCGATGGCTGCAGATTCACCAGGCAAGGGAGCTCACTGGCGAGTCGGTCAAAATCTTCGATGTTCAGCTTGACGCCAATCCGACCGGCAATCGCAATCAAGTGAATCACGGCGTTGGTGGAACCGCCAATGGCCGCCAGCGTCTTGATGGCATTTTCAAACGCTTCGCGGGTGAGGATGGTGGACAGCTTTTGATCTTGGTGGACCATTTCGACAGCCCGACGGCCTGCCATACGGGCCAGCACATTGCGCCGTCCATCGACCGCCGGATAAGCCGCATTGCCAGGCAGACCCAGACCCAGCGCTTCGACCATGCAGGCCATCGTGCTGGCAGTGCCCATCGTCATGCATGTGCCATGACTGCGGTGCATGCAGCTTTCAGCTTCAAAAAATTCAGTGAGTTTGAGCGTGCCCGCGCGGACTTGCTCGCTCATGCTCCAGACCCCGGTGCCGGAACCCAGTTCCTGGCCACGCCATTTGCCGTTGAGCATCGGGCCGCCACTCACGCCAATAGTCGGCAAGTCGACACTGGCTGCACCCATCACCAATGAGGGGGTGGTTTTGTCGCAACCCATCAGCAACACAACGCCGTCAATTGGGTTACCGCGAATGCTTTCTTCGACATCCATACTCGCCAAGTTGCGGTACAGCATGGCGGTAGGGCGCAGCAGTGTTTCGCCCAGCGACATCACCGGGAATTCGAGTGGGAAACCGCCCGCCTCATAAACGCCGATCTTGACTTGTTCGGCCAGCGTGCGAAAGTGAGAGTTGCAGGGCGTCAGTTCGCTGAAGGTGTTGCAGATGCCAATGACGGGACGACCGTCAAACTGGTCATGCGGAACCCCTTTGCCCTTGACCCAACTGCGGTAGGCAAAACCATCCCGGTCTTGGCGTCCAAACCATTGTTGGCTGCGCAGTTCTTCCGGTTTCTTTTTTCTGTCTTTGGGATCGGTCATGAAACATCCTTAAATTTGTGAACAACAGTTGGACCCATCAACGTGAATACGCGCTGTGTCGTCTGCTGCATAGTGAAAGAAGCAGGACCGATACATGGCCTGCAATCGACGTGCCACCTGGCGAGTTATTCTTTAACAGCACCTGTCATGCCGGACACGTAATATTCTACGAAGAACGAATAGATGATGGCCACGGGCAAGGAGCCCAGAAGCGCGCCTGCCATCAACGGCCCCCAGTGGTAGACGTCGCCATCCACCAGCTCAGTGATCGTGCCCACTGCGACTGTTTTGACCTCCGAAGATGAGATAAAGGTCAGCGCGTAAATGAACTCGTTCCAAGACAAGGTGAAGGCAAAAATACCTGCCGAAATCAAGCCGGGTACTGCCAGCGGCAGGATGATCTTCCAGAGAATTTCAAAACGGGTGGCGCCGTCAATCAGTGCGCATTCTTCCAGTTCATAGGGAATCGATCGGAAGTAACCCATCAACAGCCAAGTGGAAAATGGAATCAGAAAGGTGGGGTAGGTGAGTATCAAAGCCCAGCGTGTGTCGAATAAGCCGAGTTGAAAAACAATCGCTGCCAGCGGAATGAACAAGATGGATGGCGGCACGAGATAGGCCAGAAAAACGCTCAAGCCCACTTGCCTTGAGCCCTTGAAACGCAGGCGTTCGATGGCATACGCTGCCAGTACTGAAGCCGCCAGAGAGACAAAGGTTGAAACCACCGAGACGATGACGGTGTTCCAGAGCCATTCAGGGTAGGCCGTATCGAAAATCAGTTTCTTGAAGTGAGCCAACGTTGGGGCGATCAGCAAAAATGGATTGCCATCCCGAGAAAGCAGTTCTGTGTCTGGTTTGAACGCTGTGATCGTCATCCAGTAAAACGGAAAGAGGAGTACAAAAACGAAAATGACCAGCGGAATATAAACGGTGACTGCGCGGCGTGGCACTGAGTCGAGAAAGCTCATGCCCGGGCTGTCGTTGTCCTGTTGTTTCATGAGTGCCTTAATAGAAAAATGGGTTGCAGGAGTTCATGAAGTGCTTACTTGTCGCTTCCGCCCTGTTGCCAGGCTTGACGCTGCAAACCAAAGTAGCTGAAAAGAATCGAGGCCAACAAGAAGGGCACCATGGCAATTGCAATGGCAGCGCCTTCGCCCAAGGCTCCCCCGGAAATAGCCCGTTGGAAAGACAAGGTCGCCATCAAGTGCGTTGCATTCAGCGGGCCACCGCGTGTGAGGACGTAGATCAATTGGAAGTCCGTGAAGGTGAACAGCACTGAGAAGGTCATGACCACCGCGATGATCGGCGTCAGCAAAGGCAGTGTGATGAAGCGAAAACGCTGCCAGCCGCTGGCGCCATCAATGGCCGCAGCTTCATACAGCGAGGGTGAAATCGTTTGCAGACCGGCCAGCAGCGTGATGGCGACAAACGGCACACCGCGCCAGACGTTGGCCGCGATCGTTGCAAAGCGTGCGTTCCATGGGTCACCGAGAAAATCGATGTAGTGGTCGATCAAGCCCATTTTCATGAAAAGCCAACTCAAAACTGAGAATTGCGAGTCGTAGATCCACCAAAAAGCAATGGCAGACAAGGCCGTCGGCACGATGTAAGGCAACAGGATGATCGTGCGAAAAAAAGTTTTGCAGGGAAGCTGTTGATTCAGCAGAATCGCCAGCCACAGCCCCAAGCCGAATTTGAGCACGCTGGCGACAAAGGTATAAAACAAAGTGTTGAACAAGGCCAGCTGTGTGACGCTGTCATCGCCAAGCAGAAAGAGGTAGTTCTCAAGTCCGATCCATACACCGTCGCGGCCGATTTTGGTGTCTGTGAAGCCGAGCCAGACACCCAGGATCAGTGGGTAAGTTAGAAACAGCACCAGCAATATCGCGGCCGGCAACATGAAAAGCAAGCCCAAGGCATTGCGGCTGTTTTGCAGTTTTTGGAGCATGGTGAAGTTCAGTCGAGCCTGCAATAAAAAATGAAATGACGCCACCACCCAGGTCCCCTCATGGGCAACCTGGGTGGCTGTACTAGTCTGTCAAAGACGCGTTAAGAAGCACGTTGATCAGACTTTGTAATAGCGTTCGGCTCGTTTCTGAGCGCGTTCGGCGGCTTCCTTCGGCGTCTTGGCGCCGCTGGCTGCTTCGGCCACCATGTTGGCGACGATGAAGTCGGCGCCGGCGCCCGCTGAGGCGTAACCCAGCTTGCCTGCGTAGCCGGCAGGACGCATGTTTTTGACGCCGTTGCTGTAGACCGCGTTCTTCGGATCCGCCGTCCAGATGGGACTCTTCTCGTAGGCCGCGAGCGGTTGCGCGATGTAGCCACCTGCGCCAGTCAGCCATGGGTCGAACTGTTCTTTCTCCATCATGAAGCGCAGGAACTCCTTGGCGGCTTTCGGGTACTTGGTGTACTTCATGATCATCTGATTGAAGAACAGATGCGACTCGGTCGGCACACCGACAGGGCCAATGGGGTACGCCGCGTGATTGATGTCGGCGGCCAGTTCATGAACCTTCGGATCAGTCGAATTTTTTGCCGCGTAGTAGATGGAGATACCGTTGTTGGTGACGCTGATCTGGCCGTCCAGGAACGCTTTGTTGTTGTTGGGGTCGAGCCATGACAGCGTGCCAGGGACAAAGGTGGCGTACATCTCTTTGCCATACTCAAGTGCCTTGATGGTTTCCGGGCTGTCGATCACAACTTTGTTGTTGGCGTCGACTAACTTGCCGCCATGCGACCAGATCAGCCAGTTCGTCCACACCGCATCACCGGTAGCGTTGCCAAGTGCAAAACCGGCCGGTGTGCCCTTGGCCTTCAGCGCTTTCAGCATCCGCAGAAAGCCATCTGTGTCTTTCGGAAAGGTGTCGAAGCCGGCCGCCTTCAGATGGCTTTGGCGGTACACCATGTAGGCACCCGAAGCGCCTAGCCCTAAGCCGATCCACTTCTTGCCATCCGGTCGCAGGTAGGCCTCACAGGCCGGGTACCAGCCACCATACTTGTTTCCCAGATAGGTGGCCAGATCGGTCACATCCAGCAGCTTGTCAGGGTAAAGGTTGGCATCGTCATTGGTTGACAAAATGATGTCTGGGCCAGAACCGGTGTTGGCGGCTACGGCTGCCTTGGGTCTGACGTCTTCCCAGCCTTCGTTGTCAACCCGTACTTCGATTCCAGTCTTCTCGGTGAATTTTTTGACATTCAACATGTAGGCGTCGATGTCACCTTGCACAAAGCGGCTCCAGCGTAATACGCGCAGTTTTGCGCCTTTTTCGGGCTGGTTATTCCATTGAGCATGGGCCGTGCTCGGCCACATCATCGGTGCCGCTACGACGCCAGCTGCAGCCGAGGTTTTTTCCAGGAACTTACGACGATTCAAATCCGACATGAACATCTCCTTAGGGTTGGGTCAAGCAAGAAAAAAAACTCAGGTTGCCAGTCGCTTGCCGCTGGCGGCATCAAACAAATGGGCGCGTGCAGGATCGGGTCTGAGATGAATGGTTTCACCCGGCCGGAAGGTGTGACGCTCCCGAAATACGCTGGTAACTTCGACGCCCGCAATCTTGCTGAAGATCTGCGTGTCTGCCCCAGTGGGTTCAACGACGATGACTTCAGTGGCGACGCCTGTGCTGGCGTCCGTCAGCTCCATGTGCTCCGGGCGCGTGCCGAAAACAACGTTTTGTCCGTCTTGACCACCGGCCTGAACGGGGGCGGGAATGCGAAGCCCGCCAGCGAGTTCGACCACGGCAGTGCCGCCACTGCGGCGTAGCACACCAGGCAGAAAATTCATGGACGGCGATCCGATAAAGCCGGCGACAAATTGATTGGCAGGATAGTCGTACAGCTCCAGCGGTGAGCCCGTTTGTTCAACGAGTCCATCCCGCATCACGACAATTTTGTCGGCCATGGTCATCGCTTCGATCTGGTCGTGCGTGACATAAACAGACGTCGTTTTCAGGCGCTGATGCAGCTCTTTGATCTCGGTCCGCATCTGAACCCGAAGCTTGGCGTCCAAGTTGGATAAAGGTTCATCGAAAAGAAACACCTGCGGGTCACGCACGATGCAACGCCCCATCGCCACACGCTGCCGTTGGCCGCCTGAAAGCTGGCGCGGAAAGCGATCTAAGAGATCGACGAGACCCAGGATATTCGCGGCCTTCATCACCCGTTCATCCGCCACGGACTTGGGCTGTCTCGCGAGCATCAGGCTGAAAGCCATGTTGTCGCGGACGGTCATGTGTGGATACAGCGCGTAATTTTGGAACACCATGGCAATGTCCCGCTCTTTGGGCATCATGTTGTTGACACGTTTCCCGCTGATGAAGATGTCGCCAGAGCCAATTTCTTCAAGGCCGGCAATCATTCGCAGCAGCGTTGATTTGCCGCACCCTGAGGGTCCGACAAGGACGGTGAATTGACCGTCCTCGATGTCAATGTCTACACCCCGGATAACGTGGGTTTCGCCGAAATATTTTTCAACATTTTTAATCTGTACTGCAGCCATATACACCTGAAAAAGTACGTTTGAATGAATCTCAACATTTTTACCATTGCCACATTGCTATTTCATTAGCATCTACCCTAGCTTTGATCTTAAAAATCCATGCGTCTGCGTCATTGGTTGGGTACTTTGACATTGACTTTTTGCCCCGTTGCAACGATTTCGCGCCAGGTCTGGTCATCGATATGAATGCCTTCAATTTGGCGCTGCGCGCGGGTCAGCCGTTCTGGCTCGCCAGCGACCTGTACGGCATCAAAATCGTCGCTCACGGGTCCGGCTTTCAGCCAGTCAACGAAGGCTAAAGCCTCTTCTTCAAACGAGACTTGCGTCGCCAGTTTGGTGGGGTCAATCAAGATGGTCAACATGCCGTTGAGAATGGTTCGAACCTTGGGGTCGGTGGGTTTGTGCCACGTGCCACCGCCCGTCAGTGCGCCGCCTAATAACTCGCAGGCGACAGCCAAGCCGTAGCCCTTGTGTTCGCCAAATGCAAGCAATGCGCCGAACAAACCATTGCTTTGCGGGACGACAACGACGCCCGGGTTGGTCGTGGGTCGGCCGTGCTCGTCAATCAAGGTGTCCGGCGCGACTGTTCGGCCTTCGTTGTGAGCAACGCGCATCTTGCCTTGCGCCACCCGGCTGGTGGCAAAGTCGAGCAGGAAAGGCGGGCGCCCCACCAGCGGGATGCCAATGCAGCATGGATTTGTGCCATAACGCCCGTCGGCACCGCCAAAGGGCGCGACAACCGGTCGTGACAACACGTTGACAAAATGCAGTGAGACCAAGCCCTTCGCCACGGCCATTTCAGCGAAGTGACCGATGCGGCCCAAGTGGTGCGTGTTGCCCAGCGTCATGATGCAACTGCCGTGCTGTTGGGCCCGATCGATGCCCAATCGCATGGCCTGCTCACCGATGACCTGACCGTAGCCGCGCTGTCCGTCAAGGTTGAGGAGGGTGCCCGTGTCCATTCGCAGGTGGACGTTGCTATTGGGTTTGAGGCCGCCTTCAAGGACGGCCTCCACATAACGCGGCAGCATGCCGACGCCATGCGAGTCGTGCCCCCGCAGATTGGCTTCAACTAAATTGTCAGCGACGGTGGTGGCCTCTTCTTGAGAACTGCCAGCGGCCCTTAAAACAGCTGCCACGTGTGTGCGTAAATCGGTAGCTTGGTGAGTTTTGTGCATGGTCTGCAGAGATTCAGTCTTGACAGGTTTTAAGAAGTATTCAAGCGATCACATGACTGCGCCGACCTGCCAAGGTACAAACTCGTTCTGTCCGTACCCATGTAATTCACTTTTACTTTTTTCACCGGAGGCTGTGGCCAGCACGCGGTCAAAAATTCGCCGGCCCATCTCGGCAACGCTGCTGGTGCCGTCGATGATCTCGCCGCAATTGATGTCTATGTCATCTTCTTGCTTTTGCCACAACGCGGTGTTGGTTGACAGCTTCAGTGAGGGCGATGGTGCACAGCCATAGGCTGAGCCGCGGCCCGTGGTGAAGCAAATCAGGTTGGCACCGCCAGCGACTTGACCCGTTGCGCTGACCGGGTCGTAGCCCGGCGTGTCCATGTAGACAAAGCCATGCGCCGTCACCTTTTCGGCGTATTCATAGACGGCTTGCAAGTTGCTAGTGCCGCCTTTGGCGACCGCCCCCAGCGATTTTTCCAGGATGGTGGTCAGTCCACCGGCCTTGTTCCCAGGCGAGGGGTTGTTGTTCATTTCGCCTTGGTTAATGGCGGTGTAATGCTCCCACCATTTGATGCGTTGAATCAGTTTTTCGCCGACTTCGCGCTTCACCGCCCGACGCGTCAGCAAGTGCTCCGCACCATAAATTTCTGGAGTCTCGCTCAGAATAGCTGAGCCGCCGTGGGCCACCAGCAGGTCAACCGCAGCACCCAATGCCGGGTTGGCGCTGATGCCGGAATAACCGTCGGAGCCGCCGCATTGAAGACCGATCGTGATGTGGGCTGCGCTGCAAGGTTCACGTTTGACCGCATTGGCCTTGGGCAGCATGTCATGGACCAGCGCGATGCCCTTGGCGACAGTCTTTCCGGTGCCACCGCTGTCCTGAATATTAAAGACGCGCAGGGTCGCGCCTTCTTGCAGGCTGCTGTTAGCCAACCAAGCATTGATCTGATTCGATTCACAGCCAAGGCCGACGACCAGCACGGCCGCGAAATTGGCGTGCGTTGCATACCCAGTGAGCGTGCGCCGCAACAACTGCATGCCCATGCCGTCGCCATCCATGCCGCAGCCGGTGCCGTGTGTCAACGCTATAACGCCATCGACGTTTGGAAAATCAGCGAGTGCAGCCGGATGGTTGTGGCGAGAAAAGTGATCAGCAATGGCGCGCGCTGCTGTGGCTGAGCAATTCACGCTGGACAAAATACCGATGTAGTTTCGGGTGGCAACACGCCCGTCTGCGCGTTTGATACCCATGAAGCTGGCTTCAAGCCGCGCCGGTTCGGGTTTGACATCAGCGCCAAATGCGTAGTCGCGTTCGAAGTCACCTTTGTTGGGACCCATGTCCAGGTTATGGCTGTGAACATGTTCACCGGCGGCAATGGCCCTGCTGGCAAAGCCGATGATTTGGTTGTAGCGACGTACCGGGTCGCCAGCAGCCAGCGGGTGGGTAGCCACTTTGTGGCCGGCGGGGATCAGGCCTTTGACGGTGATGTTTTCGATGCTGGCACCGCCCACCAGTTGGGCGCGGGCAATCAGGACATCGTCGGAAGGATGGAGGCGTATGAAGGGTGTCATTTATTTGAAAACCATATTGGGAAGCCAAAGCACCAGGGACGGGATGTAGGTGATGATGACCAGGCTGCCCAGCAGCGGCACCAGCCACGGGAGGATGGCCATGGTGGTTCTCTCAACTGACAGCTTGGCGACCCTGGCGAGCACAAACAGCACCATGCCCATCGGTGGGTGCAACAAGCCAATCATCAGATTCAGCACCATCACCAGTCCGAAATGGACCAGATCAATGCCCAGACGCTGGCAGATCGGCACGAGGATGGGCACCAGGATCGTGATGGCGGCTGTCGGCTCCAGAAAACAGCCGACGAAGAGCATCAGGAGATTGGCCAGAAATAGAAACATGTACGGGTTTTGGGTAAAACCCAGCACCCATTCACCAATAGCAGCAGTCACGCCGGTGGCGGTCAGCATCCAGCCGAAAATGCTGGCTGCAGCCACAATGAAGAGCACCGTCGCGGTGGTTTCTACGGTGTCCAGACAAACCTTGACGAAGGCTTTGAAGTTCAGCGTGCGGTACCAGAAAAACCCGAGAACCATGGCCCACAGGCAGGCAGCGATCGCGCCTTCGGTCGGTGTGAAGATACCGGCCGTCATGCCGCCAATCAGCAAGACGGGTGTCATGATGGGCAGCGCGGCCTGGAACTTGAAGACCTTGTCGGCCATGAAGAGCACGACGAGGCCAACAAACACGGTCAGTTGCGCAGGCAGACCGCCATGGACAATCAGCAACCACATCGTCAACGGCCAACTGATCACCACGGCAGTTTCGATCAGCGCCTTAATGACGCGGGGCCACTCAAACTTGACGTCACCGCCCCACTTGTTTTTATAGGCAAAGTAGCTGACGGTCAGCATCATCAAAATGGCCATCAGCACGCCCGGCAAAATACCGGCTAGGAACAGCGAGCCGACACTGACGTTGGCCATCATGCCGTAGATCACAAAGGGCAGACTTGGCGGGATGATGGGGCCTAGGGTTGCAGAGGCGGCCGTCACACCGACCGAAAATTCCTTGCTGTAGCCATGGTCAGTCATCGCCTTGATCTCGATCGTGCCCAGACCGGCTGCATCAGCAATCGCCGTGCCGCTCATGCCCGCAAAAATCACCGAGCCCAAAATGTTGACATGGCCGAGCCCGCCCTTCATCCATCCGACCAGTGCTAGCGCGTAGTTATAGATGCGGTTGGTGATGCCGGCGTTGTTCATCAGGTTACCAGCCAAAATGAAAAAAGGAACGGCCAGCAGCGGAAAGCTGTCGATCCCACTGATCATCCGGTGGATCACCACGTACGGCGGTAGGCCGCCTGTCCACCAGATATACACCAGCGCTGAACCCGCCATGGCCAGCGCCACCGGTATGCCACCGCTCAGCAGCAACAGAAAAATTATTTTCAGCATGGGATGTTTTTCTCAAGCGTCTTCGAAAGAGGTTTCGGGTCGTTCAAGCACGCTGTAGCCGCGCTTCCAGTGACGGCGGGCGACTTGAATCGCGCGCCAACTCATGACAGTGAAGCCAACCAGGCTGAAGGCATAGACTAGGTTCATCGGCAAATCAACCATCGTCATGCGCGCATGGCTCAGGCGCAGCATCATCATCAGCGTCAGAACTGCGAAGGCAATCAGGAACAGCACGCGCAGTAGATCAACCACGGTCGACATGCTGCGGGCTAGTCGGGGTGACATGAATTTGAAGAAGAAGTCCACCTGGATGTGGTTGTTCTTGCTGACCCCGATACAGGCACCTATAAACACCACGCCAATCAGCAGGTAGCGGGCAATTTCTTCGGTCCATGCGGCCGAGTCATTGAGCACGTAACGGGTGAAAAACTGGTAGAAAACGGTCAGACCCAGTAACCAAAAAATACCCAGTGCCGCCCAGGCTTCAAGGCTTGTTCCGGAGAGGTCTACCGCGTCGTCCTGCACGTGGAACTCGCCATCGTCCCCCATGATCTTGGGACCGGCATCAAGGTCTTGCATGGCTTACTTGATCGCAATGATGCGGTCGTAGTCAGACTGACGGTAGCCGTAGTCGGATGGCTTTGCATTTTTCAACACGGCCGCACGGAATGCATTCTTGTCAACGTTGATCACGTTGAGGCCTTTCTTCTTGAACTCGTCAACCAAACGGGCTTCAGAGGCCATGATTTCGCGCCCGGTTTTTTCAGCAGCTTCTTGCATCACGGCCGTGAAAATATCCTTGTCTGTCGCTGACAGCTTGGCCCACAGCGGGCCGCCGACAACCGTCAACAATGAATCGACAATGTGGCCGGTCAGGGAGATGTTTTTCTGCACTTCAAAAAACTTTTTAGCCATGATGGTCGGCAGCGGGTTTTCTTGCGCATCGACCGTGCCGTTTTGCAAAGCCAGATAGACCTCGGCAAAGGCAATCGGTGTGGCGTTGGCGCCCAGCGATTTCGGAAAAGCCAGGTAGGCTGGTGCATCCGGTACTCGGATCTTCAACCCCTTCATGTCTTCGGCGGTGGTGATGGGCCGATTCGAGGTCAGGTGGCGGGCACCGTAATAGTTCAGGGCGGTGATGTGGTTGCCGCTCTTGCTGTCATAGCCTTGGGCCAGTTCCTTGAAAACATCGCTCTTGGCGTATTTAAGTTGGTGCTCCGCATCGCGGAAAATGAAGGGAAAGTAGGTCACGGCCAGCGGCGGGTAGCTCGATGCGGCAAAGCTGGCGCCAGTCAGAACGATGTCCACCGTGCCCAAGGTCATGCCTTGATTGATGTCGGATTCTTTGCCTAGGGACGAGGCTGGAAAAACCTGCACTTCGTAACGACCGTTGGTTCGCTTTTTGATTTCATCGCCAGCCCAGACCGACCATTTGTGAAATGGCTCGGAGGTCTCATAGACATGCGCCCACTTCAGCTTTGTTTGGGCCTGAGCCAGGCTAAAGTTGCCGGTGATGCCGGCCAGCAATGCGCACAGGGCGAGCGTTTTAATTGTCAATCGTTTTGTCATTGTGTCTCCTCAGTTATTAGAAATAGTGACTGCAGATACTGGAATGGACCGGCTTTCAAGAACTGGTTTTTGATCGACGCCAACTCGCGCTGAATCGGGCGTGGGACTTGTCCATGTGGCTGTGCATGGCGGTGCGGGCAGCGGTGCTGTCGTGGGCCTTGATGGCATCCAGAATCGCTTCATGTTCGGCAATCGCCGAATGCCACGATTTAATGTTTTCAAAGTGCCCGCCTAAGCGCATGAACAACGGTCCACGTCGCGAATCCCAAAAGCCTTGCACTGTTTCAGTCAGGACTGCGTTGCCACAGGCTTCAACAATGGCGGTGTGAAAAGCCCGGTCGCCGTCAAGTGGTAATACACCGCGCCCGGCCTCATCGATCATCATGTCCAGGGCGCTGCGCATGGTGACGATGTCTTTACGTTTGGCTTGCAGCGCGGCTACGGCCGCAATTTCACCTTCAACCAACTTGCGGGCGCGGATGAGTTCCAACGGTCCCCACTCTGGCGTTTCAAGCAGCTTTGACTTGCTTCGCTTGGGTCGGCTCAAAACGTACACGCCAGAGCCTGTGCGAACCTCAACCCAGCCATCGACTTCCAGCGCGATCAAGGCTTCCCGCACCGAGGGTCGGCTGACGCCCAGCTGCTTGGCCAAGTCACGTTCAGCTGGCAGTCGACTGCCAACAGCAAATTCACCTTTGACGATCAGCGTGCGCAACTGCTCGGCAATCTGGCGGTACAGGCGCTTGGGTTCAACAGCTTGAAGTGGCATGCAGCAATCAGCGTAATGAATTAAGGGTTAGCCAGAATTGGACAAGTGGTCAGGCCAATTAATAATCCCATGATTACGCGTTGATGCGCATCCGGCTAAACCCTGTAGCGTGCCGACCTGACATTTCAGCATGGCCAATATTTTTGATTGATTAAAGGAGACTTCATGCGACTTCAAGGAAAAACCGTCTTGGTCACTGCCGCCGGGCAGGGTATCGGCAAGGCCAGCGCGTTGGCGATGGCCGCGGCAGGTGCCCAGGTTTGGGCCACTGATGTGAATGAAAAATTATTGGCGGCTTATGGCGATCAACCCAACATCAAGACCCGTGTGCTGGATGTCATGGACAAGACTGCCATCGCTCACTTGGTGAATGAAATGCCAGTGTTGGATGTGCTTTTTAATTGCGCAGGTTTTGTCCATGCGGGTTCTATATTGCAAGCGACCGATGAGGAGTGGGACTTCGCTTTCAATCTCAATGTGCGCTCGCAGTTCTGGATGATTCAGGCCGCGTTACCCAAGATGCTGTTGAACAAGGCGGGTCAGGGCGCAGGCAGCATCATCAATATGGCCAGCGTCGTCAGCGTCAAGGGTTTGCCCAACCGCTTTGTGTACGGCGCTTCCAAGGCGGCAGTGATCGGCCTGACTAAAAGTGTGGCTGCTGACTATGTGATGCAGGGGGTGCGCTGCAATTGCATTTGTCCGGGGACTGTTGACACGCCGTCGCTGCAGGATCGCATCAATGTGTTTGAAGATCCGATCGAAGCTCGAAAAAATTTCATCGCCAGGCAGCCGATGGGACGGCTTGCCAAGGCGCACGAAATTGCGCCACTGGTGGTTTTCCTTGCCAGCGATGAATCAGCTTTTGTGACAGGTCAGCACTACAGTATCGACGGAGGCATGACCATATGAATCAGCTTGACTTCAAGGGCCGTCATGCGGTCGTGACTGGCGGTGCCACTGGCCTCGGTTTTGCTATTGCGCAGCGTTTGCTCCACTCCGGCGGCAGCGTGACGCTCTGGGATCGTGACCAGGTAGCGGCTGAAAAAGCGGCAGCCCAGTTAGGCTCCAAAGCGTCAGCGGTGATGGTTGACGTGTCCCAGCATGCGTCCGTCCAAGCCGCCGTCAAGGCGACACTGCTGATCTCGCCAAGGGTCGACGCCCTCATCAACAGTGCTGGCGTGACGGGGCCTAACGTCAAGCTGTGGGACTATCCGGTAGACGACTGGCGACAGGTCATGGATGTCAATCTCACGGGGCTTTTCATGTGTTGCCGTGAGTGGGTGCCGCACCTGCGCGCCAACAATTACGGCCGTATTGTCAACATCGCATCGGTGGCCGGTAAAGACGGCAATCCGAATGCCAGCGCCTACAGCGCGAGCAAGGCGGCAGTGATTGCTTTGACCAAATCATTGGGTAAAGAGTTGGCCGATTCGGGTGTGCGCGTCAACTGCGTGACGCCGGCTGCCGTGAAGACTGCGATTTTTGACCAAATGTCGCCCGAACATATCGCCTTCATGTTGTCCAAGATTCCCATGGGGCGTTTTGGGACGCCCGAAGAAGTTGCCGCCATGGTGGCTTGGCTGTGCACAGAAGACTGTTCTTTTTCGACCGGCGCGGTATTTGATCTCTCCGGCGGTCGTTCGACCTACTGACCAGGGAATCTTAAATTTATCGATAAAAATGGTAAAAGCAAATTTTGTCGATAAAATTTAATCTGCAATAACCAAGGGGAACTCCCATGAAGCGCTTTGCTGTTGGCCTGCTGGTCGCTCTGTTTCTAGCCGGAATCAGCCATGCGGCGTTTCCTGAAAAGCCAATTCGTTTCGTGGTGGCTTTTGCGCCTGGGAGTTCCACCGACATCGTGGCCCGTTTGATTGGTGAGCAGTTGTCCGTCTCGCTGGGGCAGCCGGTGATCATCGAAAACAAGCCGGGCGCGGGAGGCAACATTGCTACGCAAGGCGTGATGAATGGGCCTGCCGACGGCTACACCCTGCTGTTTCACAGCGTTGCCTATGCGGTGAACCCCAACCTGTTCAGTCACGCCGGGTATGACGCAGTGAATGATTTGCAGCCGGTGGCGATGGGCGGCTTCACGCCGAACCTGTTGTACGTGCATCCTGACGTCAAGGCCAGCACGTTGCCCGAGCTGCTGGCGCTGGCCCGCACTGGAACCATGGCGTATGCATCGTCAGGCAACGGCACGACGACGCACTTGGGTGCTGAGTGGTTGTTCCGCGGACTGGCCAAGGTCGACATCACGCATGTGCCGTTTCAGCCGGCGGCGGCCACCAATGCCGTTGTCAGCGGTCAGGTGCCGATCGCCTCGACCTCGATGCCGCCAGCTGTTCCATTTGCCAAAACAGGTAAGGTGCGGCCGATTGCCGTCATGTCCCTGAAGCGCAGTCCGGCTCTGCCCGATGTGCCAACGGTGGCTGAGCTGGGCTACAAAGACTTTGAAGCCAACACTTGGTTTGCCGTCTTTGCGCCCAACAAAACACCACCCGCCGTGCTCGATTTTCTGAACAACGAAATCAACAAAGCCTTGGGCGCCAAGTCCTTGCAAGATCGTTTCGAAAATCTCTCGCTTGAAGCCGTCCGCATGGACCGGCCGACGCTGCGGCGCTATGTCGAAAGCGAAGCTGGCAAGTGGGGCCGACTCGTCAAAGATCTCAAAATCCAGGTTCAGTGAACCTTCTTAGCCTTCTTAGTGATAGAAAAAGGAAATGCAATGCGTTTTGTCAGTTACCGCGATGGTGTGACCCCAGGCTGGGGCGTTTTAGTCGGTGAATCGAGCGTCGTTGACAGCCGTCAACTGGGCAGCCAACTGCCATCAACCCTGCGTGAATTCATCGCCTTGTCGGCCGGTCAACCCGGCTTGTTGGCTGACGTCAAGAGCCGCGCCGCCGCGGCCACACCCACCCGGCTTGACGCGGTCACGCTGGCCCCTTGCGTGCCGCAACCCGGCAAGATCATTTGCCTAGGCGTGAACTACCACGACCACGCCAAAGAGGGCGGTAACGCGATCGCTGAATACCCGGCTTTCTTTTTGCGTTGTGAAACCTCACTGCTGGCCCAAGGCGCGCCATTGCAGGTACCGGCCATTTCAGACAAGCTCGACTTTGAAGCCGAGCTGGCCGTGGTGATTGGCCAGCGCACCCGATTTGTCTCGGAGGCAGACGCTTTGACGGCGGTCTTTGGCTACGCCTGTTTCAACGACGCCAGCCTGCGCGACTACCAACGCCGTACCACCCAATGGACGATTGGCAAGAACTTTGACGCCACGGGCGGCTTTGGCCCGAGCCTGGTCACGCCCGATGAACTGCCACCCGGTTGCACCGGCTTGCGTATCCAGTCGCGCTTGAACGGTCAGGTGATGCAGAACGCCAACACCACAGACATGGTGTTTGGCGTGGCCCGCACGATTTCGCTGTTGTCTGAGGCCATGACGCTTGAGCCCGGCGACGTGCTGGTGATGGGCACGCCCGGCGGTGTGGGTTACGCACGCACGCCGCCAGTTTGGATGAAAGCCGGCGACACCATCGAGATTGACATTGAAGGTGTTGGTATTTTGTCCAATCCGGTCACAGCCTGACAAACAGGCTCAAAATCCGTTTGGCGTACAGCTAAATAACTATTATTAACCGGGAGACTTCAATGCAACGTAGACAAATATTTCAAACTGTGACCACCTTGGGTTTGGGTGCTCTGGCGGGTTGCGCCTTGCCCGGCAATGCCGTACAGCAGACGCAGCAGCCTAAAACGCCGTTTGATGTGCCCGCCACTTATGTGCCCATCGTCGGCAGCGACATGCAGTTTCCGGTGCGCCGAATTTACTGCATTGGCCGCAACTACGCGGCGCATGCACGCGAGATGGGCTCAGACCCGACACGTGAACCGCCGTTCTTTTTTCAAAAGCCAACCGATGCGATTCAAAACGTCGCGCCCGGCACCGTGGCTGACCATCCCTACCCGAGCCTGACCAAAAACTACCACTACGAAGTCGAACTCGTGGCGGCGCTGAACAAAGGCGGGCGCAACATTCCGATGGCGCGTGCGCTGGAGCATGTCTACGCCTACGGACTGGGTCTGGACATGACGCGGCGCGATTTGCAGCGTGCTTTGGGCGACGAGAAAAAACCGTGGGAAATCGGCAAGAGTTTTGACCGCTCGGCCCCGATCGGACCGCTGCATTTGGCGACGCAGACTGGGCCTTTCACCCAAGGCAACATCTGGCTGAAGGTGAACGGCCAGACCAAGCAGAACGCCAACCTGAACCAGATGATCTGGAGCGTGGCCGAACAGATCAGCAAGCTCTCAGAGGCGTTTGAGTTGATGCCTGGCGACATCATTTACTCGGGTACGCCAGAGAACGTCGGGCCGGTGGTGCGCGGTGATGTCATCGATTGCCACATCGACGGCTTACCGAACCTGAGCATCAAGATCGTCTGAGGACGCTCACCTTCGCTAAGACAAAGTCAGGCGCTGTGGCCGCCTGCTTTGGCTTGGCTGGCGACCAGCGTGGCGGTGCGCGTGTAATGCTGCACCAGCAGTTTGACGGCTTTGTCGGCGTCGCCAGCGATGGCTGCTTCAAAAATCGCCACGTGTTCGGTGTGCTCGTTGCGTGAGCTGAAATTTTGGCCCGCCGCCACTTGGCGGAACCGGTAAGCCTCATCGGCCAAGCTGTCACAGAAACCGCGCATCCAGCGTGACGGACAGCGTGCCAACAACACCTTGTGAAACTGGCGGTGCAAGGCTTCCCATTCCGGGTTTGGAATGTAGTTGTCGGACGCCAGTGACCGGGGTGTCCGCGAGAGTTGGTGCACCAGCAGCACCAGTTCATGTTCCCAGGTTGTGTCGCGTGCGTTGATGGATTCGCGCAGGGCCAGACTTTCGATCTGGGCCCGGCTGTGCGTGAGGATGGGCAACTCGTCCCACTTCAAGGCGGTCACATTGAAGCCGCGTTGCTCGGTGCGGTCTACCAGACCTTCGGACGACAAGCGGCTGAACGCTTCTCTCAGTGGACTGGCGCCCACGCCATAGCGTTGACACATGGCCTCGACACGCAGTTTGCTGCCCGGCTCTAAAACCCCGTGGGTGATGTCCGCGCGTAATTGCTCATAGACGGCGCTCGCACGGGTGATGCCGACGCTGCCGTCAGCTGCGGAAGGAAGAGGGGGCTTGCGCGCCATAGATGTCAGATGTTTGCTAATTTATCGATTAATTTTTAAGTTTATCGCATCGGTTGGATGCCTTTGCCGCTTCGGCTCATGCTGAGCGTTGGGCATGTGCATTCGAATATTTTGAATTTTGACGCCAAAAACGTTCAACAATGAAATATCAAGAGTAGGCTAAAGTTTGGGTCTTAAAAGGTGATTAGCTCTTTGATGGCTTGATTAGATTGAGCTTTTGCTGTTTTGTTTGAATTGAAAGGATTTGCCATGTTGACCTTGCGATTGTCTGCAGAACGCGGCTATGCCGACCATGGCTGGCTCAAGTCTTACCACTCGTTTTCTTTTGCCGGCTATCACGACCCAGCGCACATGGGCTTTGGCAATTTGCGCGTCATCAATGAAGACCGCATTGCACCGGGCACCGGTTTTGGCACGCACAGTCACCGTGACATGGAAATCATCAGCTACGTGATGAGCGGTGCCATCGGCCACAAAGACAATATCGGCAACGGCGCGTCGATTCCGCCGGGTGATGTGCAGCGCATGAGCGCCGGTCGCGGCATCTCGCACAGCGAGTTCAATCATTCGCAGGATTCCGTCACGCATTTTTTGCAAATCTGGATTCAACCCAACGTCACCGGCATTGAGCCAGGTTACGAGCAAAAGAGTTTTGCAGATGCCGACAAGCGCGGCAAGCTGCGCTTGGTGGCCTCACCGGATGGCGCTTTGGGCTCGGTCACAGTCCATGCCGATGCGCGGCTGTACGCCGGTCTTTTTGATGGCCTTGAAGCAGCGAGCTTGGTGCTCGATCCCAAGCGAAAAACCTATGTGCAATTGATTCGCGGTGAACTGCACGTCAATGGTCAGCGGCTCCAGGCTGGCGACGCGGCCAAGCTCGAAGCAGAGAGCGTCTTGAACCTGACGAAAGGCCAAGATGCCGAGGTGCTGGTGTTTGATTTGAGCGCTTGATCGCCCCTATTTTCAGTCTTCGTTTCCCTTGTTATTTTTTATCTTTGAAACAGTAGTGTCCCAACGTTTTCACATCAGGACGTCGTAAGTTAATGATTCACCTTGGTTTTTTAGCATTTCAGTCTGGTCTCGATTTGAAAGTCGATTCCATGACTTATGGTCTTTTGCGTCTTCACGCAAAGGACCGCCATGAACCAAGGCAAGCTTGTTTTCTCTCAACTCATGGCCTTCCTGCCTCTGAGCACTTTTCGCCGCTGCGTCGCCACGCACCGAGGCGACCACAAGGTCCAAGACTTCACCTGCATGGACCAGTTCTTGACGATGGCTTTTGCGCAGTTGACTTACCGCGAGTCCCTGCGCGATATAGAGGTCAACCTGCGCGCCCAAGCCAAACGGCTGTATCACATGGGCTTGCGTTGCAAGACCGTCTCCCGCAACACGCTGGCCAATGCGAACGCCACTCGGCCCTGGCAGATCTACGCCGACTTGGCGCAACACTTGATTGCCATGGCGCGACCGCTGTATGCCCAAGACCCGCTGGCAATAGAGCTGGACGCAACGGTCTACGCCTTCGACGCCACCACGATCGATCTGTGTCTGTCGGTCTACCCATGGGCACCGTTTCGAGCGCACAAGGCGGCCATCAAACTCCACACCCTGCTGGACCTGCGCGGCTCCATTCCCACTTTCATTCACATCACCGATGGCAAGGTGCACGAGGTCAACACCTTGGACCTGCTGCACATCGAGCCCGGTGCTTATTACTTGCTCGATCGCGGGTATCTGGACTTTCAGCGGCTGTTTGTGATCCATCAAGCCGGTGCTTTTTTTGTCACCCGCGCCAAATCCAACACCAAGTTCAAGCGCCGCTACTCCAACCCCGTGGACAGAGCCAGCTCGAGCATCGTGTGCGACCAAACTGGCGTGTTGTTTGTAGTCGCTTCCAGCAAGGACTATCCCACTACGTTGCGCCGCGTGGTGGCCAAGGACGAGAGCGGCAAACGGCTCACGTTTTTGACGAACAACTTCGCCCTCAAGCCCGAGTTGATCGCAGACCTGTACCGCCAGCGCTGGCAGGTCGAGTTGTTCTTCAAGTGGATCAAGCAGCACCTGCGGATCAAGACGTTTTTTGGAACCACCGAGAACGCGGTCAAGACGCAGATTTGGATTGCGGTCTGCACTTACGTGCTGATCGCGATTGCCAAGAAACGCTTGCATCTGCCCAACAGTCTTCATGAAATCCTACAAATCTTGAGCTTGACCATGTTTGAAACAACCCCAATAAATCAACTACTTACGCCACCCACACCCGACACAGATTCAGAATTTGAGCCTCAACAGCTCTCGCTCCTCTGAAAAACGTTGGGACACTACTG
>CANFXC010000020.1 GCA_947450765.1 Comamonadaceae bacterium | reverse complement strand
AATGACATCACCAACGCTGGCGTAACGGCGCTTAGAGCCGCCCAGCACTTTGATGCACATCACGGATTTAGCACCCGTGTTGTCAGCAACGTCGAGTTTGGATTGCGTTTGAATCATTTAAATTAGTCCCAACTTGCACCAGTTGATCAGTTGCTTGAGTTAACTCAAGGCAGCCATTCAGCCAGTCAGTCTTGGGCCCGTCGTCCACAGTACGAACCACTCGCACTGCTTCCGCTGGGCAGAAGTCTCCGCTTTTTGGAGCGAAGCCCACGATTATGACTGCATAAATACCTTGCGTCAACACACAGCCGACAAAAATCTTCACAGCAAATGAAAAATAAGCTGTTCGCCAGCGTTTATATTTTCATGAATTCTGTCTTACAGCTCTTTGGAGGGGTTAATTGTCTCTCTTTTGCGACAATTCGAGGGTCCTTGGCATTCCGCCCAATCATGCGCTGTGCCGTTTGCTCGCTTTGAATACTGCCTTGTCAAGTAGGCAGCGCCCTGTAGGCCCGACATAGCGTGATGAATTCGCCTAATTTCGGGTCGATGCCGGCTTCAGCGACAATTTGCAGCTCGCTTCACCAGACACCCAGAGGACCGCACCCGCATGGCCAGCAACATCAGCGCATTACAGATCGCCTTCATCGGCGGCGGCAACATGGCGAGCGCCATCATGGGTGGGCTGCTCAAGCGCGGTCTGGCACCCAGCCAGATTCAAGTGGTCGAACCCTTTGCGGAGCAAGCTGAGCGGCTTAAGGCTCAGTTCGGCGTCACAGTTTTGTCCAGCGCCGACGCCAGCTTGGCGCACGCCGACTTAGTGGTTTGGGCTGTCAAGCCGCAAGTTTTCAATCAGGCGACAGCGCCAGTTCGTGCCCACACGCTAACAGCGCTGCACCTGAGCGTGGCTGCCGGCATTCGCTCAGACAGCATTGCACGCTGGCTCGGCACTGAGCGCGTGGTGCGCGCCATGCCCAACACGCCCGCTTTGATTGGTCAGGGCATGACCGCCTTGCTGGCCCGCCCGGCCGTGACGAACACCGACCGGCAGGTGATTGAATCAGTCGTCGAAACCACAGGCACCCACTTGTGGCTAGACCACGAAGAACAACTCGACGCCGTCACCGCACTGTCGGGCTCGGGCCCGGCGTATGTGTTTTATTTCATCGAAGCCATGCTGGAAGCCGGCACCGAGATGGGTCTGGACGCCGCCCAAGCCCGGCAACTCGCCATAGCGACCTTTGTCGGCGCCTCGGCCTTGGCCCAAGCCTCCAATGACGCGCCGCAAACGCTGCGCGAACGCGTTACTTCCAAAGGTGGCACCACCTACGCAGCGCTGACGGCCATGGAACACAGCGGTGTCAAACAGCAATTCAAACAAGCCATGCAAGCCGCCCGTGAGCGCGCTGCCGAGCTCGGCGATGAATTTGGTGCGGACTAAGGCTATGTCTAGCCAATATCTTTTTAATTGCCACAAAAACGCAATTCATTGAAACCAGGTCAACGACCAAGCCCTTAGCCACGTTGAAAGGTTGTATCTGGGGCGTCAAAGCACTGGGTCCATGTTCAGGTTTTAACTAGACTCACTCACCTTCAACCACTGGAAACACTATGAAAAAATTTCTGACCATCCTTGCTAGCGCTGCTGTCCTCGCCATGCCATTGGCTGTGATTTCCACTCCAGCGGCAGCTCAAACCGCTGGCGCTGTGACAGCCGCACCGGCTGCAGCACCAGCCGCGGCGCCCGCTGAAAAAGCAGCGCCTGCTGCCAGCAAAGGTACCGCCAAAGCTAAAAAAGCGAAGAAGAGCAAGCGCGCTTCGAAAGCCAAAGCCACTGCTCCAGCCGCCTAAGCGCCTGCCAACGACTGGCTCCGGCCCGTGAAAAAGCCCGCTTCAAGCGGGCTTTTTCACGTCTGCTCGCAGCGACTCAAGGCAAGGCGTAAGTGACGGCAAGGCCAACAAACACGGTGAATCCCAACCAATGGTTCAGGCGAAACGCCTTGAAGCAGCCAGCGCGTTCACGGTGACGAATCAAGCAACCGTGCCACACAGCCTGCACAACAGCCAGCGCCACACCGACAGCGTAAGCCCCGTTCAACGCCAGCCCCGACAGTGATGCCAACGCCAGTGTCCAGATGAGCAAATACAAGAAATAGCTCAGCATAACGGCGGCGACATCAAAACGGCCCAGCGTGATGGCCGAGGTTTTCATGCCGATTTTCAGGTCGTCATCGCGGTCCACCATGGCGTATTCGGTGTCATAAGCCAGCACCCAAAACAAATTTCCGAGCAGCAGCAGCCAAGCCAACAGCGGCACGTGCCCTTGCACGGCGGCAAAAGCCATGGGAATACCAAAACTGAAAGCAACGCCCAGCACCGCTTGCGGCATGGCCACATGGCGCTTGGCGTACGGGTAGACCAGCGCCACCGCCAGCGCCGCAAATGACCAAGACACCGCAGCGGTGTTGGTGGTTAACACCAGACCAAAAGCGGCCAACGCCAGCGCTGCGCCTAGCAGCAAAGCAGCTTTCACAGACACCGCACCGCTGGTGACAGGCCGGTTCGCGGTGCGCTTCACATGGCGGTCAAAATCACGGTCGGCCACGTCATTCAGGCAACAGCCCGCACTGCGCATGAGGAAGGTGCCCAAGGTGAAAACCGTCAGCAGGTGCCAGCCGGGAAAGCCGCCCGAGGCAATCCACAGCGCCGACAGCGTCGGCCACAGCAGCAGCAGCCAACCGGCAGGCCGGTCCCAACGAATCAGTTGGAGGTAATGGGCCCCCAACACGCTCACCTTGCCCCCGCTCACTCTTCCAGCAGCGATCGCAGCATCCAAGCAGACTGCTCGTGGATGGTCAGACGCTGAGTCAGCAGGTCGGCAGTTGGCTCGTCACCCGCTTGCTCAGCCACAGGGAACAGACTGCGAGCGGTGCGCGCCACGGCCTCATGGCCTTGTACGAGAATTCGCACCATCTCCAGCGCCTTGGGTGGGGTCGGTGGCACATCTGGCAAGGAAGTGAGCTGGGTGAACTGCGCGTAAGAGCCTGGCGCTGGGTGGCCAAGCGAGCGGATGCGCTCGGCGACCGGGTCAACCGCCGCCCACAACTCGGTGTACTGCGTCATGAACATTTGGTGCAGCGTGTTGAACATCGGCCCGGTGACGTTCCAGTGGAAATTGTGGGTGGTCAGGTACAGCGTGTAGGTGTCAGCCAGCAGGCGGCTCAGCCCTTGCGCAATAGCGGCTCGGTGCTCGTCGCTGATCCCGATGTTGATACGCGGGGCGCCCGTCGACGTGCCAGGAAATGATTTTTCAGACATGAATTTCCTTTGAAATAAAGGTGTGACTTTACGCCTCCTGCGAATCAAGTGCCCGCTGAGGGACAAGCCGTGCAGCACTCAGGACAGTCGTGTGACACCCGGCAACTCACAGGCGTAGATGGCATTGCGCAGCGCGGCGATGGCTTCGTAGCGCGTGAAGCTACGACGCCAAGCCAGCACCACGCGGCGCGTCGGCACATAGCCTTCAAAAGGCAGGTAACGAATGAACGGGTGCTCGTCGAAAACCGCTGGCTGGGGCTGTCCATCCATCTTCAGCGCACCTTTGGGCACGCTCAGCCGCGGCACCAAAGTCACCCCCATGCCGGACGCCACCATGTGCTTGATGGTCTCCAGCGAGGAGCCTTCAAAACTCTTGCGGATGCCTTCGGCGTTGCTGGAAAAACGGGCGAACTCCGGACACACCTCCAGCACATGGTCGCGAAAGCAATGACCATTGCCAAGCAACAACATGGTCTCGTGCTTGAGCTCTTCGGCGGTGATGTTGTCACGCTGGGCCAGCGGGTGCGAGCTGGGTACCGCCGCCACAAAAGGCTCGTCATACAAAGGCGCTATCGCCAGATTGGTGTCGGGAAAAGGCTCGGCCAGAATGGCGCAATCAATCTCGCCCGTACGCAACTCCTCAAGTAATTTCACGGTGAAGTTTTCTTGCAGCATCAAGGGCATTTGCGGACTGAGCGTGATGACTTGACGCACCAGATCAGGCAATAAATACGGGCCGATGGTGTAGATGATGCCCAGCCGCAGCGCGCCGGCCAGCGGGTCTTTGCCGCGTTTGGCGATCTCGCGAATGCTGTCGGCTTGTTCCAGCACGCTTTGCGCTTGGCGCACGATTTCTTCGCCCAGCGGCGTCACTGTGATCTCATTGGCATTGCGTTCAAACAGCTTGACTTGCAATTCTTCTTCGAGTTTTTTGATCGCCACGCTCAGCGTCGGCTGTGAGACATGGCAGGCTTCTGCGGCCTTGCCAAAGTGCTTCTCGCGGGCCACAGCCACGATGTATTTGAGTTCAGTCAGCGTCATGCGGGCATTGTGCCGCCATTGCCTGAAAGTTTTGATCAAGCCTTCAGATAATCGGCTTTACCGCCCAGCCAACGCAGAATATGGCGCTGCGCCATGTCGGCATGACGATCTAGCATCAGCGGTGCCAACGCGCGCGCCCAAGCCAGTAACTCGGTGTCGGTGGCCAAGTCGGCAAACCGCAGCAAGGGCGCGCCGGACTGCCGTGCGCCTAGAAATTCTCCGGGTCCGCGAATCTCCAAATCGCGCCGGGCGATCTCGAAGCCGTCCTGTGTTTCGGCCATGGCTTTGAGCCGGGCGCGTGCGGTTTCGCCCAGACGCGGGCCGTCGCCCGTCGAATACAGCAAGACGCAGGCCGACGCGGCCGCCCCGCGCCCCACCCGACCTCGCAGCTGGTGCAACTGCGACAAACCAAAGCGCTCGGCATGCTCAATCACCATCAGCGACGCATTCGGCACGTCCACACCGACCTCGATCACGGTGGTGCTGACCAGCACGCCGGTCTGGCCTGCATTGAACAGCGCCATCACGGCTTTTTTCTCAGCCACCGGCATGCGCGAATGCAGCAGACCCACTTGCGTGCCGGGCAATGCCGCCGACAGCGACTCATGGGTTTCGGTGGCGTTGGTCAGGTCGACCGCTTCACTTTCCTCGATCAAAGGGCAGACCCAATAAACCTGCCGCCCTTCGGCCAACTGGCCGCGAATGCGCTCCACCACTTCGTCGCGCCGGCTGTCACTGATGACCTTGGTGACGATGGGCGTTCGCCCCGGCGGCAGCTCGTCGATGGTCGAGACATCGAGGTCAGCGTAGTAGCTCATGGCCAGCGTGCGTGGAATCGGCGTGGCCGTCATCATCAACAAATGCGGCTCCTGCCCGTCTGCCGTCATCTTGCTGCGCAGGGCCAAACGCTGCGCCACGCCAAAGCGATGCTGCTCGTCAATGATCGCTAGCGCCAGATTTTTGAAGACCACTTTGTCTTGAATCACAGCGTGTGTGCCCACCACCAAACCGGCCTCGCCGCTGGCAATCAAGGCCAGGGCTTCGCGCCGCTCCTTGGCTTTTTGACTGCCGGTGAGCCAAGCGGTTTGAATGCCCATCGGCTCCAACCAGCTGATGAGTTTGCGAAAGTGTTGCTCGGCCAGAATTTCAGTGGGCGCCATCAAGGCGCATTGCCAGCCAGCGTCCATGCAGCGGGCGGCCGCCAGCGCCGCCACCACGGTTTTGCCGGAGCCAACGTCCCCTTGCAGCAAGCGGTGCATCGGCACATTTTTTTGCAAGTCAGCGTCAATTTCATGGCCGACGCGCTGTTGGGCTGTTGTCAATTGAAATGGCAGCTGCGCCAGCAACTGGTCATACAGTGTGCCTTGGCTTGAGCGCTCAACGGGTGGCGTGAGCGGCGGCGCACGCATGGCGCCGCGAATACGGCGGGCCTCTAATTGCGACAGTTGCTGCGCCAGCAGCTCCTCGGCTTTCAGCCGCTGCCAAGCCGGGTGACTGCGGTCTTCCAGCGCCGCCAGCGCCACATCAGGCGTCGGCTGGTGCAAGAACCGCAGGGACTCTCGCAGACTGAACAAAGCGCGCAGCTGGGCCAGGCCTTCAGCCGGCACTGTCTCGCTCAAATCGGCGCGGGCAACACCGCTAGGCACCGCTTTGCGCAAATAAGCCTGCGGCAAACCGGCGACGGTCGGATAGACCGGCGTCAGCGACGCGGGCAATTCGCCTCCGGCCAGCTTGAAGCTGGGATGCACCATTTCGCTCGACACAAAGCCGCCACGCAACTCGCCGCGCACCCGCACGCGGTTGCCGATGCTGAGGGTTTTTTGGTGCGCCGGGTAAAAATTGATGAAGCGCAAGACGCAGCTGTCACTGCCGTCGTTCACCGTCACGCGCAGTTGCCGACGCGGCTTGAAGCTGATCTCACTGTGCGTCACCTCGGCTTCGATCTGCACGGTCTCACCGTCGCGGGCATCGGCTAGCCGGCTGATACGCGTTTCATCCTCGTAACGCAAGGGCAGGTGCAGCGCCAGATCAATGTCACGGCGCAACCCGAGTTTGTCGAGCAATTTTTGCGCGTGCGTTTTTTCGGCAGGCTTGGGCGCTGCCGCAGCGGTCGGGCTAGACGTTCGAGAAGAAGCGGCGGAAGGCGGCATGGGACAATTGTGCCTCCATGCAGACGCCCTCCCAGACCACTCCCCAGCCCCTTTCCAAGCCATTGGCCAAGACCGCCTTCACGCTGAGTGATTTCGACTTCACTTTGCCCGAGGAACTGATCGCCCAGCATCCACCAGCCGAGCGCAGCGGCTCGCGCCTGCTCGACGGCCGGCAAGCCCCGATCACAGATCGGCGCTTCACTGACCTAGCAGCGCTGCTGAACCCGGGGGATCTGCTGGTCTTCAATGACACGCAGGTGGTCAAGGCGCGGCTGTATGGCCAAAAAACCAGCGGCGGACGACTCGAATTACTGATTGAGCGCGTCCTCACGAGCGGCAGTGCTGGGTATGAAGTCGCGGCACACATGAAGGTCAGCAAAAAACCGCTGCCCGGCGCGCGGCTGCTGATGGACGGCGGTTTCACCACCACGCTGCTAGGACGCTGGCCGAACGCAGACGGGCCGCTGTACCACTTTGCCCTGAGCGCCGACCCCTATGCGCTGATGGCCGCACACGGCCATGTGCCATTGCCGCCGTACATCACGCACAGCGATTCTGCCGAAGACGAGCAGCGTTACCAGACCGTCTTTGCCAAGCACCCGGGGGCGGTTGCTGCGCCCACGGCCGCCCTGCACTTTGACGCCGCCATGCTGGCGCAGCTGAGCGCACGCGGCATTCCACAAGCCAGCGTCACGCTGCACGTTGGCGCGGGTACGTTTCAGCCGGTCAAGACTGAGAACATCGCCGACCACACCATGCACTTTGAGCGCTTTGAGGTGCCGGCTGCGACCCGCCAAGCGATCGCGGATTGCCGTGCGCGCGGCGGCCGCGTGGTGGCGGTTGGCACCACCACCGTGCGGGCGCTGGAGTCGCAAGCGCTGTTTGGTGAGGCCTGCGACGACACCAATATTTTCATCACGCCGGGTTTTGAGTTCCGCGTGGTCGACCTGCTGCTGACCAACTTCCATTTGCCCAAGAGCACGCTGATGATGCTGGTCAGTGCTTTTTCGGGTTACGAGCACATCATGGCGCTGTACCAGCACGCCATTGAGGCGCGTTACCGCTTTTTCAGTTACGGCGACGCCATGTTGCTGCAACGCCGCTCCACCTGAGTCACTGAGACAATCGCCGTATGCTGAATTTTGAAGTTCTGAAAACCGATCCCGCCGACGGCGCTTACCTAGGCTCTTTCGCGCGCCGCGGCACGCTGACGCTGAACCATGGCGTGGTGCAAACCCCCATCTTCATGCCGGTGGGCACTTACGGCACCGTTAAAGGCGTGATGCCGCAGTCGCTGCACGACATGGGCGCGCAGATTATTCTGGGCAACACCTTTCATTTATGGATGCGGCCCGGCCTCGACGTGATGAAGCAATTCGGCGGCCTGCACCGCTTTGAAAGCTGGAACAAACCGATCCTCACCGACAGCGGTGGCTTTCAGGTGTGGTCACTTGGCGAGATGCGAAAAATCTCGGAAGAAGGCGTCAAGTTCGCCTCACCCGTCAACGGCGACAAGCTGTTTTTGACGCCCGAGATCTCGATGCAAATTCAGACCCTTCTGAACAGCGACATCGTCATGCAGTTCGACGAATGCACGCCTTACGACACCAAGGGCCACATCACCACCGAGCACGAAGCACGCCTGTCGATGGAACTCAGCAGGCGCTGGGCCAGCCGCTGCGTCAGTGAATTCGACCGGCTCGAAAATCCGAACGCGCTGTTCGGCATCGTGCAGGGCGGCATGTTTGAAAACCTGCGGCAAGAATCGCTGGACGCCTTGGTCGAACTCGACTTGCCGGGCTACGCTGTTGGCGGTGTCAGTGTCGGTGAGCCGAAGGAAGAAATGCAGCGCATCATGGCGCACACGCCGCACCGCTTGCCCGAAAACAAACCGCGCTACTTGATGGGCGTCGGCACGCCAGAAGACTTGGTCGAGGGCGTCGCGGCTGGCGTTGACATGTTCGACTGCGTGATGCCGACGCGCAACGCCCGCAACGGCCACATGTTCACGCGCTTTGGCGACTTGAAGATTCGCAATGCACGCTACAAGGCAGACGAGCAACCCGTAGACGCCACCTGCAGCTGCTACACCTGCCAGAATTTTTCACGCGCTTATTTGCATCACTTAGATCGATGCGGTGAGATGCTCGGCCCGATGCTGAACAGCATCCACAACCTGCACTACTACCTAAACCTGATGGCCGAAGTCCGCAGCGCACTCGACGCCGGCAGCTTCGGTACGTTCGTGCTGCAGTTCAAGGTCGACCGTTTGCGTGGTATTTGACCGCCCTGCGAGTCAAAAATACCGCGTCACTGCCAGCTCAAAATACCCCGTCACTGCGAGCGAAGCGCGGCAGTCCATCACCGCGCACCTCGAACATGGATGGCCGCGCTGCGCTCGCCATGACGGGAGCGGATCACACAGCCGGTTGCGTCTCCACAGCCGCCGCGATCTCGCGGGTCAACTCTTTTCTGTAGCGATTGAGGTCCTGTACACTTTTGAATTTTTGCTCCATCAGCAAGCTCATGTTGTGCAGGATGCGGTCAACCACCTTGGTTTCCCACTCGGTGTCGAACTTGATTTGTGTGTCCAGCCAATGCTCCAACCACGCCGGATCAGGCAAGCGCGACTGCACGGTGTCACGCGGAAACAGCGCTTTGTTGACGTGTAAATTGGTCGGGTGCAGGGCTTGCGCGGTGCGGCGGGCGCTGGCCATCAACACGCCGACTTTGCTGAAAGCGGCTTTCGCCTCAATGCCTGACTTGTTGATGGCGCGCTTCATGTAACGCAAATAAGCACCGCCGTGGCGCGCTTCGTCTTGGCTGAGCTGTGTGTAGATCTGCTTGATGACCGGCTCGGTGTGCCACTCACTGGCGCAGCGGTACCAATGGTTCAGGCGAATCTCGCCGCAAAAATGCAGCATCAGGGTTTCGAGTGGTGGCGCCGGCTCAAACTCAAAACGCACCTCATGCAGCTCTTCTTCGGTCGGTACCAGCTCAGGCCGATAGCGACGCAAATATTCCATCAGCACCAAAGAATGCTTTTGCTCTTCAAAAAACCAGATCGACATGAAAGCGGAAAAGTCGCTGTCATCCTTGTTGTCACGCAAGAACATCTCGGTGGCTGGCAAGGCCGCCCATTCGGTAATGGCGTTCATTTTGATGGTTTGCGCCTGCTCGTCGGAGAGCTTGGTGGCATCAAAACTGGCCCAAGGAATATCCTTGTCCATGTCCCAACGGACGGCTTCTAGTTGCTTGAATAATTCTGGGTAAAGCATAGGTATTCCTCACGCGGCAGGACCGCTTAGTCGCGGATTCTAAGCTGTCAACATGACCCTTTGAATCCAACGGCGACAAGCCCATTCAAATGAATAGGCCATATCGAGTCACACCCACTTGGTTATATAGTTGAATATTGTTTATGAATATATCAAGGCGCTATGCCGCAACTTCTGGTTCGACCATGCAAAATTTCAATCAATTTCTAGGCTTTCGCTTGTTTTGGTTTGTGAGGGGTCTGCTCTGCACACTCTTTACCGCGCTGTGGCTGGCAGGGCCCGCGCTGGCGCAAAGTCCAGCCATCGTCGCACCCCTGAACCCAGCCGCAGCGGCTAAGGGCGCAGCTTGTCCGGTATTGCTGCAACAAAGCTTTTTGCGTTTACAAGACGAAAAACCCCAAGACCTGTGTCAGTACAGCGGCAAGGTTTTGCTGGTCGTCAACACCGCGAGCTTTTGCGGGTTCACCCACCAATACGAAGGTCTGGAGGCGTTGCACGCCAAATACAAAGACCGCGGCTTGGTGGTGCTCGGGTTTCCTTCCAACGATTTTTCACAAGAGACTGGTAGCAATCAAGAGATCGCCGCCTTTTGCGAGAACACCTTCAATGTGAAATTTCCGATGTTCGCCAAGACCTCCGTCAGGGGCCGCACAGCCAACCCGCTGTTCAAACAGCTGGCCAGCACCACCGGCACGACGCCACGCTGGAACTTTTACAAGTACTTGGTGAGCCGCGATGGGCTCAAGGTCAGCGCCTTTAACTCGTCAGTGGAGCCACAAGATCCAAGCTTCGTGAAAGCCTTGGAAATTCTCCTTTCGACAAAATAAATACTACTCAGTCATAATAAGACTAGAAGGTAAATCAGCCGATTTCCAACACTTTTGCCCAACCCTGAGGTGCCCGATGAGTTTTGCAACGTCAAGAACACCTCACACCGGTGGTAGGCCACGGGTGGCGATCATCGGCTCAGGCATTTCGGGTTTGGCCGCCGCTCATCAGCTGGCCGGTTCGGCTGACATCACCTTGTTTGAGGCCGGTGATTATTTCGGCGGCCACACCCACACCGTCGACGTCACGCTGCCGGGCAAAAATGGCCAGAACAGCCTTGTGACGCATGGTGTTGACACCGGCTTTCTCGTCTTCAATGAACGCACTTATCCTCAGCTGATTCAGCTCTTTGCGGAGTTAGGTGTGGCCACGGCCAAATCGGACATGTCGTTTTCGGTCAAGGTACCGGCCTCCAACCCCCTCAGCCAAGGACGCACGCACGCTGCGCTGGAGTGGAGCGGCTCCAGCCCGAACAGCGTCTTTGCGCAACGTGGCAACTTACTGAACTGGCGTTTTTTGCGCATGTTGCGGGACATCATGCGCTTCAACCAGCGATGCACCGCCCTGGCCGAGTCCGGCGCAGAAGCTGCCATGCAACAGCCACTGGTCGACTTCCTGCAACAAGAAAATTTTTCAGATGAATTCCGCGACTGGTATTTTCTGCCCATGATGGGCTGCATCTGGTCTTGCCCGACCGACCAGATGCTGCAGTTTCCGGTGGCCACCATGATCCGCTTTTGCCACAACCACGGCCTGCTCCAAGTGGCCGACCGGCCACAGTGGTGGACGGTGGCGGGCGGTGCGCGCCACTATGTTGACAAGATCGTTGCGGGCATCTCCGACAAGCGCCTGTCCACGCGCGTGCATGCCATCAAGCGCGATGCCGACGGCGTGCGCATCTACAGCGGAGCGGTCGGTACGCACCAGGTTGAAACCTTTGACAAGGTGATACTCGCCACGCATTCAGACCAGGCGCTGGCGCTGCTGGCGGAGCCAACTGCAGCTGAGCAGGCCGTGCTAAGCGCTATTCGTTATCAGCCTAACCGCGCCGTGCTGCACACCGACACAGCGGTCTTGCCAAAGCGTCCGTTGGCTTGGGCCGCTTGGAACTATGAGCGTGCGCCAGAGACCCAGCGCGAGTCAGCACAAGTCTGTCTTCACTACCTGCTCAACCTGCTGCAACCCCTGCCATTTGCACAACCGGTCATCGTTTCGCTGAACCCGGTGGCAGGCATTGACGAAGGCGCCATTCTGGGCAGCTTCAACTATTCACACCCGGTGTTTGACCTCGCCGCCATCCGCGCGCAAAAAGAATTGCCCGCACTGCAAGGCCAACAACACACCTATTTTTGCGGCGCCTGGACCGGCTACGGTTTTCATGAAGACGGACTCAAGTCGGGCCTGCACGCAGCCAAGGAGCTGCTGCGAGATGCGGCCCTTGAAAAAATGCGTGTAGCTGAGCTGGCCAAGACCTCGCGGGAAGAAGAATGGCTGACCGCATGACGTTGGTTGTTGCGCCTACCCAAGCCTTGATCGGCTTTGGTGAAGTGCGTCACACACGGCTCAAACCAGCCCGCCACGACTTCAATTACCCAACCTACTTTTTAATGCTGCCGCTGCGTGCCATGCAGCGCGATGGCCCTGGTGCGCTGGCACGCAATCGCCGGGCCGCGCTGAGTTTTCATGACCGCGACCATGGCGACGGCAGCGCTGACTGCTTGGTCTGGCTTGACGCCCTGTTGCAGTCAGAAGGCATCGCTGATGCGCAAGGTGAAGTCTGGCTGCACACCTACCCGCGTGTCTTCGGCTTCACCTTCAAACCGGTGAGTTTTTGGTATTGCCACACCACGGAAGGCGCATTGCGCGCCATCGTGGTGGAGGTCAACAACACCTTCGGCGAACGCC
This sequence comes from Comamonadaceae bacterium, assembly GCA_947450765.1. Taxonomy (GTDB): domain Bacteria; phylum Pseudomonadota; class Gammaproteobacteria; order Burkholderiales; family Burkholderiaceae_C; genus Polaromonas. The sequence goes on along the minus strand of CANFXC010000020.1, from coordinate 27,724 downwards.
ACTGCTACCTGTTGGACTCGCCACGTTACGGCCAAGAATTGCGCGCCAACAAAGTTTTCCACGTCTCGCCTTTTTGCGAAATAGAGGGCGGTTATCGCTTTCGTTTCATGCGCACCGAGCACGACGGTATTGAACGCACAGTGGCCCGCATCGACCATGACGACGCCACCGGCCCGCTGCTGCAAACCAGCGTCGCTGGCACCTTAGAGCCCATCTGCCCGGCCAGCCTGCACAAAGCCTTGTGGCGCTACCCGGCCATGACCTTCGGGGTGGTCGGCCGCATCCACTGGCAAGCCCTGAAGCTCTGGCTCAAGCGCGTCCCTTTTGTCTCTAAACCCAAGCCCCCAGAACTTTTCGTGACACGATGAATTCACCTCAATCTTCTGCATCAACAGCCGCCCGCCTCAACAACGTCTTGCAGGCGCTACCGAGTGGCGCGCCAGCGGCGGCACGCACTGCCTTCAAGCTGCTGTCGCGCCTGAAGCACGGCACACTCACGCTGCAGTTGCCTGACGGCAGCACCCAGCGTTTTGGCTCGGGCGGCGCGCCCACGGCCAGCCTGCGACTGAACAACTGGAACGTCTGCAGCGCCGCGCTGCGCTCCGGCGACATCGGTTTTGCAGAGAGCTACATCGCCGGCGACTGGACCACACCGCACCTGACCGAGCTGCTGCGCGTGCTCGTCATCAACCGCAAAGAAGTCGAAGACATCATCTACGGCACGTGGCTGGGTCGGCTGGCGTACCGCGTCAAGCATCTGCTGAATCGCAACACAAAGGCCAACAGCCAGAAAAATATCCACGCGCACTACGACCTCGGCAACGCCTTTTACGAGCTCTGGCTCGACGGCACGATGAACTACTCGTCGGCTATTTTCGACACGCCTGAGACGTCGATGTCAGAAGCCCAAAGCGCCAAAGTGCGCCGCGCCTTGAACATGGTGAAAGTGCAAGCCGGCGACCGCGTACTGGAGATCGGTTGCGGCTGGGGTGCCTTGGCCGAGATGGCGACCACCGAATTCAGCGCCTCCATCGTCGGCGTGACGCTCAGCACCGAGCAACTGCAATGGGCCCAGGCGCGCATGGCGCGTGCCGGCATCGCCGCTCATGACGACGTGGCCGGTGCGACTGCAGACCGAGTCACGCACGACCTGCGCCTGCAGGACTACCGCGACATTGGCGTCAGCCAAGAAGCTGATCGCAGCTTCGACGCGATTTGCTCGATAGAGATGATTGAAGCCGTCGGACGCGAGTACTGGCCAACGTACTTCGCCACGGTGGCCCGCCTGCTGAAACCCGGCGGCCATGCCTGCATTCAGAGCATCGTCATTGCTGACGAACTCTATGAGCGCTACATCGGCTCGACCGACTTCATTCAGCAATATATTTTTCCGGGCGGCTGCCTGCCATCACCGTCCATCTTCAAAGCCCACGCCGAAGCGGCCGGTCTGGAAGTCGTCGATGAGTTTTCGTTTGGTCTGGATTACGCGCGCACGCTCAGGTTTTGGCGTGACGCGTTTGTGGCGCAAGAGTCACGGGTGCTTCAACTCGGGTTTGACAAAAGGTTCATGCGCATATGGGAGTTCTATCTAGCCTACTGCGAGGCGGCCTTCGCAGAGGCGAACACAGACGTCGTGCAGTACACGCTGCGCAAACGCTGAAATACGCTTTGATGGCCAGCGTCGTCGCGGCCAGCACCTTCAGCGTTGCCGCGCACGCGCAAACACCCACGGCTGCGGCCACAACATCCGCGTCTGCGGCCGACCCTCGCGCGCCCTTCAAAGACCTCTTGCCGCAAGCCCAACGGCTCGGGCAATCGCGCCTCACTGTCTGGGGATTCCAGATTTATGACGCACAGCTGTGGGCAGCGCCAGACTTCAACGCAGACCGCTACGCCAGCCAGCCGCTGGCCTTAGAGCTGGCTTACCTGCGCGCCTTTGACGCCGTTGACATCGCTGACCGCTCCATCAAAGAGATGCGCCGCAGCGCCACGATTACAGACGCGCAAGCACGGCAATGGAGCCTCGACATGCAGCGTGTTTTCCCCGATGTGAAAGTCGGTGACCGCATCATGGGCGTGCACCGCCCCGGCATTGGTGCGAGCTTCTGGGTCAACGGAAAAGCTGGAGGTGACATCCTTGACGCTGAATTTTCCAAGCTGTTTTTTGGCATCTGGCTGTCGCCAAAAACATCTGAGCCCGCCATGCGCACTGCGTTGGTGGGTGGAGCCGGCTCTTGAGCAAGGCCTTTGGTTCGCGCAACGGCATCGCCTATGGGTTGATGGGGTTTCCGCTGGCCTTTGCGGCGTTGCCGCTGTATGTGATTTTGCCCAACCACTACGCACGCGAATTCGGTGTGCCCTTGGCCACACTCGGCGCCGTGCTGCTGGGCGCGCGACTTTTTGATGCATTCATTGACCCGGCCTTGGGCCGCCTGACCGACCGACTCTTTGCTCGCTCCACCGCCGCCGTCTTGGCCTTGGGCGCGGCTGCAGCGCTGGTGCTGGCGATCGGCTTTGCGCTGCTCTTTTTCCCGTTGGTGAGCGAGCCCGGCGCGCTGGTGATCTGGGCTACCGTGATGTTGATGCTGACCTACGCAGGCTACAGCGCCTTGAGCGTGGCACACCAGTCGTGGGCCGCCATGCTGGGCGGCAACGAAGCGCAGCGCAGCCGCATCGTCGCGTGGCGCGAAGGCTTGGGATTGCTCGGTGTCGTGACGGCATCCGTGCTGCCGGTGCTGCTGGGTTTGCCCGTCACCACTGCCGTCTTTTTTGCTGCCTTGGTGTTGGGCTGGTGGGGCTGGCAACGCTCTGTGAGACCGGTGACGCTCACACAGCATAAGGCTTCAGACAAACCCGCTGTGCCAACTTCCGTCTGGCAACCCTTTCGACAAGCCAGCTTTCGGCGGCTGCTGGCGGTGTTCATGCTGAACGGCATCGCCAGCGCCATACCAGCCACGCTGGTCTTGTTTTTCATCCAAGACAAGCTCGCTGCGCCAGTGAGTTTTGAGCCGCTGTTTCTCGGCAGTTATTTTTTATGCGCGGCGCTGTCGATTCCTTTGTGGCTGGCCGTCGTCAAACGCATCGGTTTGGCGCGCAGCTGGCTGGTCGGCATGGTGCTCGCCATGAGCGTTTTTGTCTGGGCCAGCCAAGTCGGCAATGGGCAGATGCTGGCTTTCGCGCTGATCTGCGCGCTCTCGGGTGTGGCCTTGGGCGCTGACTTGGCGCTGCCCAGCGCTTTGCTGGCGGGTGTGATCCAGAGCCAACACGCGCCAGCAACCGCTGGAACAGGCGCTTACTTTGGCTGGTGGAGCTTCGCCACCAAGCTCAATTTAGCCTTGGCGGCAGGACTGGCCTTGCCCCTGCTCGACCTCTTTGGTTATGCCCCCGGTGTGCGTGATGCCGCTGCATTGAACGCACTGGTGGTGGCTTACTGCGTGCTGCCTTGCGTGCTCAAAGCGCTGGCCGCTGCGGCCTTGTATCTGTTGGTGATTCGACCCCATTCTGTTGAAAGTAGTCTATGAAAAAACGTTTGCTCCTCACCGCCTTTGTGGTTGCCGCCGGCATTGGTTTGGCCGGTTGTGCCGGCCCGCAGGTCAGCGATTACGCCCAAGAAAAACCGCTGCTTGACCTGCGCCAGTACTTCAATGGGACGCTCGACGCCTACGGCATCTTCACCGACCGCTCCGGCAAAGTTGTCAAGCGCTTCACCGTCGTCATGACCTGCTCTTGGCAAGGACCACCCGGCCAGGAAGTCGGCGTGCTGGACGAAGCCTTCACTTACTCAGACGGCACCACAGACCGCCGCGTCTGGACGCTCAAGCGCCAGCCCGATGGTCGCTACACCGGCACCGCCGGCGACGTTCTCGGAGAAGCCAACGGCCAAGAAACCGGCAATGCTTTTCGCTGGGGCTACACCCTCAAGCTGCCCGTCGACGGCCGCGTGATCGAGGTTCAATTTGACGACTGGATGTACCTGATGACGGACAAAGTGATGCTCAACAAAGCCGTCATGAGCAAGTTCGGCGTTCGACTCGGCGAAGTCACGCTGTCCTTCGTCAAGCGCTGAACCCACAACGCATCCAGCACGACGTCATTCAACACGAGGCACCAAGCAACAGCCATGAGTTTCAATCCTCCCTTCACCGACTGGCACGGCAAATCCGTCTGGCTGGTCGGCGCCTCCAGCGGTATCGGCGAAGCCACGGCCGCAGCCTTGCACGCGGCCGGCGCACGCGTTTTTGTGTCTGCACGCAATGCAGCTGCGCTGGCCCGCTTCGTCGAAGCCCACCCAGGCGCTGTGGCCGTACCGCTGGACGCAACCGACCCGGTGGCCGTCAAAACCGCCGCACAAACCGTGTTGCAAACCGGCCCGATCGATCTATTGATGTACTGCGCCGGCTACTACAAGCCCGTGCGCGCTGACGACTTTGACCTGACCGAAATGCTCAAACACCAGCAAGTCAATTACCTCGGTGCGCTTTACGCGCTAGACGCCATGTTGCCGCATTTTTTGCAGCGCCAAACCGGCCACATCAGCCTTGTCAGCAGCGTCGCCGGTTACCGCGGCTTGCCGAAAAGCCTAGCCTATGGCCCCACCAAAGCCGCGCTGATCAACCTGGCCGAAACGCTGTACGTCGACCTGAAGGCCTGCGGCATTGGCGTGAGTGTGATCAACCCGGGTTTTGTCGAAACGCCAGCGACAGCGCAAAATGATTTTCCGATGCCCGGCCTGATGACGACCGCTGAGGCGGCTACTGAAATTCTGGCCGGCTGGCAAAAAGGGGGGTTTGAAATTCACTTTCCTAAGCGCTTCACGCTGTGGATGAAAACGCTGCGCATCTTGCCTTATGTTGCTTATTTCGCCATCGCCAGCCGCCTCGTCAAAAGCTAAGCCGGGTCCGCCAAAAATACCAGCCTGAACCCATGATTCCCAGCGCCGCCAACCCCTCTCTTCAGCCACCAGCAGAGCGTTTGGCGGTGGCCCGAATCGTGCATTTTTTCGAGGCCTTGCAGCCTGCTGATACAGCGCGCATGGGTGAGTTCTACACCGCAGAGGCTTGGTTCAAAGATCCATTCAACGAAGTCCGCGGACTGGCTGAAGTGCAGCGTGTTTTCAGCCACATGTATGTGGCACTAGACCAGCCCCACTTTGTGGTCACCGGCCAATTGGTCGATGGCGCGCAATGCTTTTTGACGTGGAATTTCGTCTTTCGCTTCAAGCGCTTCAGCCCGGACGTCTGGCAAACCGTGCGCGGTGGCTCACACCTGCAACTCAACGCCGACGGCCTGATCGAATCACACCGCGACTACTGGGACGCGGCCGAAGAGCTGTATGAAAAACTACCGGCCATTGGCAGCTTGATGCGCTGGCTGAAACGCCGGGCGAATCAGTAAACCGTTCAGCCCGGATTCGTTTCAATGAAGCTGCTGCGTTGCACCAGCTTTTCTTGCAGTCGGGCCAAATTCGGATGCCGCTCGCGCCAATCGATGGCCCCAAAACGCAAGTCCAAATAACCCAGAGCGCAGCCAGTCGCCACGTCGGACAGGCTGAAATGCACACCGCTGCAAAAAGGCTTGTCGCCCAGACCGGTGCTCATGGCTTTCAACACCGTGTCGATTTTGCCCATTTGACGGTCAATCCAGACCTGGCTGCGTTGGCCCTCTGTGCGACCGTCCCACGTGGCTTCCAGGCGCGCCAGAATAGCGGCGTCCAGCAAGCCATCGGCCAGCGCTTCCCACGTTTTGACTTCAGCACGCTCGCGGCCTTGCATCGGAATCAGCTTGCCCACGGGCGACAGGGTGTCCAAATATTCGACGATCACGCGCGAATCAAAAACAGCTTCGCCGCCCTCCATCACCAAACACGGCACCTTGCCCAGCGGATTCGAGTCCGGCATGGTCGTGTCAGCAGCCCAAACGTTTTCCAAGATGAACTGATAGTCCAGTTTTTTTTCAGCCATGACGATGCGTACTTTGCGCACATAAGGGCTGGTCGTTGATCCGATGAGTTTCATGTTTCTGTCAATCTGTCGTGAGTCTTTGAAACGCATTCTATCGACTAAGCCAGGCGCGCCGAACAGCCCCAGACAAAGGCACTGAAGTCCCCGAGTTGAGCCCGCCGCCTGATGTCTACAATTACGCCATGAGTTTTTCCACCATCAATGCCCTCTCGCCGCTGGACGGCCGTTACGCCTCCAAACTTGAACAGCTTCGCCCGCTGATGTCGGAGCAAGGTTATATGCACCGCCGCGTGCAAGTCGAAGTGGCGTGGTTCGTGGCGCTGTCTGACGCCGGCTTCGCTGAATTCAAGCCGCTGAGCTTGGGTGCACGCTCTTATCTGACCGCCCTCGTGAGCAACTTCTCAGAAGCTGACGCGCTGGCCATCAAAGACATCGAGAAAGTCACTAACCACGACGTCAAGGCCGTGGAGTACTGGATCAAGTCGAAATTCGATGCCAGGCCAGAGCTGCTGGCAGTGGCCGAATTTGTACACTTTGCCTGCACCAGCGAGGACATCAACAACACCAGCCACGCGCTGCAGCTGAAAAGCAGCCGCGAACAGGTCTTGCTGCCTGCGCTCGACAAACTGATTGAGCAGATGCGCCAAATGGCGCACCGCTACGCCGACCAGTCGATGCTCAGTCGCACGCATGGCCAGACCGCCAGCCCCACCACCGTCGGCAAAGAAATCGCCAACGTCGTGGTACGCCTGATACAAGCCCGCGAAAAAATCGCTGCGGTGAAGATCATGGCCAAGATGAATGGCGCCGTTGGCAACTACAACGCCCATCTGTCGGCTTGGCCTGACTTTGAATGGGAAGCTTTCAGCCGCAAAGTGGTTGAGACGCCAGAGCCTGTGACCGGTACTGCAGGCGCCAGCCAAGACGCATGGGGCTTGGGACTGACCTTTCAGCCCTACAGCATCCAGATCGAGCCCCATGACTACATGGCTGAGTTGTTTGATGCAGTCGCCCGCATCAACACCATCTTGATCGACTTCTCGCGTGACGTCTGGGGCTACGTCAGCGTCGGCTACTTCAAGCAGCGCCTCAAAGCAGGTGAGATCGGCTCTTCCACCATGCCGCACAAAGTCAACCCGATTGACTTTGAAAACGCCGAAGGCAACTTGGGCTTGGCCAACGCGGTGCTGCGTCACCTCAGCGAAAAGCTGCCCATCAGCCGCTGGCAACGTGACCTGACCGACTCCACCGTGCTACGCAACATGGGTGTGGCCTTTGGCTATGCCGTGCTGGCCTACACATCCTTGAATGCCGGCTTGAACAAGCTAGAGCTCAACAGCGAAGCCTTGGATGACGACCTGAATTCATCGTGGGAAGTGCTGGCCGAGCCGATCCAGACCGTCATGCGCCGTTACGGCGTGCAAGGTGCTTACGAAAAGCTCAAGGAAGTCACGCGCGGCAAAACCGTCACGGCGGCAGCGCTGCATGAGTTGATCAACTCGTTGGAAATTCCGGCGCCTGAAAAGCAGCGCTTGCTGACCATGACGCCAGCCAGCTATGTCGGCATGGCAGCCGAGCTGGCACGCCGCGTTTAAGTCGCACCAAAAGCACCAAAGGCACGTCAAGCCACCTTGCTGGCGGCTTGGTCTGCCGCCTTTTTTTCCAGCGCGCGGTCGGCGTAGCGGCCAAAACGCCAAGAGCTGCCTTCCAGCGTGATGCGGTGCCATGTGTGGCGTTTTTCGCCCGGCGTCATGGCTGGCCAATGCTGCACTTCGTCAAAGGTGCGACCGCAACCTTTGCACATCTCGTCGCCCTGACTGGTCGAGCAGATCGCAATGCACGGGGTGTCGGCGGTGGTGTCGTACCAAGTCAACCAGGCGGCCATCGCCTTCGGCGGAAAACTGGTCTCGTCGGCCTCCTCCTCATGGTAAAAAACCAGCAAGGCATAGACCTCGGCAAGCGCGCGCAACTCGGGTGCCAGCGTCACGCCATCGGGAGAAGGCGAACGCTCGCGCCAATAGTTGATGGCGGCTTCAATGTCTGTGATGTGGATGCCGGGCATGGGAGCTGGAGTCAAAAAAGTGAAGGCCCGAGGGACGAAAATGAATTATGGACGAGATGCCCATGGGCCGCAAAATTCACTCTGAATATCAATTTCAAATTGCACAGAATCTATTTTTAGTGTTAAATAGCCCACCGAAGGGGAGTAACTCCCTCGCTTTACTGTGTTGTCCCATCCACCCGTCAAGGTGCTCAACTGCACAGTAAAGCGTATCAATAAGTCGTCAATACGAAGTTCACGCTTCCGGCTTGTTGGGCTTTGCAGCCACTGCAAAGCCGAGCCAGACCTTCGATTGGAACCTGCGTAGGTTTGATCGAAGCGTCATCACAAACAGCCCCGTCCTCAGGCTCCGTTTGCGCCATGCGTTTCATCCCCCATGCAAGTTTCATTTGAGGCCATTTTGCTGATGGCCATGTGTTAATTTTTTTGGAGTGTGAACGTGGAATTATTCTCAACCCCTTGGTGGACCGCCTTGATGGCCATCATCCTGATTGACTTGGTGCTGGCCGGCGACAACGCCATCGTCATCGCGCTGGCGGCACGCAATTTGCCATCGCATTTGCAGAAAAAAGCCATCATGTGGGGCGCTTTCGGCGCGATTGCGGTTCGTTCGGTGATGACCCTCGGCGTGGTCTGGCTACTGCAGATCCCCGGACTCATGCTGGTCGGCGGTCTCGGCCTGATCTGGATCGCCTACAAACTGCTGTCTGAAGACGGCAGCAAAGAGCATGACGGCCCTGCGGCGACCACCTTCTGGGGCGCCATGAAAACCATTGTGGTGGCCGATGCCCTGATGGGCGTTGACAACGTGCTCGGCGTGGCCGGGGCGGCCAAAGGCGCGTTTGACCTCGTCATCATCGGCTTGCTCATCAGCGTGCCCATCGTCGTGTACGGCAGCACCATGGTGCTCAAACTGGTCGAACGCTTCCCTGTCATCATCCGCATCGGCGCTGCCGTGCTGGCCTTCACTGCCGCCAACATGATCGTCGGCGAACAACTGCTGGCCCCGGTCTACGGCACCGCCAAAGACTTCGCGTCGACAGACATCGTGCATTTGGTCGCGAAATGGGCAACCTACGCCATCGCTATCGCTGGTGTTCTGGGTTTTGGCTGGTGGGCGGCTCGTCGCAACCGTTCGGCTCAAGATGCCAACATCGCCGCACATTGATGCCTTGACGCATTGATCTTTCTGTTTTTCAACCACGACAACGCAAGGAGAAATTCATGGACAACATCATTGTTTACGTTGACGACGCTGCGTATGGCCAACAACTACTGCAACCCATGCTGCAAGGCATGGGCTCAGAGGTGACAACCCGATGGCTTGTGGTCGGCTGCCCACCGCGCATGACCCACCGTGTGAGCAAATGGTTGGCCCGCAGCTCGCGTGACAGTTGGCGTGCCAAATGGGCCGAGAAAGTTTTTGCCCAGCTTTCCCCCTTGCTGGTTAAAAATGGCGACGAGGTTCACACCTACATGGCCAAAACAGATCTCACCAGTCAAACGGCCTCGCTCATGCAGCAGCATGGCGTAGCGCGCATATTGGATGCGCGCAGGCCGAAGTTTGGCGAAGATCTGCAACCGGTCACGGCGATGCAGACCCGGGAGCGTCATGGTGCGATGGGGTATTTGGCCGCTGTCGCCAGCGCCGGCTTGCTGGTCGCTACAGACTGACGCGCTAACCAGCGCCGCTTGGCGCTGGTATTCTTTGGCCATGAAACTCATTTTTAATTGGCTTTTGAGCGCCACAGCCTTGCTGGCTGTGGCGTATCTGTATTCCGGCGTGGTGGTGACCAGCTTCACCGCTGCTCTGCTGGCGGCGGCCGTACTGGGCGCGCTGAACATGGTGGTCCGGCCGATTCTGATCTTGCTGACACTGCCGGTCACAGTGATCACCCTCGGCCTGTTTTTGTTTGTCATCAACGCCCTGATGTTCTGGGCCGCAGCCAGCCTGCTGAGCGGTCTTGACGTGCGCGGTTTTGGCGCTGCGTTGGTGGGTTCGCTGCTCTATTCAGGGCTGCAGCTTGCTGTCGACTTTGTCCTCGAGCGTCTGTTCCCGAATTAACGAAGCCACTTGTCGCGTGCGGGTGTCAATGATCGACGCCTCGATGTGCGTGTTCTGGCCACTTCCATCACGGCCACTGCGCATCAATTCTTGGGCCGCCTTCAGGCGGTCTAGTGCGGCAGGGTAGTCAAGCTGCGCTACCCGGCTTTCGGCTTCGGCCCGAACAGCACGCGTCAGTTGGTTTTGTCGACCCCAAGCATCCGAGAGTAACTGCCAAGCCAATGCATCTTTGGGATGCGTGACGACCCAAATTTGTAACTTATCCGCCACTTCTGCGGCGCGACCGGCAGCCAGTAACGCACGTGCTTGCACCATCAGTTCGGCTCGGCTGGTGGCCGTGGAAAAGCGCGACTCGGCAGCTGCTTCAGCGATTTTTCCGGCTTCAAAATCAAGTTCTATCAGCAGCAAGTCTGCCGTACTGGCCGCACCAGGCAGCGGCGCCGCCAACCTTTTCAAACGCTCGGCCAAGGTGTGCGCGACGGCATGCTCGCGCAAGCGACTGGCGGCGAAAGCACCGCCGTACAAACTGCCGGCCAGCGCCGGCGACAGCGCAGCAGAAGACACCGCGCCAGACATCGCACGCTGCGCTTGCGTCATGATGAGTCGAAGCGCGTCAACGCCGGGATCGCCAAGCACTTGTGAGCGTGCGGACATCATGCTGTGCAGATGTGGGTTGCTAGGAATCGCGTGCAATGACGGACCAGGTGCGGCCGTTTGCAAGCGCGCACGCGCCTCGGCAATGCGCTGTGTCGTCAGCGGATGTGAACGAAGGTATGGAAACGATCCGTTGTCGTTCAGTCGGGACGCTTGCTGCAGCTTTTCAAACATGGCGCCCACGCCGCTGGCCTCAAAACCCGCATCGACCATGACGCCGAAGCCCACCCGGTCTGCTTCACGCTCCATGTCGCGCGAAAAATTCAGCTGGCCTTGCACCGCCAAGGCCTGACCACCCACAATCGCAGCATTCGCCGCGCCAGGACTTTTGCTGGCCGCCAGCGCACCCAAAATCATCGCCCCGATGACCCATGGCATTTGCCGCTGTTGCTGCGTCATCAGACGGGAGATGTGCCGCTGAGTCACATGGCTGAGCTCGTGCGCCATGACGGCGGCCAGCTCGTCGGCACTGCTGACCACCGCGATCAAACCGGTGTGCACGCCTAGGTAACCGCCCGGCAAGGCAAAAGCATTGACACTGCGGTCCCGCACCAACATCACCGTCCAGGCAAAGCGATCTTCAAGCTCGTTACTCAGCTCACCGCGCGCCCGGGCAGCGTCCATCAGCGGCTGCCAAATGCCCTGCACATAGTCACCCAAAACGGGGTCGTCAATGTAGTCGGGGTCGCGAAAAATACTCGATGCAATTCGATCCCCCAACCGCCGTTCACTCGCTGCAGCGAGTTCCGAGCCGTCACCCAACGCGGGCAGCTGACTGGCCCGAATCGGTGACTCCGACAGCTGGGCCTGCGAGACACTTCCCGCGGCAAACATCAGCCAACATGCCAAGCTGACACGGCTCAGCCAACCAAGCGTCAAAACACTGGATCGAGAAGTCGTCGTAGCGCAATTCGGGGGGGGTAAGTCGCTCATGTCCTACTGGTTATCGGGCGGGCATCCAACTCGTCATGGTAGCCGCGTTCTTCTCGGACGGCATGTACCAAGCGTAAAGCTTCGCTCTTATGATGGTGCCCATCTCGCTATTGGAAACAACATGACAAGCACCTCCGCACTGACACATTTTGATGCACAAGGCCAGGCCCACATGGTTGATGTGGCAGCCAAAGCCACCACGCACCGGATCGCGGTAGCGCAAGGCCGCATCATCATGCACCCGGCCACGCTGGCCATCATTTTGCAAGGCACGGCCAAAAAGGGCGACGTGCTCGGCATCGCCCGCATCGCCGGCATCATGGCGGCCAAAAAAACCAGCGACTTGATTCCGCTGTGCCATCCGCTGGCCCTGACGCGGGTTGCGGTGGAGTTCAACGCTGATGAAGAAGCCAGCAGCATCATTTGCAGCGCCGCGGTCGAAACCGTCGGCCAAACGGGTGTCGAGATGGAAGCCCTGACCGCCGTCCAACTCGCCCTGCTGACGATTTACGATATGACCAAAGCCATTGACCGGGGCATGACCATCACCGATGTGAAGCTGCTGGAGAAGCATGGCGGCAAGTCTGGGACGTTCATTGCGGAGAAGTGAACGCCAACAAACCAACCACTCAACCGGCCTTAAAAAGCCGGGTTGTCGAACCCTCGGATTTTGCTAAAAATCAGGTCGGTGGCAAAGCAGTCGTGGTGCTTTCACGGTCGCCAGCGCAACGCAATGTATTGAGTTCTAGGCCAGCACCCAGATTTTTGTTGCCATCGATTTCGCCAAACGCTTTGGCGTAAGAGCCTGTCATACCCACAAAGCCCAAGACAGCTGCCTTCTTGAAAGAGTAGCCCAAGCCTACGGTAGCCAAGCCTCCGCTGCATTTTCCATCCAGGTAGCCAAAGCGGAACGCATCAGATGTGGACTTTTCTAAGCTGTACGAATAGCTCATGTCGTAGCCAGTGATTTTGTTTGAAACGTCTGTAGTGGTCTGACGAAGACCTAAAACGATATTAGGCTTTGTCAAGCTAGTTTCGCCAGTGAACCACTGAAAGGCTATGTAGCCGCGTGTTTCGTTGTGTTCTGCGAAGGTAGTGGTCGGGGTGAAGGGAACGCTCATCGCAGGTTGAGATGCTAGGAGTGACAAGGCGCCAACGGTCGCCAGTGACAGGAGATTGCTTTTAATGGTCATAAACGGTTACTAGATTGATTTGAACGATTTCTCTACTTGAGAAGTCTCTAATTGTAACGACGGCCCTGCGCGAGCCCCCCCCTTCAACAGCGCCATGGCCGCTCAAAAAGCGTAGACAGGCAGCAGCTAGGCGTGGCACTCTGTCGTTTTTTGCCCCCATGAACAATCAAGAGTTCGTTCAAACGGCACTTGCGGTGTCGCTTAACTGTTGAATCATTTAGCACCCAACTCGCCCTGCTGACGGTTGACGACATCTGCAAAGCCGTCGACCGGGGCATGACCATCACCGATGTGAAGCTGCTGGAAAAGCCTGGCGCCAAGCCTTTGTCAGACCGACTTGCCTGTCGCCATGTGCGCCTCTTTTTGAGCCAGTAGCACTTCGGGGGCGTCGGCCTCAATCCACGTCTCATTGTTCAGCCCGGCATTCATCCGGTCGACGTCAAGTTCGCCTGTCCATTTGGCGACGACCAGGGTCGCCACGCCGTTGCCAACCAGGTTGGTCAACGCCCGGGCTTCGGACATGAAGCGGTCAATGCCCAAAATCAGGGCCAGGCCAGCCACGGGAACCGTGCCCACGGCCGACAAAGTGGCCGCCAACACAATAAAGCCACTGCCCGTGATGCCGGCGGCGCCCTTGGAGGTGAGCAGCAGAACGCCCAGCAGCGTCACTTCTTGCATCAGTGTCATGGGCGTATTCGTGGCCTGCGCAATGAAGACGGCCGCCATGGTCAAGTAAATGGACGTGCCGTCCAGGTTGAATGAATAACCCGTTGGAATCACCAGACCCACGCAGGTTTTCTTGGCGCCGAGATTCTCAAGTTTTTCCATCATGCGCGGCAAGACCGACTCAGAGGACGATGTGCCCAAGACGATCAGCAGCTCTTCCTTGATGTACTTGATGAACTTCCAAACGCTGAAGCCGTGAAGTTTAGAAATCAGGCCCAGCACCACAAAGACAAAAATCAAACAGGTCAAATAGAAGGTGCCCATGAGCTTGCCCAGTGAGAACAATGAGCCGATGCCGTACTTGCCGATGGTGAAGGCCATCGCACCAAAGGCGCCAATGGGAGCGACCTTCATGATGATGCCGACAATGTCAAACAGCACGTGGGACGTTTTCTCAATCAGATCAAACACCATGGTGCCGCGACCACCAAAACGATGCAGCGCAAAGCCGAACAGGATGGCAAACAGCAAGACCTGCAAAATCTCACCTTTGGCGAAGGCGTCCACCACCGAGGTCGGGATGATGTTCATCAGGAAGTCGACCGTGCCGACCATTTTCCCGGGGCCGGTGTAAGCCGCAATGGCTTTGGTGTCCAGTGTGGAAGCATCGATGTTCATGCCCGCACCGGGTTGAATCACGTTGACGATGATCAGCCCGACAATCAAGGCCAGTGTGCTGACAACCTCAAAGTAAATCAGGGCCAGGCCGCCGGTTTTGCCGACTTTCTTCATGTCTTCCATGCCCGCAATGCCAATCACCACGGTGCAAAAGATGATCGGTGCAATGATCATCTTGATCAACTTGATGAAACCATCCCCCAACGGCTTCATGTCGGCGCCGAGCTGAGGGTAAAAGTGTCCTAGGGCGACACCCAACACCACCGCGAAGACGACTTGAAGATACAGAGACCTGTAAAACGGGGGTTTCTTGGCTGCGACGGTGGTCATGTGGAGGCACTTTCAGGGTATGGAGCGCGCATTCTAAAGAGGCGCTCACACTAAGACAATTGGGGGTCTCCACATTTGATGAACGCCCGCTGCCGGTCAACGCCTAGGGCGCTGGCAGCACTTGAAGATAAGCCGCAACGTCGGCCATGTTTTCAGCCGTCAGGTCGTGCGCAACGGTTTTCATGAGCGCACCATCAGGCCGCTCTTCTGTGCGCTGAAAGACCGTGAGCTGCTTGATGATGTAGTCCGCATGTTGATGCGACAGACGCGGAAATTGTCCGTTCCCCTGCGCCTGAGCACCATGACAAGCAAAGCAGGCGGTGACATTCCTCTCCGGCACGCCACTTTCAAAGACAAGCTTGCCTCGGGCGAGTGCCCCAGCAGTACCAGCCGGGCCGGGCGGGGCCGGCGTTTGTGCTGCGTAATACGCTGCCAATGACTGAATCTGCTCATCCGTCAGGCTCCGGCTCACGCCCCACATGTATTCAAAACCGGCGGGGTCCATGCGGCGGTGATTTCTGAACTCGTTCATTTGCGCGATGAAGTAGGCCGGCTGCTGCGCCGCCAGGTTGGGAAAGTTCGGGCTGGTGGAGCGGCCATCAACGCCGTGGCACAGTGCGCACACTTGCTGCGCCAGTGTCGTCCCGGGAACCTTGGGGTTGGCCAAGTTACGCGAATGTTCAATGTTGGTGCAGCCCGTGGCGATGATGCCGAATGCCATGGCAAAGACAAGGTGACGGTAATTCATGCTGAGTCTCCAAGCGTCAAGATGGAATGCGTTTGCGGGTATGAAGGAGATGACTGACGCAGTTGGTCAGTACGCAATCCACGCATAGATAAACAGCGTGTTGTTGTCTTTGGCGTTGCGGCCGAATCCGTCGTAGTTGGAGGTGGCGCCATTGAACATGTTGTAGGCGGTGTATTGGGCGCTGATCCGGACGTTCTGCTTCGGCATCCAGAAGGCTTCATAGGTCAAGCCCCTAGTGGCCGGGTTGCCCGAGAGATTGCCTGTGACGCGGGTTGAATCGGCCGAAGTGATTTGACCGCTTGAGTCAAAGCCAGACGTTTGGTTCAGCGTGTTGGTGGTGCCGGTTTTGTTGAAAAAACCCAAGCTACCGCCGTATTTGGCTTGGTAAATATAGGACGCCTTGACTCGAAAAATATAGCTGGTGTCGGACTGGTGCACAGGGTCTATAGGTGTCGTACCGTCGGCAAGAAAAAATCCTGCCGGACCCGCCGCGATGGCGTTCAGCGAGTAAGTCTGCACCTGCCGCATGTACGCGGCTTGCAGCGTGACCGTGTGCGGGTCCAACAGATATTGGTATTGGGCGTCGACGCCGTTGTTTCGAAAGCGCCCGAGGTTGCCCGGATCGCCGATGTCCGTGGCGGCGTCAAAAACGCGGGCCGTCATGCCCAAGGTTCCCAGCATCAGGTTGTGCGGTCCCCATTCCCGCGTCAGCGCCAAGCGCCAATACGGATTGCTGCCGCTGAGCGCAGTTCTGCTCGCTTGAGGAATGCCGGCGCGCATGAATGAGAAGCCTTGACTGGCCGTTTTGTAGGCCCCCAGCTCGGCATAAATGGTTTTATTCCACAGCGTGTAAGCGGTGACCCCCGCAATATTGCCGCCCGAGCCAAAGCCGGGGTAGGTACCGGCACCATCGGCAAACTGATAGCTGGTGGGTGACGGCACCGGAACGTATTGCATCCAAGCCGCCGCGGTGTTCCAAGGGTCGGAAACTGAGGGGTTGTTGTTCACGCTGATGCCATAAATCCAATCCCGTTTGCCGTCGGCGATGTGATCGGCATACCGGAAGTCCATGTTGTCGGCTTGGCTGTGGCCGGAAAAGCTGCCGTTGGCATTGGTGACGGCATAGTTGTCGTAGGTGGTCTGCACGAAGGCGCCGATGTTGTCCGTGACTTTGCCGGCGATAAAAAGGCTGCCTGAAGCAAGGATGGGCGCAAAGTTTTTCTGGAAGTCAGCGTCCGGTGCATCGGTCTTGGTTCTGTCTGCCACATTCGAGACCCCCGCTACGCCCATCACAGAAAAAGGAATCGTCCGCTCGCCGATGGTGTAGCCGGTCAGCTTGAACATCCGGCCATACGGCGTGAGTTCCGGGAACTGGCCGCCTGCATGGCAAGCGACGCAGTTCTGACCGGTTTGACGCGCAAAGGATGGCAGCGCTTGGGCCTCCAGCGGTAGCCACAAACCCCCAAGCGCCACCAAGCTCAGCGCGATGACCGCCATCGTTGAGCACCCGTTTTTAATTTGCGTCGTCAAGCGTGACATGGCGATTCCTTGTTGGGCACTTTTTGAACCCTCTGACGATTCAAATTACAAGCGTCCTCCGGCGAGGCGATTTGACCTGGATCAAAACCAGTCAATGTGGCAAACAACTACTTACGTTGCAGGGGTATGACAGGCGAGTCAGACCGCGCTATCGGGGCCATTAGAAAACTTAATTGATAGGTCTTTACCCAAGCCCTAAACTGACAAAGTACTAAATCGTTAACAACCCAAGGAAACATCCATGTCAACTGAAGCCAAATGCCCGTTCTCGGGTGGCGCTCGTCAACAGGCCGTCGCAGGTGCCACATCGAACGCCAGCTGGTGGCCCAATCAGCTGAACCTGAAGATCTTGAACCAACACTCGCCTTTGTCCAATCCGATGGACGAGACCTTCAATTACGCTGAAGAGTTCAAGACGCTTGATCTGGATGCAGTGGTCAAAGACCTGCATGCCTTGATGACCGACTCCCAAGACTGGTGGCCAGCGGACTATGGTCACTACGGCCCGTTCTTCATCCGCATGGCTTGGCACAGCGCAGGCACTTACCGCATCTCTGATGGTCGCGGCGGCGCGGGTTCTGGCTCGCAGCGGTTTGCCCCCCTGAACAGCTGGCCAGACAACGTCAGCCTCGACAAAGCACGCCGCCTGATCTGGCCGATCAAGCAAAAATACGGCCGCAAACTCTCTTGGGCCGACCTGATCGTTCTGACCGGTAACGTCGCACTTGAATCCATGGGCTTCAAGACCTTCGGTTTTGCCGGTGGCCGCGAAGACATCTGGGAACCTGAAGAATCTATTTACTGGGGCCCCGAAGGCAAGTGGCTGGATGACAAGCGCTACACCGGCGACCGGGTCCTTGAAAAACCACTCGCCGCCGTTCAAATGGGTCTGATCTACGTCAACCCTGAAGGCCCGAACGGCAATCCCGATCCGGTCGGTTCGGCACGCGACATCCGCGAAACCTTTTTACGCATGGCCATGAATGACGAAGAAACCGTGGCGCTGGTCGCCGGCGGTCACACCTTCGGCAAGACCCACGGCGCGGCAGATCCTGGCAAGTACGTCGGCCCGGAGCCAGAAGGTGCGGGCATCGAAGAACAAGGCCTCGGCTGGAAAAACAGCTTTGGCACAGGCAAGGGCGTTCACACGATCAGCAGCGGCCTTGAAGGCGCATGGACCACCAACCCGATCAAATGGGACAACGACTACCTCGACATCCTGTTCAAGTACGACTGGGAACTGACGAAAAGCCCCGCCGGTGCGCAGCAATGGATCCCGAAAAACGGCGCTGCAGCCAACTCCGTGCCAGATGCCCACGACCCGTCAAAACGCCATGCTCCAGTGATGACCACCGCCGACTTGGCCCTGCGCATGGACCCGGCTTACGAAAAAATTGGCCGTCGCTTCTTGGCGAATCCGCAAGAGTTTGCTGACGTCTTCGCCAAGGCTTGGTACAAGCTGACGCACCGTGACATGGGTCCGGTGTCTCGCTATCTCGGCTCACTGGTTCCGGCGCAGACGCAAATTTGGCAAGACCCGATTCCAGCGGTAGACCATGCATTGATCGGTGAGCAAGACATCACGGCCCTGAAAGCCAAGATCCTCGCCTCCGGCTTGTCCATTTCTCAGCTGGTCACGACCGCATGGGCCTCAGCCGCCACCTTCCGCGGCAGCGACAAGCGCGGTGGTGCCAACGGTGCGCGTATTCGTCTGGCACCGCAGAAAGATTGGGAAGTCAACCAGCCGGCTGCACTGGCCAAGGTTCTGCAGAAGCTGGAAGCGATTCAGAAAGACTTCAACGGCGCACAGTCGGGTGGCAAGAAAGTCTCGTTGGCCGACTTGATCGTGCTGGGCGGTGACGCTGCTGTTGAAGCCGCCGCCAAAAAAGCCGGTCAAGACGTCAAGATTCCTTTCTCGGCTGGCCGCATGGACGCTTCACAAGAGCAGACCGATGTGGCGTCGTTCGCAGTGCTGGAGCCAACCGCTGACGGTTTTCGCAACTACATCCGCAAGGCGCAAGCGGGATCTGCGGCAGAGCAGCTGCTGGACCGTGCCAACCTCCTGACGCTGACCGCGCCAGAGATGACCGTGCTGGTCGGCGGCCTGCGCGCACTGAATGCCAACGTCGGACAATCCAAAAACGGTGTGTTCACACAGCGGCCTGAAGCCTTGACCAACGACTTCTTTGTGAATCTGCTCGACATGGGCACCACATGGGAAAAATCTGCAGCGACTGAAGGCGTGATGGAAGGGAAGGACCGGGCTACGGGCCAGCTCAAGTTAACGGGCACCGTCGTTGACTTGGTCTTCGGTTCGAACTCGCAGCTCCGCGCCATCGCGGAAGTCTATGCCAGCAGCGACGCACAAAAAGTCTTCGTGCGTGACTTCATCGCCGCCTGGACCAAGGTGATGAACCTGGATCGCTACGACTTGGCTTAATTCTTAAGTCGCTAGGCCTTCACGGGCCTGAAACACACAGCCTCTACTGAGCCCGGGTTCTCCCGAAGCAAGGTAGAGGCTGTGTGCGTTCAGCCGCCCTAGAATGTTCGCATGGTGTCCCGCAGCAGATTAGTCCCTCTCATTGTGGCCAGCCCACTTTTTCTGCAAAACCTCGACACCTCGGTCATGGCCACAGCCTTGCCCAGCATCGCCGAATCTTTGCAGGTGCCGCCGCTTCACTTGAACCTAGCCATCACGTCCTACTTATTGAGCTTGGCCGTGTTCATCCCCGTCAGCGGCTGGCTCGCCGACCGCTTCGGTGCGAAACGAATTTTTTGTTTGGCGATTGTGTGTTTTTCGCTCGGCTCGGCGCTGTGCGGGGTCGCCAACACGCTGCCTGAACTGGTGGTTTTTCGAATTCTGCAAGGCCTGGGCGGCGCCATGATGGTGCCGGTCGGGCGCCTGATTTTGCTGCGCGCGGTGCCGCCAGCAGACATCGTTTCAGCCATGGTCTGGTTCACCGTGCCGCCGGTGATTGGCCGCATGATCGGCCCGCTGTTTGGCGGCGCGATTGTCTCCATGACCTCTTGGCGCTGGATTTTTCTCATCAACATCCCGTTCGGTTTGTTGGCTGTCTTGCTGGCCATGACGTTTGTAGAAGACTCGCATGAGGCAGCGGTCCCGGTGCCGTTCGACACCACTGGTTTTTTGCTGTTGGCAACCGGTCTGACAGCGCTGCTGGGCGCGATGGAAATAGCCGGCAAAGCCCTCGCGCCCGGCTGGGTGTCTTGGTTCGCGGCGGGTCTGGGCTCCTTGTCGCTGTGGCGCTACTATTGTCACACTCGCCGGCAGCCGGAGCCCATCATTGACCTGGACATCCTGCGCTTTCAGACCTACCGGACGAACGTCCTGGGCGGCACGCCGCTGCGCATCGCCATTGGTGCCTCGCCTTTTCTGTTGCCGCTGATGCTGCAAATCGGCTTTGGCCTGTCGCCGCTGGCGTCGGGCGCGCTGACCGTGGCCACCGCCATTGGCGCACTGGGCACGCGGGCCGTCATGCAGCGGGCGATTCACGACTTTGGCTTTCGCCAGCTGTTGATCGGCGCGACCATTTTGACCAGCGTGGCCTACATGAGCTATGGCCTGTTCAAGCCAAGCACCTCGCACCTGCTGATGTTCTGCGTGATGCTGCTCAGCGGCCTAGTCAACTCACTCGCCATGGTGACGATGACGACGCTGGGCTTTTCAGACGTGCCCAAAGCCCGCATGAGCCACGCCACGGCCTTGTCAGCTATGGCTCAACAACTCTCGCTGAGCTTGGGTGTGGTGCTCGGCGCCTCTTTGGTCAGCGCCGCATCGTGGTGGCATGGCGGCGACGCGGTGCACCTGCACGCCGAAGACTTTTCGCCCGCCTTTGTCGTGGTCGGCTTGATGACACTGTTGTCGCTTTTTTCCTTCTTTCGGCTCGACCCTGAAGAAGGTGCCGGGCTGCGCTGACAGCCCGGGCGCTCCCGCACACACCCTCAAGGCTGCGGACAAGTGGCCGGATCGCTGAAGTAAGCGTCTGGGCCCGACGCCTTAAAGCGATCCAGGTAGCAGCCGTAGCGGGCGCTCCACTGGAAGGCTTTGTCGTCAGCCAGCAAGGCCGGCAAGATGCTCAAGCTGCCTTCGATAACTTGAATGTGGGCACTGCCGGTGGCACGTAACAAGCCTTCGAGCAGCAACATGTCTGACAGCAGGTAGGTCACGTAACTTGAGGGAGCCGCCACCAGGGCTGCCGATTGATCGCCGCTCAGCCCGGCCATTTTGCTGATGGCGGTTCTGATGGCCTGCGCTGACAACTGGTCCGCCGGCTCTGTTTTTCCCTCGGTCAACAGCCGCACAGCAGGCGCCACGCCCCGCGTGACGGGCCGACTGATCGCCGTCAAGGTGGTCAGTGGCCCCAGTGTTGCGGCCATGCCGCTGAACTTCTCGTCCAACAAAAGGCGGGCAGTCTGAAGATCTGCCACAGACATCGGTTGCAGCTCGCAGGCCGCCACAGTCGACTGACGCAAGGTTGCGCACAAGAGTTGATGCCATGACTTTTGACCCAGCGCCTGGCCGTAGGTAGATCGCGCACCAGCTATTTGCAAACTGCCACCGCCGATGTCGAGCACATGGCTGGTCGTCAGTCTGGTTCCCAGCACTTGCCGCGCGGAGGCGTAAGCGTAAGCGCCTTCGACCGACTGCGGCATCACCAGCACGGCGACACGGGTGTCTGCCTGCAAACGCGCCATCAACGCCAGCGTGTCGCCGGCAGCCTGCTGCCAAGCCAAGCGCCAAGCCGAAAACGTGCCTGCGACGCGATCACACTGAGCAGAGAATCCGGCTTCAACCGGCAACTTTGTCAAAGCCGCGACTGTGGGCACCACGGTATCTTCAAGACCACGGCCAGCCCATAAAGGCGTCAGGTAGTCAATGTCCGCATGGGCCTCGGCAACACTGTTGGAGGCACCTGCACGGACACCCGACGAGCCGACATCAAAGGCAATCCGGCAGGTCGGTTCGGCGTGGGCAGCCAACCCTGCAAAGCCGAGCAGCAACCCCAGCACCCCGCCACACAACGCCTTTCGCCAGAGCATCAACGCACGGTGACGTTATAGATGCAAGTAGCCCAGCGCGCCGGCCGCCAAGCCCAGACCTGTGGCGCCAAAAACGCCGAACAGCATCCAGCGCTTGCGTGTCAACAAAGTGATGGCGGCCAAGGCAATCGCGATTTGCAGCAAGGTCGTGGCCATGGCCCAACGCTCGTGAACGTGCATTTCCATTTCGCTGTTTTTGTTGGCCGTGTCGACTTCCGCCTCTAGCTTTTCAGCCTGCGTTTTGATCTCGGCTTTTTCAAGCTGATACCGGTCAACCGCTTGCTTGAATTTTTGCTGCGCCTCGCCGGTGGTCAGCACCACCGAGAGCTCGGCCAAGTTTTGCTTGTTGCTTTTGGCCTGGTAGTAATTCCACTGATTCGAAGCCGCCGTTTTGACAATCGAGGCTTCGTTTTTGTACAGCAGTGCGGCATTTTGCGAATGCCCGCCAAGGTAGCCAAAAATAGCGCCAACAGTTGACAAAACAGCCGTTAAAACGGCGAGCCTAGACGTGAAGTTATCGCCGCCATGTTGCGCGACGTGCTCCACTTCGTGGTCGTGGGGCCCGTGCACATGAAATCCGTGATCAGACATAACAGCTCTCCAAGGGTTGATGCTCCGACAGGTTTATACACCGGCGGCTGCGCGGCCCAAGCGGCTCAAGATCAACGGCTGATATTTTTGTCTAACCAACCCGCCAGCCAAGCGCCAATCTTCAGGCTGTGTTTGTCCTGCATCAGCATGTGTGACGCACCCGGCAAACCGACATCCGCCAAGACCACCATCTCGGCTTTGCCGCCGGCTCGATTGGTCGCCGCCACGAACTCGCGGCAGGCCTTCAAACGCGGCGCCCAACGCGGCGCTTGGTCGACAAAGTCACCCCACAACACCAAAATCGGCATGCCCAGATAGGGCTTCAAGTCGTCGGTGGCGGCAGGGCAGGCACCGGGCTCAATCGCGACAATCCCCGCCATCCCACGCGTGTCTAGAGCGGCGGTCTGAAACGGATAAATACCCGACTGTGAGTGGCTGACCAAGACCGCGCCTTTCAACTTCTGCGCGAGTTCAGACAATGCCGGAATGGTCGGGTTCGGCGTCGGCAGCGCGTTCAGCCAGTCCGGCACCATCTGCTTCCAAAACTCAGCCTGTGCCTCCAGTGGAAACTGCATGCCGGGGAAAACCTCGGGGTACTTCGGACCGAAGCGGAAGATGGCCCAAGCCCCTTCTTGCGCGGCACCAAAAATTTGCGGCAAGGTCTCAGGTCCGGCCTTACCCGCCTTGACCTGAATGATGGCCGACGGGTCGGCTGCAGAGCGGCCGCGCGAGGCCTGGTCGATCACATACGTTGGGAATCCGCGCCGCACAAACAACTCGTCCCAACCCATGCGGCCGTCCGGCGTGGACTCCCACGTTTTGCCCGTCAGGCAACAGCCATGAATGAAGACCAGCGGGCGACGCACGGCGTCAACCGGGACTTGGTAATGCACGTACATCTGCTCAACCGCAATCGTTCCCGCTGGCGCGTAGGCCGGTAACAGAGACAAGTTGTTGGAATTGACGTTGCGGCCACCGACAAAAAAGCTGCCTTGCTGGGCAATGCTCAGCGGGCCTTCATCCAGATTTTTAGCGCTGGGTGCGGCGCACCCACCTAAGCCAAGCACGGCTGCAGCCAGCAACCACCCCGCTGTAATTTTTTTCATTTTGTCGCCTTTTTCATTTGTTGTTATCGAGCCAGCATTTGCCGACACGTCGGCGCATTATGGCTTGACACCACGCTCAAGGTGCCGCGTTGGCGGCAAGCAAGGCGGCATTGGCTTGGACCCAAGCCGCGTAGTCCTGCGGATAAGCCAGACGAAAGCGCACCAGGTAAAACTCGGCGTCTGCGCGTTGACCGGCCAGCCAGGCGCTGGTGATGAGTTTTTCAAGCACCTTGGCTTCCGGCGAATAGTGCAGCACACGCAGCGCCAGCGCCTGCATGGCGGGCGCGTTGGCGGGCGTGACATCTGTGGTGAGCAGCTTTGCAAAGCGAACTTGCGCGGCGAATAACCACGAGCCTTGCACTTTGGCCAGGGTGTCCTGCTGGTAGGCGGGCCAACGCTTGGCGGCGGGCAGGTACAGCTGTGTCACGCGGGCGTAATCAAAACCGATGCAGGCTAAAGCCAGCAAGGCGCTTAACGCAGCGGCGCCAACGATGTGCGGCGGCTGTATTGCCGACACAAGCGTCGTGGTTTTTTGCTTTTGCGTCAGCGCTTTGTGCTCGGGCGCAGGGCGCGTTCGCCACAAGCACGCCACACACAGCAACAACGCCAACTGAAACGGGCCGTACCAGAGCGGGTATTCGAGCAGGCTGTGCACGCCGATCACCGCCAGCACGGCCCACGCCATTTGCCGCGCGAGGTCGGTGTCACGCCACGGTGCCGCACGGTGCACGGCCCACGCCAAGCCGGCGCACATCAGCACAGCCGCAGGGATGCCGAGCTCCGCGGCAACATGCATCGGCAAGTTGTGCGCATTGCCCAATATATCGGTGAAGCGCGCGCCGGAGTAAGCGGTGATGAAGTGCGCGTAGTCCAGCTCGCCCCAGCCCCAGCCAAACCACGGTTTTTGCGCGATCAGCGTCAACACGTTGTCCCACAGCACGCGCCGGCTGTCGCCGCTGGTTTCTGCCAGCCGGCCCCACAAGCCATCGCTGCTGATGCCGGTCAGCAGATTGAGAAGCTGAGGCAACACGGCCACGGCGGCCCCGTACATGAGCAGCGCCAACACGGCGAGAACTGCCAGTGACCGACGGCTTGAGCGGTGCCACCACAGCGCCAACACCCACACCAGCCCCCACTGCAAAAAACCAGTGCGGGAGCTGCTGGCGGCATTGCCGAGGGCCAGCAAGAAGGCGCTGGCATAGGCCCAAGCCGGCAACGACAGGTTCAAGCGCTGCTGAAGCGATTCGGTAGACTTTGCTGCGGCCGTTGATGTTGGTCGCAAGGCCACCGTCGCCAACAAGGCCACCAAGCCGATGCTCGTCAACGTGGCGAACTGGTTGCGCTGTCGCAGGTTGGCAAAAGCCTCGCCGGGCAAGGTCGGGCTGAGCCATGGTGCCAGCGCAGAGGCCGCACCGAAGTACTGCAGCAAAGCCATCAGGCAGCTGATGAGCGCAGCGGCCAACCAAGCGGCGGCCAGCAACCGGGCGCTGACGCGACCCCAGCCCAGCACGACCAACACACCGCACACTGCCGACACCAGCCAAGGCCATAGATTGGGCGTTGGCCCAGCGGTAAAGCCGTTCAGCCAAGGCAAGATGAGGCAGACCGCCAGCGCGGCGGTGAGCCGGTCAGGCGCTGGTGATGACGGTCTCACAAATGCCACCAAACGCCACCCAAAAGCAGCTCAGCGGCTGTTAAGTTGCCTTGCAGCTGGCAGGCAAATATTTGGCTTCGATGCCATTGCTTGCCACCGCTGGCGCAGCGCAAACCCAGACGAGTTGCCCGGTGGCTGTGGTGTACGTGCCCGTCAGGGTCAGCGTTTTGTCATTGAGACGGGGGTCTTCGCGACCGGTCACCGTGATGACGCCAACGGATGTCGTACCGGTTCCCGTGCCTTGGGCATACTCCACCGACTTCACGTAACCCGAAGCCTGCGCCTCTTGCTCCGTCTTCGTCGCCAAGTCGATCGTGGTGGGCATGACGCCTTTGAGCTGCACACTCTCAGTCACTGCCAGCTTTGCCGGACCTGCCGCCAGCAGCAATTCAGAGACCTTGGCGCGCACCGTGTAGTCCTGGTAGCGCGGCAATGCCACAGCGGCCAAGATACCGATGATCGCGATCACGATCATCAGCTCGATCAAAGTGAAACCTTTGACATTTTTTTGCACGAAACGATTCATGGAAAAACCTCCGTTGGTGATGATGGGCAGCCTGCTTTTTAGCAGCTTTGTATTTTCAGAAGAAGGAGTATCGACCATGAACGAACAAAGCACGGCCTTGGCCGTGCTTTGTTCGTTCAAGCTGCAGAAAAATCAGGCAGCGGCGTCGCTGTCCGCGTGTGCGCGGCTCATCCATTTGCCCAAACCCACCACCAACAACGCACCGACAATGCCGGCGATGGTGACGCTCTGCTCGCTCATGACACCGAGGTACGCCGTCACAGCGGGGTCGGTCAACAGCATTTCACCGGCCAGGAAACCGAGCAATGCGGCACCGACGGTGATGATGATCGGGAAGCGCTCCATGACCTTGGTCAACAGCGTCGCGCCAAAAATAATCAACGGAATACTGACCAGCAGACCAAGCACCAGCAGCGGCAAATTGCCCTTGGCTGCAGCAGCCACCGCCAACACGTTGTCCAGACTCATGACCAGGTCGGCGATCAGGATGGTGCGAATGGCGGCAGCCAGTCCGTTGACCTCTTTGCCATCGCCGTCGCCGTCTTCTTCACCGCGCAACAAATCGACGCCGATATAGACCAGCAACACGGCGCCCACCATTTTGAGGTAAGGCAAGGACAGCAACTGAATGGCGACGATGGTCAGCAAAATCCGCATGACGATCGCGGCCGCACTGCCCCAAAAAATAGCTTTGCTGCGCTGCGAAGGCTGCAGTGTGCGGGCCGCCATGGCGATGACCACGGCGTTGTCGCCAGACAAAACAATATTGGCCAAAACGATGGAACCAAAGGCGCTCCAAAAAATGGGTGAGGCGAGGTCTAATCCGAAAAACATGGTGTGCTCCGTTGCGATTCATTTAAAAAAGCGCTGGCCGCGCTTTTTTTTGTTATCCAAAGAGTGTAGGCCTGCACTGAACGGCACCCAGTCCGTATTACTGCTTACCCACGGTCTGGCGTACCCCAAAAAAAACGGGCCGAAAAGGCCCGTTTTTTAGTCGCTTGACGCGATGCTCACATGTTTTGCTTAGAGCAAAGCTTTCAGCAGCTTGGCCATCTCAGATGGGTTGCGCGTCACCGTGAAGCCGCAGGCTTCCATGATCGCCAGCTTGGCATCTGCCGTATCGGCGCCGCCGGAGATCAACGCACCAGCGTGACCCATGCGCTTGCCAGCCGGAGCCGTCACGCCTGCGATGAAGCCGACGATAGGCTTCTTCATGTTGGCCTTGCACCACAAAGCGGCTTCGGCTTCGTCCGGGCCGCCGATTTCGCCAATCATGATGACGGCGTCGGTGTCCGGATCGTCATTGAAAGCGCGCATCACGTCGATGTGCTTCAAACCATTGATCGGGTCACCGCCAATGCCGACGGCGCTGGACTGGCCCAGACCGATTTCGGTCAACTGAGCAACAGCTTCGTAGGTCAAGGTGCCGGAACGCGAGACCACACCAATGCGGCCTTTGCGGTGGATGTGACCAGGCATGATGCCGATCTTGATCTCGTCAGGCGTGATCAGACCAGGGCAGTTAGGGCCCAGCAGCAGCGTGCGTTTGCCGCCAGCCGCTTCTTTGGCTTTCATGCGGTTGCGCACTTCGAGCATGTCACGGACAGGGATGCCTTCGGTGATGCAAATTGCCAGATCAAGGTTGGCTTCAACAGCTTCCCAGATGGCAGCAGCAGCGCCTGCAGGCGGCACGTAAATCACCGACACCGTGGCGCCTGTGGCGTCAGCGGCCTCAGAGACGTTGGCGTAAATCGGGATGCCTTCGAAATCTTCGCCGGCTTTCTTCGGGTTCACACCTGCCACGAAGGCATTGCGGCCGTTCGCGTAGTCGCGGCACATGCGCGTGTGGAACTGACCGGTCTTGCCGGTGATGCCTTGGGTGATGACTTTGGTGTCTTTATTGATGTAGATCGACATGGTGTTTTTCCTTCGGCTTTAGGCTTTGGCGCTGACGGCTT
>CANFXC010000019.1 GCA_947450765.1 Comamonadaceae bacterium | reverse complement strand
CGAAACCACGCGCGCTCAAGTGGCGACCAACGTTGCATAAAACTGAATCGACAGGACATTCATCATGGGAAAAATCACTGGCTTCATGGAATTCGAGCGGCTCGAAGAGGGCTACAAGCCCGTCGCCGAGCGTCTGAAGAACTACAAAGAAATCGTCATCGGTCTGGATGACAAGCAAGCTACGCAGCAAGCGGCGCGCTGCATGGACTGCGGCACACCGTTTTGCAACAGCGGCTGCCCGGTCAACAACATCATCCCTGACTTCAATGACATGGTGTTTCGCAACGACTGGAAAAATGCCATTCAGACGCTGCACAGCACCAACAACTTTCCCGAGTTCACCGGCCGTATTTGCCCGGCGCCTTGCGAGGCGGCCTGCACACTCAACGTGAATGACGAGGCCGTCGGCATCAAGTCGATAGAACACGCCATCATCGACCGCGCTTGGGCCGAAGGCTGGGTCACGCCGCAGTTGCCGAAGCACAAGACGGGCAAAAAAGTCGCTGTCGTGGGCTCCGGTCCTGCCGGTCTGGCGGCTGCGCAGCAACTTGCGCGTGTCGGCCATGACGTGACGCTGTTCGAAAAGAACGACCGCGTGGGCGGCCTGCTGCGTTACGGCATTCCTGACTTCAAGATGGAAAAAATCCACATCGACCGCCGCGTCGAACAGATGAAGGCCGAAGGCGTGACTTTCCGTTGTGGCGTGTTGGTCGGTGACTTGCCAAAAGACAGCAAGGTCACCAACTGGGCGACTGAAACCATCACACCGGCACAGCTGCAAAAAGACTTTGATGCCGTGGTTTTGACGGGCGGCGCCGAGCAGTCACGCGACTTGCCGGTGCCTGGCCGTGATCTGTCGGGCATCCATTTCGCGATGGAATTTTTGCCACAACAAAACAAGGTCAATGCTGGCGACAAGCTGAAAGACCAGCTGCGCGCGGCCGGTAAACACGTCATCGTGATCGGCGGCGGCGACACCGGCTCCGATTGCGTTGGCACCAGCAACCGCCATGGCGCGGTCAGCGTCACGCAGTTCGAATTGATGCCCGAGCCACCGGCTGAAGAAAACCGCCCGATGACCTGGCCGTACTGGCCGATCAAGCTGCGCACCAGCACCAGCCATGAAGAAGGTTGCGATCGCGAGTTCGCCATTTCGACCAAAGAATTCATCGGTGAAAAAGGCAAACTCACCGGTCTCAAAACCGTTCGCGTTGAATGGAAAGACGGCAAGATGCAGGAAGTTGCGGGCTCGGAGCAATTGCTCAAGGCCGACTTGGTGCTGCTGGCCATGGGCTTTGTCGCACCGGTCAGCACCGTGCTCAAGGCCTTCGGTGTCGAAGCCGACAACCGCGGCAACGCCAAAGCCAGCACTGAATTCACCGGCGGTTACGCCACCAACGTGCCGAAAGTTTTTGCCGCCGGTGATATTCGCCGTGGCCAGAGCTTGGTGGTGTGGGCGATTCGTGAAGGTCGGCAAGCCGCCCGTGCCGTCGACGAATTCCTGATGGGCAGCAGCGACTTGCCGCGATGAACCGTTGTTAAATCGCTATCGATTGCTCGGCATTCAGACGGGCGATGGGCGTCAAATACGTTAAAAGCCTTATCATCAGGGCTTACCC
This sequence comes from Comamonadaceae bacterium, assembly GCA_947450765.1. GTDB lineage: Bacteria > Pseudomonadota > Gammaproteobacteria > Burkholderiales > Burkholderiaceae_C > Polaromonas. Next base: position 39,076 of record CANFXC010000019.1, on the reverse strand, counting down.
TCATCCAAGCCGGCGTTCTGCCGGCTTTCTACCTTTCATGGCCGAACAGTCGTCTTCTCTCGTCGAATTCAAGCAAGTCACCTTCGCCTACCCTGGCGCCAAGGGCGACCGCGTCATTCTGAAAGACATCAGCCTGAGCGTGCCACGCGGCAAGGTCACCGCCTTGATGGGTGCCTCTGGCGGCGGCAAAACCACCGTTTTGCGGCTGATCGGCGGTCAGCAAAAAGCCACTTCCGGCGATGTCTTGTTTGATGCGCAGAATGTCGGTGGCTTGGGCCAAACTGAGTTGTATGCGGCCCGGCGCCGCATGGGCATGCTGTTCCAGTTTGGCGCGCTGTTCACCGACCTGAGTGTCTTTGACAACGTCGCGTTCCCCCTGCGCGAACACACCCGCCTGGGCCCTGAATTAATCCGTGACATCGTGCTCATGAAGCTCGACGCGGTGGGTTTGCGCGGGGCGCGTGATTTGATGCCCTCTGAAATTTCAGGCGGTATGGCGCGGCGCGTGGCGCTGGCGCGGGCCATCGTGCTGGACCCGGAACTCATCATGTACGACGAGCCCTTTGCGGGGCTGGACCCGATCTCTTTAGGTACGGCGGCTCAGCTGATTCGTCAGTTGAATGACACGCTCGGCATCACCAGCATCGTGGTGTCGCACGATTTGGAAGAGACCTTCCGTATTGCCGACAAGGTCATTATTTTGGCCAACGGCGGCATTGCGGCAGAAGGAACGCCGGATGAGGTCAAGAACTCCAAAGACCCGCTGGTGCACCAATTTGTCAATGCCTTGAGCGAAGGCCCGGTGGAGTTTCATTACCCGGGGCCAGACGCCGAGGCCGACTACGGCCCGCAGAGTCGCGGCGGCAAAAGTCCTGCGCCCAAAGCGCAACAGCCTTCGAAAGGTGGCCGCTCATGAAATGGCAGCCCATGGACTCAGTGGCCGATCTCGGTCAGGCGACGCGCAGCCAGCTGGCCCAGCTCGGTCAAGCCGCCCGGCTGTTCGCCCAGCTTGTCGCGCTGTCGGGCCCGACGCTTCGGCGTTTTGGACTGGTCCGCGATCAGATTTTCTTTTTGGGCAATTACTCCCTGGCCATCATTGCGGTGTCCGGTCTCTTTGTCGGTTTTGTCCTGAGTTTGCAAGGCTATTACACGCTGCAGCGTTATGGTTCGGCCGAAGCTCTCGGGCTGCTGGTCGCGCTCAGTCTGGTGCGCGAACTTGGCCCGGTGGTGACGGCCTTGCTGTTCGCGGGTCGCGCTGGGACGGCTCTGACGGCTGAGATTGGCCTGATGAAAGCGGGTGAGCAACTCTCGGCCATGGAAATGATGGCGGTAGATCCGATTCGGCGCATTTTGGCGCCGCGTTTTTGGGGCGGCATGATCGCTATGCCGCTGCTGGCGGCAGTTTTCAGTGCCGTCGGCATCATGGGTGGCTGGATGGTTGGCGTGCTGATGATCGGCATTGACGCAGGGTCATTTTGGAGCCAGATGCAAGGCGGTGTCGATGTTTGGCGCGATGTCGGTAATGGCGTCATCAAAAGTTTTGTGTTTGGTGTCACGGTCACATTCGTGGCTTTGTACCAGGGCTTTGAGTCACAGCCAACGCCTGAAGGCGTGTCGCGGGCGACCACGGGCACGGTGGTCGTCGCCTCCTTGGCGGTATTGGGTTTGGATTTCCTGCTCACCGCTTGGATGTTCAGCCTGTAAGGCGAATGCATCTGCCCTGCTTCGTAGGATGTCAGGTGCGAGTCGTCGTTGCATGAGAAAATGCCAAAGTTACCTTTTTGATGTGGGGGGTTTTAAGTTGTTGAAGCTTTCCCTGTTGATGTTTTTGAAAGCAAGTCATGCCACGTAGCAGAACCGATGTTTGGGTCGGCCTTTTTGTGTTGATCGGAGGGATTGCCCTTCTTTTTCTGGCTTTGAAGTCTGCGAATTTGATGAGTTTTCAGCTGGTAGACACGTCTTATCCAGTGGTCGCCAAATTCGACAATATTGGTGGGTTGAAGCCGCGCGCCGCAGTTAAAAGTGCCGGTGTGGTGGTCGGGCGCGTCGAGAGCATCAACTTCGATGACAAGCGTTATCAGGCGAGTGTGAGCCTGGCCTTGGAAAGCCGCTATGTTTTTCCGAAAGACAGCTCATTGAAAATTCTCACCAGTGGCTTGCTGGGTGAGCAGTACATTGGCATCGAACCCGGTGCTGAAGAGAAAAATCTCGCGGCCGGTGATGTGATCAATACGACCCAGTCTGCTGTGGTGCTTGAGAACCTCATCAGTCAGTTTTTGTACAGCAAGGCAGCAGACAGTGGCTCAACCAGTTCTCCTGCGCCCACGGCAGGCACCGGGGCTAACAAATGAACACTCTCCATCACTCAGCGCCGGCTTTTTCGCGCTCTACCAAGACAATTTTTTTCGGCTTCATCGCACTTGTGCTGGCGGTGCTCCAGGGCTGCGCTGCGTCACCCAACGCCAATCCGCGCGACCCTTGGGAACCGTTCAACCGCAACGTGTCCAACTTCAATGAAGGCTTGGACAACGCGGTCATCAAACCGGTGGCGACGGCCTACCAAAATGTCACGCCGCAAATCATGCGTACAGGGGTCAATAATTTTTTCGGCAATATCGCGGATGTCTGGTCGCTCGTCAACAACGTGTTTCAGCTCAAGCCCGCAGAGTCTGTGGAGACTTTGTTTCGCGTCGGTGTGAATACAACCGTGGGTCTGTTTGGCTTGATTGATGTGGCGACTGAGTTAAAGCTGCAAAAACACACGGAAGATTTTGGCCAGACGCTGGGTTACTGGGGTACGCCAACAGGACCCTACGTCGTCTTGCCCTTGTTTGGCCCCTCGACTTTGCGCGACACGCTGGCCTTGCCGGTCGACGCCAAAGGCAATCTGGTGAACAGTTTGAATGATGTGGCGCTGCGCAACAGCTTGGTCACTTTGCGTCTGGTTGACCTTCGGGCTAGCTTGTTGAGTGCCGGCAGACTGCTAGATGCCGCCGCGCTCGACAAGTACAGTTTCACCAGGGACGCTTACTTACAGCGGCGGCGTGGGCAGATCAGTGAACAACCCGGGGAAGTGATTTGGGAGGAGGAGCGCTATGATTTGCCTCCACCGTCTACGGGTGCAGGCGTTCCAGCGCCCGGCAGTCAAGAGGTATTACCTGCGGGTACCAAAACTTCGCCCTGATCGCTGAACTTTGGGGCGCGGACGGGGTCTTAACTGTTCTTTAAGGGCATTTGAGATCTGGCTCTGCGCCTGGTTCAGGGTCTCCGATACTTGGCTGACAGCTTGAGTCTGTAATCACTACTGACTTGATGCCGTCGCCTTGCAAGTTTGAAAGAATTTCGTGAAATTAAACCGTCGACATTTAACTCATTTTTTGATTGCATCGCTGAGCGTTGCCACTTTATTGGTCGCACCTGTCGTGCGCGCCGCTGACGAGGGGCCGGACGAGATGATTCGTCGCTTGTCCACCGATGTGTTGAACAATATCAAAGCAGACAAGGACGTGCAAAAAGGAGATGTGAGCAAAATCACGTCATTCGTCGACAGCAAGGTCATGCCGAACGTCAACTTCACGCGAATGACAGCGTCGGCCGTGGGGCGTAACTGGCGTCAGGCCACGCCTGAGCAGCAAAAGCGCTTGCAGGAGGAGTTCAAAAGCATGCTGGTTAGAACTTATTCTGGGGCGTTGAGTCAGGTCAAAGATCAAACTGTCAGTGTCAAGCCGTTGCGCGCAGGCGCTGCCGACACGGAAGTGATTGTGCGCACCGAGGTGATCGGCCGTGGGGACCCTGTCCAGTTGGATTACCGGATGGAAAAAACCACCTCCGGATGGAAGATTTATGATTTCAACGTTCTGGGCGTCTGGATGGTGGAAACTTACCGCACGCAGTTTGCACAAGAAATTTCAGCTCGCGGCATTGACGGTCTGATCACGACACTCGCGCAGCGCAATAAAAGTGGTTCGACTGAGAAAAAGATCTGAGCTCGACTGCGCTTGTATATCTAGCGCCAATATTTGACAGGATTTGCCGTGTTGCTAAAACTCCCCGCTGTGCTTACCCACAACCAGGCCAGTGAATGGGGGCACAGCCTCAAGCTGGCCTTGCGAGCCGCTACGGCTGATCAGGCTCCCGTCATCGCCGATGCCAGTGCACTCACCCAGTTCGACTCGTCTGCGCTGGCTGTTTTACTGGATTGCCGGCGCGAAGCATTGGCCATGGGAAGAACATTTTGGGTGCAAGGTCTGCCGCCACGTTTGCGTCAATTGGCGGGACTTTACGGTATCGCATCGCTGATTCCATCCCCCGCTTAAGCCTCCTTGAGCAGTTGCTGTGAATGCAAACTGCAGGGGTCATTTCTATCGGCTCAGCTAGGCTGCGGGCTAGCCCCTAAAATAGAGGGCTCATGCCTGCTATCTCATTCCAGTCCGTCTCCAAAACATTCAAATCTTCCCGGGGTGCTCCCGGTCCAGTCGTGCAAGCGTTGGACCATGTCAGCTTTGACATTCAGCCCGGCGAATTCTTCGGCCTACTTGGCCCTAATGGGGCGGGTAAAACCACTTTGATCAGCATCCTCGCGGGTCTGTCGCGCGCCAGTAGCGGCCTGGTCTTGGTGCATGGTCACGACGTCGTGACCGACTATGCCGAAGCCCGTCGTCAGTTGGGTGTAGTGCCGCAAGAGCTGGTGTTTGACCCCTTTTTCTCTGTGCGCGAGTCCTTGCGCATTCAGTCTGGTTATTTTGGTGTCAAGCACAACGACGACTGGATTGACGAGTTGCTCAGCTGCCTCGGCCTGACCGACAAGGCCAACGCCAACATGCGACAACTTTCAGGCGGTATGAAACGGCGGGTGCTGGTGGCGCTGGCGTTGGTGCACAAGCCGCCCGTTATCGTGCTGGACGAACCCACCGCAGGCGTCGACGTGGAGTTGCGGCAAACGTTGTGGCAGTTCATCGCCAAATTGAACCGGCAGGGCAGCACTGTGCTGCTCACCACGCACTACCTCGAAGAAGCCGAAGCGCTGTGCAGCCGCATTGCGATGCTCAAGCAGGGCCGAGTGGTGGCGCTGGCGACCACCTCCGATTTGCTCAAGAGCGCATCGTCCAACGTGCTGCGCTTCAAGGTCGACCGCGAGTTGCCTGAGGCGCTGGCAGTGAAGGCGCGCGTGACGGGCCGCATCGTGCAGTTTCCTGCGCAGAACGCGCGTGATATCGAGAACTATTTGGCCGCGGTGCGAGAAGCCGGCTTGGTGGCTGAAGATGTCGAAATCCGCAAGGCCGACCTCGAAGATGTGTTCTTAGAAGTAATGTCAGATAAAACCGTCCGCACCCCTGCGGCAGCTGAGGTCACAGCATGAACGGCTGGCAAACACTGTTATACAAAGAAGTTTTGCGCTTCTGGAAGGTTGGCTTTCAAACCGTTGGTGCGCCGATTCTGACGGCTGTGCTTTACATGCTGATTTTTGGTCATGTGCTGCAAGACGAAGTCAAGATCTATGGCAGCGTCAGCTACACCGCCTTTCTGGTGCCGGGTCTGGTGATGATGAGCGTGCTGCAGAACGCTTTTGCCAACAGCTCTTCTTCCATGATCCAAAGCAAAATCATGGGGAATCTGGTGTTTTTGCTGCTCACGCCGCTGTCGCATTGGCATTGGTTTGTGGCCTACGTCGGCTCTTCGGTGCTGCGCGGCTTGGCGGTCGGGACCGGCGTTTTTGCTGTGACGGTGTACTTTGGGCAACCCAGTTTTGTGGCGCCGCTGTGGATTGTGGTGTTTGCTGTGTTGGGTGCTGCGCTGTTGGGTGCGCTCGGATTGATCGCTGGTCTTTGGGCCGAAAAGTTCGACCAGATGGCGGTGTTCCAAAACTTCGTCATCATGCCGCTGACGTTTTTGAGCGGCGTGTTCTACTCCATCCACTCATTGCCGCCGGTATGGCAAACAGTGAGCCATTTGAACCCGTTTTTTTACATGATCGACGGTTTCCGGTATGGCTTTTTTGGCGTCAGTGATGTCTCTCCGTGGCTGAGCCTGGCGATTGTCGGCGGCGCCTTGATCGTGGTCAGCTGGATCGCTGTGCACTTGTTGAAAATCGGCTACAAAATCCGCCACTGACAAGCTATTTAGCGCCCAGCGATGCTGCAGTCCTTTCGGCTTCACTCACACCATCAACCTTTTTTTTAATTCATGACCAGCGACGAACTTCAGGCCCTCATCAGCGCCAACATTGATTGCGAGCACATCGAATTGTCGGGCGACGGTCGGCACTGGTATGCCACCATCGTTTCCAGCATCTTTGAAGGTCAGCGCTTGATTCAGCGGCATCAGCGTGTCTACGCTACGCTGGGTGGCCGCATGCAAACCGATGAAGTTCATGCCTTGTCTATGAAAACCTTCACGCCCGCCGAGTGGGCCGCGAAAAACTAAAACTAAAGCCAAAACTAAAAAAATCATGGACAAGCTACGCATCAAAGGCGGCACATCGCTGTCGGGCACGGTTGATATTTCAGGCGCTAAAAATGCCGCCTTGCCCGAGCTCTGTGCAGCGCTGCTGACCGACGAGCCGGTCACTTTGACGAATGTGCCGAGACTGCAAGACGTCTCGACCATGCTCAAGCTGATTCGCAACATGGGTGTGACAGCCGAGCAGGGCGCGCTGGGTCAGCCGGATTCCGGCACCGTGCGCATTGACGCGGGTCCGCTGCACACGCTTGAAGCGCCGTACGAACTGGTGAAAACCATGCGCGCCTCGGTGTTGGCGTTGGGGCCGTTGCTGGCGCGCTTTGGTCGCGCCCGGGTGTCCTTGCCGGGCGGCTGCGCGATTGGCTCGCGGCCTGTCGATCAACACATCAAAGGTTTGCAGGCGATGGGCGCCGAGATTGTGGTCGAACACGGCTACATGATTGCGCGTCTCGCACCCGGCCTGACGCGTCTGCAAGGTTGCCATTTGACGACCGACATGGTGACTGTGACCGGCACCGAAAATTTCATGATGGCGGCGGCGCTGGCCGACGGTGAAACCATTTTGGAAAACGCCGCGCAAGAGCCGGAGATCGGCGACTTGGCCGAGATGCTGATCAAGATGGGCGCGAAGATTGACGGCCATGGCAGCCGGCGCATTCGCATTCAGGGCGTGGCGCGTTTGCATGGCGGTGCGCATCAGGTGGTGGCCGACCGCATTGAAGCCGGCACCTTTTTGTGTGCTGTAGCGGCGGCTGGTGGTGACGTGGTCTTGCGCCACGGCCGGGCCGACCATCTGGAAGTGGTGATCGAGAAGCTGCGCGAAGCGGGCGCGACGGTCAGCGCCGGCGATGGTTTTATCCGCATCCAGTCGCAGGGCCGGCTCAAGGCGCAGTCGTTCCGGACCACCGAATACCCGGGCTTTCCGACCGACATGCAGGCGCAGTTCATGGCGCTGAATGCCATCTCTCACGGCACCAGCAAGGTGACTGAAACGATTTTTGAAAACCGGTTCATGCACGTCAATGAAATGGTGCGCTTGGGTGCCAACATCCAGATCGACGGCAAAGTCGCACTGCTGGAAGGGGTTGAAAAACTTTCCGGCGCGACCGTCATGGCGACTGATTTACGGGCGTCGGCCAGCTTGGTGATTGCCGGCTTGGTGGCTGAAGGCGAAACCGTGGTGGAGCGGATTTACCATCTGGACCGCGGTTACGACCAAATGGAAACCAAATTGCGCGGCATTGGCGCAGACATCGAAAGGGTCAAAGGATGATCACGTTGGCACTGTCCAAGGGACGCATTTTTGACGACATTCTCCCGCTGCTGCGATCGGCTGGCATCGAGGTGCTGGACGACCCGGAAAAGTCACGCAAACTGATTTTGGACACCAACCAGCCCGATCTGCGCGTGGTCTTGGTGCGCGCCACCGACGTGCCCACCTATGTGCAGTACGGCGGCGCTGACTTGGGTGTGGTGGGCAAAGACACGCTGCTCGAATCCGGCAGCCAAGGCTTGTACCAGCCGCTGGATTTGCAAATCGCCAAATGCCGCATCAGCGTGGCCGTGCGGGATGGCTTTGACTACGCCGCAGCCGTGCGCCAAGGTGGACGCCTCAAAGTCGCCACCAAGTACGTGGCGATTGCGCGCGATTTTTTCGCCAGCAAGGGCGTCCACGTCGATCTGATCAAGCTGTACGGCAGCATGGAACTCGCGCCTTTGACGGGCTTGGCCGACGCGATTGTCGACTTGGTTTCCACCGGCAACACGCTCAAAGCCAACCACTTGGTGGAAGTCGAACGCATCATGGACATCAGTTCGCACTTGGTGGTCAACCAAGTGGCGCTCAAGCTCAAACAAGAGCCGATTCGCCGCCTGATTGATTCACTGGCTCGGGCTGTCGCCGTCTAACCTATTTTCCTTTGCCTCCCATGAACCTCGTCGCTAAACCTGTCCGTCTGTCCACGCTTGCCAGCGGCTTTGAAGCGGCCTTCAAGGCGCGCCTGCATTGGTCAGCCGATGCAGATGCGGCGATTGAAGAGCGCGTTGCCGCGATTCTGGCCGACGTGCAACTGCGTGGTGATGCGGCCGTGTTGGAATACACCAGCCGTTTCGACGGGCTGGAGGCGGCCAGTGTGCAGGCCTTGGAGCTGACGCAGGCCGAACTCAAAGCGGCTTTTGAAGGGCTGCCCGAAGCTCAGCGCGCTGCACTGCAAGCGGCCGCAGCGAGGGTTCGTAGCTATCACGAGGCCCAGAAAAAAGCCTGCGGCGAAAGCTGGAGTTATCGTGACGCTGACGGCAGCTTGCTGGGGCAAAAAGTCACGCCGCTTGATCGCGTTGGCATCTACGTGCCCGGCGGCAAAGCGGCTTACCCATCGTCAGTGCTGATGAACGCGATTCCGGCGCATGTTGCGGGTGTCGGCGAGATCATCATGGTGGTGCCGACCCCGCGCGGCGACAAAAACCCGCTGGTGCTGGCTGCCGCTTATGTGGCCGGCGTCACGCGGGTCTTCACCATCGGTGGCGCACAAGCGGTGGCCGCACTGGCCTACGGCACGGCCACGGTGCCAGCGGTCGACAAGATCACCGGCCCGGGCAACGCCTACGTGGCTGCGGCCAAGCGCCGCGTTTTTGGCACCGTGGGCATTGACATGATTGCCGGGCCGTCTGAAATTTTGGTGTTAGCTGACGGCAGCACGCCAGCCGACTGGGTCGCCATGGATCTCTTCAGCCAAGCCGAACATGACGAGCTGGCGCAAAGCATTTTGCTGTGCCCGGACGCTGCCTACATCGACGCAGTGCAGGCCGCCATTGACCGGCTGCTGCCAAGCATGCCGCGCGCCGCCATCATCGCCAAGTCTTTGAATGACCGAGGCGCGTTGATTCTGACCCGCAGCATGGAAGAAGCCTGCGAGATCAGCAACCGCATTGCGCCGGAACACCTCGAAGTTTCGACCCGAGACCCGCAGCGCTGGGAACCTTTGCTCAAGCATGCCGGCGCGATCTTTTTGGGTGCCTACACCAGCGAAAGCTTAGGCGACTACTGCGCCGGCCCGAACCACGTCTTGCCCACCAGCGGCACAGCGCGTTTTTCCAGCCCGCTCGGGGTCTATGACTTTCAAAAGCGTTCCAGCCTGATTGAGGTCAGTCAGGCCGGTGCGCAAGTGCTGGGCCCGGTGGCCGCCGAGCTGGCTTACGGTGAAGGCCTGCAAGCCCATGCCCGTGCCGCCGAGCTGCGCTTGAACGACGTGCCGACTATGCGGGGTGCCGCATGAGCAGCATCAACCCGTCAGGCCAGCTCAGTCCCGCGCTGAAAAAACGCATCCGCCAAGACGTGCAGTCCATGCACGCTTACGCCATTCAAGACTCCGTCGGCATGGTCAAGCTCGACGCCATGGAAAACCCACACCGGCTGCCAGCGCACCTGCAGGCCGAGCTCGGTCAACGTCTCGGTGCGCTTGCGCTGAACCGCTACCCGGACGGCCGCGTCAATGACTTGCGCCGCGCCCTGGCCGACTACGCAGGCATGCCCGACGGCTTTGACATCATGCTGGGCAATGGCTCGGACGAATTGATCTCGCTGCTGTCGCTGGCCTGCAATGTGCCCGGCGGCAGCGTGCTGGCCCCCGTGCCCGGCTTCGTGATGTACGCCATGAGCGCGCAGTTGCAAGGTCTGGCTTTCGTCGGCGTGCCGCTGACCGCTGACTTCGAACTCGACGAAGCGGCCATGCTGGCGGCCATCGACGAGCACAAGCCGTCCATCGTCTACTTGGCTTACCCGAACAACCCGACAGCCAACTTGTGGGACGACGCGGTGATTGAAAAAATCATCACCGCCGTTGGCGAGCAAGGCGGCCTGGTTGTCATGGACGAGGCCTATCAGCCGTTTTCGAGTAAAAGTTACATCGGTCGCATCAGCCGCCACAGCCATGTGCTGTTGATGCGCACGCTCAGCAAGTTTGGCTTGGCCGGTGTGCGTCTGGGCTACATGATGGGGCCCAAAGCGCTGATCGCCGAGATCGACAAGGTGCGGCCGCCCTACAACATCAGCGTGCTGAATTACGAGTGCGCGCTGTTCGCGTTGGAGCACCAAGACGTCTTCGCCGCACAGGCCGCTGATTTGGTGCAGCAACGCGAGCGCTTGCTCAAGGCGCTGCGCGCCATGCCGAGCCTGACGGTCTGGAACAGCGACGCCAACATGATTCTGGTTCGTGTCAATGGAAAACAAGAGGCTGACGCAGCCGGCCTGGTTTTCGAGCGCCTGAAGGCTGGCGGCGTGCTGGTCAAAAACATTTCTAAAATGTATCCATTGCTGAGCAACTGTCTGCGTTTGACGGTTGGTACGGCCGATGAAAATACGCAACTGCTGGCCACCCTTCAAAAAGCCTTATGACCTCCACCGCAACTCCCACCACGACTTTCACACCGCGCACTGCTGAAGTCACGCGCAACACAGCTGAAACCAAAATCACCGCTAAAGTGAATCTGGATGGCAGCGGTGCGTCAAATCTCAATACCGGCATCGGATTTTTTGACCACATGCTGGACCAGATTGCCCGTCACGGGCTGATCGACTTGGACATCCAAGCCGCTGGCGACTTGCACATTGATGGTCACCACACGGTGGAAGACGTGGGCATCACCTTGGGTCAAGCGGTAGCGCTGGCGGTTGGTGACAAAAAAGGCCTGCGCCGTTACGGCCACGCCTATGTGCCGCTGGACGAGGCGCTGAGCCGCGTGGTCATCGACTTCTCTGGTCGTCCCGGTCTGGTGATGAACGTTCCCTTCACCAGCGGCATGATCGGCACTTTTGACTCGCAATTGGCTTTTGAGTTTTTCCAGGGCTTTGCCAATCACGCCTTTGTCACCTTGCACATCGACAATCTGCGCGGCGAAAATGCGCACCACCAAGCCGAAACGGTGTTCAAAGCCTTCGCCCGCGCCCTGCGCATGGCGCTGGAGCTAGACCCCCGCATGGCTGGTGTGATTCCTTCCACCAAGGGTTCTCTGTAAACCACTTGAAGCCGTTATGACCGTTCTGAAAAAAGTGGCCGTGGTTGACTACGGCATGGGTAATTTGCGATCGGTGTCGCAGGCGGTGGCGCATGTGGCCCAAGGCGCAGGTTTTGAGGTGATCGTCACCTCCCGCGCGCAAGATGTGCTGGACGCTGATCGTGTGGTGCTGCCAGGCCAAGGCGCCATGCCGGACTGCATGCGTGAGCTGGACGAGTCGGGGCTGCGCCAAGCCGTACTGCACGCGGCTGCACACAAACCTTTGTTTGGCGTCTGCGTCGGCATGCAGATGCTGCTGGACCGCAGCGAAGAAGGTCCTGCCGGTGTGGGCACGCCCGGGCTCGGACTGATAGGCGGGGAAGTCATCAAGTTTGATCTGGCTGGCAGGCTACAGCCGGACGGTAGCCGCTTCAAGGTGCCGCAAATGGGCTGGAACCAGGTTTATCAAGGCAGCTCAGCCTTGCCGGCTGGCAGCCAGCCACGGCATGCGCTGTGGGCCGACATTCCCGACGGCGCTTATTTCTACTTTGTGCACAGTTTTTACGCCAAGCCGTCTGATGCGCGCAACACTGCGGGCGAAGCCGACTACGGCGGACGCTTCACAGCGGTGCTTGCACGGGATAATATTTTTGCGACGCAGTTTCACCCCGAAAAGAGCGCCGATCAGGGACTGACCCTTTATCGGAACTTCCTGCACTGGAATCCCTGATCTGGTCTTGAACTGTGTCCGGCAGTCTTTGTTTTTCATCCTTTATTAGCTTCCTTTTTTAAAGCAACATGCTACTCATCCCCGCGATTGACTTGAAAGACGGTCACTGCGTTCGCCTCAAACAGGGCGACATGGACCAGTCCACCACCTTTGGCGAAGACCCTGCGGCCATGGCGCGCAGCTGGGTCGACAAGGGCGCGCGTCGCCTGCACCTGGTCGACCTGAACGGCGCCTTTGCCGGCAAGCCTAAAAACGAGGCGGCGATTCGCAAGATCCTGCTCGAAGTCGGCAGCGAGGTGGATGTGCAACTCGGCGGTGGTATTCGCGACCTCGACACCATCGAGCGCTATTTGGATGCGGGCTTGCGCTACGTCATCATCGGCACGGCGGCTGTCAAAAACCCCGGTTTTCTGCAGGACGCCTGCACCGCTTTTGGCGGTCACATCATTGTGGGTTTGGACGCCAAAGACGGCAAAGTGGCCACCGACGGCTGGAGCAAACTCACCGGCCACGAAGTCGTTGACTTGGCCAAAAAGTTTGAAGATTACGGCGTTGAATCCATCATTTACACCGACATTGGCCGTGATGGCATGCTCAGCGGCATCAACATCGAGGCGACCGTCAAGTTGGCGCAGGCCCTGCGGATTCCGGTCATCGCTTCGGGTGGGCTCTCCAACATGGCTGACATCGATGCCTTGTGCCAAGTCGAGGGCGAGGGCGTCGAGGGCGTGATTTGCGGCCGTTCGATCTACAGCGGCGATCTTGATTTTGCGCTGGCGCAGGCGCGCGCTGACGCTCTCAACGGCTAGTGACTAGCCGCCATGCTCGCTAAACGAATCATTCCTTGCTTAGATGTCACCGGCGGTCGGGTTGTCAAAGGCGTCAATTTTCTGGAGCTGCGCGATGCCGGTGATCCGGTTGAAATTGCCGCGCGCTACAACGACCAAGGCGCAGACGAGCTGACTTTTCTGGACATCACCGCGACCAGCGATGGCCGCGATTTGATCTTGCACATCATCGAAGCGGTGGCTTCGCAGGTTTTTATTCCCCTGACGGTGGGTGGCGGTGTGCGCACCGTTGACGATGTGCGTCGCCTGCTCAATGCGGGTGCCGACAAGACCAGTTTCAACTCGGCTGCGCTGGCCAATCCGCAGATCATTGACGAAGTCTCGGCACGCTACGGTGCGCAATGCATCGTCGTCGCCATTGATGCCAAACGCCGTTCTGATGCGGAAGCATTGACGCGCGGGTCGGGTTGGGATGTTTACAGCCATGGCGGCCGACAAAACACCGGCCTCGACGCGGTGGTTTGGGCGACTGAAATGGCACGTCGTGGTGCTGGCGAAATATTGCTCACCAGCATGGACCGCGACGGCACGAAGGCCGGCTTTGACTTGGCGCTGACCCGTGCTGTCAGCGACGCGGTGAGCGTGCCGGTCATCGCCTCGGGTGGCGTTGGCAACCTTGACCATCTGGCCGATGGCATCCAGATCGGCGGCGCTGACGCGGTGCTGGCCGCGAGTATTTTTCATTACGGCGAATACACCGTGCAGCAGGCCAAGCAGCGCATGGCTGAGCGCGGCATCCCGGTTCGTCTTTGAGCCTCGGTCCATCACCGACCACAATCACCGAGAATAGCCCGCATGAACTGGTTAGATGAAGTCCGATGGGACGAGCGGGGCCTGATCCCCGTGATTGCGCAAGAAGCCGCCAGCGGCGACGTGCTGATGTTTGCCTGGATGAACCGCGAGGCGCTGCAGGAAACTGCCGACTCCGGTCGGGCTGTGTACTTCAGCCGCTCACGGGCGCGGCTGTGGCGCAAGGGCGAGGAATCCGGCCATGTGCAGACCGTGCACGACATCCGGCTGGATTGCGACAACGACGTGATTTTGCTGAAAATCACGCAACTTGGGCAGGAAACCGGCCCGTCGATCGCTTGCCACACCGGCCGCCATAGCTGCTTTTTTCACCGCTATGAAGGCGGCCAATGGGTCGCGGCAGAGCCTGTCCTCAAAGACCCGAAACACATCTACACATCAGCAAAGCGCACGTTTTCATGACCACGACTTCGAATGACTCCCTTGCGCGCCTAGCCCAGGTGATTGAAAGCCGCAAAGTGCGCAACGGCGGCGACCCCACTAAAAGCTATGTCGCCCGCCTGCTGCACCAAGGCCCTGACGCCTTCCTGAAAAAAATCGGTGAAGAAGCCACCGAAACCGTCATGGCCGCCAAAGACCTTGACCACGGCGGCGCCACGCCCGAGCTGAAAGGCAAGCTGATCGGGGAAGTGGCTGATCTGTGGTTTCACAGCTTAATCGCCTTGGCCCATTACGACTTGACGCCGGCCGATGTGATCGCCGAGTTGGAGCGCCGCGAAGGCACCAGCGGCATTGAGGAAAAAGCCTTGCGCAAAGCGCTGTTGCGTGCAGATGCTGATAAGTAAGCCGGCCATCAAATCACCGACACCCCATATGACTTTCCCTGATCTCTCTAACGACGCCGAGAAGACTTCAAGTGACCGACTGGTCATGCAAATTCTGTACGGTCTGCACACCATGGCTTGGTTCAGCGGCGGCGTGTTCGCTGTTGTCGCGCTGATCATCAACTACCTGCGTCGTTCTGACGAAACCGATCCGCTGTACGTTGCGCATCACAATTTCATGATTTCGACATTTTGGTGGACGCTGGTTTGGCTGGTGTTGCTGTCGCCGTTGTGGTTGTTTTTTCTCTTCCCTGGCATGCTGGCTTACGGCCTTGTTTGGCTCTGGTATCTCTACCGCTGTATCAAAGGTTGGTTGCGTTTTAATGCCGACCGTCTGCCGCAAACGGCGGTGCTTGTATGAGCAGCGCAGAACAGCACAGCCACGCGCCGGGCGCTGCTGCTGAGAATTGCCTATTTTGCAAAATTGCTGCGGGGAAAATCCCAAGCCGAAAAGTCTTTGAAGATGACGATTTGCTGGCGTTTCACGACATCAACCCGTGGGCACCGGTGCACTTTCTCATCATCCCGAAAACCCACATTGCTTCCATGGCTCAACTGGGACCGGAACATGAATCGTTGCTGGGCCGCATGATGGTGTTGGCGCCGCGCTTAGCGTTAGAACAAGGTTGCAGGCCCTACCCCGACGGCGGCTATCGCATCGTCACAAACACCGGCGCCGAGGGCGGCCAGGAGGTGCATCACTTGCATCTTCATGTGATGGGTGGTCCGCGTCCCTGGTTGCGGGGTTAAAGATTCCCGGCCTGACACACTGTTAACGGTTTAAAACACTGCTGCAGTGGTCAATGTGGCATAAGCTTCTCATAGCGTGTGCAAGCGCTTTAGAATCACATTCATTCATACACGTCGACTCTTGAGGTCGGCATCAAAGCTTAGGAGAGAAATATGGGTTCATTTTCCATCTGGCATTGGCTGATTGTCTTGCTGATTGTGGTCATGGTGTTCGGCACCAAAAAGCTGAAAAACATTGGCGGCGACCTTGGCGGTGCTGTCAAGGGCTTCAAAGATGGCTTGAAAGAAGGCGGCCAACCTGCGGCCGATGACGCAGCTGCTACTGCGCCTCCTGCGCAGGTCACGGCGGCGACAGCTGCACCCGTTGACGACAAAAACACCATTGACGTGCAAGCACGTCAAAAGTCCTGATCAGGTTCTCCTTGAGCTTTCAAGGCGTCTGGGTGCTTTTGAATTGGGTGAACTGACGTGATCGATCTCGGCATCTCCAAAATTGCGCTGATCGGTGCTGTTGCACTCATCGTGATCGGTCCCGAAAAACTGCCGCGCTTGGCACGCACGGTGGGCACTTTGCTGGGCAAGGCACAGCGTTACGTTGCTGACGTCAAAAGTGAAGTCAGCCGCTCAATGGAGTTGGACGAGCTCAAGAAGATGAAAGACACCGTCGAGGGCGCCGCCCGGGATGTCGAAAGCTCGATGCAAACCAGCGCCAGCGATTTCGAAAAAACATGGGCTGAAACCACCAGCTTGGGCGGTGACAACGGCTATTCCAGCGACGTACCCGGCATGATCAGCTTTCCGGAATATAAAAATCCGCGCAAGAATTGGCGGCTCAAGCAGGGTGCGACGCCGCAATGGTTCAAAGCGCGCTCAGGTGTCCGAACCAAGGCGCTCTCGGGTGCAGCCAGAGTCGCGCGCTACCGGCCGAAATCGCACGCTATTCCCCATGTCTAGCCCATGCTTTTGCGCCAGCGCATCAGCCTGGCACCCAGCTCAACGCTTTCCTTTTTTTGTGACTGAACCAAGGGCCTTGTTGTCTTTGGCATCACGTCTGACCTGCAGGGCCTGATTGTTTCATGAGTGATTCGCAAACCGACAAACCTGACGAACTCGCAGGTACCGAGCAACCTTTTGTCCAGCACCTCATGGAGCTGCGCGACCGGATGATCAAGGCCGTGATTGCGATTGGGGTTGCCGCCGCCATATTGGCCCTGTTTCCCGGCCCTGGTGCGCTGTATGACCTGATGGCGGCGCCACTGATTGCCAGCCTTCCCAAGGGTGCCACGCTGATTGCCACCAATGTGATCTCGCCTTTTGTGGTGCCCATCAAGATCATGTTCATGGCTGCTTTCATGATCGCTTTGCCGGTGGTGCTTTATCAAGTCTGGGCTTTTGTAGCCCCCGGGCTTTACGCGCACGAAAAAAAGCTGGTGATGCCGCTGGTCATTTCGAGCACCTTGCTGTTTTTTATTGGTGTGGCTTTTTGTTACTACTTTGTTTTTGGACAGGTGTTCTCCTTCATCCAGAGCTTTGCCCCCAAATCGATCACTGCCGCGCCTGACATCGAGGAATACCTCAACTTTGTCATCGGCATGTTCATGGCTTTTGGGTTGGCCTTCGAGGTGCCGATTGCGGTGATTTTGCTGGTTCGTATGGGCATACTTACGGTCGCTCAGTTGCGCGAGTATCGCGGCTATTTTTGGGTTCTTGCTGCAGTTGGAACAGCGCTGGTGACACCGCCTGATGCGGGCTCGATGATTATGTTGTTGGGCGTTGTCGGCGGCTTGTACGAAGTCGGGATTTTGGCCGCTCAAATGTTTGTCAAGCACACCAAAGCGCCAGAAGCAGAGGCTGAGGCTGAGGAAAGTGTCTCGAAGTCTTGAATCCCCGGCTCACTGGTTGCCGGCTAAGTCTGATTGACTTTTTGTCTGCGTTAACGCGGCAGTGTTGGTTGCTGACGCTTGCTCGGCGTCACCGCCACTTCTAGACTTTTATTCCCACGGGTTACCGTCAGCGGCGCACTCACGCCTGGTTTCAGCGAGGCTACAGCGCTGAGTAATTCTGCGACGCTGTGCACTGGTTTTTGGGCCACCGCGGTGATGACGTCGCCCGGGCGGATACCGGCCGCAGCGGCAGGGCCGTTTTGCAGAATGCCCGTGATGATGACGCCGTCTTTGGCTGAAATATTGAAAGTCTGTGCCAATTCCGCATTCAACTCTCGGGGCTCGACGCCAATCCAGCCGCGCGTCACTTGCCCGTCCCTGACGATACTTTCCAGCACTTGGCGGGCGGTCGAGACCGGGATGGCAAATCCGATGCCCATGGAGCCGCCTGAACGCGAATAAATGGCTGTATTGATGCCCAGTAAGCGGCCTTGCGTGTCGACCAGCGCACCGCCCGAATTGCCGGGGTTGATCGCGGCGTCGGTCTGGATGAAATTTTCAAACACGTTGATGCCGAGCTGACTGCGGCCTAGCGCGCTGATGATGCCGCTGGTGACGGTTTGTCCAACGCCAAAGGGGTTGCCAATGGCCAACACCTGGTCGCCAATTTCAATCGACTCGGAACTGCCCAGCACGATGACCGGCAGTTTGTTGAGTTCGATCTTGAGGATAGCGAGATCGGTTTCCGGATCGGTGCCGATGACTTTGGCCTTGGCTTTTCGCGAGTCGATCAGGATGACCTCGATGTCGTCGGCACCTTCGACCACATGGTTGTTGGTGAGGATGTAGCCGCTCGGGCTGACGATAACGCCACTGCCCAGCCCGACTTGCGCCTCATTGCGGACCTGATCGCCAAAGAAAAAGCGGAACCAGGGATCTTCAGTGTTGGGTGTGCGGGCGGCAGCTTTACTGGCAATGATGCTGACGACTGCCCCCGAGGCGGCTTTGGCGGCCGCACTGAAACTGCCGGGGGCACCGCCTGCTATCTTGCCCGTGCTGCCGGCAGGTGCTTCGATCACCGTTAGCGCGCCTAGATGGCTGCCGCGCTCTAACCATTGAGGTTTCAGGCTGACGACCACAAAATAAACCGCGAGAAAGACGGTCACTGACTGTGAAAACAAAAGCCAAGATCTGCGCATGGTGAGGATCGCCAAAAAAAATCAAAAAGGATGAAAAAAGCAGTGAGAGTGAAAGTTCAAGACTGAATCAAAGGCAATTGATTTTGACTGATTGGCCGCGAGATGAGCAACACAGCGGCGCAATAGCCATCTGCCGGCTGGATTCGATGCTGCAAACAGCGCGAGCGCCCTGATAATCATGACGCTGACCCGCACAGATCAAAGGATGTGAATAAATGACATTTACCAGCGAACTCATCACCCGAAAAGTGCCATGACAACAGCGAATGATGCGATGTCGGATGGTGTCTCAAGAGCTGAGCTGCTCAAGATATTCAACAGTCTTCTACAGCCTGAGCAGTTCAAAGATTATGGCCCGAATGGTCTTCAGGTCGAGGGGAAAACACATGTGCGGCGCATCGTGTCGGGGGTGACGGCCAGCTTGGCGCTGATTGAGGCGGCGGTGGCTTGGCAGGCAGATGCGATTTTTGTGCACCACGGTCTTTTCTGGCGTGGCCAGGACGGTCGTGTCACGGGCTGGATGAAGCAACGCTTAGCCCTGCTGCTGGCGCATGACATCAATCTTTACGCGTATCACCTGCCACTCGACGCGCACCCGGAGTGGGGGAATAACGCGCAGCTTGGGCGGCTATTAGGCTTGAGCCCTCACGAGGGTGAAGCGGGTCGATTCGGCGAGTCGGGGCTGGGGTTCATGGGCCGCACCTTGGCCGGCGATGGGTTCGCCACCGCCGACAGTTTGGCCCGCCATGTCACTGTCGCGTTGGGGCGACAGGTGGTACTGGTCGACAGGCCCGCCAGACAAACTGCCGCGATTCAAAATATCGCTTGGTGCACAGGCGGTGCTCAAGGTTATTTTGAAGCGGCAATTGAGGCCGGCGCTGATGTGTTCATCACGGGTGAAATTTCCGAACCGCAGGCCCACTATGCGCGTGAAATGGGTGTGGCTTATATCGCTTGCGGTCACCACGCCTCCGAGCGCTACGGCGCACCTGCAGTGGCGGGTCATGTGGCGGCGCAATACGGTTTGCTGCATCAGTTCATCGACATCGACAACCCGGCATGAATAGCATGAATACGGCACTTCCATTCCTGATCACCATGGGCGATGCTGCGGGCATTGGACCGGAAATCATTGCCAAAGCCTTTTTAGAGGCGCCTGACGACATGGCCGGTTGCGTCGTGGTGGGTGATGTCGCTGTGCTGCGACGTGCTGCGCAGTTGGCCGTGACCTGGCACCACAATTCTGTTCAAGCGGACGGCCGGTCGCCAGTGTTGGCGGTTGCCGACCTGGCAAATTTGGCCGATGTCGCGAGCGTTCCGCCGAATTGCATCGGCGTCTGGCAAGGCTGCTCGTTAGTGGCGCCACCGGATTATGGACAGATCAGCGCCGAGGCGGGTCGTGCCGCTGCAGAGTGCATCGTGGCCGCCGCACGTGCCGTGCTGTCGGGCCAGGCGCGCGGCATGGTCACCGCGCCGATTCATAAAGAGGCGCTGGCCGCAGCGGGTGGGGAGTATGCGCGTTTTCCGGGGCACACAGAAATGTTGCAAGCGCAAGCCGCCGCTTTTCTCGGCAAGCCGGTCGCCCAAGTGCCGGTGCGCATGATGCTGGCTAATCCAGAGCTCAAAACCGTGCTGGTCAGCATCCATGTGTCACTGCGCGAGGCGATCGACGCTGTGGGTTTTGCGCAGGTTCTGGAGACACTGCAGATCACCCATGCCGCGCTGAGTCAGGTGCTGGGCCGGGCGCCGAAGATCGGTGTGGCCGGCTTGAATCCGCATGCGGGTGAAGGCGGTCTATTTGGCCGCGAAGAAATAGACATCATTGCGCCAGCCATCGCGGCGGCACGAGCTGCAGGCATTCAGGCCAGCGGGCCGTTCGCTCCCGACACCGTGTTCATGCGGGCCCGCGCCAAAAACGGGTGCGCTGGCGAGTTCGATGTGGTGCTGGCGATGTACCACGATCAAGGACTGATTCCCGTGAAATACATGGGTGTGGAGCAGGGCGTTAACGTCACGCTGGGCTTGCCGCTTTTGCGCACCAGCCCAGACCACGGCACAGCCTTTGACATTGCGGGTACCGGTCAGGCCGATGCCGCCAGCCTGCTGGCGGCGATTCGCATGGCGCGTTCAATGGCCTATTAATCGCGTTTCAAGCTGTCACGAATTTCCCGCAAAAGCAGGACATCTTCAGGGGTGACGGCTGCTAGGGCAGGGGCCTGCACTTGTGCTTTTTTCAACCGGTTGATCTGCTTGACCATGAAGAAAATAATGAACGCTAGGATGGCGAAATTAACAGCGACTGTGATGAAGTTGCCGTAAGCCAGAACCGGAACGCCGGCTTTTTTGAGACCGTCTAGTGTGCGGGCGACGCCAAGAGGGACCTCGCCCAGTACCAGAAAAAGGCTCGAAAAATCGAGCTTTCCCACCACCGCACCGATGATCGGCATGATCAGATCGGTGACCACCGAATCAACGATCTTCCCAAAGGCTGCACCGATGATGACGCCGACCGCCAGATCGATCACATTGCCCTTGATAGCAAATTCTTTGAACTCTTGCATCACGCCCATGGGGTGCCTTTTTTTTGGGTTAATAAAATAAGTGGAGTCGATCGTGACTGTAGATTGTGGTGTGTTGACCGAAAAGACAACAGCCTTAGGTGACAGTTTTTGTGTAGGAGGAGGGTCCCAAGCGAGGCTCGGTGCCTAGAGGCCGAGGTATTCGTTCATGAGGTGGGAATTCCCGTTCGTTGCTCCGCTACAATGCCGGGTTGACCACAATAAGCCTTTTTCAAGCGAGTTCTTGAAGGAATCTCATGACCCAAGCGAGCGATAAATCAAGCGTTGCTTCACCTCCCGGTGCAGTAGTCGATCATCAAAAAAGAAATTGGATCGTTGCCACGTGTGCCGTAGGCGGCGCAGGGGTCGCGGCTGTCGCCGTGCCCTTCGTGAGCACTTTTCAGCCGTCCGAGCGCGCTAAAGCCGCCGGTGCTGCGGTAGAGGTGGATATTTCCACGATCAAGCCGGGCGAAAAATTGACGGTCGAATGGCGCGGTAAGCCGGTTTGGATCTTCCGGCGCTCGCCTGAGCAGCTGGAAGCTTTGACCAAAGCCGAAGACCAGTTGGCCGATCCGAAATCCGAGCGCAAGCAGAGCGAGTTGACGCCGGTCTACGCCCGCAACATCAATCGCTCTATCAAGCCTGAAGTCATGGTTGCGGTGGGTATTTGCACCCACCTTGGTTGCTCTCCGGTGGATAAATTCCAGCCGGGTGCTCAGCCTTCGGTGCCGGACGATTGGCATGGTGGCTTTTTGTGCCCTTGCCACGGTTCGACCTTCGACATGGCTGGCCGCGTCTACAAAAACAAGCCTGCTCCCGACAATCTGGAGGTGCCTCCCCACATGTACCTGTCAGAAACCCGGTTGCTGATTGGCGAAGATAAAAAGGCCTGAAACTTGTCTGAATCTTTTCCGCGTATTTTCGTGGACTGGGTTCCTAACTGAGTAGGAATTGTTATGGCTGAATTCAAAGAAATTTCCCCCGACGCGCCCGTAGGCGCCAAGCTGCTGAACTGGGTTGACAATCGCTTCCCAGCCAGCGAGCTGTACAAGCAGCACATCAGCGAGTATTACGCACCGAAGAACTTCAACTTCTGGTACGTTTTTGGCTCACTCGCGCTTTTGATTCTGGTGATCCAGATCGTCACCGGCATCTTTTTGACGATGAATTACAAGCCCGACGCCGCCTTGGCATTCGGCTCGGTCGAGTACATCATGCGCGACGTCCCTTGGGGTTGGCTGATTCGCTACATGCACTCGACAGGCGCCAGCGCATTCTTCATCGTGGTTTACCTTCACATGTTCCGTGGCCTGATGTACGGCAGCTACCGCAAGCCGCGTGAACTGATCTGGATCTTCGGTTGCGCTATTTTCTTGGCGCTGATGGCTGAAGCCTTCATGGGTTATCTGCTGCCTTGGGGCCAGATGAGCTATTGGGGCGCTCAGGTGATCGTGAACTTGTTTTCGGCCATACCCTTCATCGGTCCTGATCTGGCCCTGCTGATTCGTGGCGACTTCGTGGTGGGCGATGCCACTTTGAATCGTTTCTTTGCGTTTCACGTCATTGCTGTGCCGCTGGTGCTGCTAGGCCTCGTCGTGGCGCATTTGATCGCGCTGCATGAAGTCGGTTCCAACAACCCGGATGGTGTTGAAATCAAGGCGCACAAAGATGCCAAAGGGAACCCGCTCGACGGCATTCCATTTCACCCTTACTACACAGTGCACGACATCTTTGCTGTCAGCGTGTTCCTGATGATCTTCACTGCAGTCATCTTCTTTGCACCCGAGGCGGGCGGCTATTTCTTGGAGTACAACAACTTCATCCCTGCTGACTCCCTGAAGACGCCTTTGCATATCGCACCGGTCTGGTATTTCACGCCGTTTTACTCAATGTTGCGCGCCATCACTGGTGAGATGATGTATGCCTTGGTGGCTTGCGTCGCTGCCGCGGCTGCGTTCACTGTGCTGAAGGGTCGTGTTGCCGCCTTACTCAAGGGCGCGATTGCGCTGGCCGCTCTGCTTTTGATCGCTGCCATGATGGTGACGGATGCTAAATTCTGGGGTGTCGTCGCCATGGGCGGCGCGGTCGTCATCTTGTTCTTCCTGCCTTGGCTGGACAACAGCGAAGTCAAGTCGATTCGTTATCGTCCTGATTGGCATAAATACCTCTATGCGGTTTTTGTGATTAATTTCATCGTTTTGGGTTACCTTGGCATCAAGCCGCCGTCACCTGTCAACGAGCGTGTATCGCAAATTGGCACCTTGTTCTACTTTGGTTTTTTCTTGCTGATGCCTTGGTGGAGCCGACTGGGCAAGTTCAAGCCCGTGCCTGATCGCGTGACCTTTGCTGCCCATTGAGCCGGAGTTTCAGACCATGAATAAATTCAAACATTTGGCGCTGGGTCTCCTGGCATCCTTGCTGCTTGTTACTGGCGCACACGCGAACACGGTGGGCATTGCTTGGGACAAAGCTCCTGACAAGACCAACGATTTGGGGGCCCTACAGAACGGTTCCAAGATCTTTGTTAATTACTGCTTGAATTGCCATGCTGCAGCTTTCATGCGCTACAACCGGCTGACAGACATCGGTCTGACCGAGCAGCAGATCAAGGACAACTTGCTGTTCGCCACCGACAAGGTCGGCGAAACCATGAAAATCGCGATGAGCCCTAAACAGGGTAAAGACTGGTTTGGCGGCAACCCACCTGACTTGACCGTCATTGCGCGTTCGCGTTCTGGCTCACAAGGCACGGGCGCAGACTATCTCTACACGTACCTGCGCACTTACTATCGTGATGACACCAAAGCCACTGGTTGGAATAACTTGGCTTTCCCTGGCGTGGCCATGCCGCATGTGCTTTGGGAAATGCAGGGCGTGCGTGAGCCGCAGTATGAAACCCATGCCAGCCATGAACATGAAGTTCAGGTTTTCAAAGGTTGGAAACAGGTTAGCCCTGGCACGATGACACCCTTGCAATACGATCAGTCTGTGTCTGACTTGGTCGGTTATCTGCAGTGGATGGGCGAGCCCGCGCAAAACACCCGCGTACGCGTTGGCGTCTGGGTGTTGCTGTTCCTCTGCATGTTTACATTTGTCGCCTGGCGTCTGAACGCAGCGTTCTGGAAAGACATCAAGTAATTTTTTCGCTGGGCAGCAATGCCCCGCACCTTATGGAGTGGCAGGCCCAAGTCTTTGTGACTTGACGTCTCCCACTCCTTTTGTACCCAGGAGTCCCCCCAACATGATGGTCCTTTATTCAGGCACAACCTGCCCCTTTTCACATCGTTGCCGCTTTGTGTTGTTTGAAAAAGGCATGGACTTTGAAATCCGCGACGTTGACCTGTACAACAAACCGGAAGACATCAACGTCATGAACCCGTACGGCCAAGTGCCGATCCTGGTCGAGCGCGACCTCATCTTGTACGAGTCAAACATCATCAATGAGTACATTGACGAGCGTTTCCCGCACCCACAACTCATGCCTGGTGACCCAGTCGACCGCGCTCGAGTGCGTCTGTTCTTGCTGAACTTCGAAAAAGAGCTGTTCGTCCACGTGGGCACACTCGAATCTCGCGCCACCAAAGGCAATGAGAAAGTGCTTGAAAAAGCTCGCGCACATGTGCGTGATCGTCTGACGCAATTGGCCCCGGTGTTCTTGAAAAACAAGTTCATGCTCGGCGACAACTTCTCCATGCTCGACGTGGCGATTGCCCCGTTGCTCTGGCGTCTGGATTACTACGGCATTGACCTGTCAAAAAATGCGGCACCGTTGCTCAAGTACGCGGAGCGCATTTTCTCGCGCCCAGCCTACATTGAAGCGCTGACGCCGTCCGAAAAAGTCATGCGCAAGTAATTACAAAAGAAGACGCTTTGGCTGAATTCATGAATGCGCTGGACGCTACCTCGACACGCCCGTATTTGATACGGGCACTGTATGAATGGTGCACCGACAACGGCTTCACGCCTTATGTGGCCGTGCTCGTTGACGACACTGTCCAAGTGCCGCGTGAATACGTTAAGAACAACGAGATCGTTTTGAACATCAGCTTTGGTGCGACCAGTTCGCTCAAGTTGGGAAACGACTTCATTGAGTTCAAAGCCCGCTTTGGCGGCAGTGCCCGTGAAATACACGTGCCTATCGGCCGCGTGATCGCCATCTACGCCCGTGAAAACGGACAAGGCATGGCTTTCCCTGCGCCGGTGGCATCCAAAACGGGTGATGTAACTGTGAGCACATCGAGTGGCGAGGATGTTTCCACAGAAATAGCGTTGACATTGGCTCCGTCACCATCTGCGCAAGACGGAAGCAAGCC
This sequence comes from Comamonadaceae bacterium, assembly GCA_947450765.1. GTDB lineage: Bacteria > Pseudomonadota > Gammaproteobacteria > Burkholderiales > Burkholderiaceae_C > Polaromonas. Next base: position 13,713 of record CANFXC010000019.1, on the reverse strand, counting down.
ATTTCAGCTGGTGCCAGACGATGGTTCGTCCGAACCACCAAAAACACCTGCAGGAAAACGGCCAGCACTCACGCGAGTGAAGTAAACTATGAGACTTGCCGCTTTAGCTCAGTTGGTAGAGCAACCGCCTTGTAAGCGGTAGGTCGTCAGTTCGAATCCGACAAGCGGCACCATTAGACAGTACAAAGGCCTTCAAGGAGCGATTCTTGAGGGCCTTTTCTTTGCTCCTCCACATGATTCTCTTTGTTCGATTTTCGCGAGGCGTGTCAAACCAAATGAGGATGAGCAACACATTGTCTGGACGCTCCTCATAAGACAAAAGCGGAAGAGGCTTAGCTTTAGATGCTTATTTGCCGCGAGTGCCCAATAAGCTGAGGTCGATGGCCATTCCCATGGTCTGATAACCCAGACGGTTCGGGTGGAGTTTGTCGCCAGGGCCGCCGACAGTGTTGTCCGGCACAAACTCAGCCCTCATACCACCAGTCTGAATATCAGTGGTAGCGAGGTCAAAATCAGCCACACCGTCAAACACGCCGCTGCTACGGATAAATTCGTTGAGTTTTTTACGCTTTTCGTTTTGTAATTCGAAGCCATGAGCCGCGCTGGTGCTGCCCAAGGCGGAGGTCAGTGTTGCGCCGATTACTTTCACGCCTGGAATTCGGGCGCGGATGAGTGCTACGCCGTCACGCATACCGGCCATCACCGCCTCAGCTTCGGCGTTGCCATTTTTACTGAAGTCATTGGTTCCCTCGAGCCAGATCACAGCTTTGACACCTGAGAGCGAGAGAACATCGCGCTCTAAGCGATGCAGTGCGGCTGGACCGCCGGCGAAAGGTTGTTGCGGCGAATACGCTTTCGGACCGATGACCTGGTTGCCGCCGATACCGGCGTTGACCACAGACCAACGGCCGTCAAGTCGACGAGCAAGAACGTCAGGCCAGCGATCGTCACCATTCATCGTCGACGCGGTACCGTCAGTGATCGAATCACCAAAAGCGACGATGGCACCGGTCCCCTTGGGGGCGGACATATCAAGTGCGTCAAGAAAGTACCAAGAGGCCACAGCAAACGGGAAGGCGGATTCAGAAATGTCGCCGCCCTTCGCGCCAGCGCCGGGTAGCGTGACATAAGAGGACTGAAGTGCCTTGGCGTGCCAAGTCATCGGGCCACTGTTGCCCACCACGTGAAAACTCACGGCGAGCTTGCGACCGCGCAGCTCATGCCCCGGCTTCACAAAAGGCAGTGCCACGGCATCACTCCATACGGATTCACCTGGGGCAACCGTGATGGAGGGCTTCCCGCCGAACATCACCGCACGGTTGGTTCCTGGCATCACCGCCGAGCCTGACCATTGCATGCCAACGAATATGCCGTCGAATGTCACCGGTTGGGTACCCAGCGCATTGGAAAAGCGCAAGCGAGATGTAGCACCCCAGAGTTCGGGCTTGACGATCAGCCTGAACGACTGATCGCGCGCGCCTGTCGTGGCAGAAGGAAACACCAATGACAGATCAGGCTGTGCAGAAGGGTTGCCCACGGGGTAGGGCCCCTGAACCGAGGCGGCCCAGCTGGTGACCCAGTTGGATTGACTTGCGGCCGAAGCTGCGGCAGAAGCACACAGCATGGTCAACATCAGCAGACGCTTTGCGAAACTCAACATGGTTGTCTCCTTCGTGAATGGGTTTTAGCCTTTCGCGGACTATAAACGAAGGGGTCGGGCCAGTCGTCTAGGGACTGTCAGCCGGAAAGCACGGCTTGCAGGCTAGCGTTGTGATTGGCCAACAAGAAGCTTTAGACGAATAGCGGTGATCCTGTGGCCATTCGCCTGTAGCCGTGCTTGCAGCGCCGGTAGCAGTTGCCGCAGTTTTGCGGCGGCGGCGTTGCTGGAGATCAGCAAGCACCAGGTTTCACCGTCGATGGGGCCAGCCTTGACCGACGCACGCATTGCTAATGGCAGTAGCAACTCAACGCTTTTGAGTAAATCGTTCGACTCCCGCACCATACCCGCCAGCCTCGCCAGTGAGGGAGAATTCTCAATAGCTTGGTTGAACGTGACGGACTTGGGTTGGCGGTGGGGTGAATACATGAGGCGTGAATGCGAGGCTCAATTGGATGTGGAAAGTCGAAGTTTGCCAGCACTTGAATTATCGTGGATAGCCATAGCACGGGCGCTAAAAACCACACGCGACAGAGCCTCGTCATCAGGCCGCCGAGCAGAGGTAAAATCGGAGGTTTGCGCACAGTTGCACTGGCTAACCGGCTGGTTGACTGACAAAAGGCGCCATCTCCCAAGTTGCAATCAATAAAGGTTTCGGCCGTTTTAACAGCTGCTGGTGCTGGTAAAGGGCTTCGTATCTATGGCTTTCAATCCTCTGACAAAACTCTTCGGTAGCCGCAACGACCGGTTGATGAAAACCTACCGCAAAACAGTAGACCGCATCAATGGCCTGGAAGGGCCGTTGGAACAACTCAGCGACGAGCAACTGCGCAACAAGACTCAGGAATTCAAGGACCGCGTCGCCGCTGGCGAGACGCTGGATGACTTGATGGTCGAAGCGTTTGCCGTGGTGCGTGAAGGCAGCAAACGCATCATGAAGATGCGGCATTTTGATGTGCAGATGCTGGGCGGCATGTCTCTGCACAACTGCAAGATATCTGAAATGGGCACAGGCGAAGGCAAAACCCTCACGTCCACCTTGCCGGTCTACCTGAACGCGTTGGCCTGCAAGGGTGTTCACGTGGTGACGGTGAATGACTACCTGGCCAATCGCGATGCGCGTTGGATGGGCAAGCTCTACAACTTTCTCGGTATGACGGTCGGTATCAATTTGCCGAATATGTCGCGTGAAGAAAAGCAGGCCGCTTACGCCGCCGACATCACCTACGGCACCAACAACGAATACGGCTTCGATTACTTGCGCGACAACATGGTCTATGAAGTGGGTGACCGCGTGCAGCGCGGTTTGAACTTCGCCATCGTCGACGAGGTTGACTCGATCCTGATCGATGAAGCTCGTACGCCGTTGATCATCAGCGGCCAGGCTGAAGACCACACCGCCATGTACCTGGCTATGAACCAGGTGGTTCCACTCATGAAGCGTCAGGAAGGCGAAGCCGATCCACGCACGGGTGAGGGCATCATCACGCCTGGCGATTTCACAGTCGACGAAAAAACCCATCAGGTGTTTTTGACCGAGCAAGGTCACGAGAATGCCGAACGTATTTTGTTCGGCATGGGCCTGATTCCGGAGGGCGCAACGCTTTACGATCCTGCCAATATTGCCTTGGTTCACCACCTTTACGCAGCACTGCGCGCCACCCACATTTATCACCGCGACCAGCACTATGTGGTGCAAGATGGCGAAGTCGTGATCGTTGATGAATTCACCGGTCGCTTGATGTCCGGGCGTCGCTGGAGCGATGGCCTGCACCAAGCGGTGGAGGCCAAGGAAGGCGCTGCTATTCAGGCTGAAAACCAGACACTGGCGTCGATCACTTTTCAGAACTATTTCCGCCTCTACAGCAAGCTGGCCGGCATGACCGGCACGGCTGATACCGAGGCTTACGAGTTCCAGGAAATTTACGGCTTAGAGACGACCGTGATTCCGCCGAACCGTCGCAGCCAGCGTGAAGACCAGCTTGACCGTGTGTACAAAACAACGCGCGAAAAATACGAGGCGGCCATCAAAGATATTCGTGAATGCTACGAACGTGGACAACCGGTTCTGGTGGGCACGACGTCGATTGAAAATTCAGAAATCATCGATCAGTTGCTGGAAAAAGAAAAGCTGCCGCACCAGGTGCTGAACGCCAAGCAGCACGCCCGTGAAGCTGACATCGTGGCCCAGGCCGGTCGCGCCGGCATGATCACCATCGCCACCAACATGGCGGGCCGCGGAACCGACATCGTGCTAGGCGGCAACGTTGAGAAACTAATCGAGGCGGTAGAAGCCGATGAGAGTCTGGATGCCAGCGCCAAGGCCGCTGAGATCGTCCGGCTTCGCGCACAATGGCAGACCGAGCATGAGAAGGTCAAAGCTCTGGGTGGCTTGCGCATCATCGCGACCGAACGGCATGAGTCGCGCCGCATTGACAACCAGCTGCGCGGTCGTTCCGGTCGTCAAGGTGACCCTGGCTCTTCGCGCTTTTACCTGAGTCTGGATGACCCGCTGATGCGCATTTTCGCGGGTGATCGCGTGCGGTCCATCATGGAGCGTTTGAAGATGCCGGATGGCGAGGCGATCGAAGCTGGCATCGTGACGCGCAGCATCGAGTCGGCGCAGCGCAAGGTGGAAGCCCGAAACTTTGATGTTCGCAAGCAATTGCTGGAATACGACGATGTGTCGAACGATCAACGCAAGGTGATTTACCAGCAGCGCAACGACATCATGGATGCATCCAGTTTGCAAGGCCAGATCACCTCGCTGCGTGAAGGTTGCTTCACCGATTTGACGCGGCAGTATGTGCCGGCGGAAAGCGTTGAAGAGCAGTGGGACATTCCAAAGCTTGAAAAAGTCTTGCGCGAGGAATGGCAAGTCGACGTACCGCTGCAAGAAGAAGTGTCTGCCGCGACGGCCATCACGGACGATGACGTGCTTGAAAAAATCATCACGGCAGCCAACATTGCTTTCAACGCCAAGGTCGATCCCATCGGTGAAGACAGTCTGATTCAGTTCGAACGCATGGTGCTGCTGCAAAGCATCGACACCCACTGGCGTGAGCACCTGAGTTCTTTAGACTATTTGCGGCAAGGCATTCATTTGCGCGGCTATGCGCAAAAGCAGCCCAAGCAGGAATACAAGCGCGAGGCGTTTGAGCTGTTTGGCCAGCTGCTTGATAGCGTTAAAAATGATGTCACCAAAGTCTTGATGACGGTCAAAATTCAGTCTGCTGAGCAGCTCGGTCAGGCTGCGGAGGACATGGAAAGCCGTGCTGAAAACATCACCAACGTCACCTACACCGCACCGACTGAAACCGGTGAGGCTGAGGTCATTGCGGTCACTGACGAGCAGCGTCAGCGCATGGCGGGTGACTATGTCCCCCGCGTTGGACGAAACGACGCTTGTCCGTGCGGTTCAGGCAAAAAATACAAGGCGTGCCACGGCAAGCTGGTCTGATCAGGCGCGCCTGATGCGGGGCCAATCCATGGGCCCGCTGTTTTTGAACTCTGGAGACTCCTCATGCCCGTGAACCTGGTCGCTACGCCTGCTGCTGAACTTCATCCTGTCCCCGGTGTTCGATGGGGAATTGCCGAAGCCGGCATTCGCAAAGTCGGTCGCAAAGACCTGGCTGTTCTGTTGCTCGACGAAGGCTGCGCAGTCGGCGCGGTGTTCACGCAAAACCGGTTTTGCGCGGCACCTGTGCAAATCTGCCGTGACAACCTCGCCTTGAACGCCGGTGCCTCGCATGGCATTCGCGCCATGCTGATCAACACCGGCAATGCGAATGCTGGCACGGGCTCAGATGGCTTGATGCGCGCACGGGCCAGTTGCATCGCACTGGCCCGTGACCTCAACGTGTCACCAGAACAGATCTTGCCGTTCTCAACAGGCGTCATCATGGAGCCTCTGCCGTATGAGCGCATCGCCGCGGGGCTACCGGCTGCGCTGGCAAATGCTCGGCCAGACAACTGGGCCAGTGCGGCCGAAGCCATCATGACCACCGACATCGTGGCCAAGGCGTTTTCCACGCGCATCACACTGGGCGGTGCCACGATCACCATCACTGGCATCAGCAAAGGTTCGGGCATGATCCGCCCGAACATGGCGACCATGCTCGGTTTCTTGACGACTGACGCTTGCGTGGCGCCGGCCCTGATGTCGCAACTGGCCCGTGAATTAGCAGACGCTTCCTTCAACCGTGTCACGGTCGATGGGGACACCTCCACCAACGACTCCTTCGTGATCGTGGCGACGCAGCAAGCCAAGCACACGCTAATTACCGCGCTGGACAGTGCTGACGGTCGCGCTCTCAAAGCGGCGATGCTGGAGATTGCTCAGAAGCTGGCGCAGGCGATCGTGCGTGACGGCGAAGGCGCCACCAAGTTCATCACCATCCGCGTCGAAGGCGGCAACACCGGTGATGAATGCCGCAAAGTAGCCTACGCCATTGCCCATTCACCATTGGTGAAAACGGCTTTCTTTGCCAGCGACCCGAACCTTGGCCGCATCTTGGCAGCTGTTGGTTACGCCGGTATTGATGACCTTGACCAGACGCTGATTGATTTGTACTTGGACGACGTGCTGGTGGCTAAAAACGGCGGCCGACACATTGATTACGTTGAAGCCGAAGGCCAACGCGTGATGCAGCAAAGCGAGATTTTGGTTCGTGTGGTGTTGGGGCGCGGCGACGCGGTCGACACCGTTTGGACCTGCGACCTCTCCTACGATTACGTCAAGATCAACGCAGATTACAGAAGCTAAACAGCCCCATGAACGAGTCCTTTGAACGCCTGATGGCGCGTGTTGAATCCTTGGTGACCCGCATTGAGTCGGTCTTGCCGCAGCCCTTGAGTGCACCCGACTGGCAAGCCTCGGTGGCGTACCGTTACCGCAAGCGCAGTTCCGGTCATGGTTCACTGGAGCCAGTGAAGCACCTAGGCAGCATGCAACTGACGGATTTGAAGGAAATCGAAGACCAAAAAGAAAAAATCAAGCGCAACACCGAGCAGTTCGTGAAGGGTGTGCCGGCCAACAATGTGTTGTTGACAGGTTCGCGTGGCACCGGCAAATCCTCCTTGATCAAGGCCTGCCTGAACGAGTATTCGGCGCAAGGTTTGCGCCTCATTGAAGTGGACAAAGCCGACTTGGTGGACTTGCCCGACATCGTTGATCTGGTCTTCGGCCTGCCTGAAAAATTCATCATTTTTTGTGACGACTTGAGCTTTGAAGAGGGCGAGTCAGGCTACAAAGCGCTCAAGTCCATCTTGGATGGCTCGATCGCTGCGGCCACGCCGAATGTGCTGATTTACGCCACCAGCAACCGGCGCCATTTGCTGCCTGAGTACATGACCGAAAACCTCACCTACACGCACACAGCGGACGGTGAAGTGCATCCGGGTGAAGTGGTCGAAGAAAAAATTTCGCTGTCGGAACGCTTTGGTCTGTGGGTCAGTTTCTACCCTTTCAGCCAAGACGAATACTTGACCATCGTGGCGCAGTGGTTGACCTCTTTTGGCGTGACGGCTGAGGCCATCAAAGCGGCGCAACCAGCGTCACTGGTCTGGGCTTTAGAGCGCGGTTCACGCAGCGGTCGGGTCGCGTTTCAGTTCGCCCGCGACTACGCTGGTCAACAAACCACGGCATGATCGCACCGCTGCTGGTGGCCGATAAAGACCGCCCACGCGAGGGCGGTGTTGACCGTCCCACGGTGGAAGTCGCTGTAGGTGTGCTGGTGCGCGCCGGCGGTGAGTTCTTGCTGACCTCGCGCCCGCCCGGAAAAGTGTATGAAGGTTACTGGGAATTTCCCGGCGGTAAGCTTGAAGCTGGAGAGAGCGTCGAGCAGGCACTGCGGCGTGAGCTCGAAGAAGAGATCGGCATCACGATCGGTGCCGTGCACGCTTGGCGGACCGAACTGGTGGACTATCCGCACGCCTTGGTGCGGCTGAATTTTTGCAAAGTTTTTGACTGGACTGGCACTTTGCAAATGCGCGAAGGCCAGTCATTCGCTTGGCAGACGCTGCCGGTGCAAGTCCACCCTGTGCTGCCGGGCACCGTGCCTGTGTTGGCATGGTTTGCACAAGAGCGCGGCTTTCAGGCAGCGACTCATTTGCCTATCTGAGCGTTGCTTGCGGCCGTTACGCTAGCTGCCGAGCTGCCACTTTTTGCTTGTTGCCAGCACCGCCTCGGGATAAGGCGCTTGCCCGCGCGATCCGTTGTAGCGGCCCAAACCCATGAACAAGTCGCCTTGTTCTCGGTCCAGATAATGCCGCAAGATGACGCAGCCAAAACGCAGATTGGTTTGCAGATGAAAGAGTTTGCTGACATCGCCATCGCCGATGAGGCGGACCCAAAAAGGCATGATCTGCATGAAGCCGCGTGCGCCTACTGAGGACACAGCGAACTTGCGAAAGTGGCTCTCGACTTCGATCAGCCCAAGCACCAGCGGCAGATCCAGTCCAGCGCGTTTGCTTTCGTACCAAACTGTTTGTGAGAATTCTTGACGGCTGTGTGCCTCGGGAATGAGACGCGTGAGTCGGGTCGCCATGAGACTCGACCAGCGTTGGTAGGCGAGTTTGCTTTCAGCGTTGCTGAATTGCGGTACTGGCGGCGCGCGATTCGAAACAGCCGAGGTCAAGGCCGTGCGGACAGAGTCCACCAGCGGCTCTTCCAGTTGGCCACCAGCATGGGCCATCTCGCCAAACAGGCCTAGGCTGCCGACGCTACCCAAGAGGCCCAGAAGGCCAGTCGCAGAGCAGCGCTGTAGGCAACGCCGCCTAGAGATGGGAGGTGGTGTTTCCAGTGGCGGTGCTAAGCGCCCTGGCTGTTGAATCATGGTGCCAGCTTGTCCTTGAGGAAGTTGAAGATATCGACGACGGCGACCTTGGTCGAGGCTGCGTCACGGCGGTGCTGGTATTCAAGCTGACCTTCTTTCAGTCCGCGGTCGCCAATCGTCACGCGGTGCGGCACGCCGATCAGTTCCCAATCGGCAAACATGGCACCGGGTCGCTCGCCCCGGTCGTCAAGAATCACATCCACGCCAGCGGCCAGCAGTTCGGCATGCAGCTTGTCGGCAGCCGCTTGTACTTCGGGGAAACGGTCTGGGCTGATCGGGCAGATCACCACGGTGAAGGGGGCAATTGCGTCCGGCCAGATGATGCCGCGCTCATCGTGGTTTTGCTCAATCGCAGCCGCAGGCAGCCGCGTGATGCCGATGCCGTAGCAGCCCATTTCCATGAACTGGGGCTTGCCGTTTTCGTCTAGAAAAGTCGCGTTCATGGCTTGGCTGTACTTGGTGCCCAGGTAAAACACGTGACCGACTTCTATGCCGCGCTCAATCGCCAGCACGCCCAGGCCATCGGGAGATGCATCGCCCGCCAACACATTGCGCAAGTCGGCGACCAGGCCCGGCTCCGGTAAATCGCGCACCCAGTTGACGCCGGTCAGATGCAGGTCAACTTCGTTGGCGCCGCAAATCCAGTCGCTCATGACGGCGACTTCACGGTCAACCACCAGTGAGACGGGTTTCTTCAAGTTCAAAGGTCCGAGGTAGCCCGGCTTGCAGCCGAAATGGTCTTCAATCTCAGCCAACGTAGCGAAGCGGAAATTGGCCAAGCCTTCGATTTTGCCGACCTTGACTTCATTCATGTCGTGGTCGCCGCGCAGCAGCAGCAGCCAGACGCGGGTCTTGATGACCTCGCCTGCAGGTCCGATGTCGTCGGTGGCCAAGACCAGCGACTTGATGGTGTTGGCAAGCGGCACGCCGAGAAAAGCAGCGACATCCGCGCAGGTGCTTTTGTCGGGTGTCGATGTGCGTTTGAGGGGCTGGGACGCGGCCTTGCGCGGGCCGGCGGGTGCCAGTGACTCAGCCTTCTCCATGTTGGCTGCGTAGTCACTGCTGGGGCAGTAAACGATGGCGTCTTCGCCAGTGGCGGCGATCACCTGAAACTCTTCGCTCAGGTCGCCACCAATGGCACCGCTGTCGGCCGCGACAGCGCGGTAGCGCAGGCCGAAGCGGTCGAAAATTTGGCGGTAAGCCTGCGCCATGTTTTGGTAGCTGACTTTGGCCGCCGTCGGGTCACGGTCAAAGCTGTAGGCATCCTTCATGGTGAATTCACGGCCGCGCATCAGGCCAAAACGCGGACGCCGTTCGTCACGAAACTTGGTTTGAATTTGGTAGATGTTTTTCGGCAGTTGCTTGTAGCTGCGGATGTCTTGACGCATGACGTCGGTGATGACCTCTTCGCTGGTGGGCTGGATCACGAAGTCGCGGCCATGCCGGTCCTTGATGCGCAGCATTTCGGGGCCCATCTTTTCAAAGCGTCCCGTTTCTTGCCAGAGTTCAGCTGGCTGAATGACCGGCATGGCCATTTCGATGGCGCCAGCGCGGTTCATTTCTTCGCGCACGATGGCTTCGACCTTGCGAATCACGCGCAGGCCCATCGGCATGTAGTTGTAGATGCCGGCGCCCAACTTTTTGATCATGCCGGCACGCATCATCAGTTGGTGACTGACGACTTCGGCGTCGGCTGGCGCTTCCTTGAGCGTCGAGATGAAGAACTGGGAGGCTTTCATGGGGGCGTATTTTCTGAGGTTGGATCACTGTAGCCTGCAGCAAGCTTGGCGCTAGGCCTTTCGCTGTGCATAATGGACTCAGTTTAAAAATTTTGAGGTTTGATTATGCTCGACCGCGATGGCTTCAGGCCTAACGTCGGGATCATCTTGCTCAACCAGAGAAGTCAGGTATTTTGGGGCAAGCGCATCCGTACCCACTCGTGGCAATTCCCGCAAGGCGGCATTGACCGGGGCGAAAATCCCGAGCAAGCCATGCTGCGTGAATTACACGAAGAAGTGGGGTTGATGCCGCAGCATGTGCAAGTGCTTGCCCGGACCCGGGACTGGTTGCGTTACGAGGTACCTGACCGGTTTATCCGCCGCGATGCACGCGGACATTACAAAGGCCAGAAGCAAATCTGGTTTTTGCTGCAATTGGTTGGCCACGACTGGGACTTGAACCTGCGTGCCACCGATCACCCCGAGTTCGATGCTTGGCGCTGGAACGATTACTGGGTCCCGCTGGACGCCGTGGTCGAATTCAAACGGGGTGTTTACGAAATGGCCTTGACCGAGTTGTCACGTTATGTGCCGCGTCTGGATTTCCGTGAGGAAGCCCGTGTGGATCATCGCAATCGTTATTTGCGAGGCGGTATTCGCCAGCGTGAAGCCGGTCAAGCACAAGGCGCAGACGGTTTCTCACATTACACCTCGCATGGTGGCGCGTCTTCGTTTGAGTTGCCGCCGGGAGCGAGCTTTGACCCTGATCCGCAAACCAACCTGAGGCCTGCAGCAGCCTCTGGCGAGCGCGAGGCCTAATTATTTCAGCGCTTTAGCTGTTCAACGATTCAGAACCAGATTGGTCCGGTGGACCATCTCTGGCTCGCCGGTGTAGCCCAGCAGGCGTTCAAAATCAGCGGATGATTTGCGGCAAATGAGGCGGGCTTCGGCGCTTGAGTAGTTCGACAAACCGCGAGCAATCTCCAGACCATCGGCATCCCGCACGGCGATCACGTCGCCGCGTGAAAATTCGCCCTGAACCGCCGTCATGCCAATCGGCAGCAAGCTCTTGTCCTCATCGCGGACTTTGACGACTGCCCCTGCATCGATCAGCACCGAGCCGCGCATTTGCAGGTGGTCGGCCATCCATTGTTTACGCGCATGGTTCTTTGGGGTCTGCGCCACCAGCAGCGTGCCGATGGGCTCGCCTCGCGTCAGGCGGAGCAGTGCGTCCGGTTCACGGCCCCAAGCGATCACGGTAGACGCACCAGAACCAGCAGCCCGTTTGGCCGCCAAAATCTTGGTCAACATGCCGCCTTTGCCAATGCTGGAGCCGGCACCACCGGCCATGGCTTCGAGTGCCGGGTCGCCGGCTTGTGCTTCGTGCACGAGCGTCGCGTTGGGATCCTTGCGTGGATCTGCTGTGAAGACGCCTTTTTGGTCGGTCAAGATGATCAAAATGTCGGCTTCGACCAAGTTGGCGACCAGCGCGCCCAAGGTGTCGTTGTCGCCAAACTTGATCTCGTCGTTGACGACGGTGTCGTTCTCATTGATGACCGGTACCACGCCTAACTGAAGCAAAGTGAGCAAGGTCGAGCGGGCGTTTAAGTAGCGTTCGCGGTCGGCGAGGTCGGCATGCGTCAGCAGCACTTGGGCGCTGCCAATACCGTTTTCGCGCAGCTTGCTTTCGTAGACTTGCACCAAGCCCATCTGGCCGACAGCGGCAGCTGCCTGCAGTTCGTGAATGGCTTTGGGGCGGCTGCTCCAGCCCAAGCGCTTCATGCCCTCTGCAATGGCACCGCTGCTGACCATGATGACTTCGCGGCCGTCTTGCACCAGCAGCGCGAGTTGCTTGCACCACAAGCCAATGGCTTCAGCGTCAAGACCCCGGCCCTCGTCGGTGACCAGGCTGGAGCCCACTTTCACAACGATGCGTTTGGCGTTCAGCAGGACGGGTGACAAAGCGGCTGCAGGCATGTGCGGGACTCTTCAGTGATCAACAGGTGTTTCGCCAAGAGGAAAACGTGGATCAATGTCTTCTGGCGGTTGTTCGCTCTTTTGCACGGCTTTGACGTGCTGGTAGATGGCCTTGACCAAATGTTCACAGCCTTCGCGCGTCAAGGCCGAGATTTCGAACACCGGGCCTTTGAACTTGAAGCGCTTGACGAAGTCTTTGACGAGCGCTGCGCGCTTGTCCGGCTCGACCATGTCGAGTTTGTTCAGGACCAGCCAGCGGGGCTTGTTGAACAGTTCTTCATCGTATTTTTTCAACTCGTTGACGATCGCCTTGGCTTGCTTGACCGGGTCGATGCTGTCGTCAAACGGAGCCATGTCCACGATATGCAGCAGCAGTCGCGTGCGTTGCAAATGCCGCAAAAAGAGGTGTCCTAGCCCGGCGCCATCTGAGGCGCCCTCGATCAAACCGGGCAAGTCGGCAACCACAAAGCTTTGCTCAGGGCCAACCCGTACGACGCCGAGATTCGGGTGTAGCGTGGTGAACGGATAGTCTGCAATGCGCGGACGTGCATTGGAGACAGCCGTGATGAACGTTGATTTACCGGCGTTCGGCATGCCAAGCAGGCCGACATCTGCCAGAACTTTGAGTTCCAGCTTCAGGCTTTTGTGCTCGCCTGGCCAACCAGGTGTCTTGGTGCGCGGGGCACGGTTGGTCGAGCTTTTGAAGCGCAAGTTACCGAAACCACCATCGCCGCCTTTGGCGATCAAAACTTCTTCGCCTGGTACCAGCAACTCAAACAAAATATCGCCGGTTTCGGCGTCTGTGAGGATGGTGCCGACGGGCATTTTCAACACGATGTCGTCGCCCTTGGCGCCGAACATATCCGAGCCCTTGCCGTGTTCGCCGCCGTGGGCGTTGTGGCGTCTTGAAAACCTGAAGTCAACCAAGGTGTTTAGATTGGAGTCAGCTACCGCATAAATGTGACCGCCGCGGCCGCCATCACCACCGTTCGGGCCACCGAATTCTTTGTACTTCTCATGCCGAAATGAGACGCAGCCGTTGCCCCCATCGCCTGCGGCAATGTCTATATATGCTTCGTCAACAAATTTCATGATGAATGTCCTGATCTACCTAGTGGTAGAAACAAAAAAGCCCCGGCTGGCGGGGCTTCGATGCCATCGAAGTGATCAGCTTAAGCTGGTGTCACGTTGACGGTGTGCTTGTTCAAAGCGCCCTTGACGGCAAAGGAAACCTTGCCACCAACCAACGCAAAGAGGGTGTGGTCTTTGCCGATACCGACGTTGACGCCCGGGTGGAACTTAGTCCCGCGCTGGCGAACAATGATGCTGCCTGCGTTGATGACTTCGCCGCCGAACTTCTTGACACCGAGCATCTTGGGCTGTGAATCACGCCCATTTCGCGTAGAGCCGCCGCCTTTTTTCTGTGCCATTTTCCGTTACTCCTGGTACTGGCTGCTTAGCCGGCGATGACGCCGATTTGCAGTTCAGTGAAATTCTGCCGATGACCTTGGCGCTTTTGGTAGTG
>CANFXC010000018.1 GCA_947450765.1 Comamonadaceae bacterium | reverse complement strand
GAGTTCTACAAGCAAATCAGCTACGACCACGAAGCGCCGCTGGCCACCACGCACAACCGCGTTGAAGGCGGCACCGAGTACACGCAGCTCTTGTTCATCCCGGCCAAAGCGCCTATGGATTTGTTCAACCGTGAGAAGGCTGCCGGCGTCAAGTTGTACGTCAAACGCGTCTTCATCATGGACGACGCACAAGCCCTGCTGCCCAGCTATTTGCGCTTTGTCAAAGGCGTGGTCGACTCGTCTGACTTGCCGCTGAATGTGTCGCGCGAACTGCTGCAAGAAAGCCGCGCCGTCAAAGCCATTCGCGAAGGCAACACGCGCCGCGTGCTGTCCATGATCGAAGACTTGGCGGCCAATGAACCTGACAAATTCACCGCTTTCTACGCCGAGTTTGGTGCGGTGCTGAAAGAAGGTTTGGGTGAAGACAATGCCAACCGCGATCGCCTCGCCAAGCTGTTGCGTTTTGCCAGCTCAACCACCGACTCTGTCACCGTCAGTCTGGCCGACTACAAAGCCCGCATGAAGGAAGGCCAAGCGGCCATTTACTACATCACCGCCGACACGCAAGCCGCCGCTAAGAACAGCCCGCAGCTCGAAATTTTCGGCAAAAAAGGCATTGAAGTGCTGCTCATGACCGACCGCGTCGACGAGTGGGCGCTGAACTACCTGAACGAGTTTGATGGCACGCCGATGCAGTCGGTGGCCAAAGGGGCGGTTGACTTGGGCACGCTGCAAGACGACGACGAAAAGAAAGCCGCTGAAGACGCACAGACCCAGTTCAAGCCGGTCCTCGACAAGCTCAAAGAGGCGCTGAAAGACAAAGCCAAAGACGTGCGCGCCACCACGCGTTTGGTCGACTCAGCCGCGTGTTTGGTGGTGCAAGATGGCGACATGTCGACCCAGCTTGCGCGCATGCTCAAGCAAGCCGGCCAGCCTGCGCCTGAGGTCAAGCCGATCCTTGAAGTCAATGCCCAGCACCCGCTTGCCAAAAAGCTCGAAGCCAGTGTTGACGACACGCAGTTCAACGACCTCGCGCACATTTTGTTTGACCAAGCGCTGCTGTCTGAAGGCGGTTTGCCGGACGACCCTGCAGCGTACGTGCGGCGCATCAACGCGCTGCTGGTTTAAGCGCACAACGTCAGATTGAAGCCCATGCGCCAAAGCCCCAAAATCCTCGCGTTTGACATCTTCGGCACGGTGGTTGATTGGCATGGCTCCATCGTCCGAGAAATGCAGGCGCTGTACCCGCAAGTCGATGGCAACGCATTCGCCTTGGCTTGGCGTGCGGGTTATCAGCCGGCCATGCAGCGCGTGCGCTCCGGCGAGTTGGGTTGGGTTCGCATTGATGAATTAAACCGGATGATTCTGGATGCGATGTTGCCGACCTTTGGGCTGGAGCATCTGAGCGAAGCCGAGCGCCAACACCTGAACTGTGCCTGGCATCGGCTAGAGGCTTGGCCCGACAGCGTTGAAGGTTTGTTGCGGCTTAAAACCCGTTACACCTTGTGCACGCTGTCCAATGGCAACATCGGCTTGCTCACCAACATGGCCAAGCGCGCCGGCCTGCCGTGGGATTGCATCTTGTCAGCCGAAGTTTTTCGCGCCTACAAGCCCGACCCAGCCACCTATCTAGGCGTGGCAAAAGTGTTTGATGTGGCGCCCGAGCAAGTCATGCTCTGCGCCGCGCACCATGACGATCTAGCCGCCGCCCGTGCCTGTGGTTTGCAGACGGCGTACATCGAGCGCCCCTTGGAGTTCGGTGCCGCTCAAGTCAAAGATGTGTCACCGCAAACGGGCAATGATTTACATGCGCGGGATGTGTTGCAGCTGGCTGAGTTGCTGGGCTGTTGATTATTCCGCTTCAAAAGACCGTCATGGCGAGCGAAGCGCGGCCATCCATCTTTGTTGCGCGCGGTGATTGACTGCCGCGCTGCGCTCGCAGTGACGGGTTCCATGAGCCTAGCGCTCAAGGCCCATCCGCGCTATTGGGCCCGGTTTGTGAAACTCGATTGAACTGCGCCAAATGTAGTTGCACACCCTGAAATACGGCGTTCGCCAATGCCACGGGGAAGTCGGCTGGCAAGCGCTTTTCAACGGCGGTCAGCGCCGCGTCTAAGCGCTGCGTCATGTCCTGCATGGCGGCCCAGGCACCTTCTACGCCGCTGCGCTTGGCCAGCGCTTCCCAGTGGCGATACTGGATTTCGGCCAGTTTGTAATGTGCCGACTTGCTGTGCACGGCCATGGCCAACTTGGTCTTTTTGTACGGCATGGCGTTTGGGCCTGTGCCAATCAATGGCCATGCCGATAGCACATCGTACAAAGGCGTCATCCGGTAGCGACCGCCGGGCAGCACAAACAGAGAAAAGTTTTTGGCATGCCCGTCGATGGCCGCTAAAAACCAGAACAGCAGGTGGGCGCACAAAAAATGTCGCCCGTCTTCATGAAAAGCCTCGCCCCCTTTGAGCACCTCTAAGCAAGCCTCGATGCTGGGCCCGCCCATTTGCTCGTATTTTTGATGGCTGGAAACGCCTTTTGCTTGGCAAAAATCCTCCTGTGGCAATCGGACAATCCAACCGTCCGGGTGCCAGCTTCTGTCAAAGCGTTTGACCACCAGTGCCCGCCGCGCGCCAAAATCCTCCATCTGGCTCTCAGCCGCCGGCAAGCCAAGCTCTCGCACAATTTGGTTGCACAGCCATTCGTTCTCGACGGATAGCCGCAAGTCTAGGTTGCGCCCCGGGGTGACCCCTATGGGCGGCTTGAGTATGTGGGTGGTGGGCGTGGCGCCCAAGGGCCGACACCATTGGCCGTTCACTTGAAGCAGTGCCGTTTTTTCCTGCGCGCCGGCAATGGAAAGTCGAAAAGCTTCTTCATCATCTTGAGCGCCCACGCCGGCCTGTGAGCCCAAGGCACCCAAATGTCTCTCTATTTCCTCGGTCGTGAGTGCCTCGTACTTCAGATGGTCAAAGCCTTCCGGGGTCAGGCCGGGCGGCAGCAACTGCACCGCGCCCACGCAGTCCCACCCGACTGCTTGCAACAGCGTGAACGCATCCGTGCCTTTGGTACGGAACTGGGCACTGATGCGCTTGCGAATGCCATCACTGTCAGGCAGTAGGTTGTCAAAATAGTTGCGCACCGCGTCGCCTTCCAGCCTGTTGTCAGCCGTGAAGGGCAGCGACAGGGACAGTGGACGGCTTCGCGCCGACAGCCGCCAAGACGGCGCATAGTCCAGTCGGTGGTGGCCGGTGCGCCCCACACTCCAAGTGCCCACCAACTCACCGTTCATCCAGATTGAAAGCGCGCCCATCACCACTCACCTTTTGGAAGGGTATCGGTGATGTTTGACTCCGACGATGTGTTGCCGTCCGGTGCATGTGTATCGCGCAAGACCAAGTCGACCCCTAAAACCTTTAGAAACTCCAGAAGTTGCCCTGCGCTGACCGCCGTAGGGTTGCGCTCAATCGCCGCGATGCGGGACTGGGACACCCCGAGTTTGATGGCTAGTTCCGCTTGGCTCAGCCGGCGCACTTTGCGCAGGGAGCGTAGTTGAGGCGCAAGCTGATCTGTGATTGAGATGAGGTAGTCCATGGCGTAATATCATCTTTAAGTAATATTGTCATTGTATTGCTTTAAGGTGATAAAAGTAAAATATCACTTTAAAGTGATAACACGTCTGTGCGCAGGTGACGCTTGCCGATAAGTCAGGACGGCAAGGCTTCAATAACTGCGTCTGAACGTGATGCCTGCAATGGTTCGTTTGTAGTTGATCAGTGCCAGCGTCGATTCGTTTTTTTCGTAGCCCACCTCGATGACGGGTGTCATCCCGGCGATGTTGAAATTAATCGGTTCCAGCGACAGTTTGATAAAGCTGCGCTTGTCTTCGCGCAGCACCCCAAAAAATGGATCCATCTCTGCATGTTTGCGGCTTGAACTCAGCCATCTGAGGTGGAATCGCCGCCGTTCGGGAAAGTGAATACCGGGTGTGCTGTGGCCATGGAAGTCAATACCGCTGGCGGTCAATGCAACTGTACGGGCGTGAAAATTAGGCACCGATTTTGTGCACTTTTATAGAGTACCAACCGGGTCTTCTTGGCATGAGGCTTGCTACCCAACTCCTGGTAAATCAACCACAGGGTCAGACATGCTTGCTCGTAGAAAATTCATCTCCGCTATGGCCGCTGCAGCGACTGCATCGACATTGCCACTTTCGGCCTTGGCTGCGGAACAGGTCATTCGTGTTGGCGCGCTCAAGCTGATGCATTCCATCACGCCACATTTTTATGAGAAGTTCGCACCTCCAGGCTACCGCATCGAAGTCATTTCGTTTGAGACACCGACTGACGGCAAAAACGCCGTGGTGACCAAGTCAGTCGACTTCGGCGCTTTTGGCATTGCCGCGGCCACATTGGGCGGTGCTGCCGGCGAGCCGGTGGTCGTGATTGGCGCGCAGTGCAACAAAGGTATGGCGGTAGTCGTGGGCAAAGACTCGGGCATCAATTCTTTGAAAGCACTCAAGGACAAGAAAGTGGGCATATTGCCCGGTTCAACCCAGGAAGTCGTGATCCTGGACCGATTCAAGCAAGAAGGTCTGAGCATTAAAGATATACAGCCAGTGCGCTTGGCGTTCAGCGAAATGCCTGCAGCACTTGAGCGTGGCGACATTGACGCCTACGTCGGCGCCGAACCTGGCCCCTCCATCTCGGTGAGCCGCGGCGTTGGGAAAATCCTTGAGTACCCATACGGCACGCCTACTGGCGCACTGAATATGGTTTTAGGAACTCACGCTGATACCGTGAAAAACAACCCGGCATTGATCAAGCTTTTTCTGCAAATGCACCGCAAATCGACCGAATATGTGTTGGCCAATCGCGCTGCATTTGTCGAAATGTCTGAGAAAAAACTCGGACTGCCAGCGAAGACCGTTGAACTCGCCGCACCGAACATTGAGTTGACTTGGCGCATAGACGACGACTGGGTGACGCGCGCTAAATACTACGGCTCGCAAATGCTGGACAAAAAGCAGATTCGTCAACTCCCCGACTACGGTACCTTTATTGACACCCGTTTCGTCAAGAGTCTGTAGTTGAATCCGAGTACATTGCGGCGCCTGCTGGTGCCTATTATTTTGCCCTTGCTACTGCTGCTGGGCTGGCACTTGGGAGTAGGGCTGAGTGGCACACGCCTGATTCCACTGCCTCAGGATGTCGCGCTCATGCTGTGCGACTTTGCTGTAGGCGGCATCTACGATGACGCCTACAGCAAGACGCTACACCTGCATTTGTGGAAATCGATGACCCGTGTCTATGGTGGCTTTTTAGCTGCGGCGCTAGTCGCAATTCCGTTGGGCTTGCTGATCGGCAGGATCAAACTGATTCGCGAGCTGGTCGACCCGACCTTGCAACTGCTGCGGCCAGTACCGGTGACCGCTTGGCTGCCCTTGTCTATGATTTTTTTCGGCATTGGCCCCAATGCCGCCATTTTTCTGGTTTTCCTGGGTGCGTTCTATCCGATTATTTTTAACACCATTTTTGGTGTGCGCTCAGTCGATGAGCGGCTGTTTGAGGCGGCGGCGATGCTGGGTTGCAAAGGCTCGTCGCTGTTTCGGCAGGTGGTGCTGCCGGCTTCCCTGCCCGCTATATTGAACGGCCTTCGGCTGGGCCACGGCTTTGCCTGGATCCTGATCGTGGTGGGCGAGATGACTGGTGTTCAGGAAGGTCTGGGCGCAGTCATCATGGATGGACGCATGCTCTCACGCTCAGAACTGGTCATCGCGGGCATGGTGGTCATTGGTGTAGCCGGCTTCGCCACCGACCGTTTGCTGGTCTGGGTCAACAATCATTTGCTCAAATGGAGTCCGCAACACAATGTCTGAACTCCCAGCACAGCGCCAAGCGCTCCCTGTTCTGTCCGTCAGGCAGCTGAACAAACAGTTCAGCGTTGGCGGCCGAACCGTTCAGGCTCTGCACGACGTTAATCTCAGTGTCAAGAAGGGCGAGTTCGTGTGCCTGATTGGTGCATCTGGTTGTGGCAAGTCCACCCTGCTGCGCATTCTTGCTGGTTTCGACACCCCGTCCAGTGGGACAGCGCAGATGTATGGCATGCCGATCAAGGGCCCGGACCCGGAACGCGGCATGGTGTTCCAAGACTTTGGCCTGTTTCCGTGGCTCACCGTCAGCCAGAACATCGGCTTTGGCCCGCACCAGCGCGGTCTGCCAAGTGCCAGACTTGCCGAAACCACGGCGCACTACATGGAGATGGTCGGTCTGAGCAAGTTTGCCGATTACTACCCCGGCCAGCTGTCGGGCGGCATGAAGCAACGCGTGGCTATCGCGAGAGTGCTGGCCAATGAGTGCGAGGTCCTTTTGATGGATGAACCTTTTGGTGCGCTGGACGCGCTCACGCGCGAAAAACTGCAACAGGACCTCCTGGAGATTTGGGCCCGGACCAAACTCACTGTGATTTTTGTGACCCATGCGGTGGAAGAAGCCGTGCTGCTTTCAGACCGTGTCGTGGTCATGACGGCAGGCCCCGGACGCATAGAGGAAGACGTTACGCTCGAGCTGCAACGCCCGCGCGACATCGTCGGTATCGAGTTCAACCAAGTCAGGCGCGACATCACAAAAATGCTGTCAAGCCATGTCTCAACGAGGGTGGCGGTATGAACGCGCCTTATCGCGGCATGGACCAAGCCAGTTTGGACGCTGGCTACAACAACAGCGCTGCCGTTCAGAACAGCACTGCACTGATGGCCGAGTTCGACATACTCAGCGAGCAAATGCGCGGCCAGGCCGAAGCCCGTATTGGCTTGCGCTACGGACCTGCGCCGCGGCAGCTGATCGACTACTTTCCAGCAGCAAAACCCGGACCGCTGCTGGTGTTTATCCACGGCGGCTACTGGCAAATGCGTTCCAAGGACAGCTTCAGTTTCATCGCGCAAGGCTTGCATGAACATGGCATGCATGTGGCCTTGGTTGGCTACACGCTCGCGCCAAACATCAGCATCGCGGGTATTGTTAGCGAAGTCAACGCTGCGATCGCTTGGTTAGCCGCGAATGCTTCGAATTTTGGCGGCGATCCTAGTTGCATTTTGCTTTCCGGTTGGTCAGCTGGTGCGCACCTGACGGCAATGTGCATGGATGCGCCGGGTGTCATCGCTGGCCTAGCCATCAGCGGCATCTACGATCTCGAGCCGGTGCGACTGAGCTACCTCAACACCAAGCTCGGGCTACAGGTTGAAGACGTGCCGGCGATCAGCCCTATAACGCTGCGGCAAAGTCCGAAACCCATGCTGATTGCCTATGGACAGTCAGAGTTACCGGAGTTGCAGCGACAGTCGCAGGCCTTCCATGCCGCGCGCGTGGCAGCCGGAATGCCCGGGGTATTGCTCGCCTTGCCGGACTTGAACCATTTCACCATTTTGCGTGAACTGTCCCATGCACAGGGTGCGTTGGCACTGGCGGCCAAAGACATCTGCGTAGCGAGCACTGCGCAGATTTGAGGCAGCAATTCTCGAGCTATTTTTGATTTGCTTGGTCTCTATAGATGTCGAGAATTTCCTCGCCTGTGCACATCATCACATCCTCATGTGAAAGTATGTAGTCATACAGGGCTTCCAGATAGCGAATGCGGTGTGGCACACCAGTCAGGTAAGGGTGGATCGAGATCGCCATCACCCTGGGAATGCTGGCCCCCTCTTTGTAGAGCTGGTCGAACTGGTCGCGCCCGCGGCGGAGCAGCTCGTCAGCGGCCTGGTGCTGAACCGCGGCAATCACCACGTCATTGAGCTCCACCGTATAGGGTACGGAAACTATGCTGCCAGTCCGTGTCTTGATCGGGACAGGCTGGTCATCCAGTACCCAATCGGCCACATATTCGATACCGGCTTGCGCCAGCAGATCGACCGTGTCGGCAGTTTGTGCGATCCCAGGGCTTTCCCAGCCGCGTGGCGACTTACCGGTGAAGTCACGTATGGCTTGCATGGTTTGCTCTATGGATGCCGCTTGGTCCTCGACGCGATGCATGGGTTTTTGCACAAAGCCGTGACCCATGAATTCCCATCCAGCGTCAAGCGCTGCCTGGCAGGCTTCGGGATACTCCTTGCACGCCGAGCCATTGACGGCGAAGGTAGCGCGTAAGCCGCGGCTCTTAAGCACCTCAAGAAACCGCCAGAAGCCAACTCGCATACCGTACTCATGCCAGCACCAGTTTGCAATATCTGGCAACAACGGCTGCCCCATGGGCGGCGACAAAACGGTGCGCGGCATGGCGGACTCGGGCAGCCAGTTTTCGACGTTGACAATAGTCCAGACCGCCACCCGCGCCTTCTTGGGTAGACGAAAAGGTGTTCGACTCACGATGGGTTCGTAGGGCACGCGATCGCGCACCGAGAGTTCGATCTTTGTCTGTTCCATGCTTGATTACTCCGTTTAAAAATCGAGGTGTCTACCGTTTTCAAGGGCTACCAAATACTGACGGCGCATGCACCGTCATGGGCGCTGTGCAACCTAGTCGCAGTTTTAGCGCATGCTTTCAGTGAATTACTATTTGGACTATGAAGAAGCTCAATACGCCCACTTGAAAATCAATTTCATGATATTTTTAGGAGGATGTGCATGTCAATCGGAATTAAATTAGTTCTACTATTTGGACTAATGAAAAGATCAAACCTAAAAATATGAGCAAAACCCTTGGCGCACAAACCATCACGCGCGCGGTACGAGCACTCAAACTGATTTCACTGCATACCCACACAGGCATGCGGTTGGTCGATGTCGCACACAACATGCAACTGCAGCGACCGACCGCCCACCGCCTGCTGAAGGCATTGGTATTGGAGGGCATGCTGATTCAAAACGCAGCGACTCGGCGTTACACGCTGGGTCCGCTGGTGTTTGAGCTGGATCTTGCTTCGGCGCACCAGTTCAATTTGCGCGATATCGCGGCACCCATCCTAGAAGAGCTGGCCGACAGCACCGGGGACACGAGTTTTCTATTTGTTCGCAGTGGCAACGACGCGGTTTGCCTAAGCCGGATACAAGGAAAATACCAGATTCAAACGCCAGCTGTGCCAGTGGGCAGCAGGCAGCCCTTGGGTGTCAGTGCTGGCGGCCTGGCATTGTTGAGTAGCCTGGACGATCTTGAGGTGAGTCAGGTGCTGGATGCCGTGGCCCCTCGCTTGAGCGTCTACGGTAACCTAGATGCGGAGGAGATTCGCCGGCATTGCGCACGCGCTCAAAAAGTCGGCTATGCCTTGATCGGCAACCGAGCGGTACCCGGCGTCAGGGCACTCGGTTTGCCCGTTAAAAGTTCTGCCGGCACAGCTGTTGCCGCCGTGACTGTGGCGGCAACGCAAACGCGCATGACGGAAAAACGGGTTGCCGAGATTTTGCCTTTTTTAAGCAAGGCGGTGCAGGAGCTCACGCGCTTGCTTGGGCTTTAAAGGCTCTGCTTGAAAAAAACCTCAGCTTTCAAACCCACATTCAACCCGCAAGCCCGCAGCCTTCGTCCCAGCCAGCAAGCCAATCAACGCAGCCGCCGATTCAGGCGCCTTCGCACCCGTGCAAACCGCTGCGGTGTAGACCGTGGCGAGCTCGAACTCTTTTGGCAAATCGGCGATGAGGTCGACGCCTTCGATGTACAAAATCTCGGTGTCTTGGGTGCAGCCGATCAGCCCCTTCTCTGAAGATTTGGCCATGGCCGTCATGGCGGCGGCGCCGTTTGGAAAGGTGTGCAGGCGATCTGCCAGCTCTTTGTCGAGGCCGAGCTGCTTGAGCACGTTCATGAAGTGAATGCCAGCGGTGGCTTTGACCGGGTCTGGGAAGTAGATGCCGCTGGCGGCTTGCAGCGCGGCTTTGAGCTCGGCGCGTGTGGCGACGGCCGGACGGGCTTCGCCGGATTTGACCGCGATGCCTGTTTTGACGACACCCAAGGCTTGCGCTGTGCCGGCCGCGACCTGGCCGCTGGTCGTGAGCTGCGCGATGAGTGCGTCGGTCAAGATCAGCACGTCGCAGGGGGCGCCGGCTAGCAGTTTGTCTTTCATCATGCCGACGGCGCCAAAAGTTGCCTCGATGGCGTCGCCTTGCAGGGTCAAAAAGCGGTCTTGTAAACGGGTGACCAGGGCTTGCGCGGCACCGCCGCTGAGCAGGTGAAGGGTGTTCATGAAGGGTGTCAGTCGAGTTTGATGTTGGCGGTCTTGATGACGCGGTTCCACTTGGCGATGTCGTCGCGCATGTACTTGTCGAAGACCACCGGGTTCATGATCATGGGCACCGCGCCTTGCTTGGTCCAAGCTTGCTTGACGTCAGGCTGGCTGGCGATTTTAGAGACGGTTTCATTGAGCTTGTCGACGATGGCTTTGGGTGTGCCGATGGGGGCCATCAGCCCGAGCCAGATGGTCGCTTCGTAACCCGGCACGCCCGCCTCACTCAGCGTAGGCGCTTCAGGCAACACGTCGGACCGGCGCTGACCACTGGTGGCGAGCGCTTTGACTTTGCCCGCCCGCACCTGTTCGGCCATGGTCGTCACAGCGTCGAACATCACGTCGACCTGGCCGCCGATGACGTCGGTACGTGCACCCGAGCTGCCTTTGTAGGGCACGTGCACCATGTTGATGTCGGCCATGCTTTTGAAGAGCTCACCAGCCATGTGGTAAGGCGTACCTGGGCCTGAAGACGCGTAGTTCAGCTTGCCCGGGTTGGCCTTGGCGTACGCGATGAATTCCTTCAAGTTGTTGGCGGGCACTTTTGGATTGGCGACCAGCACCAAGTCTGAATAGTTGATAGGCGCCACGGCCACAAAATCGCGCATCAAGTGAAACGGCTTGTTCGGGATCAGCGTTTCGTTGACCGTGTGGGTGTTCGACATCAGCAGCAGCGTGTAGCCGTCAGCCGGAGATTTGGCCGCGACGTCGGTGCCGATGACGGAGCCCGCGCCGGGTTTGTTGTCGATGATGTAAGACTGACCGAGAGCCTCCGTCAGGCGCTGCGCGATGAAGCGCGCGTAGACGTCGGCTGGGCCGCCGGCTGCGAAAGGCACCACGATTTTGACGGCGCGGTTCGGGTAGGCCTGAACTTGGGCTGAGGCCGTGGTGTGGGCCAGCACACTGGCGAGGCCGATGACGGCGAGGCTGCTGCGAAGGAATGTTTGACGGCGCATGTGGGTCTCCAGTTTTTATAAATTGTGAATGTCAGCTGAACCTGTGGTCGCTTACTCGACCTTGCCCATTTTCTTGACGACTTCAGCCATGCGCTTGGCATCGGCCTGCACGTATTTTTCAAAGTCAGCGCTATCTTGGTACATCACCGGGCTGCCAGCGTTCAAGATGACTTCTTTGACGCGTGCGTCTTGCGCCGCAAAGCGGGCAGCGGCACGAATGCGCTGGGCAATCGGCTCTGGCGTGGCGGCTGGAATAAAGAGGCCAGACCACTGCGCGTAGTCGGCGTTGATGCCAGCTTCTTTCAGGCTGGTCAGCTCGGGCATGGCCGTCAGCTTGCCATTGCCCCAATGGCCCAAGACGCGCAACTTGCCGGCCTTGACTTGTTGCAGCACCGTAGCCGGGCCAGAAGCCACCGCGTCAATTTGGCCGCCCAACAAAGCGACCACGGCCGGACCGGCGCCGGTGAACGGAATGTGGGTGAGCTTGGTGCCGGTGTTCTGCGCCAAGATCTCCATTGGTACGTGCATGGTGCCGTAGTTGCCTGACGAGCCGTAGTTGATAGCGCCTGGACGTTTCTTGGCGTCGTTGACAAAATCTTGCGCCGTTTTCCAGGGTGATTCGGCGCGCACGGCGAGCACGGTGGGGTCGGCGGTGTAGCGTGCAATCGGCCGCAAGTCTTGCAGCGCAAACATGGCGGGCCGACCCAGCAACACGTCCGCTTCGGGGATCACGGTGAGCGAGGACAGCGCCATCAAGATGGTGTAGCCGTCAGGCTTGGACTTGGCCGCAACGCTCATGCCAATGCCGCCGCCCGCACCTCCGCGGTTTTCAATCACCACCGGCTGGCCCAAGTCGCGAGACATGGCTTCAGCCACTGGGCGTGCTACCAAGTCGGCCAGACCGCCCGGCGGGAAAGGCACGATCATGGTGATGGCGCGGGTCGGCCAGGTGGTTTGTGCACCGGCCAAAGTGGCCGCGCAAAGTAGCCAGCCAGCCAGTAATGTGGAACGTTGTTTCATAAAGGTCTCCTGGTCGTTTTGGGGGATAAGGCGGCAGACGCGGGACTCCAGCGCAGGCCTCAAAGCCAGTTGGCATGCTAACATTCCAATGATATTCTGGCGTCAGCGGAATCCCTAACTCGGCTTGCCTCGGCACACTTTGACAGACCAACAACACAGAGAGACACCCTATGAAAATCGCAGCGTTCAATCATCAAGGTCAGCCCGGCGTCGGTCTGGTGTCCAGCGACTTGAAGTCAGTCCAACCGTTCGACTTGAGCTTGGCTGAGCGTGAACTGGGCGCCTTGCCCATCATCGAGCGCCAAGCCAAAGGCGAGAGCCTGCCGGCTTTGTTGCCCGCCCTCGCGCTGGCCGACGTGACGCTTCGCGCACCCATTCCGCGTCCACGCCGCAACATTTTTTGCGTCGGTAAAAACTATTTCGAGCACGCCAAAGAATTCGCTGGCAGCGGCTTTGACAGCAGCGCCAAATCGGGCGGTGCCATTCCTGAGCACCCGATCTATTTCAGCAAAGTGCCCGAGTCCGTGATCGGCACCGGTGCAACCGTTGAGATGCCAGCAGCGTCAACCGCGATTGACTACGAAGCCGAGTTGGCCGTCATCATCGGGCGCGGCGGCAAAGGCATTACAGCCAAAGACGCCCTGAGCCATGTCTGGGGTTACACCATCATCAACGACGTCACTGCGCGTGACTGGCAAAGCCGTCATCAACAGTGGTTGTTGGGCAAGTCCTTCGACACTTTTTGCCCGATGGGCCCGTGGTTGGTCAGCGCCGACGAACTCGACGGCACCAACACGCGCATGCGTGGCTACGTGAACGGCGAGTTGCGCCAAGACGTCTCAACCCAAGACCTGATTTTTGACATCCCTACACTGATCGAAGTGCTGTCGGCCGGCATCACGCTGTACCCCGGCGACGTCATCGCCACCGGCACGCCAGTCGGTGTGGGCATTGGCTTCAAGCCGCCGAAGTACTTGGTGTCGGGCGATCAATTGCGCATTGAGATCGACGGTATTGGTTCTTTGGACAATCCAGTCCGCTGAGCAAGGCTTGATGAGCGGCCGTGCGGCCGCTCAGACCACCAGCGGTGCGGCTTGCATCGCTTCGGTCTGCTCCACCAGCATGTCGACTTGGCCTTTCCAGTAGTCGCTGGAGCCGAACCAGGGAAAGTTGATAGGGAAAATCGGGTCGCTCCAGCGCTGGGCCAACCAAGCGCTGTAGTGCACCAGCCGCAGGGTGCGCAGCGGTTCGATCAAGGCCAGCTCGCGCCGGTCAAACTCACGAAATTCTTCATAGCCGTCCACCAAGGCGCCAAGTTGGCGCGTGCATTGCGGGCGGTCGCCGGACAGCAGCATCCACATATCTTGCACGGCCGGGCCGGTGCGCGCGTCATCCAGGTCGACAAAGTGCGGGCCAGCGCCTAGCGTGCCTTCGGGCGTCCACAAGATATTGCCGGGATGGCAGTCGCCGTGCAGCCTGAGCGTGTGCACGCTGCCAACGTTGTTGATCACGCCTTGGGCCACTTGCATGGCTTCTTCAAACGCATTGCGCCAGCGCGACTCCATGTCCAGCGGCAGGTGGTTGCCAGCCAACAAAAGGTCGCGACTGGCGAAGCCGAAGGTGTCGATGTTGAGCGCCGGCCTGTCGGTGAAAGCGCTGCGGGCGCCAACGCTGTGAATGCGCGCCAGAAAGCGCCCAATCCATTCGAGTACGGTGTTGTCTTCCAACTCGGGTCTGCGGCCACCGCGACGTGGTGAGACGCTGAATGAAAAACCGGCAAAGTGGTGCAGCGTTTGGCCATTCAATGTCAAGGCACCGATGACCGGAATTTCGGCCGCCATCAACTCGGTCGCAAAGGCGTGTTCTTCCAAAATTTGTGCATCGCTCCAGCGGCTTGGGCGATAAAACTTGGCGACCACGGTGTCGCCTGCGCCGCCAGCGTTGCCTTCAGGTGGTGCTGGGCTTTCGAGTGAAATTTGGTAGACGCGGTTCTCGTAGCTTGACAGCGCCGTCAGTCGGCCATCGCCCCACAGACCCACGCTGGCCAGTGCATCGAGCACCACATCCGGCGTGAGAAATTCATACGGATGTGCGGCAGTGCCGTTTTTGTCGGCAGTGCCTTGTGTGCTGTCAGCGCGGTTGCCATCGGGGATATCGTTCATGGCACCGATTGTGGGGCTTGGCCCCAGGCATTCTTAAGCCAGTGACAAGTCGACGACGATGTTGCCGCGGGTGGCATTCGAGTACGGGCAGACCAAGTGCGCTGCGTCGACCAGCTGCTGACCCACCGCGCGGTCAACACCCGGCAGGCTCACCACCAGTTTGACTTCAATGCCGAAGCCTGCAGGAATCTGGCCAATACCGACGCTGGCGGCGATAGATGCGTCGGTAGGTACTGCCACTTTTTGCACGCCGGCAACGTGTTTGAGCGCACCTAAGAAGCAAGCCGCGTAGCCAGCTGCAAACAACTGCTCAGGGTTGGTCGCGCCACCCATGCCGCCGAGTTCTTTGGGCGGAGCCAATTTCACGTCGAGCAGATTGTCCGAGCTGACGGCCCGGCCATCGCGACCGCCAGTGGCTGTTGCGTGTGCTGTGTAAATGACTTTGTCGAGTTTGGTGACCATTGAAAATACTCCTGAAGGTGGTTGTCTAAGTTGAGTTGGACCATACCATTCAGAGCAGAAGTTAGACTCAGCCACTCATGCCAAAACCCTACAAACCCAACGACAGCAAACATTCAAAACCCGCGCCGGCCGCACAAGTGATTGAAGAACTTCGCCCCGGTCAGTCGATTGAATTGCTCAAAGAGCTGCACATCCTGACGCGGGAAGGCAAGCTGAATCAAGACACGCGGCGCAAGCTGAAACAGGTCTATCACCTGTACCAGTTCATCGAGCCATTGCTGAACGATGCTTTTGCGCGCAACCCGGCGCCGTCGTTGGCTGACCACGGCGCAGGCAAGTCGTATTTGGGCTTTATCTTGTACGACTTGTTTTTCAATGTCGCCCATCGCGCTGAAAAAACCAGCGGCCATGTCTACGGCATTGAAACCCGCCCGGAGCTGGTCGCCAAATCACGTGAGCTGGCCAGTCGACTCGGCTTTGCGCGCATGAGTTTTTTGAATTTGTCGGTGCAGGAAGCCACCGCCTCAGACCAGTTGCCGGCGGTGGTGGACATCATCACCGCGCTACACGCCTGCGACACCGCCACCGATGATGCAATTGCCTTTGGCTTGGCGCGGCAAGCCCGCCACATGGTGCTGGTGCCGTGCTGTCAGGCCGAGGTGGCTGGTGTGTTGAAAAAAGGCCGCGTGTTGTCGCTGGCGCGCACGCCCTTGGCCGAGTTGTGGCGGCATCCGCTGCACACCCGCGAGTTCGGCAGCCAGATCACCAATGTGTTGCGCTGCCTGCAACTCGAAGCGCATGGCTACGACGTCACCGTCACCGAGTTGGTCGGCTGGGAGCATTCGATGAAGAACGAATTGATTCTGGCCAGCCGGCCCGACCAGCCACGCGCTGCCACCATCAACGCAGCCCGCGAACGCTTGACGCAGGTGTTGGACGAGTTGGGGCTGGGTGAGTTGAAGGCGCGGTTTGGGGTGGCTTGATTGGCGTTATTTAACGGGTGCGATCAAGCGGTCACCTGACCACGCCGCACGGCCGCCAGTTGGCGAACCGCTGTCAGCACCACGTGTTGGGCGTCGCTAGGTGTCGCGTCGGCACGCATCGTCAGCCCGACGAGTTCTTCAGTGCCGTGCATGCTGACGGGCAGGGCGCTCAGCACGCCGGCGTCCAGGTCGGCTTGGGCCGCACTCGCAGGCGTCAGCCAGACGGCATCGCTGTTGGCGGTGTAGCTGCGCGCCACCGACACCGCCAGCATCTCTACCGTGCGTAGCGCTTGGCTCAGGCCACGGGCCACGAAAAAGTTGTCGGCGGTGAGCCTGATCGCCGTGCCTTGTAGCGGCAACACCAGCGTGAAGGCCGACAAATGCGCCAGCGGGTTGGCGCTGAGCGCGGTATCTTGCAACAGCGGATGGCCCGGCCGGACGACGAGCACCAGCGGCTCGGCATAGAGGTTTTCAAACGTCAGTCCGAGCAT
The DNA here is from genome assembly GCA_947450765.1 of Comamonadaceae bacterium. Classification (GTDB taxonomy): domain Bacteria; phylum Pseudomonadota; class Gammaproteobacteria; order Burkholderiales; family Burkholderiaceae_C; genus Polaromonas. The sequence goes on along the minus strand of CANFXC010000018.1, from coordinate 26,537 downwards.
GTGCACGGGCTCGGCAAAGCGGCCAATCACCAGGTCGAGTTCGCGCTGGCGCAGCTGCGTCAGCAGCGCCGGGTTGTGGTCGGTGTGAATCGTCAGGCTCAGCGCCAGCCCGCCACTGGCGGCCACCTGATCGAGTTGTGCCAGCAGCTGCGGCATCAGCCAGGGCGCGACCGTCGGCAACACGCCCAACGTGACGATTGCTTGCGTGTGTTGCCGCGTCGGTGAGACGCTGGCCACAGCTTCGCGCAGCGCGTTCACGCTGGCCCCGGCGTGGCGGAAAAATGTCTCACCGCTGCGCGTCAGCACGGCACCACGGCGACCGCGTTCAAACAGCCGCACGCTCACCAAGGCTTCGAGTTCCTTCAGTGTTTTGGACACCGCCGGTTGTGTGATGGACAACACATCGGCGGCTTTTTGCAGGCTGCCGTGTTGCGCCACAGCCAAAAAACACTGCAAATGGCGTAACTTGATGCGCTCATCGATCATGGTTTGGCATGTCTGTTTGGTTATGCAAGGTTGGAAAAAATGTCACTATACATAACCTTTTTGAGTGATTACAGTCTTGGGTTGCTGCATTTTTAATTTTGATATTTCGTGGAGACAAGACATGAACGCAGACACAGTCAACGACACCAGCAAGCTCATCATTTCCCCGCGCGACTGGGCCTGCCACCCGGCCCACATTGACCCGCGCTATAAGTCCACCGTGTTGCGCGGCCCCAAGCAGGCTTTGGTGCCCATGAAGCACGCGCTGGCACAGCGCAATGCGCCGGTCTACAACGCCGCACAATTCGGCGCGCTCGACAACGACATGACGAAAAACGCCGTGATGAACGGCGAGCCTTTGGGTGAACGCATCATCGTCACCGGCCGCGTGCTGGATGAAGACGGCCGGCCGGTGCGCAACACGCTGGTTGAAGTCTGGCAAGCCAACGCCGCAGGTCGCTACGTGCACAAGGTCGACCAGCATGACGCGCCGCTGGACCCGAACTTTTTGGGTGCCGGCCGCTGCCTCACCGACGACCAAGGTCGCTATACCTTCAAGACCATCAAGCCCGGTGCCTACCCTTGGGGCAACCACCCGAACGCTTGGCGTCCGAATCACATTCACTTCTCGTTGTTTGGTGATTACTTCGCCAGCCGCTTGGTGACGCAGATGTATTTCCCCGGCGACCCGCTGCTGCAGTACGACCCGATGTACCTGGGCGCACCCGATCATTTGCGAGATTGCATGGTCTCTAAGTTCAGCCTCGACGTGACCCAGCCCGACTATGCGCTGGGCTATGTGTTTGACATCGTGTTGCGCGGCGCCAAAGCCACGCGTTTTGAATAAAAAGACCGAGGATATTGGCTATGACGCAACTCAAACAAACCCCTTCGCAAACCGTTGGTCCTTACTTCGCCTACGGCCTCACGCCGACGCAATACGGCTACGACTTCAAAAGCCTGTTCACTCCGGTGTTGACGCAAGCACATGCCGGTGGCGAGCACATTCGCATCACCGGTCAGGTCTATGACGGCGCCGGTGCGCCAGTCAATGACGCCATCGTCGAGATCAATCAGCCCGACGCCCAAGGCCAAATCATCAGCAGCGTGGAAGATGCAGAGCGCAAAGGCTTCGCTGGTTTTGGCCGTTGCGGCACCGGCACATTCGCCGGCAACCACTTCGTCTTTGACACCGTCAAACCGGGCGCGCTGGGTGAAGGTCAAGCGCCGTTCATCGACGTCTGCGTGACCATGCGCGGACTGTTGGTGCACACGTTTTCTCGCATCTACTTTTCTGACGAAGCCGCGGCCAATGCCAAAGATGAAGTCTTGAACAGCGTGCCTGCCGAGCGCCGCGCCACCTTGGTGGCTAAGCGCGAGATGACGAATGCCGGACCGGTCTACCGGTTTGACATTCACATGCAAGACAGCGCGCACGGCAAAGAGACCGTGTTTTTTGATCTTTGACCGAGTCGTCGATCAGCTCCGAAAGCGCTTGCGCGTCAGCGCCAGCGCGACCCAAAATGCCACCACCGCGTAGGTCAGCAGCACCGCCAGATGCAGCAGGCCTTGCGCTGGCCATTGGCCCATGAAGAGCGGCCGGATCAACTCGACCGCTGCTGTCAGTGGTAAGAACTCCGAGATCACCCGCATGAAGCCGGGCAGCTGGTCTCTGGGGAAAAACACGCCGCTCAAAAACATGGTCGGCGTGAGGAACAGCGTGAAGTAGTAGGTGAAAAAATCGTAGCCTTTGGCCAGCGCATTGAAGATCAGCGCGATGCTAGAGAACACGATGCCGACCAAGCCCAGCAGCGGCCAAGCCAACAGCAACCAAAAACTGTTGCTGATGCCCAGCGCCAGCATCACCAGCAAGATCACGCCGCTGGTGAACAGCGACTTGAAAGCGGCCCAAAGCATCTCGGCCATCAGCACGTCGTCAAGGCGCACCGGCGCATTCATGATGCCGTCCCAAGTCCGCTGGACGTGCATGCGTGAAAAAGCCGAATACAAGGCCTCGAAAGACGCGGCGTTCATGGCGCTCATGCAGATCGAGCCGCTGGCCAAAAACAAGATGTAGGGCACGGCTTGGCCGTTCAGCTGGACTTGCCCGATCAAAGCGCCCAAGCCGTAGCCGAAAGCCACCAGCGTGATGAGCGGCTCGGCAATGTTGCCGACCAGACTCGGCACAAACAGCTTGCGCCAGACCAGCAGATTGCGCCTGAAGACCGGCCACCAGCGCCAACTGAGTTGCGGTGGGCTGAATAGACTTGGCTGGCGAGTGATCTTGCGCATCATGCGTCCTCCCGGATCTTGCGGCCCGTGAGCTTGAGGAACAAGTCCTCCAGATTCGCCGGGCGGTGCAGCGTGCGCAGCTGCGGGTAATCGGTGAGCGCTGTCAGCAGGCGCTTGGCGTCTTGGGTGTAGAAAAACACCGTCTCACCGATGACCTCTAGGCGTGCGGCCAGCTCTTTCAGGGGCGAGTTGGCCAAGGCCAAGGCGCCCGCGCCATAGACCTCGACGACGTCGGGTTCCAGGTTCTCGGCGATCAGGTCGCGCGGCGTGCCTTCGGTCATTTTCTGACCGTGGTCCAACACCAGCAGCCGGTTGCAGAGCCGCTCGGCCTCGTCCATGAAGTGGGTTGTCAGCAAGATGGATTTGCCTTGCTGCAGCAGCCGCTGCAAGCGTTCCCACATCAGGTGCCGGGCTTGCGGGTCGAGTCCGGTGGTCGGCTCATCGAGCAACAACAACTGTGGGTCATTCACCAGCGCCCGCGCCAAAGACAGGCGACGCTTCATGCCGCCAGACAACTCAGTCAGCTTGGCGTCGGCCTTGTGCGTGAGGGATGCAAATTCAAGCAGCTGCGGAATACGCGCCTTGATGACGGCGTCGGGCATGCCGAAATAGCGCCCAAAGACCAGCAGGTTTTCGCTGCACGAAAAGTCCGGGTCCAGGCTGTCGAACTGGCTGACGATGCCGAGTTGCGCCTTGATGGCCAGTGCGTCTTGTGGCATGTGCAGTGCCGGTTTGCCGGGCGGCGCAAAGATCACCTCGCCAGCGTCGGGGGTGGTCAAACCCAGGCACATGCGGATGGTGGTGGTCTTGCCGGCGCCGTTCGGGCCGATCACGCCGAGGCATTCGCCAGGGGCGATGCTGAAGGACAAATTGTTGACCACGGTGCTGCTGCCGTAGCGCTTGCTGAGCGCTCGCACTGAGAGAATCGGAGGTATCAAAATCGGGGAAATCAGCTCACTGTTCATGGCTAGATTGTGCCCTCGAAGCAGTTTTTAGAAGGACTCTCCAAGCTGCAGAACCTGCGCTCAGCTGTGATGCTGTAAATTGGAGGGTCTGGCTTTGGCGGTACTGCTGAGCTGTGGCGCTGTTCGCACCACACACGTTCCGCCGATCGCACGCTCAACTATCTCGACCCATGACCACTTCAAACAACTCCAACGCTTCTATTCCCGGCACAACACTCGGCACCCCGCTGTCGCCGCACGCCACCAAAGTCATGCTGCTCGGCTCCGGTGAGCTCGGCAAGGAAGTGCTGATTGCGCTGCAGCGATTCGGCGTCGAAACCTTCGCCACCGACCGCTACGAGAACGCGCCTGGCCAGCAGGTCGCGCACCATGCGCGGACCATCACCATGAGTGATCCGGCGCAACTCAAGGCCTTGATTGAACAAGAGCGGCCGTACTTGGTGGTGCCTGAAATTGAAGCGATTGCCACACCGATGCTCGAAGAGCTCGAAGCCGCTGGCGTCGTGCGCGTGGTGCCCACCGCCCGCGCTGCGCGTCTGACGATGGACCGTGAAGGCATTCGCCGGCTGGCCGCCGAGACGCTGGGCTTGCCGACCAGTCCCTATGTGTTTTGCGATTCGCTGGCCGAGTTGCAGGCGGCGATTGACGACAAGATCGGTTACCCCTGCATCGTCAAGCCGGTCATGAGCTCGTCAGGCAAAGGCCAAAGCAAGATTGCCGGCCCCGCCGACGTCAAGACCGCCTGGGACTACGCCATGGCCGGCGGGCGCGTCAGCCATGGCCGCATCATCGTCGAAGGCTTCATTGACTTTGACTACGAAATCACCCAGCTGACGGTGCGGGCCTTGGGCGCCAGCGGTGCGATTGAAACGCATTTTTGCGAGCCCATTGGCCATGTGCAGGTCAACGGCGATTACGTCGAAAGCTGGCAGCCGCACCCGATGCGACCCGCTGCGCTGCAAAAAAGCCGCGAGATCTCAAAAGCCGTGACCGACAACTTAGGCGTCGGCTTTGACGGCAAGTCGTCAGGCATGGGTTTGTATGGCGTAGAGCTCTTTGTCAAAGGTGACGAGGTCTGGTTCAGCGAAGTCAGCCCACGGCCACACGACACCGGCATGGTGACGCTGTGCACGCAATGGCAAAACGAGTTTGAGCTGCACGCCCGCGCGATTTTGGGCTTGCCGGTCAACACCGCCTTGAAAAGCCCGGGTGCCAGCGCCGTGATTTACGGCGGCGTCGACGCCAAGGGCATCGTCTTTGACGGCGTGGCCCAAGCGCTGAGCGTGCCGAACACCGACATTCGTCTGTTTGGCAAGCCAGAGAGTTTTGTCAAACGCCGCATGGGTGTGGCGCTGGCATTTGATGCCGATGTCGAGCTGGCACGCAGCCGCGCCAAACAAGCTGCGGCGCTGGTGAAACCACGCGTGGCCGGGTAACCGCTGGGCATGGACAATTTGATTGTCGAACTCATCGAACTCCTGACTGACCCGGCTTGGGGTGTGCTCTTGGGCGCGTTGCTGGCCACGTTTCTGGCACTGGTTTTGCACCGGACCGGCTCTGTGGTGTTGCGGCGCATCGCGCGCGGGCCTGTGGCCATTGCGGTGGTGGCCAGTTGCGCACGACCGGCCCGCATGGCGTTGCCGCTGATTGCATTGCAAAGCGTTTGGCAAGCGGCCCCTGACTCCATTCTGCTGATCAGCCAGGTGCGCCATGGCAACGCCTTGCTGCTGATGGTGGCGCTGACTTGGTTGGTGTTGAACGCGCTCGAAGGCATGACCAAAGGCATCTCTGCTCGGCACTCCTTTGATGTGGCCGACAACCAAGATGCTCGCCGCATCATGACGCAAACGCGGCTGTTGGTGCGGGTGGCCAGCACGGCGGTGGTAGTGGCTGGTTTGGCCTTGATGCTGATGACCTTTCCGGGTGCGCGGCAGGTCGGTGCGAGTCTGCTGGCGTCGGCGGGTGTCTTGGGTCTGGTCGTTGGTATTGCGGCACGTCCGGTGCTCGGCAACATGATCGCTGGTTTGCAGTTGGCGTTGGCGCAGCCGATTCGGCTGGACGACGTGCTGATCCTGAAGGGCGAATGGGGCCGGGTCGAAGAAATCACGGCGACCTACGTGGTGCTGAAGATTTGGGACGAACGCCGGCTCATCATTCCGCTGCATTGGTTCATCGAAAACACCTTTGAAAACTGGACCCGCAACAGCTCCCAGATCATGGGTACCGTCATGATGTGGGTGGACTACAGCATGCCCTTGGCACCGCTGCGCGCAGAGGCGCAACGCGTGTGTGAGGCCGCTGCTGAGTGGGACAAACGGCTGTGCATTTTGCAGGTGGTCGAAGCCGGCGAGCGCAGCATTCAGTTGCGGGTGCTGGTGACCTCGGCCGACGCCGGTCTGAACTGGGATCTGCGTTGCAAAGTGCGCGAGGCGCTGGTTGATTTCATGCAGCGCGAGTACCCGCAGCATCTGCCGATGATGCGTGCCGATGTGGCTGCGCCTGAGGCTGCTGTGGCGGTTCTGGCCAAAATTTAAGCGATGGAACTGCGTCAACTGCGCTACCTTGTGAGGGTCATTGAGTTGGGCAGCATCAGCCGTGCCGCGCTGGATCTGGCGCTGGTGCCGTCGGCGTTGAGTCAGCAAATCAGCCGACTTGAAAGCGAACTCTCGACGCGGCTGCTGCAGCGCAGCCCGAAAGGTGTGACACCGACCGAGGCCGGTCTGGCTTTTTTCAGGGAGGCGCAGCTGGTGCTACGGCATGCCGAACAGGCGGTGCGCTCGGCGCAAGAGTCGCGGCTGTCGGGCAGCGTCAGCGTCGGCATGGCACCGACCACCGCCGCCGTGCTGGGCCTGCCGCTGCTGCGCGCCATGCGGGAGCGCTACCCGGATGTGCGCTTGCATGTGGTTGAAAGCCTCTCGGGCCACCTGACCGCCATGCTGAATGCGCGCCAGCTCGACTTGGCCATCCTCTTTGACAGCCAGGCCGGACGCCGCTGGAGCGTGATGCCGCTGCTGGAAGAAAAGCTCTTTCTGATTGAATCGCGGCAGCCGGAAGCAACCGTCGCTAAGACACCCAAGCGCATGAGCGTGGCGCAACTGGCTGGTTTGCCGCTGATCTTGCCGACCGGCTCGCACGGTTTGCGCAGTACCTTGGAGAGCGCCTTTGCGCGAGCCAAGTGCAAGCCCAATGTGGTCGCCGAAATCGACTCGTTGGCCATGCTGATGGACGCGGTGGACAGCGGTTTTGGCTGCACTGTGCAGCCGTGGGCAGCGGTCGGCCGTTATGCCGATGCGGCGCAACGCTTCAAACTCACCGAGATCAGCGACACGCTGGCGCGGCGGGCGACAGCGCTGTGCAGCCTGTCGGACGACGAACTCTCGCCGGCTGGTCTGGCTGCCCGTGTGGTGCTGGCAGATTGCGCACGTGAAGCCGTGCATTCCGGCCGCTGGATCGGCGCTCGTCTGATCAGTTGAGGCAACTGCCATCACGAATCGTGATGGCCCCATGCGCTTGGCCTGCTTTCAGGCCTGCTGTGCTTGCCCTACAGTCGGTGGCTTAGACAAAGTCAATTGAACCTTACTCGCATCCGACGTCATGGTTTTGGTTTGATCAGGGGAAATCCTCTTACGCTGGCGCTCGCCGCCCGTTAAGGTTGAGTTTTCCCTCGCATGACACAGGACACATTCATGATTGAATCCCAATTTTCACGCCGTAGCGTGCTCCAAGCCGCTGGCCTCGGCGCTGCCACGCTGGCCTTGCCCGGTGTGATGGCTCAGTCCGTCTGGCCGTCCAAAGCCATTCGCTTTGTGGTGCCCTTTGCACCCGGCGGCACATCTGAAATCGTCGCCCGCTCGGTGGCGGCAGAGCTGAGCAAGCAGCTTGGGCAATCGGTCTACATTGAAAACAAACCCGGTGGCGCTGGCGTCACCGCCATGCAAGAAGTCTCCAGAGCCGCTCCCGATGGTCACACCATCATCCTCGGCCATGTGGGCACGCTGGCGGTCAATCCGTACATGCTGAAAAATCAGCCCTACGACGTCAACAAAGACTTTGTGCCGGTGACGCTGTTGGCGAAAGTGCCGAACGTCTTCGTGATTCATCCGGACGTACCGGCTAAAAATTTCCAGGAATTTGTCGCCTACGTGAAGAAGCACCCTGGCCAGTTGAACTATGGCTCGGCCGGCAATGCCAGCGCCGGCCACCTGGCGATGGAATACCTGAAGCTGGTCAGCGGCATGTTCATCACGCACATTCCTTACCGCGGCACCGGCCCACAACTGACCGACCTGATCGCGGGCCGCACGCAAGCCTCGTCGGCGGGCTTGCCGGCCCTGAGCGCCTACATCAAGTCGGGCCAGTTGCGACCCATTGCGGTGGGCACGGCTCAGCGCATTTCGAGCCTGCCTGACGTGCCCACCGTGGCCGAGTTGGGCTTTAAGAACTTTGAGACCTCGCAGTGGTACGGCATTTTGGCCCCAGCCGGGACACCGCCAGAGGTGGTGAAGCGTTTGCAGGAGGAGTCCTTGAAGGCACTCAAGTCGTCTGCCGTGACTGCCCGCTTTGCGACCGACAACGCCATCGGCGGTGGCGGTCCGGCGAGCGAATTCAAAACCTTCATTGCCGGGGAGCAGAAGGTGTGGAGTGACATCGTCAAGCGCGCACAGATTCGCGCTGATTGATGTGGGCTGAGAAAAGTTAAGTTGAACGAAGATCAATCAAGTCGGGAGTGAATGAATGTTGGATGTTCTGGTGATTGGTGGTGGCAACGCCGCCTTGTGTGCGGCGCTGATGGCGCGTGAGGCGGGTGCCAGCGTGCTGGTGCTGGAGTCGGCACCGCGCGAATGGCGCGGCGGCAACTCGGTGCACACGCGCAACCTGCGCTGCATGCATGACGCGCCGCAAGACGTACTGACCGAGGCCTACCCGGAAGAAGAATTCTGGCAAGACTTGCTCAAAGTCACCGGCGGTTTGACCGATGAAAAACTGGCGCGCTTGGCGATTCGCGAGTCGTCGAATTGTCGCGACTGGATGCGTCACCATGGTGTGCGTTTTCAGCCGTCCTTGTCGGGCACGCTGCACCTTTCGCGGACCAATGCGTTTTTCATGGGCGGCGGCAAAGCGCTGATGAACGCTTATTACCGCAGTGCTGAAAAACTCGGCATCGAGGTGCGTTACGAGTCAACTGTGAATCGTCTTGAACTCAAAGACGGTCGCTTTGTGGCCGCACACATGACCGGCCCCGAGGGCAGCCAGCGCATTGAAGCGCGTGCCTGCGTGGTGGCCAGCGGCGGGTTTGAGTCCAACCTCGAATGGATGCGTGACGTCTGGGGTCAGAACGACGCCGGCGAATGGCCGTCCGACAACTTCGCCATTCGCGGCACGCGCTTCAACATGGGTGTGTTGCTGCGCGATTTGATCGATCAGGGCGCCGACACGACCGGCGAGCCGAACCAAAGCCATTGCGTCGCCGTTGACGCCCGTGCACCGCTGTATGACGGCGGTATTTGCACGCGCGTTGATTGCGTATCCCTAGGCGTGGTGGTGAACAAACACGCCGAGCGTTTTTATGACGAGGGCGAAGATTTCTGGCCCAAGCGCTATGCGATCTGGGGTCGTTTGGTGGCCCACCAACCTGCGCAAGTGGCTTATTCGATCATCGACGCCAAAGCTGTGGGCCGCTTCATGCCACCTGTCTTTCCCGGCGAAAAAGCCGACACGTTGGAACAATTGGCACGCCAGCTCGGACTCGACGAACAAGCCTTTGTCAAAACCGTGCAGGACTACAACGCCGCCTGCAAAGTCGGCTCCTTTGACCACGCCGTCCTCGACGACTGCCACACCGAAGGTTTGACGCCTGCCAAGACACATTGGGCGCGGCCGATTGATACCGCACCGTTTTACGGCTACGCGCTCAAACCCGGCATCACCTTCACTTACCTCGGCATGAAGACCAACGAAACGACTGCTGTGCATTTCGGCGGCCAAGCCAGCCCGAACCTGTTTGCCGCTGGCGAGCTGATGGCCGGCAACGTTCTGGGCAAGGGCTACACCGCCGGCGTCGGCATGACCATCGGCACGGCCTTTGGTCGCATTGCCGGGGTCCAAGCGGCCAAGGCAGCAAAGACAAATACAGCCACCCCATCAACGACTTTGACGGAAGACCACCATGCAGCAGCTTGAAGCCCTGACCCGCGAGGCGCGAGCCCTGGCCACTGGCGATCTGTCGCTGACAGCGAACGAATCAGAAGTCAGCCGGCAAATGCAAATTTGCAATGCCTGCCGTTACTGCGAAGGTTTTTGTGCGGTGTTTCCCGCCATGACACGGCACCTCGAATTCGGCAAAGCCGACATCCATTACCTGGCCAATCTGTGCCACAACTGCGGTGCTTGTTTGCATGCCTGCCAGTATTCGCCGCCGCATGAATTCGCCATCAATGTGCCGCAGGCCATGGCCCAAGTGCGCGTCCAGACTTATGCAGATTACGCTTGGCCGCCAGCGCTCGGTGCGCTTTACAAACGTCAAGGTTTGACCGTAGCGTTAGCGCTGGCCGCCGCCCTTGCGCTGTTTCTGGCGTTGACTGTTCAAGCGCAAGGTCAGCTGTTTCATGAACCGCTGGCGGGTAATTTTTACGCCATCTTTCCGCACAACCTGCTGGTCTCGATGTTCGCCCCGATCTTCTTGTTCGCGGTGTTGGCCTTGGGGCTTGGCGTGCGCAGTTTTTGGCGCGACGTGTCGCCGGCCACGGCCTCCAACGCCTTGGGTGAAGCCGCCATGGAAGCAACGTCTGCAGCACTGCGTTTGAAGTACCTAGACGGCGCCAACCAGACCAGCGGCAACGAGCCGATTGAAGGTTGCCCGAACGACGACGACACACCCACCTTGTGGCGCAGGCGCTTTCACCATCTGACCTTCTACGGTTTCATGCTGTGTTTTGCGGCCACCTCGGTGGCGACGCTCTACCACTACCTGTTCAATTGGCAAGCGCCTTACGGCTACACCAGCTTGCCGGTCTTGCTCGGCACCGTCGGCGGTATTGGTTTGCTGATTGGGCCGGCGGGTTTGCTCTGGCTCAACTTCACGCGTCACGCCAGCCATGGTGATGCAGCCCAAAAACCGATGGACCGCGGTTTCATCGTCTTGCTGTTTTGGGTCAGCCTGACAGGCTTGGCCTTGCTGGCTTGGCGCGACACTTCTTTCATGGCTTGGCTGTTGGCCGTGCATTTGGGCGCCGTGATGGCCTTGTTCTTGACTTTGCCTTACGGTAAGTTTGCGCACGGCATTTTCCGCAGTGCAGCGCTGCTTAAATTTGCCATTGAAAAACGCCAGCCCACCAACTTGGCCCTGCCCGAAGCCTGAGCGCTCGGCACCTTTTAAAACATCCAGGAGACACGCATGAGCACGAGCAGCCATTTGCAAATTTCAAGTATGAAAGACCGCTGCAGCGAAGCCGAGTGGCAGGCACGGGTTGACCTCGCGGCCTGCTACCGGCTGGTCGAGCATTACGGCATGGCCGACATGATGGCCAACCACATCTCGGCCCGCGTGCCGGACGAAGAGGGTGCTTTTTTGATCAATGCCTACGGCATGATGTACGAAGAAATCACCGCGTCCAGCCTGATCAAAATTGACCACCACGGCAAGATCCTGGCGCAGCCGGATTTTGGCGATTTGAACTACGGCATCAACAAAGCCGGTTACGTGATTCACAGCGCCGTGCATGAGGCTCGCCCTGAAGTGGCTTGCGTGATCCACACCCACAGCTGGGCCTCCATGGCGGTGTCTTCGCTCGAATGCGGCTTGCTGCCGATCACGCAAACGGCGATGCGCTTTTTGAAGATCAGCTACCACGACTATTACGGCGTGGTGCTCAACCTCGACGAACAAGAATCACTGGTGCGCGACCTCGGCAACGGTGAAGCACTGATCTTGCGCAACCATGGTGCGCTCACCGTCGGTCGCACCATTGGCGAAGCCTTCAACTGGATGCACCGCCTTGAGCTGGCCTGCCGTTCACAGCTCGCTGCCATGGCTTGCAATTCACCTTTGTCGCCGGTCTCAAAGCCGGTGCTGGAAGAAACCTGGAACAACTACCAGCCCAGCACCCGCCGCCCTTATGGCGTGATGGAGTGGCCGGGTCTGCTGCGCAAGCTGGACCGCATGGACGCCAGTTACCGGACCTGAGTTTTTTCACCGAACCCTCGGAGACAAATGCCATGCGCATGTTTATCGCTATCCCACCCCTTTCCCGCGTCTCTTTATGTCGACCACTCGCGGCCCTGTTAACCGGCTTGCTGTTGACCACAGGCGCGGCCATTGCCCAAGACTACCCGGCCAAACCGGTGCGCGTGGTGGTGGCCTTCACGGCCGGCGGCACCACCGACATGCTGGCGCGCTCTGTCAGCCAGTTGCTGGCGGATCGGTTGAAGCAGCCCTTCATCATCGACAACCGGCCTGGCGGTGGCGGCAATATTGGCACTGAAAACGTGGTGCGTGCCCCCGCAGATGGCTACACCTTGCTGGTCGGTTCGGTCGGTCCTATTGCCATCAACCAGACGCTGTACAAAAACCTGGCTTACGACCCCTTGAAGGACCTAGTACCGGTCGTGCAAATCGCCGATGTACCGAATGTGCTGGTGGTTCATCCGTCCGTACCAGCCAAGACTTTTGAAGAATTTTTGGCGTACGTCAAGGCCAATCCCGGCAAGCTGAATTACGGCTCCACAGGCGTCGGCACGTCGTCGCATTTGTCGAGCTACATGCTGAGTCAGCGGATTGGTGTGGAAACCCTGCATGTGCCCTACAAAGGTGCCAATGCGCTGAACGATTTGTTGGCCGGCCGTTTGCAGTTCATGTTCGCCACCATCCCGTCGGTGATGCCGCAAATCAAGGCCGGCAAGCTGCGGGCGTTGGCGGTCTCCAGCCTGAAACCATCTCGTTCGTTGCCGGGCGTGCCGACCGTGGCAGAAAAAGGCTTTCCTGGTTTTGAGGCCGGTTCATGGTTTGGTTTTTTTGCGCCCAAGGGCACGCCAGCGTCGGTGATCGCCACCTTGAACAAAAATGTCAACGACATCTTGCCGCAGTTGGAAGCGCAAATGATCCGTGAAGGCGCTGACCCGATCGGTGGCTCCGCCGCACAATACGCGCAGTTCACCCAAAAGGAATACGTCAAATGGAAAGCCATCGTTGAGTCTTCGGGCGCGGCTGCTGAATGAGCATAACGACCAGTCCGTTGCGCATTTTGTTGTCCGATGCGGCGCGCGCTGCAATAGGGCCGCGTCTGGCGCAGACGCTCGGCTCGGCGGCGCATGTCCTGCTCAGCCCGGCGCAGGCGCCAGTTGACTTCGACATCGCCTTTGTCTCACGCGACGTGACCGGCCTGTCGACCAAGCACGCGGTGCAGCCGGCGACGCAGCACTTTTACGATTTGCTCACGAACGCGCCGAGCTTGGCGTGGGTGCAACTGCATTCAGCCGGTGCGGATCGGCCGGTGTATGTGCGTTTGTTGGCGCAAGGCGTGGCACTGAGCTCATCAGCCGGCAGCAATGCCGGTGTGGTGGCGCAATCGGCGCTGGCGGGCGTGCTGGCTTTGGCCAGACGCTTGCCGCAACTCATGGCCGCGCAGCGTGCGCATGTCTGGGCACCGCTGATCAAAACCGGTTTGCCGCGCGACCTCGGCGGGCAAACGGCGGTCATTGTCGGTTGGGGTGGCATTGGTCAGCAACTGGGCGCTGTGTTGCGTTTGCTGGGGCTGCGCGTGGTGGTGGTGCGCAGCAGTGCCACGCCTGCGGGCGATGACATTGAGACCGTCGCCTACGAAGCCATTCACAGCGTGTTGCCGCAGGCCGACTGGCTGCTGCTGGCGTGTCCCTTGACAGATCGCACACACGGACTCATCAGCGCCAGCGCATTGGCGTTGCTGCCAGCGGGCGCGCACGTCGTCAACGTCGCCAGAGGCGAGGTGATCGACGAGGTAGCGTTGATTGAAGCGCTGAAAAACGGCCGGGTCGCCGGGGCTTATTTGGATGTGTTCGCGCATGAACCCTTGCCGGCGCAGTCGCCGCTCTGGGATATGCCGAATGTGATTGCCTCACCGCACAGCGCCGGGTTTTCGGATGCCAACGCAGCGCGGGTGGAAGAAGTTTTTCTGGACAACCTTGGTCGCCGGTTGCTCGGGCAGACTATGCTCAATCTGGTTGGCGGATAAAAAATTCAACGCTGCCGGTTTGGGATCAGTCGTCGTAGTGCCCACGGCACGCGATCACGTCAAAATCTGCATCGTCAGCGGCATACACAAGGCGGTGTATTTCATCAATGCGCCGCGACCAATAGCCCGACAGGCTCCCCAGCAAAGGCTCTGGTTTACCGATTCCCGAAAATGGGTCACGTCGCGCCGCCTCGATCAGGGTATTGATACGCTTCAACGTATTTTTGTCCTGTCCCTGCCAGTAGGTGTAATCCGCCCAAGCTGCCGGCGTGAAGCGAATGGAGCGGCTCACTTGTTACTAGCGTCTACCAGCTCACGCCGTACTGATTTGCCGGCTTTGTGCTGGGCAATGGACTTGACCAAGTGCGCGACATTTGCCGGGGTCGACAGCAGGTGCATGGTCTCCATCATGCTTTGATACTGGTCAAGCGACATGACGACGGCGTCCGCACCATCCCGGCGACTGATGATGGTCACGTCAGCGTCATCGTTCACTTGGTCGAGCACGGACTTGAGCGAACTGCGCGCTTCGGAATAGCTAACGATTTTCATGGACTGGCCTCATTTAACTTGTACTGGATTGAGTGCAAGTATAAGCGAATGACGTTGCTGCGTCATGGGCCGACCGCAATCGTCAGTCTACTGAAAAGCCACCTCAGAAAAGCTGCGCAGCTTGCGGCTGTGCAACTGGTTGCTGCCGCCGGCGCGCAGCAATTCAAGCGCCCGAATGCCGATGCGCAAATGCTGGTCGACGCGCTCGCGGTAAAAGTGATTCGCCATGCCCGGCAGCTTGATCTCGCCGTGCAAGGGCTTGTCGCTGACGCACAGCAACGTGCCGTAGGGCACCCGAAAGCGAAAGCCGTTGGCGGCAATCGTGGCGCTTTCCATGTCGAGCGCGACCGCCCGGCTTTGGCTGAATCGGCGCTGCGGCTGATTGCCCGGCAGCAGCTCCCAGTTACGGTTGTCGGTGCTGGCCACGGTGCCAGTGCGCATGATGCGTTTCAGCTCTTGCCCTTGCAAATGCGTCACGTCTTCAACCGCTTGCTGCAAGGCCATTTGAATTTCGGCCAACGCCGGGATCGGCACCCACAACGGCAACTCTTCGTCGAGCACATGGTCTTCGCGCACATAGCCGTGGGCCAGCACGTAGTCGCCCAGCTGCTGGCTGCTGCGCAAGCCGGCGCAATGGCCGAGCATGATCCAAGCGTGCGGCCGCAACACGGCGATGTGGTCGGTGATGTTTTTGGCGTTGGCCGGGCCGACCCCGATGTTGACCATGCTGATGCCGGAACGGTCGGCGCGCAGCAAGTGGTAGCCCGGCATTTGCGGCAGGCGCGGCGGTGCTGAACCGAGTTCGTCTCCGGCCACAGACGGCAGACCGCTGCGCCGCGTGACGACGTTGCCGGGTTCGACAAAGGCCACGAAAGGGCTGTCCGCGCGGCTCATTTCTTCATGGCCGAGACGCACAAACTCGTCGATGTAAAACTGGTAGTTGGTGAACAGCACGTAGTTCTGAAACCAGTCGGGCGAAGTGCCGGTGTAGTGGCGCAGGCGCTGCAGTGAATAGTCGACGCGCGCTGCCGTGAAAAGCGCCAACGGTTGCGACTCGCCGGCTTTCGCTTCATAGGTGCCATTGGCAATGCCGTCGTCCATAGCCGCGAGGTCGGGCAGGTCAAAAGCGTCGCGCATCAGCATGCGTCGCTCGGCGCTCAAATTGCCTTCGATGTGGTCATGCTCAGCAAATGAGAAGTGCACCGGAATCGGCTGTGTGCTGGTGCCGATTTCAAGTTCTACAGAATGGTTTTCCAGCAACAGCCGGAACTGCTCAAGGTAGTAAGTGGCGTACAGGTCGGGCCGTGTGAGCGTTGTGTCAAAGGTGCCGGGGCCGGCCACAAAGCCATAACTCAGCTGCGTGATGTCGGGCATTTCTAGCGTTGCGCGGGCCACGGTTTCGGTGTGAATGCGGACAAACGGGTAGCAGGCGCGCACGCGGCCTGGCAGTGTTTCGCCAGCCACGTAACGCTGCATGCAGTCACGCAAATGCGCGATTTGCTGGTCATAAATCAGCTGCACTTGCGTCAGTGCTGCCAGCGCATCGGTGTAGCGGCTGGGCGCGATGTAGGTGGACAGGTAGGGCATGGGTTTCATGAGAATCAAGCTTTCACGGGTTCGCGCATGGTGACAAATTCTTCAGCGGCTGTCGGGTGAATGCCGATGGTGCTGTCGAACACGGCTTTGGTGGCGCCGGCTTTCATGGCGACGGCAAAGCCCTGAACGATTTCACCGGCTTCAGCGCCGACCATGTGCAGCCCGACCACGCGGTCAGAGGCGTCGTCGACCAGCAGCTTCATGAAGGTGCGTTCTGTGCTGCCACTGAGCGTGTGCTTGAGTGCTTTGAACTCGCTTTTGTAAACGCTAATTTGCCCAAACTCAGCACGTGCATCGGCCTCAGAAAACCCCACTGTGCCAATGTTTGGGTGCGTGAACACCGCTGTCGGAATGAAGTCGTAGCTCATGCTGCGGGGCGCTTTGCCGGCCACAGGCCCGAGCAAATGATCGACCAGAGCCATGGCTTCACCCAGCGCGACGGGTGTCAGCTGCAAGCGGGCTGTGACGTCGCCCAGCGCGTAAATACTCGGTACCGAGGTCTGGTACTGCGCGTTGACTTGGATAGCACCATCCTCTTTTTGCGCCACGCCCAGAGTCTCTAAACCAAGATCTTTGACATTCGGCACACGGCCAGTGGCGTAAAGCACGGCGTCGACTTCTAGCGTGCTGCCATCGGCCAGATGCACCTGCAAGGCGCCGGTGTTGCCGTCCTTGCGTGTGATGTTGGCGACGTCTGAATTCAGCCGCAAGTCAACGCCGGCTTTCAGCATCTCGGCTGCGATGAAGCTGCGCACATCGTCGTCAAAACCGCGCAGCACTTGGGCACCGCGGTACAGCTGCGTCACCTGGGCGCCCAGACCGTTGAAGATCGACGCGAATTCGCAGGCGATGTAGCCACCGCCGACCACCAACAAGCGCTTCGGGAACGGGTCGATGTCGAAGATTTCGTTCGAGGTAATGACATGCTCGCGGCCGGCGATGTCCGGCACGCTGGGTGTGCCACCGGTGGCGATGAGTAAATTTTGAGCGCTGTAGCGCTGGCCGGCCACCTCGACGGTGTGCGCGTCCACCAAGCTGGCCCAGCCTTCAATGATCTGCACGCCAGAGCCTTTGAGCAGCTGCAGGTAAATGCCGTTCAGCCGTGTGATCTCGCGGGCACGGCCGACCTTCAGCGCAGACCAGTCGAGCGTCGGTGCGGTGCCGACCCAGCCAAAGCCGTGCGACTCTTCAAAAGATTCGGCAAAGTGAGCCGCGTAGCTGTAGAGCTTTTTCGGAATGCAGCCAACGTTGACACAAGTGCCGCCCATGGCTTGGGCCTCAACCAGCCCCACCCGCGCTCCGCGCTGGGCCGCCATGCGCGCTGCGCGCACGCCGCCGCTGCCACCACCGACCACCAACAAATCAAATTCAAAAACTGCCATGTGAAGCCTTCGAGCAAGGGAAGATAAATACGTTAAAAGGTGCTGCAGTCCACCCCATGCACCAAACCTTAACACCGCTGCCTGACCCTTTGCCGCGCTACGGTCATGCGTGTTCGGCGCCCCAAATGCCGTGAGTGACGATAATCCGAGGATGACTGCAACTGCTTCCACCTCCAACGATTTCGCCAGCTTATCCCTGACGCCGGCCGCCCTGGCCAACCTCAAACTCCTCGGCTACGAGCAAATGACGCCGATTCAGGCCGCCAGTTTGCCGATTGCGCTGCTTGGCAAAGACCTGATCGCCCAAGCCAAAACCGGCAGCGGCAAGACCGCCGCGTTTGCGCTGGCGCTGTTGTCCAACCTGAATGCCCGGCGCTTTGCCGTGCAGTCGCTGGTGCTGTGCCCAACGCGCGAACTCGCCGACCAAGTCACGCAAGAAATCCGCCGTTTGGCGCGGGCCGAAGAAAACATCAAGGTTGTCACGCTCTGCGGCGGTGTCGCCATGCGCGGCCAAATCGCCAGTCTTGAGCATGGCGCGCACATCGTGGTCGGCACGCCCGGCCGCATCATGGATCATCTGCAACGCGGCAATTTGAAGTTAGACGCGCTCAACACCTTGGTGCTGGACGAAGCGGACCGCATGCTCGACATGGGCTTTTTCGACGACATCGCGGTGGTGGCCCGCCAGTGCCCGGCTGAGCGGCAGACGCTGCTGTTTTCTGCGACTTACCCTGAAGGCATTGCCAAGATCAGCCAGCAGTTCATGCGGCAACCGCAAACCGTCACCGTCGCGGCGCAGCACGACAGCAACAAGATTCGCCAGCGTTGGTACCAGGTGCGCGAAAGCGAGCGCCTGCATGCGGTGTCTGCTGTGCTCAACCACTACCGGCCGGCCAGCACGCTGGCTTTTTGCAACACCAAGGTGCAGTGCCGTGAGCTGGTGCAGGTCTTGAAGGCACAGGGTTTCAGTGCGCTGGCCTTGTACGGTGAGCTTGAGCAGCGCGAACGTGACCAAGTGCTGGTGCAGTTTTCAAACCGCAGTTGTTCGGTGCTGGTGGCGACCGATGTGGCCGCGCGGGGGCTGGACATTTCGCAGCTTGAGATGGTCATCAATGTTGATGTGACGCCAGACGCGGAAGTGCATATTCACCGCATCGGCCGCACCGGCCGTGCCGACGAAGAAGGCTGGGCCATCAGCTTGGCCAGCATGAATGAGATGGGTTCGGTCGGCAAGATCGAGCAGCTGCAAAAGGCCGAGTCCGAATGGCACAAGCTGGAGGAACTCACGCCCGCCAGCAACGAGCCGCTGGTGCCGCCCATGGTGACGCTGCAAATTGTCGGTGGCCGTAAAGAAAAAATCCGTGCGGGTGACGTGCTGGGCGCGCTCACCGGCGACGCTGGTTTCACGCGTGATCAGGTCGGCAAAATCAATGTCAACGAGTTCTCCACCTATGTGGCGCTAGACCGCAGCATCGCCAACGAAGCGCTGCAGAAGCTGACGGTTGGCAAGGTCAAGGGCAAGAGCGTCAGAGTGCGTTTGCTCGATGACGAATCCTTAGCTTAATAGAAACGTGACAGCAACGTGACACAAACACCCCCGCGTCAAAGCCTGGCCTTGGTGATTGGCGCTGGCGGCGGTTTGGGCGCGGCCTTGGTGCAGCAGCTGTCGGCTGACGCTGAGCATCACGTGTTGGCTCTGGGACGCAACACCCAACCCGCCATCGACTACACCGACGAAGCCAGCCTGCAAAGGGCGGCTGGGTGGGTGACCGAGCAATGCGCATCTCAACAAGCCGACTTGCGCTTGTTGGTGGTGGCCAGCGGATTTTTGCATGGCGAGCAGGGTCAGCCTGAACGCAGCTGGTCGCATTTAGATGCCGACTATTTAAGCCACGTGTTTCGCATCAACACCATCGGCCCGGCGCTGGTGATGAAGCATTTTTTGCCGCTGTTGCCCAAGCAAGGGCGCTGCGTGGCGGGCTTTGTGTCGGCCAAGGTCGGCAGCATTGGCGACAACGCGCTGGGCGGCTGGTACGGTTACCGCGCTTCCAAGGCGGCGCTGAATCAATTGGTCAGGACGGCGTCCATCGAATTGGCACGGCGCAATTCAAATGCTGTTTGCGTGGCGCTGCATCCGGGCACGGTTGACACCGGTTTGTCGCAGCCCTTTGCCAAGACCGGGCTCAAAGTGCGGCCCGCTGCCGAGGCCGCGAGTGACTTGCTAGCGGTGCTGGCAGGCCTCACAGCCGCACAGACGGGCGCCTTGGTGGACTACCAAGGGCAGACACTGCCCTGGTGATGTCTGGTGATTGACTTAGTGTCTTAGAGTGCAGCGCGGCGGCGACGCTCGCGGAAGGCTTGCAGTTCGCCGACCACGCCCTTGCGAAAGGTCAGCACGCACAGCACAAAGATCACGCCGATGATGACGGTGACCCATGAGCCGACTTTGTCGGCCAGCAGGTTTTGCAGCGAAATCACGATGCCTGCGCCAAACACCGGGCCGAAGAAGGTACCGACACCGCCGAGCAGCGTCATCAAGATCACCTCGCCCGACATTGACCAGTGCACGTCGGTCAGCGTGGCAAAACCCATGACGATGGTTTTCAGTGCGCCGGCCACACCCGCCAAGGCCGCAGACAATACAAAGGCCAGCAGCTTGTAGCGGTCAACCTGATAGCCCAGCGACACAGCCCGTGGCTCGTTTTCCCGAATCATCTTCAGCACTTGGCCAAAAGGCGAGTTCACCACGCGGCCAATGACCAAAAATGACAGCACAAAAACAGCTGCCACAAAGTAATACAGGGTGGTGTCGGACTGCAGAGAAATCAGACCGAACAAGTTGCCGCGTGGCACGCCTTGCAAGCCGTCTTCGCCGCCGGTGAAAGACGCTTGCAAGCAGACGAAGTAAATCATCTGCGCAATCGCCAGCGTGATCATGGCGAAGTAAATGCCCTGACGCCGAATCGCCACCAAGCCGACCATCAGCCCGATCAACCCGGCTGCCACGCCGCCCGCCAAAATCGCCATCTCTGGCGTCCAGCCTTGCGACTTGACGAACCAGCCGGTGACATACGCGGCCGAGCCAAAAAACGCCGCATGGCCAAACGACAGCAGCCCGGTGAAACCCAGCAGCAAATTGAAGGCGCAGGCAAACAGTGCAAAGCACAGCAGCTTCATCACAAACACCGGGTATAAGCCCAGGGTAGGCGCCAGCAGCAGCAGTGCCAGCAGAACCAAGTAAGTGATGCGCGTGAGTGCTTTAGCGTGCATCATCAATTCTCTTTTCCGAACAGTCCTGATGGCCGCACCATCAGCACCAATACCATGATGACGAAGACCACAATGCTTGAGGCTTCAGGGTAAAAGACGCGGGTCATGCCTTCAATCAAACCCAGCCCGAGCCCCGTCACCACTGAGCCCAAGATAGAGCCCATGCCGCCGATCACCACCACCGCGAACACCACGATGATGAGGTTGGAACCCATCAACGGGCTGACCTGAATGATGGGCGCGGCTAACACCCCGGCCAGCCCTGCAAGTCCGGCGCCAGCGCCATAGGTCAGCATGACCATCAGCGGCACGTTGACACCAAAGGTTTGTACCAGCGGTGCGTTTTCAGTGCCGGCGCGCAAGTAAGCGCCGAGCCGCGTGCGTTCAATCAAATACCAGGTGCCTAGGCACACCACCAGCGACACCAGCACCACCCAAGCGCGGTAATTGGGCAGCACCATGAAGCCGAGGTCGGTGGCGCCCGAGAGCTGCTCGGGCACGTTGTAGTTCTGGCCAGACACACCATACAGCTCACGGAAAACGCCTTCAAGAATCAGTGCTAAACCGAAGGTCAGCAGCAAACCGTAAAGTGGGTCTAGTTTGTAGAGATGCTTGAGAAACAAGCGTTCGATCACCACGCCGATGGCGCCGACGATGAGCGGCGCCAAGACCAACGCGTACCAATAGTTCAGGCCGAACTGGTCAAGCAAAATCCAGGCAGCAAAAGCCCCCAGCATGTACAGCGCACCGTGCGCAAAATTAACGATGCCCAACAGGCCAAAAATTACTGCCAAGCCCAAGCTGAGCATGGCGTAAAAAGCGCCGTTGACCAGGCCCAGCAAGAGCTGGCCGAGAAACGCCTGATGGGGGATACCGAAAATTTCCATGACTATCGGCTGCTGCTTATTTTTTCAGCAGTGAGCACTTCGACTCAGCCACTGTGGTGAAGGCTTGATCGCCCGGCACTTTGGCGATGGTCTTGTAGTAGTCCCAAGGCGTGGTTGACTCTTTCGGGCCCTTGACTTGGAACAGGTACATGTCGTGGATCATGCGGCCGTCGGCGCGAATTTTTCCTTTGGTGTAAAAGTCATTGAACTGCATGCTTTTGAGTGTGGCCATCACCTTGTCGGCGTCTGTTGTGCCTGCGGTCTGAACGGCTTTGAGGTAGTTCGCGGCCGCAGAATAGTCAGCCGCGTGCAGGCTTGACGGCATGCGTTTGTACTTGGCAAAAAAGCGTTGGGCAAACTTGCGTGAGGCGTCGTCTTGGTTCCAATACCAGCTGTCGGCCAATTGCAGGCCTTCGGTGTTGGCCAGGCCCAAGCTGTGCACGTCGTTGATAAACACCAGCAGGCCCGCCACTTTCATGGTTTTGGTGATGCCGAATTCTTTGGCCGCTTTCATGGCGTTGGTGAAGTCACCGCCGGCGTTGGCCAATGCCAAAATTTGCGCTTTGGACGACTGCGCCTGCAGCAAGAATGACGAGAAGTCTGAGGCGTTGAGTGGATGCCGAACCGAACCCACCACTGTGCCGCCGTTGGCCTTGACCACGGCCGCTGCATCGCCTTCGAGTGAGTAGCCAAAGGCATAGTCAGCGGTCAGGAAAAACCAGTTTTTGTTGCCAGCCTTGACCAGCGCATTGCCAGCGACCTTGGCCAGTGCCACGGTGTCGTAAGCGTAGTGAATCGAGTAAGGGCTGCAGTCCTCATTCGTTAGGCGGGCCGAGCCGGCGCCGATGGCGATGAAGGGGCGTTTCTTTTCGGTTGTCACTTTGGACATGGCAATCGCCGTGCCGGAGCTGGTGCCACCGATCAACATCGACAGACCGTCTTTGTCGATCCATTCGCGCGCTTTGGAGCTGGCGACGTCAGCTTTGTTTTGGTGGTCGGCGACCAGCACTTCGATCGGGCGGTTCAGCACCTTGCCGCCAAAGTCTTGCGCCGCCCAGCGGACCATTTCAGCACCCGCCGGGCCGTCAATGTCGGCGTAGAGGCTGGACATGTCGGTGATGAAGCCAATCTTCACCGGGCCGGTGTTTTGTGCGGAAGCCACGCCCGAAAAGCCAGTGAAACCGGCAAAGCCAATAGCCAAAGCGGCAACGAGAGTTTTGATTTTCATGGTGTCTCCTGATGATGAAAGTAAATAACCAGCGGTAAAAAATCAATGTGACAAATGGCGCATTTAAATGGGGTCAGACCCCTAAATACGCCTGCAACATGCCCATGTTTTCTTTCAGTTCTGCTTGGGCGAACTGTTTGACGATGGTGCCGTGCTCCATCACGTAAAAGCGGTCAGCCAGCGGGGCGGCAAAACGAAAGTTTTGTTCCACCAACACGATGGTGTAGCCCTTGGCTTTGAGTGTCAGGATCATCTCGGCGAGTTTTTGCACGATCACCGGGGCCAAGCCTTCGGAGATTTCATCGAGCAGCAGCAAGCGCGCGCCGGTGCGCAAAATCCGCGCCACCGCCAGCATTTGCTGCTCGCCGCCGGACAGCCGAGTGCCCGGGCTGGATGCGCGTTCCTGCAGGTTCGGGAACATGGTGTAAATCTCGTCCACGCTCATGCCGCCTGGCGCAATCACGGGCGGCAGCAGCAGGTTTTCTTCAGCCGTCAGGCTGGCGAAGATGCCGCGCTCTTCAGGGCAATAACCCACGCCGAGCCGGGCCACTTTGTGCGGTGCCAGCTTCAGCACGTCTTGGCCATTGATCTTGATTGAGCCCTTGCGCGCGCCTGTCATGCCGACAATCGCGCGCAAGGTGGTGGTGCGTCCGGCACCGTTGCGGCCAAGCAAGGTCACTACCTCGCCCTCGTTCACCGTCAGGTTCACGCCATGCAGGATGTGCGACTCACCGTACCAAGCGTGCAGGTCTTCAATGCGGAGCAGTTCTTTGGCCATCAATGGGCACCCGTCAACGCGGCGTCGGCTGTGCCCATGTAGGCTTCAATCACCAATGGGTTTTGCGACACGTCTGCGTACGGCCCGTCGGCAATGATGGCGCCGCGCTGCAACACCGTGATGCGGTCGGCAATCGAAGAAACCACATTCATGTTGTGTTCGACCATCAAGATGGTGCGGCCAACCGAGACTTTTTTGATCAGCTGCGTGACCCTGTCCACGTCTTCGTGGCCCATGCCTTGCGTCGGCTCGTCGAGCAGCATGAGGTCGGGCTCCAACGCCAGCGTGGTGGCCAATTCGAGCGCGCGTTTGCGGCCGTAGGGCAAGTTGACCGTCAGCTCATCGGCGAAGTCTTGTAAGTCGACTTGTGCCAGCAGTTCTTCGGCGCGGGGGTGCAGATGAAACAGCGAACTCTCCGGCTTCCAGAAATGAAATGAAGTGCCCAAGTTGCGCTGCAATGCTGCGCGCACATTCTCGAGCACCGTCATGTGCGGGAACACCGCCGAGATCTGGAACGAGCGGACGATGCCGCGCCTGGCCGTTTGCGCCGGCTTCTCGGCTGTGATGTCGACACCGTTGTAAACAATGCGGCCACGGGTGGGCGTCAAAAACTTGGTGAGCAGGTTGAAAAAGGTGGTTTTGCCGGCGCCATTGGGGCCTATCAGGGCGTGAATATGACCACGCTGAACCTTCAGGTCGACCTGGTTGACCGCCACGAATCCCTTGAATTCTTTGGTCAGTCCTTGGGTTTCTAGGATGAACTCGGCCGACACATGCATCTCCGGATTTGTGAATATTGAATTGAGGGAATCAGCGCATTGAAATGATTTCAAGTCTGCGTTGTGAGTCTACGCATGGCCCTTGAGCGAAACTTTAGGTGTTTCTACTTGTTCGGTACAAATAGTTGCTCATCCTTGGGTTCCGCCGCGCGTGTTTGGGTTTGTGCGACCATCTCGCCCATGCAAAATTTTTGGCCTTCCAGCGGATTCGGACAACTCCAGCGCAACGCGCGCGGTTGGCTGGTGCCGACTGATGATTACCTCCGTCTTTTTTTAGCGCGCCCCGAACTGGCGTTGCTGCCTGAATCCTGCCCCAATGAATGCAAGCTGCACGCGGCGTTGCAGGCTGCACCGAGCCGCGCTGTCGGCTTGGTCGAGCTGGCCGCCATCAAAGACCCTGACGCCCGTGAAAGCTACACCTACTATGTGAATTTCCGGGACGAGCTGCTGGCCGCCGGTACGCTGGAGGCTTGTTATTTGGGCCTGTTCAGGCGCGGCGTGATGGGTGTGCCCCCGCTTTTTCTTGATCTTCTTGCGCAAGCCATCGTGCGCAATGTGCTGGACGACGCCAGCGACCCCTACGAAGTGCGTGCCGCCGAAATGTTGTTTCGTCCGCAGCGCGTCACGGTCGAGCAAGGTCAAATTCTCTCCGGCGATTTAGGCGTCTTAGACATGCTCAAGGAGACCGGCGGCTTGGGCGATATCGGACGCTTGTTGGCCGAGGCTCAAGCGCCGATGCGCGAAGTGCACATGACCGTGCTGGCCGATGCCAACGCGGCGGAATACTGGCGCGCCGGTGAGCGCTACAACTTTTTGCTCGACCTGACGCACGAGGTCAACAACGACCTCAGCCACGGCTTGGTCTTGACCATGACGCGTGCCCGCTCCGGTCTGACGGCTTTGGCTCGTGTCCTTGAAAAATGGGTGCAGCACTTTTTGGGTATCGCGGTTCGCATCAAGCCTTTGCAAAAAATTGACGACGACGCTTGGCGCTGGCACCTCGGCTTGGACGTGCATGCCACGGCATTGCTCAACGATTTGTACGAAGACCGGCCTGTCGATGCCGAGCGCATGCAGCGCCTGCTCAGCTTGTTCAAGCTGGAATTTGCCAACCCGCAAGAAATGCGCGCCGACGTGGCCGGCAAGCCGGTCTACCTGGGTTTGATGATGAGCGAGACCCGTGAGCTTCGGCTGAAGCCGCAAAACTTGTTGCTGAACCTGCCGTTGGCGAAGGTTTTTCAGTAGTCGGCCCGCCTTGGCATAAAATCCACGATTAAGCTATTTTTAACCGGAGCCCTCCATGCCTAAAAAAATCCGCGTCGAAGCCGATCGATGCGCACCTAGACCCACTCTTGCACCTGGCATGACCCGCACTGCTGGTCACGGCCAAAAAATCAGCCTGGAGCGTGGCTCTTGGACTCGTAGCAAGAAAAATCCGGGCAAGCGCCCACAAAAAGGCGGTTAATTCCCCCTTTTCTCAATCGGCCTCAGGGCCGATTTTTTTTGCCTGTGCGCTGATGACGCGGGCGCTTTTTGCCCGCGTGCTTTTACATGTTGCGGCGGTATTGGCCGCCGACTTCAAACAGTGCGTTGGTGATTTGCCCGAGTGAGCAGACGCGCACCGCGTCCATCAGCACGTCAAACACGTTCTTGTTTTCAATCACCGCCTGCTGCAGGCGGTTCAGCATGGCTGGCGCTGCGTCGGCGTGCCGGGTGTGAAAGTCTTGCAGGCGTTGCAACTGGCTTTGTTTCTCTGCGTCGGTGGAGCGGGCCAGCTCTAGTTGGTCTTGCACTTTGTCACCGTGCGGATTGCGGAAGGTGTTGACGCCGATGATGGGCAACTCACCCGTGTGCTTGAGCATTTCGTAGTGCATGGATTCGTCCTGAATCCGGCCGCGCTGGTAGCCGGTTTCCATCGCGCCGAGCACGCCGCCGCGTTCGGCGATGCGTTCAAACTCCAGCAGCACGGCTTCTTCTAATAGCTCCGTCAGCTCTTCGATGATGAAAGCGCCTTGCGACGGGTTCTCGTTTTTAGCCAAGCCCCATTCGCGGTTGATGATGAGCTGAATCGCCATGGCCCGGCGCACCGACTCTTCGGTTGGCGTGGTGATGGCTTC
>CANFXC010000017.1 GCA_947450765.1 Comamonadaceae bacterium | reverse complement strand
GGCGGCATAGAATAACTGGCTTACGTTAACGTCAACTCAATATGTCTGGAGATTTCCGATGAAGGTTTTGGTACCCGTCAAACGCGTGGTGGATTACAACGTCAAGGTGCGCGTCAAGTCAGACGGCACAGGTGTAGACATCGCCAATGTCAAGATGAGCATGAACCCGTTCGACGAAATCGCGGTTGAAGAAGCCACCCGCCTGAAAGAAAAAGGCGCCGTGACCGAAGTCATCGCCGTCAGCTGCGGTGTCACCCAATGTCAGGAAACCCTGCGCACAGCCATGGCCATTGGTGCAGACCGCGCTATTTTGGTCGACACCACCGAAGAGTTGCAGCCGCTGGCCGTTGCCAAGCTGCTCAAGGCCCTGGTCGACAAAGAACAGCCTCAGCTGGTGATTCTGGGCAAGCAAGCGATTGACGACGATTGCAACCAGACCGGCCAGATGTTAGCTGCTTTGCTGGGCTGGCCGCAGGCCACTTTCGCTTCCAAAGTCGACGTCGCTGATGGCAAAGTCACCGTCAGCCGGGAAGTTGATGGCGGTTCTGAAACCCTGTCGCTCACGCTGCCAGCCATCATCACCACCGATTTGCGCCTGAACGAGCCGCGCTACGTGACGCTGCCGAACATCATGAAGGCGAAGAAAAAGCAGATGGACACGTTCAAGCCAGAAGAGCTGGGTGTCGACGTCACGCCGCGCATCAAAACCCTCAAAGTCAGCGAGCCGCCTAAACGCAGCGCTGGTGTCAAAGTAGCCGATGTGGCTGCACTCGTCGACAAACTTAAAAACGAAGCGAAGGTAATCTAATGACTTCTCTGGTTATTGCTGAACACGACAACGCGAGCATCAAGCCCGCCACCCTCAACACCGTGACCGCAGCCGCTCAGTGCGGTGGCGATGTGCATGTGCTGGTTGCCGGCTTCAACGCCGCTGCCGCTGCGCAAGCTGCCAGCCAGATCGCTGGCGTGAGCAAAGTGATCCACGTCGATGGCGCGCACTTTGAACACGGCTTGGCTGAAAACATGGCCGCGCAAGTGGTCGGTATGGCGTCGGCTTATTCGCACATCTTGTTTCCGGCCACTGCGTCGGGCAAAAACATGGCACCGCGCGTGGCTGCATCGCTGGACGTTGGCCAAATTTCCGACATCACCAAGGTCGATAGCCCTGACACGTTTGAGCGTCCGATCTATGCCGGCAACGCCATCGCGACCGTGCAAAGTCTGGATGCCGTGAAGGTCATCACCGTGCGTACCACTGGTTTCGATCCGGCTGCTGCCACCGGCGGTTCTGCTGCTGTGGACGTGGCGGCCGGTGTGGCGGACAGCGGCAAGTCGACTTTTATGGGCAGCGAAATCGCCAAGAGCGACCGCCCTGAACTGACAGCCGCCAAGATCATCGTCAGCGGTGGTCGGGCACTCGGCAGCGCTGAAAAGTTTGACGAAGTCATGACGCCGTTGGCTGACAAGCTCGGTGCTGCGCTGGGTGCTTCGCGCGCTGCGGTCGACGCAGGCTACGCGCCTAACGACTGGCAAGTCGGTCAAACCGGCAAGATCGTCGCGCCGCAGCTGTACATCGCGGCTGGTATTTCAGGTGCGATTCAGCACTTGGCCGGCATGAAGGACAGCAAGGTCATCGTGGCGATCAACAAGGACGCCGAGGCACCGATCTTCAGCGTGGCTGATTACGGACTTGAAGCTGATTTGTTCCTCGCCGTGCCGGAACTGACGGCAGCACTTTAAAAGTGTGCCGGTGAAAAAAGCATCCGTGAGGGTGCTTTTTTTTCATTCAATTTGTACTTGATTCTTCTGGAGACTCGCCATGAGCTACACCGCCCCCGTCAAAGACATGTTGTTCAACATCCAGCATTTGGCTGCCATCGACGAGTTGGCCAAGCTACCGGCTTTTGCCGATGCCGGCTTTGAGACGGCGCAGGCGGTATTGGAAGAGTCAGCCAAATTCAGCGAGGGCGTGCTGTCACCGCTGAACTGGGAGGGCGACAAGCACCCGTCAACTTGGCAGCAAGGCGGTGTCACCACCACGCCCGGTTTCAAGGAGGCCTTTAAGCAGTACGTTGAAGGCGGTTGGCAAGGCTTGCAGCATCCGCTTGATTTTGGTGGCCAAGGTTTGCCCAAAATCATCGGCTCCGCTTGCAGTGAAATGCTCAATTCGGCCAACATGAGTTTTGCCTTGTGCCCGATGCTGACGGACGGCGCAATTGAAGCGCTGCTGACCGCTGGCTCCAACGAGCTCAACGCGACTTTCCTTGAAAAAATGGTCAGCGGTCAATGGACCGGCACCATGAACCTGACCGAGCCGCAAGCAGGCTCTGACCTGGCCGCCGTGCGCAGCCGAGCAGAACCGCAACCAGACGGCACGTACAAGGTGTTTGGCACCAAGATTTACATCACCTATGGTGAGCACGACATGGCCGAGAACATCGTTCATTTGGTGCTGGCCCGCGTCACTGGCGCACCCGAAGGGGTCAAGGGCATCAGCCTGTTTGTGGTGCCTAAATTCATGGCCAAACCCGACGGCTCTTTGGGTGAGCGCAACGACGTGCATTGCGTCAGCATCGAACACAAGCTCGGCATCAAGGCCAGCCCGACGGCAGTGCTTCAGTACGGCGACCACGGCGGCGCTGTGGGTTATCTGGTGGGCCAAGAAAACCGCGGCCTGGAGTACATGTTCATCATGATGAACTCAGCCCGTTTTGCGGTCGGCGTGCAGGGCATTGCCATCGCTGAACGCGCTTACCAAAAGGCCGTGCAGTTTGCCAAAGACCGCGTTCAGAGCCGGCCGGTCGATGGTTCTTTGCCCTGCAGCGGACCGATCATTCACCACCCCGATGTCAAGCGCATGCTGATGACCATGCGCGCTTACATCGAAGGTTGCCGCGCCATGGCCACGGTGGCCGCAGCGGCTTACGACGCGTCGCATCACCACCCTGACGCCGAGGTGCGTAAGCAGAACTTGGCGTTTTATGAGTTTTTGGTGCCGCTGGTCAAAGGCTTCAGCACCGAGATGAGCCAGGACGTCACCTCGCTCGGTGTGCAGGTGCACGGCGGCATGGGTTATATCGAAGAAACCGGTGCGGCTCAGTATTTCCGCGACGCACGAATTCTGACCATCTACGAAGGCACTACTGCCATCCAAGCGAATGATTTGGTCGGCCGCAAAACCGCTCGTGATGGCGGTCAAACGGCCAAGGCCATCGTTGCGCAAATCGAGCTCACTGAAGCCGCGCTGCTGGAGCAGGGTGGTGCTGACGCACTGGCCGTGGCGAAGCGTCTGCAGGCCGCACGGCTGGCCTTGCTGGACGTCATTGACTTTGTGGCCAGCCACACCAAGACAACGCCCAACGCGGTCTTTGCCGGCAGCGTGCCTTACCTCATGCTGGCAGGCAATGTCATGGCTGGCTGGCAAATGGCTCGTGCCTTGTTGGCGGCAGAGCAGGCCTTGGCCACGGGCGACATGGGAATATTCAGCGCTGATTTCATGCGCGCCAAAATCACCACGACGCGTTTCTACGCCGACCATTTGCTGACCCAATCGCCGGGTCTGCGCGACAGCATTGTCGAAGGCGCTGACAGCGTCACGGCGCTGGCGCTCGACGCTTTTTAAGCCAAGACCATGTCAAGACTTCCCGGCGCCTTGAGTCGTCTGCCGCTGCCGATCATCGCCTCGCCCTTGTTCATCATCAGCAACCCGAAGCTGGTGATCGCGCAATGTATTGCCGGTGTCGTCGGTGCCATGCCGGCACTGAACGCCAGGCCCGCTTCGCAGTTGGACGAATGGCTTGCAGAGATCACTGAAACGCTGGCTGCGCATGACCGTGCGCATCCTGACCGGCCAGCGGCTCCTTTCGCTATGAACCAGATCGTCCACAAGTCGAACGAGCGCTTAGAGAGCGACATGGCGTTGTGCGTGAAGTACAAGGTACCGATCTACATCACCTCGTTAGGCGCACGCGAAGACGTCTATGCGGCGGCACACAGCTACGGTGCGGTGGTGCTGCACGACGTCATCAACAACAAGTTTGCCCACAAGGCGATTGAAAAGGGCGCTGACGGCTTGGTTGCCGTGGCCGCTGGCGCTGGCGGTCATGCGGGCGTTAAAAGCCCGTTCGCCTTGATGCAAGAAATCCGCCAATGGTTTGATGGCCCGGTGGCACTCTCTGGCGCCATCTCCACCGGCGCAGCGGTTCTGGCAGCGCAAGCCATGGGGGCTGACTTTGCCTACATCGGCTCAGCCTTCATCGCCACCGAAGAGGCCCGTGCCGCTGACGATTACAAGCAAGCCATTGTCGACAGCAATTCAGACGACATCGTCTACAGCAACCTGTTCACGGGCGTTCACGGCAACTACTTGGCTGCGTCCATCCGCGCTGCTGGCATGGACCCCGAGCACCTGCCCGAAAGCGACCCCAGCAAGATGGACTTCGGCGGCAACCGGACCAAAGCCTGGAAAGACATCTGGGGCTGCGGCCAAGGCATCGGCGCCATCAGCCAAGTGCAAAGCACGGCTGACTTTGTGGCCCAGTTGCAGCGGGAATATGAAGCGGCGCGAAGACGTTTGTTGGGGTAACCGGCGTCAGCGCTGTGCGAACAAGTTCTGAAGTGCAGGGCTCACGCCATGCACCACGCGACCGCCTGTGCCACTGACGCTCCCTGTGCGCGGGCGGGTCCATTTCTGGTGGGCAAGCGTCTCCGCCAGACCGACAGCGCAAGCCACGCCATCCAGCAAAGGCACCGGCACACGGGGCTGTAAGCGGTGAGCCATGGCCGACATCGCCGCACCCGCCAGCACCACCGCTTCAGCACCTTGCGAGACCAGCCGCAGCGCCTCGGCCTCTACGGCGGCCAACACATGTTCGGGGTCATCAAAGGTTTCCTCTGGGGTGACATCCACAGCGCCCATTGCCGCCAAGCGACCTACCAGACCTGCGGCCTCTACCAGTTCGCGGTACAGCGGAAGCAGCCGTTGGCCATAGGTCAGCAGACCAAAGCGCGGCGCCAACAAGGCCGCCGTGTACAAGGCCGCTTCCGTCATGCCGACCACGGGAATGCTCAAGAGCTCACGGCAGGCCCAGGCCGAACTGTCGAGCGAGACCGCCAGCACCACAGCGTCGCAGCCCGCTGCGTGCTGGGCCACCAGGTCGAGGACGCTGTGGGCGGCCAGCGCCGCCTCGGCTCGCGAGCCGATCACTTGCGGCCCGAAGGTTCCGGTGACGGCTTCCAGCACGGTGCCCGGTCGAGCCGCAGCCATGGCTGCTTCCAGCACGCGATCGGTCATCGGCTGAGTCAGGTTGGGATTGATCAGGAGAATTTTCATGGCATGGGCGCAGGCACGGCCTGTATGAAATGTCGTGCGATTTGCTCGCGGGTGGCCACCCAGACGCCGGTGTGGCTGCGAATATGGTCGACCACTGCCTGCAGGCCTGAGATGCGACCGGGTCGGCCAATGATGCGGGTGTGCAGTCCGATCGACATCATCCGGGGTGCATCGCGTGATTCAAGTAACAGGGTGTCGAAGGCGTCGATGGCGTACTCAGCAAAGTCGCTCGCCCGCACATACGCAAAGTTGTCAAAGAATCGCATATCGTTGGTGTCAAACGCGTAAGGTAGCACCAGGTGCGGGCGGCCGCTCACCTGAGTCCAGTACGGCAGGTCGTCGTTGTAAGCATCGCTGTCGTAGAGAAAGTCTCCCCGCTCTACCAGCAAGCGGCGCGTGTTGACAGACGCCGAAGATTTGGTGTGCCAGCCCACGGGCGGCTTGCCGGTCAAGCGCACGATGGTGGCCACGCAGCGCTCAATCAGGGCGCGTTCGCTGGCTTCGTCCATGCCGGCATGGGTCTCCCAACGCCAGCCATGACAGCAAATTTCAAAGCCCTGTTCGACCGCGTCTTGGGCGATCCAGGGGGTGGCTTCCAGCGCGCGGGCGCAGGCATTGAGTGTGAGAGGCAGGCCCGCATCCATCAGCAGACGGGTGATGCGCTTGTAGCCGACGCGCGCGCCGTATTCAAACTGGCTTTCCATGCACAGGTCAGGGGCGCCCACCACCTCGTGATTGACCTCATGCCGGGACTCATTGCGCTCGTCGCCGGCGCTGAGCGACAGCTCGGCCCCTTCCTCCACATTGAGTACGAACGAGAGCGCGAGGCCAGCATCGCCCGGCCAACGAAATTGCGGGTAACGGCCGCAGTAGCCGTTGAAGTCACGTGTGCGTTTGTCTTGGATGGTCATGAAACTTGTCGCTTTGCGCGCTCCCAAAGGGACCTGATCGATGGCGCTTGCACCGTCGATGGTGGCCTGAAAGAAAAATCAGGGCTCATCCCGGCAGCCTGGCCGGATAGGTATCGGCAGGCACCGGCGTGGCGAGGCTGCGACGGTAGATGCGTTCGACGGCGTCGAGGATCGGTGCGACCGAGGCTTCTGCCTCGGTGTAGCGCTGTGCCAGTTCTCGGTATTCGGACTCGATTTCTGCCAGGATGGCGGCCTCGTTAATGCGAGTCAGGCGGCCATCTTGGAGCACCGTTTCGCCATCGACCATGACCAGGCCAATGCCAGCGCCGCGTTCGGCGTAAACCAGCTGACGAATCGGATCCGTCAACGGGGTGAAGGTGACGCTGTCCAGACGATAGGCCACCAGGTCGGCCCGCGCACCGACGCGCAAGCTGCCGAGGTCGTTGCCGTAACCCAGCGCTTTCGCCCCGGCTACCGTACCGGCATGCAGGGTTTCCTTTGCCGACAGCCAGCGTGAAGGCTGGTCGCCGCGCAGCTTGGAGACGCCGGCAGCGGTCCCCATCACTTGCAGCATGTTGGTGGTGACGGTGGAACACGAACCGTCCGAGCCCAGGCTCACGTTCACGCCGGCATCCAGCAGTTCGCGTACCGGCTGAACGCCGGAGCCCAGCAGTAAATTGCTCCAGGGGTTGTGCTGCGCAGTGGCACCGCTTGCCGCAAGCGCAGCGATCTCGCGCGGGTTGAGCCAGACTGCATGAATCAGACTGGTCCCAGGCTTGAGGAAACCGATCTCAGCCAAATACTCGACCATGGGCTTGCCGTAAAACAAGCCGCCTGTCACCACTTGCAAGCGGGTTTCCTGCACATGGGTGATGACGGGCAGCGCCAGCTCGTCAGCCAAGCCCCGCACCTTCAAAAGGAATTCGCGGGTGGCGCGCTGGGGCGCCGATACCGAGGCCAGCACGCCGACGCGCTGATGCTGCGGGTGGCGTTGGGCGGCCAAACGTCTTACCAGGTTCAGCTGCTCATCAGCTGAGGGTCGCGGTGCATTGCGCATTTCGGCCACCAGGTCGGCCGGAACCAGCTCCGCAACGAAAGGAAAGTTGTCGATGATGGGCTTGTCCATCATGGCAAAGCCCAGCAGGGCCCGGACACCGATGTCTTCATAAGCTTGCAACACGGCGTCGATGTGCTCTGGGTTCACGGCGCTGCCCAGGGCCATGTCGTCGACCAGCGTGGTGCAGCCGGTGCGCAGCGCTTCAATGCCACCTATCAAGGTGCGCAGGTAAACCTGACGCGCCGTCAGGGGTACCGGAATACGGGTGCGCACCAAGTGCATCCACAACTCCAGGGGCAGGTTTTCGGTCCGTCCCCGCTGGAAATGCTCGTGCGAATGTTGGTGCCCATTGATCAGGCCAGGCACCAGAAGATGGCGCGGCAAGTCGATGATCCTGTCCGCATTCAGGCTGCCTGCCGGTGCGATGGCGGCGATGCGCCCGTCCTCAACCAAGACGTCCAGAGGGGCGGGGTCGAACTGAAGCTGTTCCCCCAGCAGGGCGCTAGCGCCTCGAAGCAGGATGGCACTCATTGTGCTTGACCCCTTATATGAAAACTCAAGACGAACACTGGATGGAGATGGCGTTGACGCAAGCCCGCGAGGCTTATGAACGCGGCGACTGGCCGACCGGTGCCGTGATTGTGAGAAATGGGGCGCTCTTGGCTACCGGCCAGAACCGTCAGGTCAGCACTGGAGATCCGCTGCTGCATGCCGAGCCAGACGCGATCCGGCGAGCCGCTGCGGCGCATGGCCCCGAGGCCACTCACGGCGCGACGCTGTACTGCACGATGGAGCCTTGCCCGATGTGCGCGGGCGCCTTGCAGCTGGCCGGCATCAGCCGACTGGTGTTGGCATTGCGCCATGCCAAGCTGCAACGCACTGACCTGGGTCGCTACTCGATAGAGTCTCACTGTGAGATGACCGGGCACGATTTGCAGGTGAGCGACGGCGTACTGGAGAACGCCTACGAGACCCTGCGCCGGCAGTGGGGGCGCGACCGGGTCGCACGCTGAGGACGTGGCGCTACCCCAGGTCATCTCAAATGCTTTGAAAGCCCGGCGATGCGTTCCATCACCAGCATCAGAACCAAGGTGAAAGCAATCAATACACCCGACAGCGCTGCGGCCCGCACATCCAAGTCGTTTTCGATGATGTGCCACATCCGGATTGGCAGCATCTCAGAGCGGGCGTCGGACAGGAACAGGCTGACCGCCACGTTGTCAAACGAGTACATGAAGCCGATAAAAGCGCCCACCGCAACGCCGCGAAAAATCAAGGGCAAGGTGATGCTGCGAAAGATGAAGACGGGCTTGGCACCCAGACTACGCGCGCTTTCAAGCAGTGCAGGGTCCATCTGCGCCAAGCTGGCGGCGGTGGTGCGCAGCACATAGGGTGCTGTGATCGCCACGTGCCCGATCACCAGTGTCGTAAAACTCAGACCGGTGCCAGCTAAGTTGAACAGCATCAGCAGCGCCAGGCCCAGTGCCAAGGTCGGCAGCATCAGAGGGGACAGAAACACCGCCTCAATGACACGCGCCCAGGCCTCGCGGCGGCGCGCTAGTGCCACGGCGGCAGCCACCGCCAGCACGATCGAGACGCCGCTGGCCAAGGCTGCCACCTCAAGGGACAAGACCAGCGCTTTGATGAGTTCCGGTGAGTCGTTCCACAGCGCCAGGTACCAGCGCGTCGAATACCCAGGCGGCAAGAACTTGAGCGAGAAACCGCTGGTGAAAGATGTGATCAACACCACCAGCGTGGGCGCCAGCAACAGCAGCGCGGTCAGGCCGGCAAGCAGGCCTATCGCCAGTGTGAAGCTGCGTCTTTCCCAGACGGCTAAGGCAGGCTCACGTGCGGGCATGCTCTTACTGCTTGGCTGAGCGTCATGCATGGACAAACCCCTTGGCGCGCCGGCCCAGTAAATTCATGAGGGTGACGACCACCATCACGGTCACCAGCAGCGTTATGGCAATGGCTGCGGCAAACGGATAGTTGTTGGCCTGGATGGCCTGCTGATACATGTAGAAAGGCATCAAAATATTCTGACCACCACCGACCAGGGTCTGGGTCACGAAGGCGCTCACGCTGGAGGCAAACACCAGCAACGCTCCAGTCAACAGGCCTGGCACCGCCAGCGGCAGGGTGACCAGCATCAGCGTGCGCCAATGGCCAGCCCCCAAGGCCAATGAGGCCTGCCGCAAGTTCGGGTCGCTGTTCATCAAGGCCGTGATCACCGGCAGCACCATCAAGGGAAGTTCGATCTGGGCGACAGCCACCACCACCGCCCCGGGGGTGTAGAGCAGGCGCAGCGGCCCATCCACCCAACCGAGCGACTGCAGCCCGACATTAACGATACCTTCGCGGCCCAAAATCACCACCCAGGCGAAGGTGCGGACCACCGCGCTGGTCAACAGCGGCAGAATGATCAACAGCATTAACAGACCCTGCCACCGGCGTGGCGTCAGGGTGTAGGCATAGGCCAAAGGAAACCCGAGCACCAAAGTCAGCGCAGTGACCTTAAGTCCCAGACCAAGCGTGTTGATCAGAACGCCGCGGTTGAAGTCGTCGCCCAAGAATCGAATGTACTGCTCAAACCCATGCTGAGTCATGCTGGCATCAGAGTACAGACTGACAAACAGCAACAGCATCAAAGGGGCCACCACGAAGGCGGCAAAGAACAGGCCCAGTGGCAGTGCCAGCCACAGACCGCTGCGGGTTGGACTGGCGGCCTGGCTCATGCAGCCTCCGGCACAAAGACCGCCGCAGGTGCGCCCTCACGCAGACGCAGGCCGATACGCTGACCCGGGATCAGCGGCGCATCGGCACTGTGGCGGGGCATCGTCACTTTGACGCTGGTGCCGCCATCAAGCAACAACTCATAGACGCGCTGCGGCCCTAGGGGCACCACCATCAACACGGTCGCTTGCGGCCCACCTGCGTCAAGGCTGGTGAAGGCCAGGTGCTCGGGTCGCACCGAGAGAACTGCCGCGCCGTCACGCGAACAAGGCGCAGCAGCGGCCAGTGAAAGTCGTCCCCCTGCGGCGCACTGCAACTCGAATCCTTCGCCGATGCGCTGCAGGCGACCGGGCAGCAGATTGGCGGTGCCGATGAAGCTCGCCACAAAACGCGAGGCCGGCCAGTCATAGACCGTCTCGGGTCGGTCGAATTGATCGACGCGGCCGGCATTCATCACTGCAATGCGGTCGGCCATGGACATCGCTTCTTCCTGGTCGTGCGTGACTAAAAGCGTGGTGATCCCCAGCTCCCGCTGGATGCGGCGGATTTCTATCTGCATGTCCAGACGCAGGTTTTTGTCCAGCGCCGCGAAGGGTTCGTCCAACAAAAGCACCTGTGGACGGACGGCCAAAGTGCGCGCCAGCGCCACCCGCTGCTGCTGACCACCCGAAAGCTCGCGCGGCATGCGGTGACCAAAGGCACGCATTTGCACCAAGTCCAGCATGCGATCGACCGTCTCCTGTATTTGCGCGGCAGGTGCACCTTGGGCCCGAAGGCCGTAGCCCACATTGGCGCGCACATCCATGTGCGGAAACAGGGCGTAGTTCTGGAAAACGATGCCAACACGCCTTGCCCCCGTGGACAGCGCGTCTACTTGTTGGCCATCAATGAACACCCGACCCGCCGACTGCCGCAGCAGACCCGCGACGATGCGCAACAGAGTCGTCTTGCCACACCCACTGGGGCCCAGCAAGGCGACCAGTTCCCCAGGCGCAACCGCGAGGTCAACATCGGCGACAGCCACTGAGTCGGCATAGACATGCCTGATACCCTCGAAGCGCAACGCCACCCCAGCATGGTTTGATAAATTCATACAGTTGAAGCTATCAAGAATCGTGCCCAGTCCATAGGTCTGAATGTCCACAATCTGGCACAACTTTGGACACAATTTATTTCGATTTGTGCACCAAGATCAACCCACAAGCCCCAACAAGACGCATCTAACGGCTGCGAACTACCTGCGGTGATGGCATGAGCCTTGCTCAATACAGCTGTCTTCATCACAGAAAGCATCGCTATGTCCTTCTCCCACCTGAATCGTCGCGGCTTCCTACACGCTGGCGCCGCCACAGCTGCATCGCTGAGCCTGCCAACTCTGTCAATGGCGCAGGCCAAGAGCATCTCGGCTACCACCTACCCTGGTGCCTGGGAGTCAGCCCACCGCCAGATCTTGATGCCGGCCTTCGCCAAGGCCACCGGTGCGAGCACCAATCTTGTATCCAGTTTGGCCGTTGACACCGTCTCCAAGGTCGTGGCGTCTAAGGCCAACCCGCCTTTTGACGTGATCATCTTGGACGAAGGCCCCTACCTGAATGCTCTACAGCACGACATCTTTGAGAAGATCCCCGTTTACAAAATGCCCAACCTCAAGGACATCCCCCGCAAGTTTGTCGACCCGCGTGGCTTAGGTGTTTTTGTGTCAGGCCAGATCATCGGCATCGCTTACAACACCGAGAAGATCAAGAACCCGCCGCGCAACTGGAACGACCTGCTCAAGCCTGAGTTCAAGGGCCGCGTGGGTCTGGCCGGCATGGGCTCGACACTGATGTCTGCCTGGATGGTCGAGATCGCCCGTCTGAATGGCGGCAGTGAAGAAAACATGGAACCAGCCTTCCAGTTCATCAAGCGTCTGCTGCCCAACGTCAGCGCCGTGGCCTCCAACCCTGGCTCGCTGGCCACGCTGTTCCAGCAAGGCCAGATTGATATCTCTGTCCACTACAACAACAATGTGGGCGACTTGCAGTCCAAGGGCGTGCCTGTGGCGTTGGTCAAGCCAGACACTGGCTGGATCCACATCAAGAGCTCGATGCACATCGTCAAAAACTCAAAAAATGTGGACTTGGCGGCGGCTTACATCAATGCGGCTATCAGCCCTGAGGTGCAAACCCAGATGGCCGAAGTGCCGTACATCGTGGCACCCACCAGCGCGAAGGCGAAGTTCAGCAAGGGCTTGTCCGTTTACGCGGCCGACACCCAGGCGATCGAAGCCATGAACGGTGTTGACTGGGCCAAGCTCAACCCGCGTCGCGCTGAGTACATCGACCGCTTCAACCGCGAAGTCAAGGTCTGAACTTGCTTCATGGCCGGGCGGGTGTCGCGTCATCCGCCCGCGTTACAGCGCCTCCGGCTTCGTTCCGCTTGAGCCCGCCAGCAGGCGGGCTATGGCGTCTGGCAGGCCGCGGTTGGGTTTCACGGGCGGGCTTGAAAAGCTCCCCAGCGTGGCCTTGCCAGGTTGCAGTGCCACCAATGTTTGGGCGTGCTGCACCGCACTTGAAACACCGTCGACCACTGGTACGGGCAGCTGTCCGTGCAGTGCGCGTGCCAGTCCGGCCAGCGGGGCACCGGCCAGAATAATCACTTCGGCACCGTCTTCGCGAACGGCTTTCTCGCACAAGCTTCGCAAGGCTTCCAGGTGGTCGTCTTGCACACTGCCAATGCTGGCCAGTGGAAGGTCAAGCGCCCTGATGCTGGCCAATCGGCCGACCAGCCCATTGGCCTCAACCACCTCCCTGTACCAGGCCTGAATGCGCTGAGAAATAGCGATGATTGAAAACCGATGACCCAGCAAACAAGCCGTTGCCAGCGCGGACTCTGTCATGCCCAGCACCGGCATCGGTAACGCTTCCCGAAGGCCTGCAAGCCCCGGATCGCCAAAGGCGGCAATGATGACGGCGTCATGCCCAGCATGGTGTTCTGCCGCCAATTGCGCCGTGGCGTAAGCGCCAATCAGCGCTTCAAAACGAGTCTCGATATAGGCCACGCCAAAGGCTGCCGTCAGCATGGTGATTTGCGTTTCCGGCGCTGCACTGCGCCGTGCTTCGGCTTCAATCAGCGCGGTGACGCTGTCCGAAATATTGGGGTTGATGATCAATAAACGCATGACTGAACTCCTTTAACGCCGGGTCGGCAACAAGGTCGGTGCGCCACGCGCCAGCAGTTCGCCACGGCCCGGCTGGGGATGAAAGTCGCGACCGTCCCACACCACTTCACCACGGCTGAGTGTGAGGCCCGGCCAAGCTTTGAGGCGCATGCCTTCATAGGGCGTGTAGTCAACCTCGTGATGCAGCATCTCGTTTGTCAGTACAAAATCGCGTTCATCCCAAATCACCAGGTCAGCATCTGCACCGACCGCCACTGTGCCTTTGCGCGGGTGCAGGCCATAGGCTTTGGCGGGCCCGGTGGATGTCAGTTCTACAAAGCGATTAGCGGTCATTCTGCCGGCCAGCACGCCTTCGGACCAGAGCAGCGCCATGCGCGTTTCAAGACCAGGAATACCGTTGGGAATATGGCGAAATTCGACCTCTTGCCCGTTCGGTTTTTTGCCTTCAATGCCGTCGTACTTGAAGGGCGCATGGTCGGAAGAAAAGACGGTGAAAAGACCATCGTTCAAGCCGTCCCAAATGACCTGTTGGTTGGCCTTGTCGCGGGGTGGCGGGCTGCAAATGCAACGCGCGCCTTTGTAGCTGTCGTCAATGCCCAAGTCTTCGGCTGTCAAAAACAGGTACTGCGGGCAGGTCTCTGCAAACACGTTCAGGCCATGTGCGCGTGCCCAGCGAATTTGCTCTACCGCTTCGCGGCCCGACACATGAACAATCAAAATAGGCACATCGACCAGCTCTGCCAGCGCGATGGCACGGTGCGTTGCTTCGCGTTCCACGAGCATGGGCCGTGCATGCGCATGAAAGCGGGGTGCCGTGCGGCCGGACGCTTCCAGCCGTTTTGTCAGCCACTCGATGCAGTCGGAGTTTTCGGCGTGAATCATGGCCATGGCACCGTGTTGGCGGGCGACATCCAGCACGTCGAGAATCTGTCCGTCGTCGAGCTTCATGTCGTCGTAGGTCATGTATATTTTGAACGACGTGAAGCCCTCCCGAATCAGCTCCGGCAACTCTTCTTGCAGCACCTTGGGCGTCGGGTCGCTGACGATCAAATGAAACGCGTAGTCCACATGAGCCTTGCCCTTGGCGCGAGCTCGGTAGTCTTCAACAGCGGCCCGCAGTGATTGTCCTTTTTGTTGCGCCGCAAAGGGGATGATGGTGGTCGTGCCACCGCAGGCGGCCGACCGTGTGCCGGTGTCAAAGTCATCGGCTGTTTTGGTGGGCGGTGTCATGGGCTGGTCAAGATGGCAATGAGCGTCCACGCCGCCTGGCGTCACCGTGCGGCCTGCTGCATCTATTTCACGCGCAGCCGTGCCTAGCGCTTGGCCCAGCTGGACTATTTTCCCACCCTGAATGCCGATGTCGCAGTCAAAAATGTCAGAGGCGGTGATGACATGCGCATTGCGCACGATGAGATCGAAGTCAGTCATATTTTTTGCAGACAGAGATGGTTTTTGCAGGCTTGAGTTCTTGTTGCCAGTCAGTGGCCAGTTATGCAGCAGGCGTATGAACAGGCTCAGGTCGTAGCAGCGAGAGGATGTGTCGCTTGTAGTCATTGAATGGCGCGCTGGTCGGGTCGCGTGGGCGTGGCAGGTCGACCTTGATCAACTCGCGGATGCGGCCGGGTCTGGCCGACATCACGGCCACATGCGTTCCCAACGACAGGGATTCCTCAATGCTGTGGGTTACAAACACAATGGTTGCCTGGCTTTCGCGCCAGATGCGGATCAACTCGCTGTGCATGTCCATTTTGGTTTGTTCGTCCAGCGCGCCAAAGGGTTCGTCCATCAAGATGACCTTGGGGTTCATCAGCAACGCACGTGCAATGCCCACGCGCTGGTTCATACCACCCGACAGCTCGCTTGGGAAATGGT
This sequence comes from Comamonadaceae bacterium, assembly GCA_947450765.1. GTDB lineage: Bacteria > Pseudomonadota > Gammaproteobacteria > Burkholderiales > Burkholderiaceae_C > Polaromonas. Next base: position 30,410 of record CANFXC010000017.1, on the reverse strand, counting down.
TCTCAAAACCGGTCAAGCGAACCATGTCGATGAAGTGTTGCGCTTTTTCGCGGCGCTTGGCCTTGTCCATGCCGCGCATGGTCAGGTGAAAGGCGACGTTTTCCCAGACAGTGAGCCACGGCATCAAGGTCGGTTGTTGAAACACGAAACCGCGGTCAGAGCCGGGTCCGGTGATCACTTGACCGCCAACGGAGACCGTGCCGCTGGAGGGCATGTCAAAGCCGGCAATCATGTTGAGCAGCGTGGACTTGCCGCAACCACTGGGGCCTAACAGGCACAAAAATTCATTGCGCTGGACATCCAGCGAGATGTTGTCCAGCGCTTTGACAGTGCTGTTTTTCTGGGCGTCGGTGAAGTGTCGTGAAACACGGTCAATGGTGATGAGTGTCATAGGTCAGCCTTCGTTCGCTTGCAGGGTGGTTCCACGCTGCCAGCGCAGCACGCGCGCAGCCAAGAGCTTGATGGCGGTGTCACTGAGAAAGCCCAGCAGACCAATGCTCACCATGGCGGCAATGACGATGTCGTAGCGTAAGAAATAGTAGGAGTCCCAAAGGACGTAGCCGAGGCCACTTTTAACGGCCACCATCTCGGCGGTGACTGACAGCATCCAGGCAGAGCCAATCGCAATGCGCAGGCCCGAAAAAATACTCGGCAAGGCCGCCGGAAAGACGATGTGAATCAATAAATTTCGGGGTGAACCGCCGGCCATGGCACCTGCGCGCAGGAGGTTGCGATCACAGGTTTTGACGCCATGAATCGTGCTGAGCAGAATAGGGAAGAAGGAGCCGAGAAAGACCAAAAAGATGGCTGGTTTGTTGGCAATGCCAAACCAGATGATGGCCAGTGGAATCCAAGATACGGGTGGAATGGGTCTGAGGATTTGCAGCAACGGCTCAATCAGCTTTTCAACTTTGCGAGACCATCCAATCGCCATACCCATAGCGACGCCCAAAACAGTAGCGAGTGCGAAGCCGGTCAGTACCCGGGCGGCACTGGCGGCCGTGTCAAATATCCAGTGGCCGCTGTAGGTTTGCGTGTTGCCGTCAGTGCCGACAACCCAGTCAGCCCAAGCGAGCAACACTTGCGAGGGCGCCGGCAGCAGGGCGGGTGGAAGTACGCCAGAGCGTGAAAACACCTCCCATCCGACGAGTGCCAGCGTTGGAACAATGGCGCGTTCTACGCGCCGGTACAGCCTCGTCAATATAGAAGGTGTGGTCATGACCGTTCTCAGTAGCCGAGGGCAGACTTGGGTTTGCCGGTGACGGCTTCGAGAAAGCGGTAGTCCATGTTTTTGTCAATGGCTGCTGAAACGTCTGTCTGTATGTACTTCAGGTCGCGCATCATGGCGCCCATTGACACGGCAGAAGCGCGGTACATATTGGTGTCAGGATAGAGGTTGGTCACGGCGCCCGCAGCGATGGCTTTGTCAAGACCGGTGATCTTTTGAATCGTGTCAACGAACAGAGTTTTGTCGGCGATCAACAAGGCGTTGACTTTGACGATGGAACGCACGGTTTCTTCAACTGCTTTGGGTTTGCTGGCGATCACATCGGAGCGAGTGACGATCAGGTTGGTGAGTTTTCCGGCTGCCTGGTCATACGGGAAGGCGAAGAACTTGGCTGCATTCAGCTGGCGGATTTGTGTGGCAAAAGGGTCGACCGCAGAAATCAATTCAATTTCATTGCGCCGCAGTGCTTGCACATGGTCTGCTGGGTTGGGGATGTTGATGAACTGAACGTCCTTGTTGACGTCGATGCCTTGTTTGGCGAACGCGCCGCGCATTTGAATGTCTTGTGCATTACCGCGCGAAGCGGCCACGCGGAAGGGCTTGCCTGCAGCCTTGAACTCGGCAATGACTTTTTTCAAGCCGGCCCAGTCGTTTTCCTTGATGGACAGCTCGTTGCTGACCAGGATTTGCGACCCGCCATTGATTTGTCCTGAGATGGCCACCACGTCAAAACCTCTGTCCAGTGCCGTGGCGTAGTGCAGGTAGGTCACCTGTGCAACGTCAATGCTTTTGGACACCAAGGCTGTCAACACGTCGTTGCCAGTGTTGAAGTTAATAGCTTCAAGCTTGATGTTGGCGGCGTGCTGCGGTGTCAGCGCCATCGGCGTGCAATGCGCACATTTGGCATAGCCGAGTTTGATGGACGGAGCCTCTTGTGCGTGGCTGGCTAAAGGCACGACAGCGGCCAGCGCCAACACGAGTTTCGCAACGGATCTAAACATTTTGGTTTCCTCGGACTTGTTGAACGGACGGCCAAAAACGAGCCGCCTGTCTTTTGTGGAGCAAGCTGTGTGCCAGATGCTGTATCCAAAGTAGATTTTTGATGCAAGCCTCAAAAAACAGAATTTTTCATTGAGGATGGATGGATTTTTATTCTTTGAATACTTTTCAGATGGGCACTTGGCGAGGGCTTTAAATTCCAGATTGGATACAAAAAAACCGCATTGGTGCACTGCGCCCGACTCCGGGGCATGACCGTGCCGGCTTTTCAGCGCCAGTAATGGCGGCCTTCATGACCCCAAAGCTCGCGTGCAACTGTTTCGGCTTCGGCGCAAACGCTGTCCATGTCCACTTGGGTCGGGAGGCCGTGTTCGACCAATATGTATCCATCGACCATCACCATCCGCACATCGCGGCCCTGACCTGTGTGAACCAGGTTCCCCAATGGGTTCACGTGGGGCCGCAGATGCGGCCTGTTGCCGTCAAACACCACCAGGTCAGCAGCCTTGCCAACTTCGATGCTGCCGATGTTGTTGTGCATGCCCAGCGCACGGGCACCGCCCAGCGTGGCCATGTGAAAAACATGCCTCGGTTGCCAGTTGTCGTTCACGCCACCTTCTTGCACGCGTGCGGTCATCAGTGCCCAGCGCATTAACTCCACCATGTCGCCATGTTGTGTGTCGGTGGCCAGGGCGATGTTCACACCGGCAGCCTTGAGCAGGTGGGTCGGTGCGAGCCGGCCTGAGCTTGCATTGCATTTGGGGATGTGCACGGCGTGGGCCCCAGCGTTGGCCATCTTGGCGATGTCGCTGCTCGTCAGGTAGATGCAGTGGCCGCCCATCAGCCGTTGGTTGAGCAGGCCTGCATCTTCCAAGACTTCGGTAGACGTGCGGCCGGTTCGCTCAAGGACCCGGTCAACTTCTGTGCGGCTTTGCCCTAAGTGGGTACTGACGACCAGGTCTTTGACTCGCGAAATTTCCGCAATTTCTTTTAAAAAATCGTTGGAGCAGGTGTCCACCGCATGCGCCGCAAGGTTGACTTGCACGCGCGGATGCGCAGCCCAGCGTTCATGCAGTTGCAGTGCCGCTTCAAGCGTTGATTGCCCGATGGCCGTGGCGTGTTGCCACTGACCTTGCGCCACCTTTGAAAAATCAACATCGTGAATTCGCCAACTTGGACACAGCCGTAAACCAAGCTCCGCCATGGCTTGGGTTGTGACATCCGCGTGAACAAAATGGTCTCCTAAAACCGTCGACCCAAAGAGGAGGGCTTCCAGCGCGCCCAGCCGTGCAAGTGCTCGGGCTTGTGGTGGGGTGACCTGCGTGCCCTTGGGAATTCCGGGTGTGTAAGACGGCGCAAAACCCAAGTCTGCCGCCACCCCCCGCACCATGCTCAGCACGCTGTGGGTATGGGTGTTGACGAAGCCCGGGGTGATGAAGTGGCCCGGTAGCCGAAGCGTGCGCGCAGCCGTGTACTTTTCAGGGGGCTTGGTGTCCCGCCAAGTGATCCGGCCATCTTTGATGCCAATGGCGCAATCTCTTATTTCGGGTTGCAGGGCGTCAGCGGTCAGGGCGATGGCGTCGAGCAACAAGAGGTCGAAGTCGTAGAGGCTGTCGGTCTGTGTCATGGCGTGGGGTCACGCAATCAACATGCCAGTCTTGTATCCAATCTTGAAGCGCGTCTGCATTGGCAAGCTGGACTCAGTCTTGCAATAGATGTTCTCAATAGACGCAAAAAGAGCCGGGCGAGATGACCTGGGCCGTATGTCTGCTGTTAACGACTCAAGGTGGTGCAGCGAAGCACTAAATTGGATACAAAGTTGTCTGTATGGTGCATCCATTGCGTAAGCCGTCGAACCAAGGATCCTCAATGATGAACGATTTACACCGCTGGTCTGCCCTGCGCGTTGCGCAGGAAGTGTCTGCCCGAAAACTCAGCGCGAGCCAGGTGGCCGCATTTTTCTGTGAACGTGTGCAACGGCTGGAGCCGAGGCTCAATGCATTTGCTGATTTTGACCCGGAGCTGCCCATGGCGGTTGCGCGGGAGGTTGATGCACGTCTCGCGGCTGGCGAGCATTTGCCCTTGGCGGGTGTGCCCTTCACGGTCAAGGACAACCTATGGCTGGGCGGCCGCCCGGCAACCTTTGGCTCCTTGGTGTTTGCTGACTTTGTGGCACCGCGAGACTCCTGGTGTGTTGCCCGGCTGCGTGCGCTGGGGGCTGTGCCGTTGGGGGTGACTAACAGTTCTGAGTTTGCCTGCAAGGGCATTACGGCCACACCGCTGCATGGCGAAACCCACAATCCGTGGGACTTGCAGCGCACACCGGGCGGGTCATCGGGCGGTGCTGTCGCTGGCGTTAGCGCCGGGCTGGGGCCACTGGCGTTGGCGACTGATGCGGGTGGTTCGGTGCGTCGTCCTTGTGCGCACACCGGGCTGGTCGGTATGAAGCCGACCCTGGGTCGCGTGCCCAACCCGTGGGGTTTTGACGACCCCAATCATTTGCTGTCTGTGGTGGGGCAAATAGGCCGAAATGTAGAAGATGTGGCTTTCATGCTGGACGCCTTGACCGCTTGGGAACCGGCGGACACGCTGTCATCTCCGGCCTTTGCGGTGCCAGATGTCATGCCGACGCTGAAGGCGCCGCTGGGGCCGCTGCGCTTGGCATGGTCGCCGCATTTGGGTTGTGATTTGCCGGTGGACGTTGATGTACTGGACACCTTGGAGGCCGCTGTTGCGGCCCTGCGTCAAGCGGGTTGGCACATTGAGAGGGCCGATCCGGTCTGGCCTGCAGAGGCCCGCGAATATCCGCTCATTGCATTGCAGCAGGCCGGATTAGCGCAGCGTTTTGGTGATGTTTGGCGAAAGACGCCGGAGCTGCTGGACCCTGATATCGGCGCTCAGATCGAACTCGGCTTCGCCGTTTCGGGGACCCGGGTGACTGAGCTGCTCAAGCTGCGGGAGGAGTTTCACGCCAGTTTCACGCGTTTATTCGCGCAATACGATGCTTTGCTTTGCCCTGTGAGTCCCGTTGAAGCTTGGCCTTTGGGCAGTCTGGGTCCGGACACCATTGGTGGTTTGCCTGCTGGACCGCGCGGTCATGCGGCCTTCACCCCGATTTTTAACTACGGCGGTGTGCCTGCCATTTCATTGCCTTGCGGTCAGGGGCGTCAGGGTTTGCCGGTCGGGCTCCAAATTGCTGGGCCGCGCTACGCAGATGCGCTGGTCATGCGGCTGGCGTGGCATGCCGAGCAGGTGCTGGGTGCGTCGGCGTTTTCACCCATCATGATGGAGGATTGAGTTGGGTCTGCCGAGCGGCTCAGCCAAAAAGCACGTCGGCAAGGTCAACTTCCTGCACTTGATGCGCATCGAGCTTCAGGGCGTTTTCGATGTGTTTCAGATGGTCGATCATGAGCCGCTCTGCACCCAACGCATCGCCAGCTTCGATCGCGTCGATCAACAGTTCGTGCTCGTCATTCGGGCAGGCGGTGGAGGTCGGTGCCTCGAAAGTCAGGATGGCCAGACAAGTCAGTGGCGTGAGCTCTCTCATGAGCCGCGCCAAGATGCTGCTTCCGGATAATTCGGCCAGCAGCACATGAAAGTCGCCTGACAAGCGCACCGTCTGACGCCGGTCTCCCTGCGCATGTGCTTGATGCTCACGCTTGACCAGTGCCCGCAAATCTTTGACGGCGCTTGGCGCCTTGCCTGCGGCAATGCGCTCTATCAGTCGCGCTACGCCTGCGGGCTCTAAAGTACGCCTGACAGACAGCACATCTTGGGCTTCTTCTGCAGTAGGGGTGGTGACAAACGCGCCTCGGTTGGGGACTTGCGTGATCAGCTGTTCGACAGCCAAGCGCTGCAATGCGCCACGCACCTGTGTCCGGCTCACGGCAAAAAGTTCGGCCACCCGTTCTTCTGACAGCTTGGTACCCGGGAGCAGCCGGTGCTCAACAATTGCATCGTAAATACGCTGGTGAATATCGGCTTGCGTTGCAGCGCGGCGGCCGGCTGGAGGCACAGGTTTGGCGGCGTTGGCTTTAGGTTTTGTCATGGATGGGTAGGCTAGAGCAAGAGTCGTGCACGCTCGAACAGCTGAGACTGAAATTTTCTGGATACAAGAATCGTAGCTGATCGTATCCATTGATGCCTGGATCGGGCCTTGTTTAAAAGCAAGCTGGCATGCTTCTGGCTTTGATGGACTCACTTATGAACTTCAACGACACACCGGCTACAGCACCTCTCACGCGTATTCTTTTGGGGATGCTGACCCCTTCGTCCAATACCGTTTTGGAGCCCGTCACTGCGGCCATGCTTTCTGACCTACCCGAAGTCAGTGCGCATTTTGGTCGCTTTCGGGTGACTGAAATCGCTTTGTCAGCGGGGGCTTTGGCTCAGTTTGACAACCGGGAAATATTGGCGGCTGCCGAATTGCTCTCGCATGCCCGCTGCCAAGTGATCAGCTGGAACGGCACATCTTCAGGCTGGTTGGGTTTTGAGTCAGACCGTCAGCTGTGCGCCGCCATTGAACGCACGACCGGCGCTCTGGCGTGCACGTCAGTGCTGGCCTTGAATGAAATTTTGCAGGCCACGTCGGTTCGCCGCCTTGGTTTGGTGACCCCTTACCGGGCCGACGTTCAAGCCGCGATTGTCGGTAACTATGCGCAAGAAGGCATTGACTGCGTGGCCGAGCGCCACTTAGGACTGCAAGACAATTTTTCGTTCTCAGAAGTCAGTGACGAGCAAATCCGAGAGATGGTGCGTGCCGTGATGTCCGGCCCGGCTGACAAGCGACCCGAAGCGGTTGCCATTTTTTGTACGAATTTGCGTGGCGCACCGCTGGTGCCCGAGCTGGAGGCTGAGTTTGGTGTTCCTGTTTACGACACCATTGCCACCGTGGTCTGGAAAGCTTTGAAGCTTGCCGGTATAGACACACGGCGGATGGTTGGCAAAGGCAGCTTGTTTCAGCTCTGACAGCCGGGCTGCCTGACCTAAAACAGCACAACGCCGCGAATCGACTCGCCGCTTTTCATCAACTCAAAGCCTTTGTTGATGTCTTCCAGCGGCATGGTGTGGGTGATCAAGTCGTCGATGTTGATCTTGCCTTCCATGTACCAGTCGACGATCTTTGGCACGTCGGTGCGACCGCGTGCGCCGCCAAAGGCTGAGCCTTCCCATTTGCGGCCGGTCACCAACTGGAACGGACGAGTGCTGATTTCGGCACCGGCTTCGGCCACGCCGATGATGATGCTGCGGCCCCAACCTTTGTGCGTGCATTCGAGCGCCTGACGCATCACCTTGGTGTTGCCGATGCACTCGAAGCTGTAGTCAGCGCCGCCGTCGGTCAGTTGCACAATCGCGTCGACCAGGTTGCCGCCGGCCGCTTCAATCGCTTTGGGGTTCAAGAAGTGCGTCATGCCGAATTTGCGGGCCATGGCTTCACGCTCGGGGTTCAAATCAACGCCGATGATCTTGTCGGCGCCGACCATCTTGGCACCTTGAATCACGTTCAGGCCAATGCCGCCCAGACCAAAGACCACCACGTTGGCGCCGGCTTCGACCTTGGCCGTGAACAGCACGGCACCAATGCCGGTGGTGACGCCGCAGCCGATGTAGCAGACCTTGTCAAACGGCGCGTCCTTGCGGATTTTGGCCAGCGAGATTTCAGGGGCGACGGTGTAGTTGCTGAAGGTCGAGGTGCCCATGTAATGGAAGATCGGCTCACCATTCAGGCTGAAGCGGCTGGTGGCGTCGGGCATCAAACCCTTGCCCTGCGTGCCGCGAATCAGCTGGCACAAATTGGTCTTGCGCGACAGGCAGTATTTGCACTGGCGGCACTCCGGGGTGTAGAGCGGAATGACGTGGTCGCCTTTTTGCAGCGAGGTCACGCCTGGGCCAACGTCAACCACAATACCAGCGCCTTCATGGCCCAAAATCGCCGGGAAAATGCCTTCCGGGTCTGCGCCTGAGAGTGTGTAATAGTCGGTATGGCAAATGCCGGTGGCCTTGATCTCGATCAGCACCTCGCCAAATTTCGGGCCTTGCAGGTCAACGGTTTCAATGGTCAGGGGTTGGCCTGACTTCCAGGCGACAGCTGCTTTTGTTTTCATGGGGATCGGGTGCGTTAGTTTGAAAGATTGCAAACTATAGGGCAGACCACCGACGCGCGCAGGGGCCATTGACGGTTGCAGTCACCGCCCAAGGTCTTTCGCGCGCTTCCCGTAGGGAGGTCTAAGGATCTAGGCGACCGATCAGGCGTTGAAGAAGTTCTTCAGCTTGTCGGTCCAGCCTTCTTCCGTGGGGGAGTGCTTGGCCCCGCCTTTTTTCAGCGACTCTTCCAATTCCTTTAGCAGCTTGCGTTGGTGCTCGCTCAACTTCACGGGTGTTTCGACGGCGATGTGGCAGTAGAGGTCTCCCGGGTAGCTAGACCGCACGCCTTTGATGCCCTTGCCACGCAGCCGGAATTGCTTGCCGGCTTGTGTGCCTTCCGGAATGTCGATGGCCGCTTTGCCTGAAAGCGTCGGCACTTCGATCTCACCGCCGAGCGCTGCACGCGGAAAACTGATGGGCACAACGCAATGCAGGTCGTCGCCTTCGCGCTCAAAAATGTCGTGCTTCTTGATACGAATTTCAATGTAGAGGTCGCCGGGTGGACCGCCATTGGTACCCGGCTCGCCATTGCCGGTGGAGCGAATGCGCATGCCGTCGTCAATGCCGCCTGGAATTTTGACTTCGAGGGTCTTGTTGGTTTTGGTCTTGCCAACACCGTGGCAAGCCACGCAGGGTTCGGGAATGAGTTTGCCGGTGCCTTTGCACTGCGGGCAGTTTTGCTGAACGCTGAAAAAGCCTTGGCGCATTTGCACCACACCGTGGCCGTGGCAGGTGGTGCAAGTCGCGACCTTGGTGCCTGGTTTGGCGCCGCTGCCTTGGCAGGTGCGGCAGTCGTCCCAGCTGGGAATGCGAATTTGCGCATCTTTGCCACTGGCGGCTTCCTCCAGAGTGACCTCCATCGCGTAGCTGAGATCGCCACCGCGAAAGGCTTGCCGTCCAGCGCGCTGCTGGTTGCGGCCGCCCATCACATCGCCAAAAATATCGCCGAAGGCCTCGGCAAAGCCGCCAAAACCTTCCGGTCCACCGCCGCCGCCGCCCCGATTGGGGTCAACGCCTGCATGGCCATACTGGTCGTAAGCAGCACGCTTGTTGGCGTCCGACAGCATCTCATAGGCTTCTTTGGCTTCTTTGAATTTTTCTTCAGATGCCTTGGAGCCATCACCTTGATTGCGGTCAGGGTGATGCTTCATCGCCAGTTTGCGATACGCTTTTTTGATGTCCTCTTCGCTGGCGTTTTTTGCTACACCCAGCGTGTCGTAATAATCTTTTTTGGCCATGAAACTGCGTGTTCAGTGAAAATAATTCGGGGGTATCCGGAAGCAGGAAAGCGGAATCCGGGCTCAGCCCTTGATTCCGCTTTGAGGCAACGGGCCGAGGCCCGAAGAAAGGTTTAACCCTTTTTGACTTCTTTGACTTCGGCGTCAACGACATTATCGTCGGCTGCTTTGGCGTCGTTGCCAGCCGCACCACTTGGACCCGCTGCTGCGGTTTGTTCCGCTTGGCTGGCTTGCATGTCGGCGTACATTTTTTCGCCCAACTTCTGGCTGGCTTCCATCAAGGCAGCGTTCTTGGCATCAATGGCGGCTTTGTCTTCGCCTTTGAGGGCCTCTTCCATGTCGCTGATGGCGGTTTCGATTTTTTCTTTCTCGCCAGCGTCCAGCTTGTCGCCGTACTCGACCAAGGACTTACGCACGCTGTGGACCATTGCCTCTGCATTGTTCTTGGCTTGAACGAACTCGACTTTTTCTTTGTCGGAGGCTGCATTGAGTTCAGCGTCTTTCACCATCTGCTGAATCTCAGCTTCGGTCAAACCGGAGTTGGCCTTGATGGTGATCTTGTTTTCCTTGCCGGTGCCTTTGTCTTTGGCGCCGACGTGCAAGATGCCGTTGGCGTCGATGTCAAACGACACTTCAATTTGTGGCGTGCCACGGGCTGCTGGTGGAATACCTTCAAGGTTGAATTCGCCAAGGCCTTTGTTGCCGGAAGCGATCTCGCGTTCACCCTGAAACACTTTGATGGTCACTGCGGGCTGGTTGTCTTCAGCCGTCGAAAAGGTCTGTGCGAACTTGGTCGGGATGGTCGTGTTCTTCTTGATCATTTTGGTCATGACGCCGCCCATGGTTTCGATACCCAGGGACAGCGGTGTCACGTCCAGCAGCAAGACGTCGGTGCGGTCACCCGACAGCACTTGGCCCTGAATGGCGGCGCCAACGGCGACGGCTTCGTCAGGGTTGACGTCTTTGCGTGGCTCACGGCCGAAGAATTCTTTGACCTTCTCTTGGACCTTGGGCATGCGGGTCATGCCGCCGACCAAAATCACGTCATGGATAGCGCTGACGTCAATGCCAGCGTCTTTGACGGCCATGCGGCAAGGTGCAATCGTGCGCTCGATCAACTCGTCAACCAAGCTTTCCAGCTTGGCGCGTGTCATCTTGATGTTCAGGTGTTTCGGGCCCGATGCATCAGCCGTGATGTAAGGCAGGTTGATGTCGGTCTGGGCGCTGCTGGACAGCTCGATCTTGGCTTTTTCAGCGGCTTCTTTCAGGCGCTGCAGTGCCAGCACGTCGCTTTTTAAGTTGACGCCGGATTCTTTCTTGAACTCGTCGATGATGAAGTCGATGATGCGCTGGTCGAAGTCTTCGCCGCCCAAAAAGGTGTCGCCGTTGGTCGACAGCACTTCGAATTGTTTTTCGCCGTCGACGTCAGCAATTTCGATGATGGAGATGTCGAAGGTACCGCCGCCCAAGTCATACACAGCGATCTTGCGATCGCCTTTTTCTTGCTTGTCCAGACCAAAGGCCAAAGCAGCTGCCGTCGGCTCGTTGATGATGCGTTTGACGTCCAGACCGGCAATGCGGCCAGCGTCTTTGGTGGCTTGACGCTGTGCATCGTTGAAGTAGGCCGGTACAGTGATGACGGCTTCTGTGACGGCTTCACCCAGATAGTCTTCAGCGGTTTTCTTCATCTTGCGCAAGATGTCTGCGCTGACCTGTTGAGCCGAGAGTTGCTTGTCGTGCACTTGCACCCAAGCGTCACCGTTGTCAGCAGCCACAATTTTGTAAGGCATCAGGTCGATGTCTTTTTGCACTTCTTTTTCAGCGAACTTGCGGCCGATCAGACGCTTGACCGCGTACAAAGTGTTGCGCGGGTTGGTGACTGCTTGGCGTTTGGCTGAAGCGCCGACCAGCACGTCGCCACCTTCTTGGTAGGCCACGATGGACGGCGTCGTGCGTGCGCCTTCAGAGTTTTCAATGACGCGGGGCGTGTTGCCCTCCATGACGGAAACGCAGCTGTTGGTGGTTCCGAGGTCAATGCCGATGATTCTTCCCATGATGCTTAACTCCTGTTATTTTTAATCGATGCTGCCGTCAGAAGACCTGGTTGTTGAGGTCTGCTCATCTGGCGATGTAACTGTTTGAATGATGCTGTGAAGCTGACTTAAGGTTAAGTGCTGAAACTTCAAGACCTAGGTTGAAAGCTTATTTGCCGTGTCCGTTTTATTTGGGAGCGGCCACGGTGACCAGAGCCGGGCGCAGCACACGGTCAGCGATGAGATAGCCCTTTTGCAGAACCATGACAACGGTGTTGGCCTCTTGCGTGGACTCCGCCGGCAGCGGCACCATGCTGATGGCTTGGTGCTGGTGCGGATCGAACTTGGTGCCGGCAGCCGGGTCAATCGCCATCACGCGGTTGCGCTCCAGTGCGCTCTTGAGCTGCTTCAGCGTGGCCTCTGTGCCTTCGCGGATTTGCTCGGCATTGGCTTCTTTCAGCTGCAGACCCGCTTCTAGGCTGTCTGCGACCGGCAGCAGGCTTTCCGCAAAACTCTCAAGCGCAAACTTACGCGCTTTCGAGATTTCTTCGTCAGCCCGGCGACGGGCGTTTTCGGCTTCAGCTTTGGCGCGCAAGTAGTTGTCGGCCAATTCTGTATTTTTCGCTTGCAAGGCCAGTAGTTCTGCCTGTAACTGTAAGGTAGGCAGCGCCTCCATCGCATCGACTTCATTGGCGGCTTGCGCCGCTTCGAGTTCTTCAGGACTAGGGGCGCCGGTCAGGTTTTGATTTTGTTCGGGTGAGTTTTTTTGTTGCATTGGAACTTGATGAGAAATGCGATCAGAAAGGCAATTGGGGGTGCTAAGGCCCTTTTCAAGACAAGGGATTGATTAAAAGCCCCTCGCTGGATGTGGACTCACTTAGCGGGTTTTTTGACGGGGCTTGTTTTGGCTTGGCTGGCCGTCCACTTGGCAGCAAAGGCTGGCAGCTCGGTCAGGCGTTTCAGGAGGTCAGCACCCAGGGTCGTGACCACATAGCCATCGCCGTCATGGTGCAACAGGCCGGCCGAGCGAAGTTCTTTGATCCGTGTATTGAGCGTGTTCGGGGTGATCTGCCCGACGCTGTCTTGTAAAAGCCGAAATGTCTGCGGATGACCGTCTTTGAGGGCCCACAACACACGCAGCGCATAGCGCGCTTCCAGCAACTCAAGCAGTTGAGTCACCGCTGCGTTTTCCTTCGCACTCATTCAGCTATTCCTCTTTCGTTTTTTCTTGAATTTTCCGTAGCTTCGATGAGCGCACGCTTGAGCCATGAATATAACGCAGATTGGCTGGCGTGAAGATACCTTGCTATTGGTTTTGTAGCTTAAGGGCTAATGAATCCAGACCTATCTGGTGGATTTCCTGATTGACAGTCGTCAATTGATCCGGCTTGAGATGTGCCTAGGGCTGCATCGTGTGCAGGTTATTGCCTTTTTGCAAGCGCTCGCGGCTGTTTGACAAATGCGTGCGCATAGCCGCCCGGGCTGCCTCGACATCTTGTTGTTGAATCGCCTGATAGATGTTCTCGTGCTCACTGTGGACGCGTTGTAAATACTTCAGCCGGCCCTCGGGTGCGTTCAACGTGGTGTTGACCCGTGTGCGTGGAATGATCATGGTGCCGAGGTAGGTCATCAAGTCGGCAAAGTGGCGGTTGCCGGTCGAATGAGCCACTTCCATGTGGAACTGGAAGTCAGGCGGCACGGCATCTGAGTCTTCTTGAATCGATACTTTAAAGGCGTCCAGTGCGGTCTTCATGGCCAGCAAGTTGTCAGGCGTGCGGCGCAGGGCAGCCAGGCCAGCAGTCTCGGTCTCTAGGCTGATGCGCAGTTCCAACACTGAAATCACATCAGCGATCGTGGTGAAGTCTTCCGCCGCGATCTTGAAATTGCCGGGGTCCTGAGGGGCCAGCACAAAGGTGCCGATGCCGTGCCGTGTTTCAACCAGTGCGGACGCTTGCAGTTTTGAGATGGCTTCACGCACGACCGTCCGGCTAACGCCGAAATGGCTCATGATTTCGGCTTCGGTCGGCAGTTTGGTGCCTGGCTGCAGTTGGCCTTCTCGTATGCTGCCGGCCAAACTGTCGACAACTTCAGTCACCAAGCCTTTGGGTCTGCGCGGCGCACCTCTGTCCTGAAGGGCGAATGCGGCCATGCCGTTGTCTGTCGGCGTGAGGGTTTGTGGGGGCTGCATCAATGGGCGATTAAGATTAAATGACGGGCGTTGAGTTGACTTATATCGGACAACGTATGACTGATGTCTGTGCGTTCATCACTTTATCAAAGTCTCATAAAAAGTCCAGTTGATCGCCTGATTCAGCCCTTGGAACGAAGAACTGACGCTAAATCCTGTAAGAAAAGCGACACTTCAGTGCCGTACAACGATACTTCATTTTTTTAAAAGACCAAACCACGCCATGACACAAGCAGTTCCGTATCAATCGTTCCCCAACAGTTTCAAGCGCGATTTGTTGGCGGGTAAAAAACTCATCGGCTGCTGGTCATCTCTGGCCAGTCCCATCACGGCCGAAGTGCTGGGTTTGGCTGGTTTTGATTGGATTTTGCTGGACGGTGAGCATTCGCCAAACGACGTCAACACTTTTATCCCTCAGCTCATGGCGCTCAAAGACAGCCCAACCGCCCCTATCGTGCGGCCGTCGTGCAACAGTGCTGTCGAGATCAAAAGACTGCTGGATGCCGGCTTTTACAATTTTCTCGTGCCCTTCGTTGAAAGCGCTGAAGAAGCGCGCACTGCGGTCGCTGCCACGCGTTATCCGCCGCAAGGTATTCGCGGTGTGGCCGTGACACAGCGCAGCAACCGCTACGGTTCTATTCCAGACTATTTGAAAAACATCAACGAACACATCTGCGTGATGGTGCAAATTGAGAGTTTGGCGGGTGTGGCAGCGGTCAAAGAAATTGCAGCGCTAGACGGTGTTGACTCCATCTTCGTCGGCCCGTCTGACTTGTCCGCAGCACTGGGGCATCTGGGCAATCCGGGCCACCCCGACGTTCAAGCCGTGATCGCCCAAGTGTTTGCCGACGTCAAGGCCGCCGGCAAACCGGTTGGCATTCTCGCGCCCGTCGAGGCACAAGCCCGCAACTATTTGGCCATGGGCGCAACCTTCGTTGGCGTCGGCAGCGATATCGGGGCTTTTCGCAGCGCCACACAAGCTTTGTGCGATCGCTATCGTGACTGAGCGGCGTGAGCGTTCAGTCGCTGCGACTTTGACGGCCGCTCACATGCCGCTGTAGTTGGGTCCGCCGCCACCTTCAGGCGTGACCCAGACGATGTTTTGCGTTGGGTCTTTAATGTCGCAGGTTTTGCAGTGCACGCAGTTTTGCGCGTTGATTTGCAGCCGGTCGGTGTCGTCCGGGTTCTTCACGTACTCATAAACACCGGCGGGGCAGTAACGGCTTTCTGGGCCGGCGTAAGTGGCCAAGTTGACGCTGACCGGCACGCTGGCATCTTTCAGCGTCAGGTGTGCGGGTTGCTGCTCTTCGTGGTTGGTGTTCGAGACAAACACCGAACTCAGGCGGTCGAAGGTGATCTTGTTGTCCGGCTTCGGGTAGACGATCGGCTGGCACTCTGCCGCCGGCTTCAGCATGAGGTGGTCGGGTTGGGTGCGGTGAATCGTCCACGGCGGGCTCTGGATGCCCAGACGCGGCAGCAACCACTGCTCGATGCCGGTCATGAACGAGCCCATGTACAAGCCTTTTTTGAACCATGCCTTGAAGTTGCGTGACTGGTTCAGTTCTTTGGCCAGCCAGCTCTTGGCGTAGGCCGCCGGGTAGGCACTGAGTTCGTCATGCTGGCGACCGTTCGTCACTGCGGCGTAAGCCGCTTCTGCTGCCAGCATGCCGGTTTTGATGGCGGCGTGGCTGCCCTTGATGCGCGCAGCGTTGAGGTAACCGGCTTCGCAGCCGACCAAGGCACCGCCCGGGAACACCGTCTTCGGCAAACTCAAGGCACCACCGGCCGTGATGGCGCGCGCACCGTAGCTGATGCGCTTGCCGCCTTCGAGGTACTGGCGAATCGCGGGATGTGTTTTCCAGCGCTGCATTTCTTCAAACGGGCTCAGGTAGGGGTTGCTGTAGTCAAGCCCGGTGACCAGCCCGAGCGTGACCTTGTTGTCTTCGAGGTGATACATGAAGCCGCCGCCATAGGTGTCCGACTTCATCGGCCAGCCGGCGGTGTGCATCACCAGTCCGGCTTTGTGTTTGGCCGGGTCAATTTCCCACAGCTCTTTGATGCCGAGCGCGTAGGCTTGCGGGTCTTTACCGGCGTCCAGCTTGAAGCGGTTGATCAACTGGCGACCCAAGTGACCGCGCGCACCTTCGGCAAACACCGTGTACTTGCCGTGCAGTTCCATGCCGAGCTGGAAGTTCTCGCCGGGCTCGCCGGTTTTACCCACGCCCAGATTGCCGGTGGCCACGCCTTTGACTGAGCCGTCTTCGTTGTAAAGCACTTCAGCGGCGGCAAAGCCCGGGAAAATTTCAACGCCGAGGTTTTCAGCTTGCTGCGCCAACCAGCGCACCACATTGCCCAGGCTGACGATGTAGTTGCCTTCGTTGTGCATGCAGTCGGGGACTAAAAACACCGGTGTTTTGGTGGAACCTTGTTCGCTTAAAAACAGCACTTCATCTGACGTGACGGGCTGGTTCAGGGGCGCACCCAGCGCCTTCCAGTCGGGGATCAATTCATTCAAGGCGATCGGGTCCATCACCGCGCCCGAGAGAATGTGCGCGCCTGGCTCTGAGCCTTTTTCAAGCACCACGACGGAAATCTCGGTGCCTTTTTCTGCCGCCAGTTGCTTCAGGCGGATCGCCGTGGCCAAGCCGCCGGGACCACCGCCGACCACCACCACGTCATAGTCCATGGCTTCGCGGGGGCCGAATTGGGCCAAGATATCTTCGTTGTTCATGCGGTGGGGGCTCCGTGATAATTTAGCTTTGGCGGTGTCGGATTCGTTGCGGGGGTGAGGGGTCACCGGCAGCGGAGATTAAGTTTTATTATGCCGCCTAGGCCAGTCATTGGCCGTCGCTCGCAGAATTCCGCTCCCTGCGTGTTGTTCACGCTCGGCACCCTCGTTTTTAATCAAGGCACACGCATGAAGATCGAGATTCCCGAAAAGAAAAAATTCGTTTATCAAATGCTGATCCCGATTCGCTGGGGCGACATGGACGCGATGGGCCATGTCAACAACTGCTCGTACTTTCGTTATCTGGAGACGATCCGCGTTGACTGGACGCGCAGCATTGGCGCTATGCCCGATCCCAAAGGCGACGGCTCAGTCATCGTCAACGCCTTTTGCAATTTCTACAAGCAGCTTGAATACCCTGGCGACGTGCTGGTCAAAATGTACGTGAGCGATGTTGCGCGCACGACCTTTGAAACCTGGGCCACGATGGAGCGAGTGGACCAGCCAGGCGTGATTTACGCGGCCGGTGGCGCCACCACTATTTGGGTCGACTTTCCAGCGCAAAAAGCCAAAACGCTGCCTGAGCACATTCGAAAAATAGTTTCAGACGGCGACTGACTTGTCTGAAAAACGGTCGCGCAAATAAACCATAATTTTGTCGGAATCGTAAAGCCAATGGCTGCTACCGCCAGCGTCGGTGACCTTCAAGCAGGGTACTTTGGCGAGTCCACCGCCTTGCTTGAGCGCCTCCCGATTGCGACCTTCTGGTTGCGCGTCAAGGTGTTGAATCGGCAGCGACAAGCGGCGCATTTCTCGCCGTACTTTCATGCAAAAAGGGCAGGTCTTGTAGTGGTAAAACACCAGGCTTTCGCACTGCTTGTTGACGATGTCTTGCGCCGCCTGTGCGCGCACCAGTCCGGCGGGCCGACTCAAGCGTTCTTTGAGCAAGATGACCGGGCCGAGCACC
Organism: Comamonadaceae bacterium; assembly: GCA_947450765.1. Classification (GTDB taxonomy): domain Bacteria; phylum Pseudomonadota; class Gammaproteobacteria; order Burkholderiales; family Burkholderiaceae_C; genus Polaromonas. The sequence goes on along the minus strand of CANFXC010000017.1, from coordinate 12,885 downwards.
ACGCGCAGGGTTCTGAAAAAAGAGCGAATTAAAAATTTCATGCGTGATGTTAAACGGATGGGTTCACCGGAAGACTTTCATCGCCAAACTACAGCCCGGAGTCAAACGGATGTGCCGTTATGCTGAGCGTTTTCACACAGGAGCACTCAGCATGACCACAAGCAACAGCAGCAACTTTGACAAAGGCTTGATCACACGCAAAAAGGTCATGGGTGAAGATTTTGTAGCCAAGGCGCTGGGCGGCGCAACTGATTTCACGCAGCCGATTCAAGAGCACATCACGGCCAAAGCCTGGGGTGATGTCTGGCAGCGGCCTGGGCTGGACCTCAAAACCCGCAGCCTGATCACTGTCGCCATGCTGACGGCTTTGGGCAAGCAACACGAACTGAAAGGCCATGTGCGCGGCGCCCTCAACAACGGCGTGACACCTGCCGAACTTCAAGAAGTCTTGCTGCACGCAGCGGTGTATTGCGGCGTGCCGGCGTCGGTGGAGGCGTTTCGGACAGCGGCTGAAGTTGTCGACGGACCGAAGCCTGGCTGATGCCTCAGTCCTCGGCGTTGTGGCGGTTCGCCCAAACCGTTTGTTGGTGGTGGTGCAGGGCTGCGACTTCAGCGCGCAGAGCTCGAATTTCCTTCATCAGTTCTCGCTCGATATCCCTTTCTTCGTCGCCCACAAAGACGGCTGCGACCGACGCTGTGACCAGTGACAACACCGCCAGACCCAGTAGCACCACCAGCACAGCAAAAGCCCTTGAGCCGTGGGTACTGGGCACGATATCGCCGTAGCCCACGGTGGCTGCCGTTGTGAATGCCAGCCAAAGTCCGTCGCTGAGCGTTTTGACTTTAGGCTCAAGGAACCAAAAGCCGATGCCGCCCAGCAGCAAAATTGCCAGCGATAGTCCTAAGGGGTAGACCAAGCCGCGGCGTGTCAGAAACCGAAAACGCAATTTTGTGTAACGCATGGATTGACTATAGTTCGCCAAACGTGTTTTGCTTGACTCAGCCCACCAACAATTTATGCACCAGGTCAGCCGTGGTGGATGCCTTGTATTTGCGCATCAAGCGCGCCCGATAAATCTCTACTGTGCGGTGGCTGATGCCCAAGGCACGGCCAATTTCTTTGGACGTCAGGCCGTCCATCAGGTGAGCGGCCACCTCGCGTTCCCGGGCAGTGAGTTCTGCTGTGACCGGGCGGCGTGAACTGAGATCTTCAAACGTCCAGATGCCCGCTTCGTGCGGCGCGTCGCGGTTCAGGGTCCGGCCGGTCACGTGGCACCAAAAGGTGTCGTCTTTGAAGCGGCCGCCGACGCGCTTCATGATGCGGTCGTCGGCATACACACCGTTGGCATTCAAGATCGGAATCAGCCGCGCGCCGGTGCGCTCGTACTCGGCGGCGCTCGGGTAAAGCACTTTGAACGACTGGCCCATCAGTTGCTCGCGCGCAGCACCAAACATCTCGCACACGTGCTGATTGCAGTCGACGATGGCACGGTTTCGCGACAACACCAAGCCGACCGGTGCCAAGTCAAATGCCAATTGGTAATCCACTTCCATGGGGCAAACCTTTAGGGAAAACTACGTAATGGGTTACGTAGTATCGTAATGGCTCTGCTGCGAAGCTGATGAACGGCTTAGCAGCGTCAACTGGAGACACTTTTGAACAAAATATTTCCCTCGGCCGAAGCCGCTATCCGTGACGTCGTCAAAGACGGCCAACTGTTGGCGGTCGGTGGCTTTGGCCTCTGCGGTATTCCCGAAGCGCTGATCGAAGCGCTGAAACAAAGCCAAGTCAAAAACCTCACAGTGATTTCTAACAATGCTGGCGTTGATGGCTTCGGGCTGGGCAAATTGCTCGACACGCGGCAGATCAAAAAAATGATTTCGAGCTACGTCGGCGAAAACAAAGAGTTCGAGCGCCAGTACCTCGCCGGTGAGCTGGAGCTGGAGTTCACACCGCAAGGCACGCTGGCTGAAAAGTTGCGAGCAGGTGGTGCCGGCATTCCGGCGTTTTTCACCAAAACCGGCGTCGGTACTTTGGTCGCTGAAGGCAAAGAGCTGCGCGAGTTTGACGGCGAAAACTACATCATGGAGCGCTCCTTGATTCCCGACATCTCATTTGTCAAAGCGCACACGGCAGACACCTCGGGCAACCTGCGTTTTCGCTTGACGGCGCGCAATTTCAACCCGGCTGTGGCCATGGCCGGCAAGTTGTGCATTGTTGAGGTCGAGGAAATCGTGGCGTTGGGCGAGCTGGCCCCTGACGACATTCACTTGCCCGGTATTTACGTGCATCGCATCGTGCTCAATGCGAACCCTGAAAAGCGCATTGAAAAACGCACGGTGAGCGCACCGGCCAACAACCCAACAGGAGCTTGACATGGCGTGGAACCAAGATCAAATGGCAGCCCGTGCTGCCCAAGAACTCGAAGACGGTTTTTACGTCAACCTCGGCATCGGCATCCCGACGCTGGTAGCCAACTTTGTGCCCAAAGATATCGAAGTCTGGTTGCAGTCTGAAAACGGCATGCTCGGCATCGGCGCTTTTCCGACTGACGACAAGGTTGACGCCGACCTGATCAACGCCGGTAAGCAGACCGTTACCACCATTCCGGGCTCGTCGATCTTTGGCACGCAAGACAGCTTCGCCATGATTCGTGGCGGAAAAATCAACCTGTCTATCCTCGGCGCGATGCAGGTCAGCGAGCAGGGCGACCTGGCGAACTGGATGATCCCCGGCAAGATGGTCAAAGGCATGGGCGGCGCTATGGATTTGGTGGCCGGCGTCAAACGCGTGATCGTGCTGATGGAGCATGTCGCCAAAAAGAAAGATGGCACCGAAGACTTGAAGATTCTGACCCAGTGCACGCTGCCGCTGACAGGCCTCGGCGTGGTCAACCGCATCATCACCGATTTGGCCGTCATGGACGTGACGCCGCAGGGCTTGAAAGTCATCGAGATGGCACCCGGCGTGACGTTGGAATTGCTGCAGTCGAAGACGGGCGCGACGCTGATTTGAGTTGACGCGCCGGTCCTTCATTCAAAAGGCCCGTGAGGGTCTTTTTTTTGGTTTTGAGGGGCCGCGCTGCAGGGTGTCACGCAAGCATAGGGTATTCCCTTGGGCCTCCTGAATACGCTTGACTTGTTGAATTGACGGTCGGATAATTTTCTACTTGTCAGACAACGCATGACTGACGTGAAATGAATGTCTTGGGCTTTGAATCCACCGGCGATCTAGCGCCGTGAGCCTGAAAAAACTTGAAATGACTCCAATGATGACAACGAAGTGCCACCCCAAGCTATTGTTGACCGGTGCCGCAGGCGGTTTGGGTCAAGCGCTACGCGAACGTCTCAAAGCCAACTGCGATGTACTGCGTCTGTCGGACCGCGTGGCGTTTGGCGAGGCCGCTCAAAACGAGGAAATCGTGCTGGCTGATTTGGCCGATGCCGACGCTGTCAACACCATGGTGGCAGGCGTTGACGCCATCATTCATTTGGGTGGCGTGTCGGTTGAAGGGCCTTTTGAGCCCATCATGCAGGCCAATATTCTGGGCGTTTATCACTTGTATGAGGCCGCTCGAAAACATGGTGTCAAGCGGGTGGTGTTTGCCAGCTCCAACCATGTGACGGGTTTTTATCGCCAAAGCGAAACCATCAACGCCGATCAGCCTGCGCGCCCCGATGGCTTCTACGGCGTCAGCAAAGCCTTTGGCGAAGACCTGTCCCGCTTTTACTTTGACCGCTACGGCATCGAGACCGCCTGCGTGCGCATCGGTTCTTCTTTCGCGGAGCCACGAGACCGCCGCATGCTGGCCAGCTGGCTCAGTTTTGACGATCTGCATCGTTTGATCACGGCTTGCCTGACGACGCCGGTGTTGGGTCACTCCATTATTTTTGGCATGTCGGACAACGCGGTGACTTGGTGGGACAACAGCAAAGCCCGCCATGTGGGTTACGTTCCGCAAGACAGCTCCGACGTGTTCAGAGACGCCGTCTTTGCACGCACACTCGCGCCCGACTTGAACGATCCCGCCGTTCAGTTTCAGGGCGGTGGTTTTGTCAAAGCGGGTCCCTTTTAGTGGCACTTTTCAGTGACGCCATGGCCACGCAGACAACCCGCATCTTGACCCGCTCGCGCGACCGCGTGGGCGAGTGCCCGGTGTGGTCGGTTGCAGAACAAGCCTTGTATTGGGTGGATATCGAAGGCTGCCGTATTCACCGATTTGACTGGGCCAGTCAGACGCAGCAAACCTGGCACACCCCAGAGCGGGTAGGTTGCATGGCATTGACTGATCGCACAGGTGTGCCGCGAACGCTGGTCGCGGCGATGGAAACCGGGATTTTTCTGGTCAAGCTGGGCCAGGGGGCTAACGCAGATGCGACGCTGCTGGCCGCTGTCAAACACCCCATGCCGAACATGCGCTTCAACGATGGCCGTTGCGACGCCCAAGGTCGCTTTTGGGTCAGCACCATGTGCATGGACATGTCGCTGGCAGCGCCGGTGGGTTCGGTCTATTGCTTTGACGAAGCGGGTTTGAGCAAGACCAAAGTCACCGGGCTTGTCACGCCGAACGGCATGGGTTTCAGCCCCGATGGTGGCACTTACTACCTGTCCGACTCGCATCCCACGGTTCAAAAAATATGGGTGTTCGACCGCGATGCCCAGACCGGAGCGCTGTCTCGCCGGCGCCTGTTTGTCGACATGCTTTCCATGCCCGGTCGCCCTGATGGTGCTGCGGTGGATGCTGCGGGCTGCTACTGGATTTGTGCCAACGATGCGGGCCTGGTTCACCAGTATTCGCCGCAAGGCGAATTGCTTCAATCCGTCAGCGTCCCCGTGTCCAAGCCGGCTATGTGTGCTTTTGGTGGTCCAAATCTAGACCTTCTTTTCGTGACCTCGATCTTGCCCGGCGGCGTGCTGCCTGAGCAGGCCGGCCTGAATGGCGCTGTGTTTGCGCTAGAGGTCGGCGCGCGCGGTCTGCCTGAACCTGTTTTCTCCTGTTTTCCCTCGTGTTGATTTGTTGTTTCTCGCTCTTTAGTTAAAACCTCTCTTAATAAAACCTCTCTGAAGGAGACATCATGAAAATTCAAAAAAATCTGGCGGTCGCTGCTGTAGTCCTCATGGCTTGCTCTGCCTATGCCACTGAATTTCGCTCTGCCGACACGCACAACGCCGACGACTACCCGACCGTTACAGCGGTTCGGCATATGAGTGAATTGCTCGAAAAAAAGAGCGGCGGAAAACACAAAATCAAGGTCTTTAACAAGTCTGCTTTGGGCACTGAGAAAGAAACCATTGACCAGGTGAAGATCGGTGCCTTGGACCTGACTCGCGTCAACGTCGGCCCGATGAACGCCATCTGCCCGATGACGCAGGTGCCGACCATGCCTTTCCTGTTCCGTTCTGTGGCGCACATGCGAAAGTCACTGGATGGCCCCGTGGGTGACGAAATCCTCAAGAGCTGCGAGTCGGCAGGCTTCATTGGTCTGGCCTTTTACGACAGCGGCGCCCGCTCCATCTATGCCAAGAAACCCATCAAGACCGTGGCTGACACCAAGGGTTTGAAAATCCGGGTCCAGCAGTCTGATCTGTGGGTTGCCTTGATCAGCGCCATGGGTGCCAATGCAACGCCAATGCCTTATGGCGAGGTCTACACCGGTCTCAAGACTGGCTTGATTGATGCTGCCGAAAACAACATCCCTTCATTTGACACCGCCAAGCACGTCGAGGCCGTCAAGTTCTATTCCAAGACCGAACACTCGATGGCGCCCGAAATTCTGGTGATGTCCAAAGTCACTTGGGACAAGTTGCCCAAGGCCGAGCAGGACATGATCCGTGCCGCCGCCAAAGAGTCGGTTGTCTTTGAACGCCAAAAGTGGGACGAGCAAGAAGCCAAATCACTGGCCAACGTCAAGGCTGCCGGTGCGCAAATCGTTGAGGTTGACAAGACCTCATTCCAAGCCGTCATGGGCCCGGTGTACGACAAGTTCATGACCACGCCAGACATGAAGCGCTTGGTTAAAACCGTTCAAGACACTAAATAAAAATTCCAGCACCCACGCTGCATGTCCTGCCTCTAGCGGCAGGCATCAGCGTGGATGCGTGGAAGGAACCTCAATGTATACAAAATTTTGCATCGCACTGTCCAAGCTCTGCCTGATACTCGCCGTGACTTGTTTGATTGCGGTCATTCTGTGCGTTCAGTGGCAAGTCATCGGACGCTATGTCTTCAACGACACGCCCACCTGGGCCGAAGCATTGGCCCTGCTGTTGGTCTTGTTTGTGACCGCCTTTGGCTTGGCTGTGGGCGTGCGTGATGCAGGTCATATCGGCCTCGAATCCTTGGTCGGCCTGTTGCCCGACAAGTGGCAGCACCGTATTGAAATCCTGATTCATCTGTTGGTTGGCACCTTCGGCGTGCTGATGGTGCAGGGCGGATGGCTCTGGGCCAGCGCCAAATGGAACGAGAAAAAACCCATGTTGCCCATGCCCGACGGCATTGACTACGTGCCCGTGATGATCGCCGGCGCGCTGATTGTGATTTTTTCAATTGAACATGTGATCGCGCTGGTGCGTGGTCAAGTTGTGGAGCCGACATGGAACTGACCGTACTCGCCCTGAGCTTCACGCTCTTACTGGTGCTAGGTGTCCCAGTCGCATTCGCGATCGGCCTGTCCTCGGTGGCCACCATCATCGCGGCCGGTCTGCCGATCGCAGTGGTGTTTCAGAAAATGGTCGGTGGCATGCAAGTGTTCTCTTTCCTGGCCATTCCATTTTTTGTTTTTGCGGGCGAGTTGATGCTCTACGGCGGCATTGCGGAACGCATCGTTCGCTTTGCCAATAGTTTGGTCGGCCATGTGCGTGGTGGCTTGGGGATGAGCAACGTCATCGGCTGCACCTTGTTTGGCGGCGTGGCCGGTTCGCCCTTGGCCGACGTGTCAGCCATGGGCTCGGTGATGATTCCGTTGATGAAGAAGGAAGGTTACGACGCCGACTACGCCGTCAACGTCACCACCCATGCGTCGCTGGTGGGCGCGATCATGCCGACCTCGCACAACATGATCATCTTCACGCTGGCCACGTCCGGCATCGCGTCTGTCAGTGTGCTGAGTTTGATCTTGGCCGGCTTGGTGCCCGCGATCATCTTGACGCTTTGCAACCTGGGCGCGGCGTATTGGGTGGCGGTCAAGCGTGGCTACCCAACGCGCGGTGCCTTCCCCGGTTGGGGTGAGGTCATGAAGGCTTTTGGGGCCGCACTGCCTGGCTTGCTGGTGGTCGTGATTATTCTGGTCGGCATTTTGTCTGGCGCCTTCACGGCGACAGAGTCCGCCTCGATAGCGGTGGCGTGGGCGCTGCTGGTGACGGTGCTGGTTTACCGCTCACTGTCATTGAAAAATTTCCTCAAAGCTTGCATCAAAGCCTGCAAGACGACCGGTGTGGTGCTGCTGCTGATTGGCATTTCCAACGCGTTTGGTTATTTCATGGCGCTGTACGAAGTGCCGCAAATGACCGGCGAGATGATGAAGTCCGTCAGCAGTCAACCGTGGGTCATTTTCCTGATGATCAACGTCTTGCTGTTCGTGCTCGGAACCTTCTTGGACATGGCCGCCACCATCCTGATCTGCACACCGATCTTCTTGCCGATTGCGATGCAATTCGGCATGGACCCGATCCAGTTCGGCATCGTCATGCTGATCAACTGCGCACTCGGTTTGAACACACCGCCAGTCGGTTCGGTTCAATTTGTCGGCTGCGCCATTGGAGGGATATCCGTCGGTGAAGTGATGCGCTCCATCCTGCCGTTTTACGGCGCACTGGGCGTCTGCTTGCTGCTGGTGACGTATGTCCCGATGTTCTCGCTGTGGCTGCCGTCGTTGGTGAAATGAGCCCCGAGACTGTAGACCGCAGTCACGGGCATGCGGCTTGAAAACAAAAAACCAGCTTTGCGCTGGTTTTTTCGATGGAGCGGGTAGAGGGAATCGAACCCTCGTGGCTTGCTTGGGAAGCAAGAACTCTACCATTGAGCTATACCCGCGATGGTCGCAATTCTAGCCGGTCAAAACAACAGGCTGTAACCCACTGCCGCTCCGATGGCAAGGAATGGAATCGAATATGCATGAAAAACCAGCCATGCCTTGCGGTCGCCGCTCATGCGCAGGGCGATCAGGTTCGCCAGCGAGCCGACCATGAATCCGAAGCCACCGACATTGACGCCATAGGCGATGACGTGCCAGTCGCTGGAGTATTCGACCAGTGCGATCGCCGCTGGCACGTTGCTGACCATCTGCGACGCAGCGATGCTGGCAAGGTAAAGCTTGAGTGGTTGTGCCAGGCCGAGTCCGTTCAGGGTGTCCTGCACGATGCCCAGTCCGGCCAGCAGGCGCAAGTCGATGAACATCAGGATAAACACCAGCAGCAGGCCCCAGTCTAGGACGGCCAACACGCGGGCACGCAAGGCCAGAAAAATCAGCAAGACGGCCAGCACCGCCCAGCCCGCGTGGTGCATGTCGGTCGCCACTAAAAATGGCAAGTAAAGCGCCAACGAAACCCACAACAGTGGTACATCAAGACGCACAGCGGGGTGCTGTTTGTCATCCCCGATTTGTATCGACCGGCTGTCGAATGCGAAGGCAGTCACGGCCAGCAGCACGGCCATCAGCAGCGCCACAAGCGGCAGCATGTGCAGCACGAAGTCGGCGAATGAGACGTGCGACAGCTGCCACAAAAAGATGTTTTGCGGATTGCCGATGGGCGTCAACGCCGAGCCTGCGTTGACCGCCAGCGCTTCGAACACGATCAGGCGGGTGGCCGGCATGCCGGTGATGCGGCAAACGCCCAAGGTGAGTGGCACCACGACGAAGAGCGCCACATCGTTGGTCAGCACTGTGGACAGCAGGGCAGCGGCCATCACCAGCCACAGTGCCGCTGCGCGCTCGGTCGCCATCAGGCTGATCAGGCGGCGGCCGAGCCAGTGCATGGCACCGCTGGCTTCTAGGCCTTTGGTCAGAACCAGCAACCCCGTTAGCGCGGCGATCGTCGACCAGTCAACCAGCGCCGGATAGCTCACTATTCGGGTCGGGTCCGCGATGCTGAGCAAGACCCATACAGCCAACAGAGTCAGGAAAAAAGTGTCTGCGCTCAGACTGCGCATGAGTGACCGGAAAGGATGGATGATGGTTGCCCCGCAAAAAGTCAGAGAGCGGGAGCCCTTAAAGCGTCAAAACAATATTGCCAATGTCTTGTCCTGCTTCGACGGCTTCATGCGCCCGTGCAATGTCTTTCAGGGCAAAAGTCCTGCTGATGGCGTGCTGCAGACGATTGAGCTGGAGCAAGTCACCGAGTTGCTTCAGCGCAGCAATGCGGTCGGCGGCTTGCAAGTCATAGACCAGAAAAAACTTCAACTCCAACGAGTTCGACAGCATGGTCCGGAAGTTGATCGGCAGGTCTGTCGCCACGTTGGAGCCGTAGCAGACCACCCGTCCATGCGGGGCGAGTCCACCGGCGGTCAGCAGGGCCGACGTAGTGGAGAAATCCATGTCGATGATGACGTCGACGCCTTTGCCGTTTGTCAGCGTTTTCAGGCGCTCGGCGACCGGTTCAGTCTTGTAAAAAATCACATCGCGCACGCCTACGGCTTGTGCGTGCTTGGCTTTTTCGGGGGAGCCGACAGTGCCGATCACATGCGCGCCAGCCAATGACAACAACTGCGAAACATAGTGACCCACCGCCGACGAGGCGGCAATCACCAGCACTTTTTTACCCGCCACATCACCACTCAGGCGAACCGCCTGAATGGCCGTCAAAGCCGGGATGCCGAGGCAAGCGCCAGCGGCGAAATCAATGGCGTCAGGCAGGTGTGTCGCTTGTGCTGATGGCAAGACAACGAATTCACTGGCAGTGCCCATGGGACGTTGCCATTGCGCGTTCCAGGTCCACACGCGTTCGCCGATTCGGCTGGTGGGAACGCCGTCACCGACTTGGTCAATGACGCCGGCGCCATCGCTGTGCGGGACGATGCGTTCGTCGGTCAAAGGCTTGGCGCGGCGTGATTTAACGTCTGACGGATTCACCCCCGACGTTGCCATGCGAATGCGCACTTCGCCGGGGCCGGGTGTCGGGTCAGGCATCTCGCCGACGATCAAAACGTCTCGGGCTTCGCCATTTTTGCTGTACCAAGCTGCGCGCATGAAAATCCTCTCAGGTGTTTGGACTGGTTGTCAGTGAAGCTCCAAAGAGTAACCCAGAATGGATGTCCGCGACGGAGCAGGCGCCACTCAGTTGCATGGTCCGTGTGAACTCGTCACGCAGAATCGCCAGGGCCCTGTGTGCGCCTTCTTCGCCGGCGGCTACCGCGCCATAAAGAGTGGAGCGGCCCACCAAAACGCCAGCGGCGCCGAGGGCGATGGCTTTGAAAACATCAGAGCCGCGTCGTACACCGCCATCCAGCAAAACGGGCATGCGGCCGTTGACGGCTTGCACGACGGCGGGCAGAGCGTCCAGCGTAGCCACCGCGCCGTCGAGCTGACGACCACCGTGGTTAGACACCACCAGCGCATCGCAACCCATGTTGGCCAAGCGACTCGCATCATCAGGGCGCAAGATGCCTTTGACAATCAGTTTGCGCGGCCATTGGTCACGGATTTTTTGCAGGCTGCTCCAATCGAAGGCGGGGTCGTAGCTGCGTCCGACTGATGAGGCAATGGCTGTGGCGTTCTTGGCGTGCATGTCGAGCCCGATCATGTTTTCCATCACCGGCATGCCATAGCGAACGATGTCCGACAGCCACCTTGGGTGGCACGAAAAGTCCAGCAGATTCTTGGCGGTGAAGCGAAATGGCACCGAGAAGTGATTGCGGAAATCGCGTTCGCGTTTACCGCCCACAGGCAAGTCGACCGTGATCATCAGCGCTTCATAGTCAGCCGCCAGCGCGCGTGCGATCAAACCATCCAAAAATGGTTTGTTGCGCAAAATATAGGCTTGAAACCAAAGCCGCCCCGGTGCCGCCTTGGCGACTTGTTCGATGGAGGCTGTGGCCGCGCTCGACAGCGTGTACGGAATATTGGCCGCGACCGCAGCGCGGGCGATGGCGATGTCACCGCCGCGCCAGCCGAAGCCGACCGCGCCAGTGGGCGCAATGGCCAAGGGCAGGGCAGCAGCCTTGCCCAGCAGCTGCACGTCGGTCTCAACTTGCGACACGTCGGTCAGCACTTTGGGCAGCAATCGAATGCGCCGGAAGGCGGCTTGGTTGTCGCCCAAAGTCAACTCATCTTCAGCACCACCGTCGAAGAAATCGAAGATGGCTTGCGGCAGTCTGTGACGTGCCGCGCCGCGCAGGTCTTCAATGGAAAAGGCTTTGGATGCAGTGGACACAGTGACTCCGGCGGCTATGAATCAGTTGGCTTCTGGCTTGATGTCGGCAGCTTTGATCACCGCCGCCCAACGTTCGTGGTCGCGCTTCAGGAAGGCGGCGAATTCAGTGGGCGTGTCGCCGACGATGACCGCGCCGAGTTTCTCCAACTGCGCTCTGACCTCAGGCTTGGCCAAGGCCTTGCTCATGGCGTCATGCAGTTTATTGATGATGGCTGGTGGTGTTTTGGCGGGTGCCAGCATGCCGACCCATGGCGCAGTTTCTTCAAAGCCAGGGAATCCGACTTCAGACATGGTCGGCACATTGGGGAACTGCGGCAGACGTTTGGCTGTGCCCACGGCCAAAATTTGCAGGCGTTTAGAGGCGACATTTTCGGCAATGCCGATGACCGGATAAAACATGTAGTCGACACGGCCAGCCATGACTTCAAGCAGCGCCGGGCCATTGCCTTTGTAGGGCACATGGAGCATTTTGGCTTTGGCCTGTGTTGCCAGCAGCTCTGACGCCAGATGGCCGGAACCGCCGGTTCCAGAGGATGCAAATGTCACGGCTTCAGGTTTGGTACGGGCCAGTTTGAGAAGCTCCGTCATGCTCTTGATGGGGGAGTCATAGGCGTTGACCGCCACCAGCGGCAGGTTGGCCGCGTTGGAGATCGGGGCGAAATCTGTCTTTGGGTTGTAGCCGGCCATCTCGCCGAGCAAGATCGGGTTGACGTTCATGCCGAGCGACGAAAACAGCAAGGTGTAGCCGTCTGCCGGTGCGTTGCGCACTTCGCGGGTACCGATCATCGAACTGGCGCCGGCCTTGTTGTCGACGATGACGCTCTGCCCCAAGGTGATCGACATGTCCCTGGCCAGCACGCGGGCGATCACGTCGGTGGGACCGCCTGCTGCAAAGCCGACCACCAGACGCACGGGTTTTGATGGGTAGACATTTTGGGCAAGCGCTGCGCCAGTGACGGCGCTGAGCGCGGCGACCGCAGCGACCGCGAGGAGTGTGAACAGGGATTTTTTCATGTTGTCTCTTTTATAGTGTTGTCGAAAAGTCAGATAGTAGTCGCGGGGTTGACATGTGAAAACTCTGAAATATTGCTGGGCAAGTCGCTTTATGCAATCCGGTGCGTCATCACACCGACTTGGCTGACTTCCAGACGCAGCTCGTCGCCCGGCTGCAAATACACCGGTGGTTGCCGGAAGGCGCCAATGCCCGCCGGTGTTCCGGTGCCGATGATGTCGCCGGGTTCGAGCGTCATGAAGCGCGATACATAGGCAATCAGCGTGGCCACCGGAAACAGCATGTCGGAAGTGTGGCCGTGCTGCATCTGTGTGCCGTTCAACCAGCAAAAAACTTCCAGTTTTTGGGGATCGGCAATCTCGTCGCGCGTCACCATCCACGGTCCCATGGGCGCAAAGCCGTCCATGCTTTTGGCGAAGGTGGTTTGCGCTTGCGCGATGTCAAACTGAAATTCGCGGGCGCTCAAGTCGTTCAAAACCGTGTAGCCCGCTACCAGCGACAAGGC
>CANFXC010000016.1 GCA_947450765.1 Comamonadaceae bacterium | reverse complement strand
GCGAGATAGTTCCAGCGCGCACCGCCGGAGGTTTTCGGATTGGGCGTGATGACTTTCACATCCGGGCGAATCAAATCGTCCCAGTCTTTGATGTTTTTCGGGTTGCCGGCACGCGTCACCAGCACGATGGTCGAGGTGTAGGGTGACGAATTCAGTGGCAAGCGTTTTTGCCAATCTTTCGGAATCCAGTTGCCGTTGGCGTGCAGCGCGTCGGTGTCACCGGCCAAAGCCAGCGTGGCGACGTCGGCATCCAAGCCGTCAATGATGGAGCGGGCTTGTTTGCCCGATCCGCCATGCGACTGCTTGATGGTGACGGTCTGGCCGGTCTTGGCTTTCCAGTACTTGATGAAGGCGGCGTTGAACTCGACATACAACTCGCGCGTCGGGTCGTAAGACACATTGAGCAAGGTGATGGGGGCGGGCTGCGCCAAGCTGATTCCGGCGATGGTGGCCAGTGCGGCGGCGGCCAAAACGCCAATGACTCTGCGACGTGAAGACATGATCTTTTCCCTTTTTGTTTCGATTTGAAAGCTGAGGGATTGGATTCTGGGTGCGCCGCTTTAAAACTGGAAATACTGAGTTGTCAGTTTCTTATAACCAAAACATAGGTTTTTTGAGGCGCAGCCATCCCGACATGGAAAGCGCAGCACTGCAGTCTTTGCGAGAGCAGCGCGGCAATCCATGGCTGCGAATTCGGGATCCTAGACTGCCGCGCTGCGCTCGCAGTGACGGGATATTGCCCTCGCGACAAGTCAAGTCGGGCTGACAGCCGGCTGCGCACCCAGCTGACGCGCCAGATGCACTTGGTGCAAGGTGATCTTGCGGACCTCGGCCTGGCTGGCCTGGATGTGCGCACGCAGTAGCAAGGCGGCTTGGTCGCCGCGCTTTTGTTGGATAGCGGTTAAGATTTTTCCGTGTTCATCGTAAGTCGCGGTGATGCGCAAGGGCTGCGTGAAATCAAGCCGACGAATCACGCGTATGCGTTCGGTCACCTCGCGGTGCACACGTGCCATTTCGGCGTTGCCCGCAGCGGCCACCAAGGCGCAATGGAAGGCCTCATCCCAAGCGGCGACTTCTAGCATGTCGGTGTTGCGTTGTTCCGGGCTGACCAGCCAGATGGCGACGAGCGCGTCCAGCTGCGCGGCATCGACCTTGAGCGCACCCTCACACAGGCGATGCGCAGCGGTGGTTTCGAGGACCATGCGCAGGTCGTAAAGTTCTTCAAACTGGTTGAAGTCGAACGGCAACACGCGCCAACCACTGCGAAACAGCACCTCGACATAACCCTCTTGCTGCAGCTTGAACAGCGCCTGCCGCACCGGCGTGCGCGAGACGCCTAAACGCACACTGATTTCTGTTTCCGTGAAACGGTCGCCGGGCACCAGGCGGAACTCAGCGATGTCACGCTTGAGCTGTGTGTAAACGTCGTCGGCACGGCTGCGAAATAAACTCATCCTAGCCTTTGTGCAATGCTGCCAGCAAGTCGGCGCTGTCGGCCGTCCAACCAACGATGCCGCCCTGCGCCCGCACCATCTCCAGCGTGGCCGCCTTGAAGGCCGGAAAGTAACTCTCGGTGCAGTCTTCAAGCAACACGCCATCGTAGCCACGGTCAGTGGCTTCGCGCATGCTGCTCTGCACGCAAACCTCGGTGGTGACGCCGCCAAAAATCAGCCGCGTGATACCGCGCGCTTGCAATTGCGCGTGCAAGTCGGTCGCGTAAAAAGCACCCTTGCCCGGCTTGTCAATCACGATCTCACCCGGCAACGGGCTCAACGCCTCGATGATTTGATTGCCCGACTCGCCGGCCACCAAAATACGCCCCATCGGCCCGACGTCGCCAATGCGCAGCGCCGGATTGCCGCGGTCACGTTTGGCCGGTGGGCAGTCCGACAAGTCAGGCCGGTGCGACTCGCGTGTGTGCACCACCAAGCCGCCCACGGCCCGCCACGCCGCCAACACCTTTTGCATGGGTGGGACAGCGGCAGCGAGCAGCGCCACGTTGTTGCCCAAGGTTTCGCCAAAGCCGCCAGCCTCCATGAAGTCGCGCTGAAAGTCGATCAGCACCAAGGCCGTGTGCGACACCTCAAAGTTAAAGGGAAAAGGCAATGCGGGGAGTTGCATGGTGTTCCTACAGTAGCCGTTTATTTTGCGGTGCCGCCCATGTGCGCACCCAGCACCTGGCGCTCGGCACTGGCCACGGGTGTCTCATAGACGATGCGGCCTTGGCTCATGACCACGATGCGGTCGGCCAGTTCGAGCAATTCATCAAGGTCTTCGCTGACCAACAGCACCGCGCAGCCCTCGGCACGCACTTTGCGCAGCCGAGCATGAATCTCCGCCACGGCAGCAAAGTCCAAACCGAACACCGGGTTCGAGGCAATCAGCACCTGAATTTCACCCGCGGCGCCCGCCAGTTCACGCGCCAGCACGGCGCGCTGCACGTTGCCGCCCGACAGGCTGCTGATGGGCGCATCTTCGCTGCGTGTTTTCACGCCGAAGGCCGTGATCCATTGCCGCGCGCGGTTGCGCATCACCGCAAAATTCAGCAGCCCGAAGCGCTCCAACGGCGGCCGGTCAAAGTCGCGCAGCGCCATGTTTTGCGCCACGCTGAGCTCGCCCACGCAGGCGTTGCGCAGCGGTTCTTCGGGCAGGCTGCGTACCTTCAGGCGCCGGTTGTCACGACGACTGGCGCTGTAAGGCTGACCCATCACGCGCACACGCCCGGCCGACCGCGGTCGCTGGCCGACCAACGCTTCGACCAGCTCACGCTGACCGTTGCCGGAGATACCCGCCACACCGAGAATTTCACCGGCCCGCACCTCCAAGCTCAGGCCGTCAAGCGCCGACGTACCGCGGTCACCCTGGGCACTCAAACCCTCGACCTGCAGGGCGATTGGTGCAGATGCCGACACGGTACTGGGCAGGGCACTGCGGGTCACGCCAGGGGCCGTCGCAACTCTTGCGCCGCCCTCGCCCATCATGGCCGCCGCCAGTTGCGCCGGGTCGGTGTCCGCCACGCTGCAACGCTGCACCAACTGACCGCGCCGCATCACGCTGACATGGTCGGCATAGGCCATCACCTCGCGGAACTTGTGCGTGATGATGAGCACCGAGCAAAGACCATTGCGTGCAATTTGGCGAACATGGCTCAGGACTTCGTCGGCTTCCTGCGGCGTCAGAACCGAAGTCGGCTCGTCCAAGATCAGCAGGCGCGGCTTCAGGTACAGCTGCTTGAGCAGTTCGAGCTTTTGTTTTTCGCCAGCGGCCAGCTCGCTGGGTCGGGCGTCGAGGTCTAGCCGGAAAGGGGTGGACGCCAAAAATGCAGCCAAGGCTTCGCGCTTGGCCTTCCAGTTCACCACAGCAGGTAAGGCGCCACCCGCCAGCAGTAAATTTTCAGCCACGGTCATGCCGGGCGCCAGCGTGAAGTGCTGGTAGACCATACCGATGCCCAGCGCCCGCGCCAGCGTCGGGTTAGCGATGTCTTGCTCACGCCCATCAATCAAAATGCTGCCTTCTTCGGCGCGCTGAAACCCCGCCACGCACTTGACCAGCGTGCTCTTGCCGGCGCCGTTTTCACCTAACAGCGCATGCACCGTGCCGGGTTCGACCTCCAAGCTGACCCGATCCATCGCCGTGAAATCACCGAAGCGCTTGCTCAGCTGATAGGTCTCCAGGCGCAGCGCGCCGGTGGCCGCCGGCAAGCTGCCGATCGAGTGGGTGAGCAGATCAACCTTGCGCATGGCTTTAGACGGCCGCCGCCAAAGACGTGAGCAGCTTTGACGAGGACGTATGCGCTCCGAACACACCGCCCTGCATGGTGATCATCTTCAAGGCCGCGAGGTGATTGCCCAGGTCGGTGGCGGCGGTGCAGTCGGACAGCACCAGACACTCCAAACCGCGGTCGTTGGCATCGCGCAAAGTGGTGTGCACGCACACGTCGGTGGTGATACCGGCCAGCACCAGATTGCGGATGCCGCGCGTGTGCAGCACCAGCTCTAAGTCAGTCGCGTAAAACGAGCCCTTGCCCGGTTTGTCGATGACGACTTCACCAGGCAGTGGCGCCAGCTCCGGAATGATCTCCCAGCCCGGCTCGCCGCGCACCAAGATGCGGCCGCATGGACCCGCGTCACCGACGCCCACGCCGTCAGTGCCGATCTGCCGTGAACGCCAGCGTTTGTTGGCCGGCAGGTCTGACAAATCAGGCCGGTGACCTTCACGTGTGTGGATGATGCAAAAGCCCTGCTGGCGCATCAGCTGCAACACTTTTTGCAAGGGTTCGATCGGCGCACGCGTGAGCGAAATGTCGTAACCCATTTTGTCAACGTAGCCGCCTACGCCGCAAAAATCAATCTGCATGTCGATGATGATGAGCGCCGTGTTGACCGGGCTCAGCGCACCGTCATACGGCCAGGCGTAGGGCTCGGCTTGAATGAAGCGGCTCATGCGCTCGCCTTGGGCACAGCGGACTCCGGCATCAAGGGGTTGGCTTCCGGCCCCTTGTAGGCGCGCGTGGGCGGTGCAAAACCGCATGGCGATCCGTCTTGCACATCGACCGGCCATGGCAGTGCGTAGCGGCCGGCCGCCATGTCTTGCATGTAGGTGTAAGGGCAGTCTTGCGCGCCGCCTTTGACCGCCACATAACCGCGGTGGTAGAGCTGGTACATATTGTTCTCGACGCCCCAGCCACGCCGCGCCTCGCGCACCAGGTCGGGCCGCAATTCGCAGGTGATGATCTCGTCGGGCCGGCCGCCGCCTTCGACCAACACCGTGCCGTCAAAGTTACAAAACATGCCCTCGCCCATGGAGTCAAAACTGCCGTCGCTGCCGCTCATGCAAACGCTGGCGGTGTAGGCCAAGTTGCAAAAGGCGTTGGCTTGGTTGGTGATCTTCCAAGCGTGGCGAATCGGTGCCGTGTAGCCAGCCGTGCGCAAGATGATCTCTGCGCCTTTGTAGGCCGCTTCGCGGGCCATCTCGGGAAACATGCCGTCGTGGCAGATGATCAGTGACAAGCGGCTGCCGTTCGGTCCGTCGCAGACCGGCACACCCAAGTTGCCAGGTTCCCAAGGCTCGACGGGCACCCAAGGGTGCAGCTTGCGGTAATAAAGTTGGATGCTGCCGGTGTCATCGATGATGAGGCCGCTGTTGTAGGGGTTGCCGTCGGGGTTGGCCTCCATGATGGAAAAGCAACCCCAAATCTTGTGCGTGATGCAAGCCGCTTTGAAAGCGGCGACCTCGGGTCCGTCAAGGGTGCACATGATGGCCGGGTTGGTGTCCATCGACAAGCCATGCAAGGCGTACTCGGGGAACACCACCAGGTCCATGCCGGACTGGTTGCGTCTGGCTTTGCCGACCAGCTCGCAAATGCGCGCGGTCTGCGCCGCCAGTTGTTCAGGCGTGGCGACCACCGGCAACTGCAGCTGCACCAGCCCGACCACCACGCCGTGTTTTGATTTGTTGAGTCCACCGAGTCCGGTCATGTGTGCGTCCTTTGTGTCGTAATGTTGTGCTGTTAATTTGTGGCGTTGTTCAGCGTGCCGAGAGTTCGCCCGGGCTACCGGCGATGACGGCGCCGGGGCGGCAGGTCAAGACCAGAATTACCAGCGTGAGCACGTAAGGCAAGGTGTTGAAAAGGTGATAGCCCCAGCCAATACCGATCGATTGCAGTGCCGGGCCCATGGCGCCCGCGCCACCAAACAGCAGCGCCGCACCGACGCAGCGCAGCGGGCTCCAGCGCGCAAAAATCACCAGTGCCACGGCGATCAAACCCTGACCGCTGGAGATGCCCTCGTTCCAGCTGCCCGGGTAAAACAGCGTCAGCGATGCGCCGCCCAAGCCAGCAATCATGCCGCCCACCACGGTCGCCGCAATGCGCACGCCAGCCACCGGGTAGCCGAGTGCGCGCGCGGCTTGTGCAGAGTCGCCGACCAGCCGCACCAGCAAGCCGACGCGGGTGTTCGCAAAGACCCAGGCCATGACACAGGCCAGCAACAAACCGATCGGCACCAGCGCATTGATTTGCAGCGCTGACCGAACCGCTGGCGAGCTGCTCCAAGCCCCCAGTGCAATTGGCTGCAACTGCGGTGCTTGTGGTTGGATCAAAGGCTTGCCGAAGTAAAAAGCCAGCCCCATGCCCAGCAGCATGAGCGCGATGCCCGTGGCCACGTCATTGACGCGCGGCAAGGAACACAAGAGACCATGCAAGAGCGCGAGCAAGCCGCCACACAGCGCCGCCGCCAGCACCCCCACCCAGGCCGAGCCGCTCAGCCACGAAGCACCGAAAGCGGCCATCGCCGAGAACACCAGCACGCCTTCCAGTCCGAGGTTGATGCGACCGGATTTTTCACTCAAGCATTCGCCCAGACTGACGAACAAGAAGGGCACACCAATGCGCAAGGCACCGCCCAAAATACCGGCCAGAAAAATCAGTGTGTCATCGACGTTCATGCTGCCACCTTGTGAGCCGAACGCAACCAAGTGCGCCAGGCGCCGCCCCGCAGTGCTTCACTGGCCAAGATCAAAACAAAAGCCAAACCCTGCAAAACCAGCACCGAAGCGTCTGGCATGCCGAGCCGGCGCTGCAACAGACTGCCGGCGGCACCGAAACCACCCAACAAAATAGCCACCGGAATCACGGCCAATGGGCTTTGCCGCGCCATGAAAGCCACCAAAATACCAGCGTAGCCGTACCCGGCGATCAGCGCCGCATTGGCTTTGGTGTGCACCGCCGCCACCTCGATACCGCCCGCCACACCGGCAGCCGCACCACCAAGCAAACAGGCCAACAACACCAGACGCGATGCAGGCAAGCCGACCAACTGCGCGGCCCGCATGTTGCCACCAACCACGCGTACCGCAAACCCTGAGGTCGTCAAACGAAGCCACAGCTCGGCCACGAGGCAAGCCACAACACCGACCACCAATCCCCAGTGCACGTCGCTGCCGCCCATGGCGCCGATGCGCAGGCCCTCGGCGAGCTCGTAAGTCGACGGCGTGTTCAGACTCGACGGATCGCGCAGCGGCCCCTCGACAAAATGCTTAAACAAACCAATAGCCACATAGGCCAACAGCAAGCTGCTGATGGTCTCGTTGATGCCGCGGTACTGACGCAGCCAGCCGGCCAGCATGACCCACAAGCCACCCGCTGCCGCAGCGGCCAGACACACCAAAAGACTGCCGGCCAGCGGTGCCGACAGCGCAACAGCAGGTGGCAAGGCGTGGGCCAGAACGGCCGCAGCCAGACCGCCCAACACCAGCGCACCTTCGCCGCCAATCACCACCAGTCCGGCGCGTGCCGGAATCACCACGCACAGCGCTGTCAGCATCAGGGGCGCGGCGCGCTGCAAGGTGTTTTGCCAGGAATACGCATCGCCAAAAGCGCCCATGAAGAGCAGTCGCCAGACGTCCAGCGGGTTCAGTCCGCTGAGCATGACAAACAACCCGAACAACAGCAACGCCGCCAGGATGGCCGCGATTGGCAGTAGGAGGTCTTCAAGGGTTGAACGCATGGCGGGTCGCTTTAAGAACTCAGTCGTTGCGCAGACAAGCCAAAACTGGCCTGTCTGCGGCCTTGCGGCAATTTAGACCGAGCCGATGACGCCTTCCACCAGGTAGTTCATTTTTTCCAGTTCGATGTCGCTCTGTTTGAATGACTTCCCGGCAGCCACCACGACGTTGCCTTTGTTGTCCTTGAGCGGGCCTTTGAAGATGTCGAACTTGCCGGCGATCATTTGCGCCTTGATGGCATCGGCCGATTTTTTGGCGGGCTCGGTGACGGCCGGGCCGTAGGCCGACATCTTGACGAAGCCTTCCTTCAAGCCACCCCGAACAAAGTTCGGGTGCGGCTTGCCGCTGCGCGCCGCTTCGATGAAGGCGGTGTAAGCCGTCAGCCAATGCCATTCGGCACCCGTCAGGTAGGCATTCGGCGCGAGCTTGGCTTGGCTGGCGTGGTACCCGCAAACCATCTTGCCGCGCTTGGCTGCGGTCTCGACGATGACCTTGGGGCCGTCAACGTGCATGGTGAAAACATCGACGCCCTGGTCGGCCAGCGAGTTGGTCGCTTCGGCTTCTTTCACCGGCATCGACCAGTCACCCGTGAAGATGACGCTGGTGGTGATGCCGGGCTTGACCGAGCGAGCACCCATGGTGAAGGCATTGATGTTGCGCAGCACCTGTGGAATCGGCTTGGCAGCCACAAAGCCAATCTTGCCGCTCTTGCTCATGTGGCCGGCAATCACGCCGTTCAGGTACTGGCATTCGTCGATATAGCCGAAGAAACTGCCGGTATTTTTCGGGTGCTTGCCTTCGGTCCACAGGCCGCCGCAATGGGCAAAGCGCGTGTCTGGAAACTTGGCAGCGACCGCCAGCATGTGCGGGTCAAAGTAACCGTAGGAGGTTGGGAAAATCAAGGACGCGCCGTCTTGCGCAATCATGCCGGTCATGGTTTTTTGAACGGCCGCAGTTTCAGGCACGTTTTCTTCTTCAACGACTTTGATGCCAGGCATTTTTTTGAGCAGGGCTACGGCTTCAGCCTGCGCCTGGTTGTAGCCGTAGTCGTCACGGGGGCCGACGTAAATGACGCCAATGGTGAGGGGTTTTTGCGCTTGGGCCAGCGTGGCCCAGCTGCCCAGCGTGCCGGCGGCACCAAGAGCTGCAAGTGACTTAAGGGAGGCGCGGCGAGTGAAATTCGTGGTCATGGGATCTCCAACGTTTGACAACAAGAACAAAGGGAACGACGAGAACGAGGTAACGGGGAAACATAAATTAGGGCGGCGTTCAGGCCAGCAAGCTCACATGTGCAGCCACCACGCGCCAGCCCTCTGGCGTGCGCAGCCAGGTTTGGCTTTGGCGTCCCGTGCGCGGGCTGCCGACGCGCTGAAATTCAACATTGGCGTTGGCCATGTCTTGGCCATAAGTGGTGATGACCGTTTTCAGCAGCACACGGTCTAAGCCCTGCGCTGGCCGACCGGCCCGAAAGGCCTTGATCTCGTCGGCACCGTAGAGGTTTTCAGTCGCGCCATAACGCAACGTGTGCGGGCTGTCCCAAAACAGTTCGTCCAACACGGCAACATCGTTGGTCACCAGCGCTTGTTCGTAGCGTGCAAATTGAACACTGACTTCAGCCAGGACGTCGGGTAGATTGATAGCGGTCATAGGGTGGTGATGTTCGAATTGAAGGGACGTGTGATGGGCTTCAGCAAGCAGCCGCTTTGACCTGCGCGACACCGGCGTCGCTGAGTTGCCGCGCCACGGCAAACGCCAAGTCTTCGCGCCACGGTGCGGCAATGACCTGCACGCCCAAAGGCATGCCGTGGGTGCTGCTCGGCCACATCGGTGCGGTCACCACCGGGCAGCCTGCAAATGAGATCGGTTGCGTCAGCAAACCCATGGCTGCACGGCAAGGCTGTTGCGTGCCATTGATGTCCAGCCATTCGGTGCCGATGAGCGGCGCACTGACCGGCGTGGCCGCCGTGATGAGCACATCCCAATCAGTAAACAGCGCGTTGATGCGGTCGCGGTAGATACGCCGAAACCGCTGCGCGCGCAAATACCAGTCGACCGGCTGCAAGGCACCGGCCACAAAACGATCCACCGACAGCGGCTCAAACGCCGCCAGCTGCGTGCGTAAATCGTCGAGGTGCAGACTGCCGCCTTCGCTGGCCGTGATGATGAAAGCCGCCGCACGCGCCAGACCGGCGTCTGGCCAAGACACGCTGGCCGAAGTGCCCAAGGTGCGGGCGGCCAGCGCCACCACCTCACGCGCAGCAGCGCTGGCGTGGTCGTCAAAGTAACCGTTGAGCACGCCGACTCTTAAGCCTGTGGACGAGTGCTGCACAGATGCGGCCACCGGCTGCACGCGCTGCGCGTGACAACCCGGGTCGTGCGCGTCGGGGCCTTGCAATGCGTCGTAGGCCAGCGCCAGCCCGGCCATGCTGCTGGCCATCGGGCCCAAGTGGTCAATGCTGTGCACAAAGGGGTAAGTGCCACGTCTTGAGAGCCGGCCAAACGTCGGCTTCAAACCCCAGACGCCGCACAGCGACGCCGGCACGCGTATGGAGCCATTGGTGTCTGAACCCAAGCTCAAAGGCACTTGACCAGCCGCCACTGCCGCACCCGAACCACCGGACGAGCCGCCGCTGAGGCGCGCCAGATCATGCGGGTTGTGGCAGGGACCGTAGTGCGTGTTTTCAGTGGTGAAGCCGTAGGCGTACTCGTCCATGTTCAGCGCGCCGACCAGCACCGCACCAGCGGCTTTCATCTGCTTCACCAAAAAGGCATCTGAGCCGGCCGGCGGGTGACTGCGGTTGATGACCGAGCCCGCCAGCGTGACCTCACCAACGATGTCGTAGAGGTTTTTCACCGCGTACGGAACGCCGGCTAAGGGGCCCAATGGATCCCGTAATTGCGCTTGCCCATGTCCTTGTTTCACCAAGGCACTGCGGCGCGCGTCCACCGCATCAGCTTCTGCGAAAGCGCGCTCCTGCGTCTGGCAGGTGAAGGCGTTGACGCGCGCGTCGGTCGCCTCGATGCGCGCCAAACTCGCCGTCAGCAACTCACGCGCACTGACATCGCCTTGCCGCACGGCGGCAGCCATCTGCACCGCGTCACCGTGCTGGTTCAGGGCCGCGCTCATACGCTGGGACCTGCTGGATCACCCGCAGGAAAAGACGCAGGGCAGTAAATTTCGGCCAACTCGTCATGCGCCACCAAAGCAGCGCTGTCCAACAAGCTTGCCATCGCTGCGGTGCGCTGTAAATGCACCGCCACGCGAGCAACTTGTGCATCGTCCAGCGGCAGCATGAGCAGTTCGGCAGTCGTTTTCACGTACTGCAAGCTGAGAGCGTCATTCATTCAAAAAGTCTTTCTTGGCGATTGAATCAACACAGGAAATCAACAGCGAGATTCAACGCCGAACTTCGCGCTGGAAAACTTCCAGGCTGCGTTTTTTGGCGTGGATGAAACTTGGCTCTGTCAGGGTTTCAACCGTGCGCGGTCTGGCATCGCTGTAAGGCAGTATTTCTGCCACGCGGGTCGGCCGCTTGGTCAACAGCAAGACTTCGTCAGCCAGGTAAACGGCTTCTTCCAAATCGTGCGAGACCAGCAACATGGTGGTGCCGGTTTGCATGAAAACTTCTTGCAGCTTTTCGCGGATGAAGAGCGTCATTTCGAAGTCCAGCGCTGAGAAAGGTTCGTCCAGAAATAGCACTTCAGGATTCGGTGCCAGCGCTCGCATGATGGAGGCGGTTTGTTGTTGCCCGCCTGAGAGTTCGTAGGGGTAACGGTTCAAATCAAACTTGACGTCAAAGGACGCCACCAACTCGGCCATGCGGCGGTCGACTTCGGCTTTCGACTTGCCTTCCAGCTTCAGCGGATAGGCGATGTTGTCGATGGTGCGCATCCACGGAAAAAGAGCTTCCCGGTAGTTCTGAAAAACGTAGCCGATCTTGGTGTCTTTGAGGGTCTTGCCGTCGAACAGAATTTCGCCCGAATCGATCGGCACCAGCCCGGCAATCATGTTGATCAGTGTCGACTTGCCGCAACCATTGGGGCCGAACACCGAGGTGATTTTGTGCTTCGGAATATCCAGGTCGAAGTTTTCATACAACGGCCAGCCCGCAAAGTACTTGGTCAAACCGCGGATGGTGATGTGCGTGCCCACCGGCCCAGGCCGAAAAGGTGGCACCGGCACGTCTGCATAAAAAGGCGCGTTAAGAACTGCACTCATCTTCCGCTCCAGTGAACGATGCGTTTTTCCAGCATCAAAAACAAAACATT
Source organism: Comamonadaceae bacterium (assembly GCA_947450765.1). GTDB lineage: Bacteria > Pseudomonadota > Gammaproteobacteria > Burkholderiales > Burkholderiaceae_C > Polaromonas. The sequence goes on along the minus strand of CANFXC010000016.1, from coordinate 34,045 downwards.
CAGGGCATAACCGAGCGCACCGGCCGCCAATATGGACGCATACATATCGCGCACATTCATGACTTGTTGCGAGTTGATGATGCGGTTGCCCAGACCACTGTCTGCACCGATGAACATCTCCGCCACCACCACGATGACCAGCGCCATCGACACCGCTGAGCGCAGGCCGACAAAACTCGGCTGCAAGCTTTCCCAGATCAGCACATCTTTGAAGACCTGCCAACGCGACGCACCCATCACCTTGGCCGCCATGACGCGCTGCTTGCGGGCGTTGATCACGCCATACGCGCTGTTGAACACCACAATCAGCAACGCACCAAATGCGGCAATCGCCACCTTGTTGATCTCCGACACGCCGAAGATCATCAGGAACAACGGGATCAGTGCCGACGACGGTGTTGAGCGAAAAAAATCAATCAAAAACTCAACGCTGCGGTAGGCTTTTTCAGAGCTGCCCAGCAACACACCCAATGGCATGCCGACGATGGCCGCGATCATGAAAGCTTGCACCGTGCGCCACACCGTCATGCCGAAATCTTGCAACAACGGGCCACCGGCCAAACCGGTGATCAGCGCACCCAAGGCATCCAGCGGCGGCGGCAACAAGATGGCCTTGATGAAGCCCAGCCGCACCACCAAATCCCAGACAATGAACAGCACCACGGGGCCAATGAAAGGCAAGACCTTGTCCAACGTGGGTTGGCGCGGTGCGCCAACCACCGGCTCAGTCGCTGGTGGTACCCAAGGCGTGGTGGCGGCACCCGGCAGGGCCGCGGAAGTCGGGATGGCAGCCATCCCGATCAGCCTTTGTAAAGCATCGAATCCACCATCACGCGAGACTTCAAGATGCCGCGCTCAGCGAACAAGTCATAGAACTTCTGAAAGTGCGCCACATCGGCCGGCGTGAATTCGTTGTACATGGTGTACGCCGCCATCGGCACCTCGGCCGTCAGTGCGCCTTCAATGGCGGTGTAGCCCTTGAGGTACTGGCGCGATTCGACCGGCTTGTTGCGGACATAACTCACGCCTTTGCCATAAGCGGCGATGAATTTTTTAGTTTCTGCAGGGTACTTTTTGATGAAGTCTGCGGTCAGCGATGCGACGCCGCCGAACCATGGCGCCATCGGGTCACCCAAAACGTAATGCGACACCACACCGGCTTCGAGCACACGCGTCGTGCCGCTCAAACGTCCGATGGTGCCGGTGGGCTCCAGTGTGTAAGCACCCTCGATTTGACCCGCCGCCAGCGCCGCCACGTGCTGACCAATCGGCAGTTCGACCACCGTGGCACCGACCGCGCCACCGCGCTCGAGGATGGTTTTGGCCAAGGTCACATTTTGAATACCCGGGCCAGAGCCAACGCGCTTGCCTTTCAGGTCAGCGATGGTTTTCGCTGTGCTGGCGATGGGCACAATCACTTCGTCCAACACGTTTTTCAGGTTGCTCGGGTTGGCGCAGAAAATCTTGAAGGTGCCGGGCGCGGCGAGTTCACCGACCGCAATGTTGCCTGAGCCGGTGCCGTTGGCGCTGCCGTCGCAACGGTCGGCGAGCATGCCTTCCATGATCTGCTGTGCGGCGGCATAGCGCTGCACTTCCACATTCAGCCCGGCCTCTTTGAAATAGCCCAGTTCAATGGCGGCGTAAAAAGGCAAACCCGCCGCAATCGGCCAGTAGCCGATGCGGATCTTCGGGCCGCTCTGTGCCCGTACGATGGCCGGCAAGCTGAGTGCGCCGACGATGGCTGCACCACTTTGCAGAACTTTGCGGCGTGAGGCTGTGAACGTACTGACATTTTTAGGTGTGGTCATGGAAAGGTCCTGGTGATAAATAAAGAAAGATGGATGAAACTGGTCAAGCAGTAAGCGCTTGCAAAGAAGCCATGTAGGCGCGCCAGCCGCCCCAGTGAGAGATGTCCTCGGCGTCATATAAAGCCTCAGGCTCACAGACAAAACCCTGCACGCGGCTGCCATCAGCCAGCGTCAAGGTGCCGATGCCCAATGGCGCAGGAATCAAGGCGACGAAAGAGCCGTAGTGCTGCAGCGGCATGTCCCAGACTTCCAGCGCAATGGCGCTGCCTTGGCCGGCAGCCACGCGCAGCAAACCCGGCTTGGGCGGCGTTGTTCCCGGCAAGGCATACAAGCGATAGTCGGCTGCGGTACTGGCCGTGCTCACCAAGGTGGCGCCGCGCTCAATGAGCTGACTGTTGAACGGCATGCCCGACAAATGTGCGCCGACGACAGCCACGCGCACGCTGCCTTCGGTGCTGGCCTTCACTGACAAGCCTTTGATCGGCTGCGGCGCTGGCAACGGTGCACCGGTCGCACCCTGCGACAAACCGGTGCTGTGGTGGTAACGCTGACCGAGTTCAGCGAGTTGCCAGTCACTGCCGCAGCGGCCTATCAAAGTGATACCGAATGGCAAGCCATCTGAGCGCATAGCGCTCGGAACAGACAGCGCTGCGTAGTCCAGTAAATTCACAAAGTTGGTGTACTCGCCCAAGCGACGGTTCAGCTCCACCGGAATTTGCAACATGGACGCCACGCTGTAGTGCGTGGGTGCGGTGGGCACCAACAGCAAGTCGATGCCCAGCCACAGCGCGTCGGCCTGCTGCCCGAGCAGTTTGAGTTGGGTTTGTGCATCGAACAAGTCGGCCGCACTGTACTGCCGACCTTGCGCGATGATGCTGCGCACTGGCTCGATCACCTGGTCCTCATGCGCATCAAAAAACGGCCTGATGGCGGCGTAACGTTCAGCCACCAGCGCGCTGCCGTAGAGCAGTTGCGCCGCCTGCTTGAAGGGCGCAAAGTCAAGTCGCCGCGCTGTACCGCCCATTCCTTCTAGGCGGCGCACCGCTTCACTGAAAGCGGCTTCGGCCAGCGTGTCGCCAAAGAATTCAAGCTGGTCGGGCACGCCGAATGTGAAGCTGGCGGGAAAGGCCGTGTTGGCCAAGGTGAGTTGCCGTGAATAGGCGTCGAGCGGGTCATACCCGATGGCGCTTTCAAGCACTTGCACGGCCGTGGCCACGGTGCACGCAAAGATAGACACACAGTCCACGCTTTGCGCGGCAGGCAACACACCCCGCGTGCTGATGAGTCCGCGCGATGGCTTGAGCCCCACGATGTTGTTGAGTCCGGCCGGCACGCGGCCCGAGCCAGCGGTGTCTGTTCCCAATGAGAAGTCAACCTGGCCACTGGCCACCACGTAGGCCGAACCAGAGCTTGAACCGCCCGACACATAGGCCGGGTTAAAGGCATTCGGCACCGCCCCAAAAGGTGAGCGTGTGCCATTCAGGCCGCAAGCGAATTGATCCAGATTGGTCTTGCCGGTCAACGCCGCACCGGCATTGAGCAATTGCTGCACCACTTGCGCGTTGGCCGCGGCCTCAAAAGAAAAAGCCGGACAAGCGGCAGTGGTAGCGCTGCCAGCAACATCCATGTTGTCTTTGACGGCAAACCGCAGCCCCGCCAAAGGCTGGTGCACGCTGGCCGAGGTCTGCTCAGTCGTCACCCATGGCACGGCCAGACGGCTCACCCAGGCGCAGTCCGGGTCTGCGACGACCTGCGTCGCAGGCTCTGCGTTAACGGTGAAATCCAATGTCAATTCAATGTTCATGAGCGTTGCACCAACTTGAGGCATCCATACTTGTGTACAAGTTCAATTGCAAGTGCTGTGCCACGTTGATCTGGTGCGTTCATCGCCCACGAAAAAACCCTGACAAGGCTCACGCCCGGTCAGGGTTTTTGATCGTCTCTACTGGCTGTAAGACTGGCTTATTTCTTCGCCGCTTCGTTGCCAATGATGCCGCCGATGGCAGCGCCACCCAAGGCACCGATACCGGCACCCGCGGCGCTCATTTGAGTTTCAAATCGTTGGTGACGTCTTTGACGCCATTGACGCCTTTGGCCACAACACCGGCGCGGTCAATGCTAGGGCGCGTGCTGACAAAGCCGCTGAGCTGAACGCGACCCTTGAAGGTCTCGACATTGATCTCTGCGCTTTTAAGCATCGGGTCTTGATAGATCGCAGTCTTGACGCGCGCGGTGACTGTTGTGTCATCGATGTATTGGCCGGCGGTCTCTTGCTGTCCACCGGTGGCACAACCGGCTAGCACCAACAGAGCGCTGGCGGCCACAAGAACAGAAATGCGTGTGAAATGCTTCATAGGGTGTCCTGAGGAAATGGGTTGCTTGAAGTGCCCATGACGGATGTGCCCGGGTTGGCTTGCCGATGGCAAAACGCGCTGATTCAAACCTGTTGATCTGAGCTCGGCTGCGTTTTTCACCGTTAATTCATCGTGACACGCAGCGTTTTCAGCGTCTGTAGTCGGATAGCTCTGCCATAGGGCTTTGACCGCCTCACGCCGTGTAGTCCAATACGCCGCACAAACCACGAATTAATTGCAAATGTTTTATTATTTTCACAATAGTTTTAAACGTTTTTAAGTACTTATACAACGTGTCCTACTGCGCACTGCGGTTTCCGCCTACAACGCTTTTGTTGCACCCCATTCAAGCTTGTCACCTTACTCTGCAAAGGAACTATATGGCTAACCAATTGCGCCCCATCGCTCTCACTGTGAACGAGCCCAGCCCCGGCCTCTTCCACTGGGCGTTGCTTGAAAGTCAAGGTGAACACGCTGAATTTGGTAGCCGTTTTGCCATGGCCGAAGAGCCTTACGACTCGTTTGAGAAAGCCGCACGCGCCGGCATGTTGAACTGGCTCAAGTTGGCTGGTGATGACACCAAACGGGGTCCGCGCACCGCCGAGAAACGCACCCCATTGGTGCCGGCGCCGGGTCCATGGACGCCCAAAGCCAAGCTGCGCAGGGAAACCAGCGCCGCCTGACTGTCCTGATTCAGAACTCAGTATTGATTCAGCGTGCGACGCTTGGGCGGCACATAGGGTTTGAGCTTGACGGCTTTGTCGGTGTCGTTCTGGCTCCCCGGCGGGAATGGCCAGCACAACGTTGCATGGGCGGGGCTGACGTCTGGTGCGGCAACCAAGCGCGGCGCTGGAGCCGAAGCACTGCGGGAGCTGCGCTTCTGAGCTGGGCGTTTCTGGTTTTTATCCAACTGATCTGTCATGCACTGTCCATCGTGTCGAGTGGTCGATCAAGCCAGCATAGTGAAGGTCCTGCGCTGCCCTCGTCAGTCAGCGTTGAATCGCCTGTAGGACTCTGCTCAGCCATGTGTCGCCTTGCCGCGCAAGCTCGCCTCAACTTGCTTGGCCGCGGTGATGTCGGTGAAAGTGATCACCACCCCGTCGATACGGTTGTCTTGTGTGCGGTACGGCATGATGCGCACGCTGAACCAGCGCTGGTCTGACGCCTCGACATCTTGTTCCCTGAACATCAAGGTGCGCAGCACGTCGGCCGCGTCGCTCGACAGGTTGATTTTCAAATCGGTTTTCAGGTCTGAAATCGGGCGCCCAATGTCACTCGGGATCAGCTTGATGATGTGGGTGGTGCGGGTCGTGTAGCGCCGCACATGCAACAGCCGGTCTAAGAACAAAGTGGCGATGTCGGTGCTGTTGAGCAGGTTTTCCATGTCGTCGCTGGCCCGCGCCAAGGCATCCACCCGTGTCTGCAACTCGGAGTTGATGGTTTGCAGCTCTTCATTCATCGACTGCATTTCTTCACGCGAGGTGGTCAGCTCTTCATTGGCCGACTGCAACTCTTCGTTGGCCGACTTGAGCTCTTCCTGCGAGGTCTGCATTTCTTCACGGGTGGCCTGATACTCTTCGCGTGCACGCGCCAGTTCCAGCATCAGCTCGACGACGTGGGCATCTTGGTCAGCCGCATCCGGCGAGGCCTTGCCGGCACTCAAAGGCACGGACACAATGTCTGAAAAAACCACCATCAACATGCCATTGAAGACCTTGGGTTCTTCCAGCGGCTCAACGCTGATGCGCACGGCAGGCCCGGTGCCGTCCTCGCCCAAAGCAACCGCGTCCAACGTGGCAGCCACTTTTTGCCGGACGCTGCGATAAAAAACATCCGACAGCGGTTCGCGCAAGCTGGGGCGCAACATGGCAAACAGGTTCAGGTTGGCTTTGCCCGCCGGCGGTTCGAGGTATTTTGCCGTCTTGCCGCTGAAGTAAACGATGTCGCCCTGGGCCGTCACCAGCACTGCCGATGGCGCGAATTTTTTCAGCAACAACTGGTCTGCCAAGACCTGCAAACTGGGCGACTCACTGGTGGCGCGCTCGTCACGCGCCATCAACGCTTGCACCGCCGTTTTCGCCTCGTTGGCCCGCAACGAAAAGCTCTGCATGGCCGGCCGAACGGCACTGCCGAGCCGGCGGTAAATACGCATCTTGGCGCCCACCGGACTGAACAGGTTGACGGCCCCGCCAATGCCCTCTGCCGTGCCCAACACCAGGTAACCACCCGGGTTAAGACTGCTGTGAAACAGCTGCACCAACTTTTGCTGTAAATCAGCTTCCAGGTAAATCAGCAGGTTGCGGCAGCTCAGCAGATGCAGCTTGGCAAACGGCGGATCGCTGGCGATGCTTTGCGGGGCAAAAATAATCATGTTGCGAATGTCTTTGCCGACCCGGTAACCGCCCGGCACCTTGGTGAAAAAACGCTCCAACCGCGCCGGCGACACATCGCTGACGATGTTGTCCGCATAAAACCCGGTGCGACCTTTCTCAATGGCGTCTTTGTCCATGTCGGTCGCAAAAATTTGCATCGAGAATTGCGCCGCCGGCTTGAGTTCTTCCAGCGCTTCGGCAAACAAAATTGCCAGCGTGTAGGCCTCTTCGCCCGTGGAGCAAGCCGGCACCCACGCGCGCAACACACCGCCGAGCGGGTTGGCGCCCAACAGCGCCGGCAACACATCTTGTTTGACGTGTTGCCACACCTCGGGGTCGCGGAAAAAACACGTCACGCCAATCAGCAGTTCTTTGAACAACAGATCCGCCTCGATCGGGTTCTCGCGGATGTATTGAACGTAATCGTCAACGGCCTCCATCTGATGAATCGCCATGCGCCGTTGAATCCTGCGGTAGACGGTGCTTTTTTTGTACTCGGAAAAGTCGTGTCCGGTCTGGGCCCGCACCAGGATCAGGATTTTTTCCAGCGCCCCGTGTAGCCGTTCGGCTGTGCGCTCGTCCAACGGCCCCGCCACCAAGGGATGGGCGAAATACGCGATGATTTTTTCGGGCAACTGATCGGCTGGCGCCACCATGTCGGCCAAGCCTGAGTCAACGGCGTTGCGCGGCATCGCATCGAAGGAGGCGGACGCGGGTGTTTGCACAAACACGCCACCGGCTTTTTCTTTCAGTGCGCGCAGCCCCAAAGTGCCGTCTGACCCCATGCCCGACAAAATCACACCCGCCGCATTGGCTTGCTGGTCCATGGCCAGCGCGCGCAAAAAGAAATCAATCGGCAACTGCAAACCACGCGGTGCCACCGGTTTCAGCAAATGCAGCACCCCGTGCAGCAACGTGACTTCGAAGCCAGGCGGCGCCACGTACACATGGTTGGCCTCGACCGGTGTGATGTCACGCACCTGCACAACCGGTATCTGGCTGTAATGTTGCAGCAGTTCGGGCAACAGGCTTTCCTTCTCGGGGTCCAAGTGCTGCACCACCACGAAAGCCAAGCCGCTGTGCAGCGGTACATGCGTGAAAAACTGCTCAAGCGCCTCAAGACCGCCGGCGGATGCGCCAATGCCGACGATGGGCGTTTTGAGCCCGACCAAAGGAGCAGGGCTTGCGCCAACGTCTACCGCTCCGGCGGTCGGAAACGGCACCTCCGCAGGGGCCAAGCCGAGGGCTTCGGTCAACGGGGTGACAGGCAAGGTCTTGTGGTTCATGTTGAAAGAAAAATGGAGGACTTCGGCAGGCGGACAGTTAACGTAATGGCCGGCCTGGAATTTCACAAGTGAGAAAAAGACTAAAAAATAATTAAAAACATTTCAAAGTAACAATTCGTTAAATTAATTTAAAAACCATTGCCAATGAGTCTTTTCGGCTTTATAAACTCGCCTGAAGCTTTATGAATTTGGTGGTGTTGGGGGTGGGGTGAGTGCACAACCAGACGGACAGGGGTCTGCTCAAAACTACACGTATGGGAAGTTTCAATTGATCAATTATTTGAACCCGGACGCACAACTTCGCCTTGAAGCGCAACAACGTTTGTTGCACAAAAACAGGTGGGGCGTACCGCCCGACGAAGTCGATCCGCGCCGGCTCGTCCATGAGTTGCAGGTGCATCAAATTGAGCTTGAAATTCAAAATGAAGAGCTGACGCACACGCTGACCGAAGTCAACGCCTTGCGCGCCAAATACCTCGACCTTTACGACTTTGCGCCCGTCGGCTACTTCACACTCGACACCAAGGGCAACATCGTTGAGCTCAACTTGCGGGCCGCCAGAATGCTGGGCCAAGAACGCAAGTTGCTGGCTGGCAGGCCGCTGCGCGAGTTTTTTGACCCGCAGGCCCTGCCAAGGCTGGACGCCTTTTTGACCACCGCCGAATTCAGCAAGGATGAGGTTTTCGCCGAGGCCTTGCCGTCACTGCGCAGCAAGTCGATGTTGATGCCGATGTATGTGAATGCACAGGCTCGCGCCTTTGTCGATCCGCAGAGCGGTCAAAAACTCATTCGGCTGGTGTTGATGGATGTGTCAGCATTGAAAATCGCCACCGACGATGTGGTCAGAATCATCACCCACAGCGCATGAGCGCCGTCATGGCGCGGGCATCCACCCGTCATGGCGAGCGAAGCGCGGCAGTCCATCTCCGCTCGCCTCAACGATGGATCGCCGCGCGACGCTCGCGATGACGGATTTTTTTCAGTCTTTGCGGGCGCGCTCGTAGATCGGCAACACACGCGGCAAATTGCGTTCAATGTCGGCAATGCGCGTGTTGCCCGCGGGGTGCGTGCTGAGCCATTGCGGTGGTGCGCCTTGGCTGCTGGCTGCCATCTTTTGCCACAGCGTGATGCCAGCACGCGGGTCGTAGCCGGCACGCGCCGCCAGCTCCAGCCCCACCAAGTCAGCCTCTGACTCGTCCGACCGGCTGAAAGTCATGTTCAGCAATTGCACGCCGTAATTGGCCACCGTGCGGCCCACGTCACCCAGCCCGAGCAACTGCGACAACAAGCCCGCGCCCATGTTGGTGGCAGCGCTCTTGCCCATGCGGGCGCGCGCGTGCTCACGCAGAGCGTGGGCAATTTCATGGCCCATGATCTGCGCCACCTCGTCGTCAGTGAGTTGCAGCTGCTCCAGAATGCCGGTGTAAAAAGCAATCTTGCCGCCCGGCATGCAAAACGCATTGATCTGCTTGCTGCCGATCAGGTTGACCTCCCACTTCCAGGTCTTGGCGCGCGGGTTCCACTCGTTGGTGAATGGAATCAGGCGCTGGGCGATGCGGCGCAGGCGAATCACTTGCGCGTTGTCGGCTGAGCCCAAGGCTTTCTGGCTGGCCGCTTGCATCAAAATTTCGCTGTACTGCTTGCCCGCCGAGGCTTCGATGTCGTCGGCCGGCACGAGTCGGGCAAAACCGGAGTTGCCGCCGACGTCAACGCCTTCGCGCTGCGCCAAAGCGATGCCGGGTAACAGCAAGGCAGCGCTCAACAGAGCGGCGGTCCAACGCGGGGCGCAGGGCATGAGAAGTCTCCTGAATCAATACAAAGTCAACGCGTATTATTCCCTGCATGAGATTCCCCGCATGAGCCCAAGCCATACCGCCCGCCCGAGTTGGGGCCAAACCCTGCGCGTCTACTTGGAACCGCCCACCTTGCGCATGGTCTTGCTGGGGTTTTCGGCCGGCTTGCCGCTGCTGCTGGTCTTTGGCACGCTGAGTTTTTGGCTGCGCGAAGCCGGCATTGACCGAACCACCATCGGTTACCTGAGCTGGATCGGTCTGGCCTACGGCTTCAAATGGGTCTGGGCACCGCTGGTCGACCGGCTGCCTATTTTCTTGCTGACGCGCTGGCTGGGCCGACGCCGCAGCTGGTTGCTGCTGTCGCAAAGCGTCATCATGGCGGCCTTGATCGGGCTGGCCTTCACCGACCCACGCTTGGCCCTGATGCCGATGGTCTGGTGCGCGCTGGCCGTCGCAGTGGCGTCGGCCACGCAAGACATTGCGCTGGACGCTTTTCGCATTGAATCGGCCGATGTGCAGCGGCAAGCCGCGCTGGCGGCGTCCTACCAAACGGGTTACCGCATCGCCATGATCTGGGCCGGTGCTGGCGTGCTGTGGATCGCCGCACGCGCCGAAGTCGCCGGCGTCACGGGGTATCAACAAGACGCCTGGCAAACCGCTTATTTGGTGATGGCGGCGTCGATGCTGTTGGGCATGGTCACGGTCTTGTTTTCGCCCGAACCGGTCGCCATCGTCATGCCGCGCGCACGCAACGCGGCAGAGTGGCTCAAGGGTGCGCTGGTCGAGCCCTTTGCTGATTTTTTAAGGCGTTACGGCAAACAGGCCGCGTTGATCTTGGCGCTGATTGCGGTCTACCGCATCAGCGACGTGGTGATGGGCATCATGGCGAATCCGTTTTATGTGGACATGGGTTTTACCAAGGACGAAGTCGCTGCGGTGACCAAAGTGTTTGGCGTCGTCATGACGCTGGTCGGCGCCTTTGTGGGCGGCGCGCTGGCCATGCGCTTTGGCGTGATGAAGGTCTTGATGCTGGGCGCCGTGCTCAGCGCGGCCACCAATCTGTTGTTCGCTTGGCTCGCCACGCGCGGCCATGACGTGACCGCGCTGATGTTCGTCATCTCAGCCGACAACCTGGCCAGCGGCATCGCTTCGGCGGCTTTCATCGCCTACCTCTCGGGCCTGACCAACGTCAATTATTCGGCCACGCAGTACGCCTTGTTCAGTTCCATGATGCTGCTGTTGCCGAAGTTTCTGGCCGGCTATTCTGGCGCTTTTGTCGACGCTTACAACTACCAGACCTTTTTCATGGGCACGGCGCTGCTCGGGGTGCCGGTGCTGCTGCTGGTCTGGCTGGCCTCAAAGCAAGCCGCGCAGGCCGGCGCCGGGACGAACGGGCGCTGATAGTCTGAGGCGAGGTTTACCGCAACTTTACGGCGTCTTCAAGCAGGCTTGCTGGGGTTCAGCCAAGATAGGCCTTTACGCTCCGACCGAGACACCGCCCATGACGCAGCAACTCTTGATGATTGAAGATGACAACCGCCTCGCCGCCATGGTGGGAGACTACCTGCGTCAATCCGGCTATGAGGTCACGCACGCACCCGATGGCAAAAGCGGCTTGGAAGCCCTGGACAGCAGCGAACCCGACCTCGTCATCCTCGACTTGATGCTGCCCGACATGGACGGCCTGGAAGTCTGCCGGCGCATCAAAAGCCGCAGTGCCAATGGCGACAAAGCCAGCGTGGCGGTGTTGATGCTGACCGCCAAAGGCGACCCGATGGACCGGATCATCGGCCTCGAAATTGGCGCTGACGACTATTTGCCCAAACCCTTTGAGCCGCGCGAATTGCTGGCCCGCATCCGCGCCGTGTTGCGCCGCGGTGCGGAGGTCAGCCAGCTCGCCGGCAGCGACATTCTGCACAAAGTCATGCGCTTCGGCACCCTCGAGATCGACCGGGACGCACGCGTCATCTCACTGGCCGGCGTCCCGCGTGAACTCACCTCTTACCAGTTTGACTTGCTGGTGGCGATGGCTGAACGTGCCGGCCGCGTGCTCAGCCGCGACCAGATCATGGAAGCCGTGCGCGGCCGTGAACTCGAAGCCTTTGACCGCTCGATTGACGTGCACATGGGGCGCATTCGCAACGCTATTGAAGTCGACGCGAAAGACCCGAAACGAATTTTGACGGTGCGCGGTGTGGGCTACGTGTTTGCACGGCAGCAAGACTGAGGTGCAGCTGATGTGGTTGCGCTTCACTTCGCATTTGTACGTTCGCATTTGGCTGGCCGTAGTGCTGACCGTGGCGGTGCTGACATTTTCTGTCGGCTGGGCTTGGCGCATGTCGACCGATGCACAGCCGCCGATACGCGAAGTGCTGATTCGCAACGCTTCCGGCGACATCATTGGCTCGGCACAAACCAGCGCGGACCGTCGCCCCGGTCAAGACCTGAATTTTCAAGTACAGACCACCGACGGCCGCACGCTGGACGTTCATTTGCCGCGGCCGAAACACCCGCCCGGGAGTAGCTTCTGGCTCAGACCCCCGTTTGGTTTTTTCTGGACACTCCTCTTGGTTGGCGTGGCTGTGGCCTTGGCAGCCTACCCCATCATCCGCCGTCTGACCTTGCGGCTCGAAGCCTTGCAACGCGGCGTTGAGCGCTGGGGCAGTGGTGACTTGTCGGCACGTGTGTCGGTGCAAGGCCAAGACGAAGTGGCCTTTCTGGCGGAACGCTTCAACAACGCGGCTGAGCGCATTGAAACGCTGATGGATTCGCAAAAGGCCTTGTTGAACGCGCACAAAAATTTACTGGCGAATGCCTCGCATGAGTTGCGCTCGCCATTGACGCGAATACGCATGGGACTGGAGCTGATGAGCGCCGACATCACCTCCCCACAACGCATTGAAATTTCTCGCAGCATCACCGAACTCGACCAATTGATCGACGAGATTTTGCTGGCGAGTCGTCTCGACTCAGGGCAAACCGACAACGAACCGATGGAAGTGCTGGACCTGACCGGTCTGGCGGCGGAAGAGTGTTCACGGGTGAACGCCGAACTCACGGCAGAACTCCGGCATGCATCTGACACCGACGACGCGCACAGCCTGCAACTGCGCGGCTCACCCCGGCTGCTGCGTCGGCTGCTGCGCAATCTACTGGAAAACGCCAAACGTTACAGCGACGGCGACGTCACGCTGGCCTTGTCGCAAAGCGGCAACACGGCACAACCGACCGCCGTGATTCGCGTCAACGACCACGGCCCCGGCGTGCCAGCAGGCCAGCGCGAACGCATCTTTGAGCCGTTTTACCGGCTCCCTGGCGCGAGTGAACGCGATGGCGGCGTCGGCTTGGGTCTGGCTTTGGTCAAGTCGATTGCCGAGCGCCACGGTGGCAGTGTGCGCTGCGAGGACAACCCGGGCGGCGGCGCCTCGTTTGTGGTTGAGTTGCCGATCCATCTGCAGGCCTAAGCCCCCGTGTCAGACTCAATGTCTGATCGATACTTAGCGCGGATTGCGCCTGCTTTCAATGGCTTGGTCCACGTCTTTCGCTGTCAGTGGTATGCCGCTAAAGCAAGGTTTGAGACGATCGATCGCAGCGGCGCTCAGTCCTTGGGCTCTCAGGCAATCATGCCAATGTAGCGCCACACCCAACTCGACCTCTTTGACAATGGCCTCGGCCTCCGCGGGGCTGAGGCCAAACTTGGTGCTATCAGCCAGCAGGTTCTCACGGGTGCCCAGAGACTCGGCGCCACCCAGCGTCATTGCCTGAAATCGGCGCAGCGTTGAATGCTGCTTTGGCAGCAAATCGTAGGCTGGCGAAAGCCGGTAGAAACCGGGTTGATCGTCTGCCAGGATGCCGTGGTTTCGATCGTGATCATCCGTGTTGGAGATACAGACGTTGAACACCATGCGCCGGAACAGCTCTTTCTGGTCTGCTTGAGGATCCGCGCTGTACCGCACAAGTTCCGTCGCAAGGCGTCCATAGCCACCACCGGCATAAGTCTGTTGAGCACCCGCGCTGGCATTGAAAATCGTTCTGGCGCTCAAGAAGGAATCCCTGCGCCAGCCCGGCTCGGGGCCGTCGACCCACGCTCTGTCAAAGCGCTCCACCAACAAAACGTCACCCAGCACAACCTGCGCCTTGGCGGTGTTGATACCGCACAAAACGCCCAAGGCGAGCATGGCGGCCTCGAGCTTGGCGTCAGGCAGACTCTGGTCATCCCGGGTGGACGGGAATTTGGCCAACCACAAGCGACCGTCGTGCTCAACGGTCAGCTTGGGTCTGGCGCCACCCATCGCGGTGTTGGGGCGCAAGCGTCCTTCAAGTTCTTTTGGCACCGGCTGGCCTTGCTCAATCCCCAGCAGCACCTCGCGCGCCGCCGGCAGCAAGTCCATGCCGATGGGCAGCCAGCTGCTTTGGGCGCTGGTCGAGGCAGCGCTGAAAGCCAGGTTGCCGATCGAATCATCCAGTGTTGCCAACATATAGCCCACCGGAAATGCTTTGACGCCCTGGAGCTTGTCAATCACGTAGCGCCCCCAGTCATCTGGCATCGCATCATGGATGGCCCCAAAGACGCCGTTCAATGCCGTGGTGCTGAACGTCACCGGCCTGAGCGGCAGGGCCACCGGGTCCAGCGGGATGCGATCAGGATTCGCAAGGTAAGACCGCCCGTAGACAAAAGTCCCAACCGGCGAACCCGCCGCTGTCGGCGCATGCGTGTAATGCCCGCACAAAGTTGGACGTGTATCGCCCGGCAAGTGAACCCAGACATAAGCTTCAGAAGTCATTGCGGGGCTTTCTTGCGACACCAACGCGTTTTGACTGCAGGTTGAACTGCAAGGCCATGCCATCACGGTCCAAGCCAGGGTCAGCGAGCAGGTCTAGCTCGCGATTCAGCCCCATCGCCCACAGCGTGCGCAGGTACGTCGCGATGCCGGTCGTCGGCGCTCCCCGCTCAACCGCCTCGATGGCCGTGCGCGACAAGCCAGACTTTGTCGCCAAATCCTCCTGGCGCATCCCTCGGAGAATCCTAGCGGCCCGTATGCGCAAGCCGAGTGTGCGAATTTGCTCTGCGACCTCGTCGGGTAAAGTTAGATCTATGCTTTTCATAGACAGCATTATATGGGTTCAGCGCTTTTTATAGATGTGTACCGGGTCTGGTTTTAACCTGGCCGGTCGCTAAAACGCAGCGCTCAGTGCTTGTCCGGGGAAGCCTTCGCGACCTTCTCACTGTCACTGATCTCCGGCGGCACCACATGGCTCAAGGGCGGCGGTATGCCCTCGCCGCCGTGTTTAGCGATACGCCGCCTGAAGAGCTCGGTGCGCGCCAACAAAATAGTCGTGACCGGCACCGTGAACGACAAAAAGATGATGATGAGCCACGCATGCAGTGCGAGCTCACCGTCTTTCACCGAGAAGTAAATGATGTTGGCGAGGGTGACGCACCAAGCCGAAAAACTAAAGGCCAACGCAGGCGGGTGCATGCGCTGAAAGAAGGTCTTGAAGCGCACCACGCCGACCGCTGCCGAGAGCGTGAAAACACCGCTCAACACCAGCAGCACCGCCACCGGCAGTTCGACCCAAAGAGACAGGGCGGGACTCATTCGATCACCTCGCCGCGCAGTAAAAATTTGGCCATCGCCGCTGAACTCACAAAGCCAAAAATAGCGATCAACAACGCCGCCTCAAAGTACATGGCGCTGCGGTAGCGGATCGCCAGCACCAAGAGCATCAGCATGGCGATGGTGCAGATCAAGTCCATCGCCAACACGCGGTCTTGCGCGGAGGGTCCGCGCAGCAGCCGCAGCAAGGTCAGGCCCATGGCCAACGCGTAGCAGGTCATCGTGAAGATGATGGCGGCAAAGAGCAGCGGGCTCATTCAAAAATCTCCATCAATGGTTTTTCATAGCGGTTTTTGATGAGCGCAACTTCGGCCTCTGCGTGCGCCACGTCAAACAGATGCACCAGCAGGGCGCTGCGGTCCAGCGCGAGTTCAGCCCAGATGGTGCCGGGAATCACACACATGATGGCGGCGAGCACAGCCAAGCCGCTGGGGTCACGCAGATCGAGTGGCACCACCACGAAGCCACTCTGCGGCACCCGGTCAGCGCGAGCCAAGGTGCCGCGCAGCACGCGCCAGTTCCACACCAGCATGTCGTGACCGACCTGAAAGAACAGCCGCAGCGCTACGTCCGGGTGGCTAAAACGCACCGGTGTCGGCCGCAGGGACTGGGTCAGCAAAGGCACCAGCCAGCCCAGCAGCAAGGCAATCAGCCATTGGCCGAGCCCGAGCGCGTCGTTGAGCAGCAGCCAAAGGGCCATCAAGGCCAGCGACAGGATGGGCGCGGGGAAGAGCCCTGAGAGTCCTTTGATCATCGGGCGGCTCCTGGCGCTGGTGAACCCAAACGGTCGATATTGGTCGGCGTCAACAAGGGCCTGGCGGACAGCACCGCGTCCATGTAGTGCTGCGGTTGGTACAGCGCCGCAGCGGTGGCTCGGGTGTACTGCATCGCGGCTTCGGCGTGCAACGTCAAGGCCACGCACAACGCCAACAGCAGCGCGATCGGCAGGTACTCGACAACGCGCAACACCGGCGCCGGTCGCTCCAGCGGTGTCCAGAAAAAGCGGATGCCGGTGCGTGACAGGGCGATCAGCGCGAACAGTCCGGCGACGATGAGCAGCGCCATCAAGACCCAGCTGATGGGTGCCACCGAGCCGTCCGGTGATTGCAGCAGCGCCGACAGCAGGGCGAACTTGCCGATGAAGCCCGACAGCGGCGGCAGTCCCGCCAACAAGACTGTGCAAGCGATGAAGGCCAACCCCAGCAGCGCCGTCGAGGCGGGAATCGCGCGGCCGATCAGCGGCTCTTCGTCTTCGTCCAGATTAGCGCCACGCGACAGTTCCATCTCAGCCATGGCGAAGGGCAAATGATCTTCTTCGTCCTCCGGCGCCCGCTGCCCTTCGGTGTCGGCACTGCGCGAGCGCTCCATCAACTCGGCCAACAAGAAGAAAGCAGCCACCGCAAAGGCCGAACCCGGCAGGTAATACAACAGCCCCGCCGTGACCTCAGGTCGGGCCAATCCGAGTACCGCCATCAGCGTGCCTGACGAAACGATGACCGCAAACCCAGCCAGCCGCGCCGGGCGCTGCGTCGCCAGCATGCCGATGGCGCCAAATGCCAGCGTCAGCAGGCCGCCCCAGAGCAACCAACTGCTGCCAAAACCCGCCGAGTCGCCGGCCGCAGGCGAGAACAACAAAGTCGACAGGCGCAGCAACACGTAAATGCCGACCTTGGTCAGCAAGGCGAACACCGCGCCAGACGGCGCGCTGGCACTGGCGTACGCCGGCACCAACCAAAAGTTCAGTGGCCACATGGCTGCCTTGGCCAAAAATGCCACCGCGAGAATGGCGCAACCGGCGTGCAACAAGGGCCGGTCAAAAGCGCTGACCGCTGGGATTTTGGCCGCCAAGTCAGCCATGTTGAGGGTGCCGGTGACGCCGTAAATCAGCGCCGCACCGACCAAGAACAGCGACGACGCGGCCAGGTTGATGCCGATGTAATGCAAGCCGGCTTTGACCCGCGCCGGTCCCGAACCGTGCAGCAACAAGCCATAGGACGCCGCCAGCATGACCTCAAAGAACACAAACAGGTTGAACAAATCGCCGGTCAGAAAAGCGCCGTTCAGCCCCATGATCTGGATTTGAAACAGCGCATGGAACTGAGCGCCGGCCTTGTGCCAACGGGCCAAGGCAAACAGCAACGCCATCAGCACCACCAGGGCTGCGACCAACAGCATCAAGGCCGAGAGCCGGTCCAGCACCAGCACGATGCCAAAAGGCGCCTCCCAGTTAGACGGCAGGTAAATGCCGTAGGCGCTGGGCAGCTCGCCCTGTTGAACCCACAGAAACAAGAGCACGGCCACGGCCAGGTTGAGCGCCGTGGCGACCAGACCCAGCGTCGCCTTGCTACGGTGCCGGCCTTCGCCCGTCAGCATCAGCAAGCAAGCCGCCAGCAAGGGCAGCAAGATGGGCACCACCGTCAGGTGCGGCATCAGGGCTTGGGCGAGCGTCATCACTGGCCGTCCTCCCGACCATCGACGTGGTCACTGCCCGAAAAACCGCGTTGCGCCAGCATGACGACCAAGAACAGCGCCGTCATGGCAAAACCAATCACGATGGCGGTCAACACCAGCGCCTGCGGCAAGGGGTCAGAGTTGTGCAGCATGTCGGTCGCCACGCCGGCCACCAGCACCGGTTCGCGGTCGACCGCCAGCCGGCCCATGCTGAAAATAAACAGGTTCACGCCATAACCCAACAGCGACAGTCCAATGATCACTTGGTAGGTGCGCGGGCGCAGCAGCAGCCAAACCCCGCAAGTGGTCAACACGCCAATGGCGATCGCGAGAATGATTTCCATCAGGCAGCGCCTCCGGTGTTGCCGCTGATGTCTTTGCTCTCGGACGTCACTAGGCGATGGCCGCGCACCGACTGGTGACCGAGCGCCGTGAGGATCAGCAAGGTGGCGCCCACCACCAAGGTGAAGATGCCAATGTCATAGAACAAGGCACTGGCCACATGAATCTCGCCCAACAGCGGCAGCGTCAAGTGCGCCGTGTGTGTCGTGAGGAAGGGATAACCCAGCGCCATTGAGCCCAGCCCCGTGAACGTCGCCATCAACAGCCCGCCGGAAATCCAGCGCACCGGCAACAGCCGCATATGGGCCTCCACCCATTGCGTGCCAGAGACGATGTATTGCAGGATGAAGGCCGTCGACAACACCAGCCCGGCAACGAAGCCGCCGCCTGGTTCGTTGTGGCCGCGCATGAACAGGTGGACCGCGATCACCGCTGCGATCGGCAAGATCATGCGCACCAGCACGGCGGGCACCAACAAATAACCCTGCGCTGTGTCGGTCGCGGTTTGCGCGTTCACCAAGTCGGTCACCAAATCAGCGGGCAGCGCTTGCTGCTGATACGGCAACTCCCGGCTTTCAGGGGCCGGGCGAAAGCGCCGCAACAAGGCGTAGACCGTCAGCGCCACGATGCCCAGCACCGCGATCTCGCCCAAGGTGTCAAAACCGCGGAAGTCGACCAGCATGACGTTGACGACGTTGCTACCGCCGCCCTCGGGCAGAGCCCGCTCCAAGAAAAAGGGTGAGATGCTCTGATCGAAACGGCGCGTCATCATGGCGTAGGCCAGCGCCGCCATGCCACCGCCTGCCAGCAAGGCGAGCAACAAATCTCGGCTGCGGCGGGCGCGGGACTTGGCCCAGCTCCACAGCGCTTGGTTTTCTTCATGGGCTTCCAGGCGCTTGGGCAACCAGCGAATCCCCAGCAGAATCAGCACCGTGGTCACGGCCTCCACCGACAACTGGGTCAGCGCCAAGTCCGGTGCCGAGAACCAGGCGAAGGTGATCACCGTGGCCAAACCGGCCACGCTCATCAGGGCCAGCGCGGTCAGGCGGTGGTACTTGGCCTGCCATGAAGCACCGACCGCCGCAGCCAAGCCCACCACCCACAGCAGGGCAAAAGTCGGCGAAAACGGCAGACCATTGCGGTCACCACTCAAGAGCCAGTCCGGCACGCGGGTGAAGCGCAGCGTCGCAAAAGCCGCCAACAAAGTCACCAGCACCAGCAACAACATCTGCGGCTGCATACGACGCGTGCTGAGCCAACGCAAAACCTTGCGACTGCCGAGGGTCAGCATGACCAACAGCCCCTCAAAGAAGCGCTTGCCGCTGACCCGACCCAACAAAGGCGTGCGCGTGATGCGGCCGTCACCCTGGAACTGGCGCAGCAGCAAAAAGAGGGCAATGCCGCCCACCAGCGCCAGCAAACTCATGCCCAGCGGGAGGTTAAAGCCGTGCCAGACGGCTAGATCGAACTCAGGCAAATTGCCACCGACCACGGGGCCCGCTGCGGTCGACAAGATGCCCTGAATCGACCAGTTCGGCAACACGCCGACCACCAGACAAACCAGCACCAGCAGTTCAATCGGCACCCGCATCCAGTGCGGCGGTTCGTGTGGCATGCGCGGCAGGCTCTTGCAGGTGTCAGGGCCAAAGAAAACAGCGACCGTGAAACGCAGCGAATACGCCACGCTGAAGATGCCCGCCACCACGGCCGCAACCGGTAGCAGCCGGTCAAACCAAGGCGCGGCGCTGACAAAAACCGCTTCGGTGAAAAACATTTCCTTGGAGATAAAACCGTTCAACAGCGGCACGCCGGCCATGGCTGCGCCCGCCACCATGGTCAGCGTGGCGGTGATCGGCATGTAACGCCGCAAGCCACTGAGGCGGCGGATGTCCCGCGTGCCGGTCTCGTGGTCAATGATGCCGACGGCCATGAACAGCGAGGCCTTGAAGGTCGCATGGTTGATGATGTGAAAGACCGCCGCCACAGCCGCCAGCGGACTGTTCAAACCCAGCAGCGTGGTGATGAGGCCGAGGTGCGAGATGGTCGAATAGGCCAGCAAGCCCTTCAGGTCATTCTGAAAAATAGCCGCAAAACCGCCAATCAACAGCGTCGCCAACCCTGCGCTGGTGACGATCCAAAACCATTCGTCCGTGCCCGCCAACACCGGCCACAGCCGCGCCAGCAAGAAAACCCCCGCCTTCACCATGGTCGCCGAATGCAGATAAGCCGAGACCGGCGTTGGCGCCGCCATCGCGTGCGGCAGCCAAAAATGGAAAGGGAATTGCGCGCTCTTGGTCAGCGCGCCCAGCAAAATCAACACCAAGGCCGAGCTGTACAGCGGATGCGCCCGCACCAGATCACCGGCCAGCAACACCACGTCGAGGTCGTAACTGCCGACGATGTGACCCAAGATCAGCACCCCAGCCAGCAGGCACAAGCCGCCACCGCCGGTGACGATCAGCGCGATGCGTGCGCCGCGTCGGGCGTCGCTGCGGTGATGCCAGTAGCCAATCAGCAAGAACGAAAACAGGCTGGTCAGCTCCCAAAACAGCACCAGCTGAATCAAGTTGCCCGACAGCACAACACCGCTCATGGCCCCCATGAAAGCCAGCAGCAGCGAGAAAAAACGCGGCACCGGGTCAGACGGAGACATGTAGTAGCGCGCATACAGCACCACCAGCGAACCGATGCCCAGCACCAGCATGGAAAACATCCAGGCAAAGCCATCCATGCGCAACACAAAGTTCAAACCCAGCGACGGCAGCCAGACAATGTCTTGTCGGATCACGCCACCGGCCGCGATCTCCGGAAAATACATGGCGGCCTGCACCGCACAGAAAAATGCAATCGCACCCGCCAGAGTCGACTCAGCATTGCGCGCGTTGGTCGGCAGCAAAGCAGCGATCAAACTGCCAACAAAGGGAAGCGCAACAAGTGCAATCAAAGGTACGGACATGAGCGGTCGAGTCTACACAGGGGTGCCTCGTGCAATGACCCGCTCATTCGATGTCCTTCAAAGTACACCTCTGGTGCGGGCTGAAACGACTGCGGCCCCGAAGGGCCGCAGTCGATCGTCACACCGTGCTCAATGATGCGGGCTGAAGTGCTCGCCGTCTTTGAGCTTGTACAGCGTGCTGCAGTACGGGCAACGGGCTTGCCCGCTCTCAGCCAAACCCAGATACACCTTCGGATGGCTGCTCCATTGGGTCATGTTCGGGTTCGGGCAGAAGACGCCGCCCTGGCTGTTGAGTTCATTGGCGCGGAGTTCAACCACCGCGCCCTTTTTTTCAATGTTGCTCATGCTGCTGATCCTGTGCAATCGGCGCTGGGCGTCTTAAACGCGGCTCAGCCAGCTGGCGTATTTAGGATTACGGCCATTGACGATGTCAAAGAACGCGGCTTGGATTTTTTCTGTGATCGGACCACGTGAACCCGTGCCGATCTCAATCCGGTCGAGTTCACGAATCGGCGTGACTTCAGCGGCCGTGCCGGAAAAGAAAGCCTCGTCGGCAATGTAGATTTCATCGCGGGTGATGGCTTTTTCTTTCAACTCCAAACCGAGGTCTTGGCAGATCGAAAAAATCGTGTTGCGGGTGATGCCGTTCAAGGCACCAGCGCTGGAGTCGGGGGTGTAGACCACGCCCTTGCGCACGATGAACAGGTTTTCACCGGCGCCTTCTGAGGCAAAGCCTTGCGGGTCGAGCAGCAGCGCTTCGTCGTAACCTTCGTCGGTGGCTTCCATGTTGGCCAGAATCGAGTTGGTGTAGTTGCTCACGGCCTTGGCGTGAATCATGGTGATGTTGACGTGGTGGCGCGTGAAGCTCGAGGTCTTGACGCGGATGCCGCGCTTCATGCCGTCTTCGCCCAGATAAGCGCCCCAGGTCCAAGCCGCCACCATCAGGTGAATCGTGTTGCCTTTAGGGCTGACGCCGAGTTTTTCAGAGCCGATCCAAGTCAGCGGGCGAATGTAGCCGCTTTCCAATTTGTTCTCGCGCACCACGGCGAGCTGGGCGTCCATCACTTGTTGCGGCGTGAAAGGGATCTTCATGCGCAAGATTTTGGCGCTGTTGAACAAGCGTTCGGTGTGCTCTTCGAGCCGGAAAATCGCCGTGCCGCCGTCCGGCATTTTGTAGGCGCGAACACCTTCAAAAGCGCCACAGCCGTAATGCAAGGTGTGGCTCAGCACATGGATTTTGGCGTCGCGCCATTCAACCATCTGGCCGTCCATCCAGATCTTGCCGTCGCGGTCTTCCATGGAGGGTGCTACTGATGACATGTGCTGATCCTTATCGTCTCAATTGAAAACATGAAAGGGTCCAGCACCGTCCGGCCGCTGCAAACCCGAAAGCAGGGATTTTAAGGGGCTGGCGGCAGGTTTTCCGGGATCGGGCGGGAATCGTCCGAATCAGCGCTGTCAGCCACGCTGGTGTCGGTCGGCCGCGTCAGGCTGTAGCCGGCCAGCTTGCCGTTGACAAAAGTGCAATCCACGTAAGAGTCTGAGCCGTCAGTCCAGCGGAAGATTTCGGGCTCCTCGCCCTTGGGGCTGCGCAATTCGCCGAGCGCGCGGGTCATGGCCAACACGTGCATCAGGCTGAACTTGGGTTTCAGCTTGGCGTTCAGCATCACGGCGCTGTCAACATAACCAACCGGCCGGCCCGCTGCGCGTTTGAGGACCTGCATCATGCGCGTGAAGTGCAGCAACATCCATGTCACCAACACGCTGGAGGCCATGGCCACACCACCCCAACCGTAGTAACGGTGAGCCATGACAACTATCGCCACACCGGCGGCTGGAATCAGGAATTTTTGAAAGTTCATGGTGGTATTTTGGCAGCCCCCGCGCGCCGCCCTTTGTGGAGAGTGCGTACGGGGCCGAATGGTTGGATTACTTGACCAGTTCGCGCATTTTTTTGCGCAGCGCTCTTTCAACTTTTTGTTCGGCTTGCCAGTCTTGATGAATGGCGCGCGTCACCGAAATCGCCATCAGCAGCAGCACCACTGAGAACGGCAAAGCAAAGACGATGGTGGCCGTCTGCATCGCCTTCAATCCACCGGCCAGCAACAGACTGATGGCAATGGCCGCAACCAGCACACCCCACATGATCTTGACGCGATTCGGCGGGTTCGGATTGCCGCCGGTGCTCATCATGCCCAGCACCAGCGTGGCCGAGTCACCCGAGGTCACGAAGAAGACCATCACCAGCAGCGTCGCCACCACCGACATCACGGCCCCCATTGGCAAGGCATTGAACAGAGCGAACATCGCGGTCGAGACATCGGCCTTGACGGCTGCGGCCACTGGAACGCCTTGGAAAATTTCCATGTACAAAGCCGCACCGCCAAAAATCGAGAACCAGACAAAGCCGACCAGTGTCGGCGCCAACACAGTGCCGGCGATGAACTGGCGAATCGTCCGGCCACGTGACACGCGGGCTATGAACAAGCCCACAAACGGCGACCACGAGACCCACCAGGCCCAGTAAAAGATCGTCCAGTCGCCCACCCAAGAGTTCTCACGGAACGGCGTCATGCGCAAGCTCATCCGCACCAACTCACTCATGTAAGCGCCCAGCGTGCTGGTGAAGGTGTCAATGATGGCGATGGTCGGGCCGAGCACCAGCACAGCCAAAGCCAACAAGCCAGCGACGATCAGGTTGCCGGTCGACAGCCATTTGATGCCGCGCTCGACGCCACTGACGGCTGACAGCAAAAACAGCAAGGTCGTCACCACGATGATGCCGACCTGCGCGGTCGAGCCGACCGGGATGCCAAACACTGCGGACAAACCGCTGTTGATCTGCTGCGCGCCCATGCCCAGCGAGGTGGCGACGCCAAAAGCGGTGGCGACCACGGCCAACACATTGAAGGCGGGAGACAGGCGCTGCACGAGGGTCCAAGGCAAAGCCTCGGTCACCGAGCTTACCAGCGGCGCGGCTTTGCGGCGAAACTGGAAAAATGCAATCGCCAAGCCAACGATGCCGTAGATCGCCCAAGGGTGCAGACCCCAGTGAAAAAAGGCGTAACGCATGGCGACATTGGCCGCTTCGGGCGTGCCCGGGGCGACGCCGGGTGGCGAGCTCACATAGTGCGACACCGGTTCGGCCACGCCCCAAAAGACCAAGCCAATGCCCATACCGGCAGCAAACAACATGGAAAACCAAGCGCCGACTGAGAACTCGGGTTCGTCGTCTTCGTCGCCCAGCTTGAGATCGCCATAACGGCTGAAGGCCAGAAAGAAGGCCAAGACCACCAAACCCAGCACCACCCACAGATAAAACCAACCGAAGTTGTGCGTGATGCTGACCAGCAGATCACCAAAAACACGGTCCAAACTGGCTGGGGACAACAGACCCCAAAGTACGACGGCAACGATCAGGCCCGCCGAAAAAATGATTTGCATTGACACTATCCTCTTAATTGGAGGAGGAGTATCCGCTTATCCGAGGCTGCGCACCAAATTAAGGGCTTCCTCGATCCGCTCAACCGCGTGAATCGTCAAGCCATCGAACGATTTGTCGTTCTTTTTGGGTGCGTTGGCCTTGGGCACAATGGCCACGCTAAAGCCGAGCTTGGCCGCTTCCTTCAGGCGCTCTTGGCCACGCGGCGCCGGCCGCACTTCTCCCGCCAACCCGACTTCGCCAAAGGCGATGAAGCCTTTGGGCAACGCTTTGCCGCGCAGGCTCGACGCGATCGCCAGCATGACGGCCAAGTCGGCCGCCGGTTCGCTGATGCGCACGCCGCCCACCGCGTTGACAAACACGTCTTGGTCCATGCAGGCGACACCCGCGTGACGGTGCAACACCGCCAGCAACATGGCCAGGCGGTCACGGTCAAGGCCGACCGACAAGCGCCGCGGGCTCGGGCCGCCGCTGTCGACCAAGGCCTGAATTTCAACCAACAAGGGCCGCGTGCCTTCGAGCGTGACCATGACGCAGCTGCCCGGCACCGGCTCTGAATGCTGGCTCAAAAAGATGGCGCTCGGGTTGCTCACGCCCTTCAGGCCTTTTTCGGTCATGGCGAAAACACCGATTTCATTGACCGCGCCGAAGCGGTTTTTGATGGCGCGCACCAGTCGAAAGCTGGAATGCGTGTCGCCTTCAAAGTACAGCACGGTGTCAACCATGTGCTCCAAAACGCGCGGGCCGGCCAGAGCGCCTTCTTTGGTGACATGGCCGACCAGCACGATGCAGACGCCGCTGGCTTTGGCCGCGCGCGTCAGGTGCGCAGCGCATTCGCGCACCTGCGCCACCGAGCCGGGGGCCGAGGTGAGTTGGTCTGAATACACCGTCTGGATCGAATCGATGACAGCGATCGTCGGCCGGATGTGGTCCAGCGTGGCGAGGATTTTTTCAAGCTGGATTTCAGCCAGCACCTGCACTTGTGAGCCGTCCAGCCCGAGCCGGCGTGAGCGCAAGGCGATCTGCGCGCCGCTTTCCTCACCCGTCACGTAGAGCGTGCGTTGGCCGGCGCGTTGCAACGAGTCCAGCGCCTGCAACAGCAAGGTGGATTTGCCAATGCCGGGGTCGCCGCCAATCAGCACGACACCGCCTTCGACAATGCCGCCGCCCAGCACGCGGTCAAGTTCTTCGTGGCCGGTGGGCGTGCGCGCCATGTCGGTGGCGTCGATGTCCGACAGCGTGGTGACTTCAGACGCCTTGGCGAGTGACTGGAACTGGCTGCTGTAGCGGTTCTTGACCGGCGCGTTGCTTTCGGCAATGGACTCGACCAGCGTGTTCCAAGCATTGCAGTGCGGACATTTTCCGAGCCACTTGGGGCTGGTGCCACCGCAGTCGTTGCAGGTGTAAATCGTTTTGTCTTTGGCCATGCCGCTAGTGTAGGCAACGATCCAAAGCGCGGTCTACCGCAAGACGTCGGGATTCACCAGGTTCTTCGTTTGGCCGGCAGCAAAGGCATTCAGGTTGTCAAAGGCGGTGCCGAAATACAGCTCGTAATTGTCACGCTCGACATAGCCGATGTGCGGCGTGCACAACGCTCGCGGATGCTGCACCAGCGAGTGTTGCGCGCCCAGCACCGGCTCGGCCTCATAGACATCCACGGCGGCAAAGCCCGGGTGGCCCTGCTCCAGAGCCGCTACCAGCGCACCTTCGGCCACCAACTCGGCGCGGCTGGTGTTGACGAACAGCGCGTCGGGGCGCATGAGTGCCAGATCAGCCGCCGTGACCAGTCCGCGTGTTTGCGCATTCAGCCGCACGTGCAAACTCAGCACATCACTGCCGGCAAAAAACGCCTCGCGCGATGGCGCGACTTCAAAACCATCGGCGCGGGCGTCAGCCAATGAAGCCTCACGACCCCAGACCCACACCTGCATGCCAAAGGCCCGGCCATAAGCGGCGATCTGTCGACCAATCCGGCCGTAACTCCAAACACCGAGACGCTGGCCGCTCAGTTGTTGGCCCAAATGGCCTTGCCATTGACCGGCTTGCAAGCGATTGACTTCGTCTACCAAGTAGCGACGGCTGGCCAACACCAGCGCCCAGGTCAGCTCCGCCGTGGCCGCACCCGAGCCCCGCCCGTCGACCACCGCCACGCCGCGTGCAGTGCAAGCGGCGATGTCAATGTGCTCGGCCACCTTGCCGGTCTGGCTGATGACGCGCAGATTCGGCAAGCGCTCCAGCAAGGCCGCGCTGATGGCGGTGCGCTCGCGCGTCAACACCAGCGCGTCAAAGTTCTGCAGACGCTCGGCCAACGCGGGGACGTCATGCAAGGTGTCATTGAAAACCGTCACCTGATGCGCCGCCAGCTTGGAAAAACAAGCCAAGCTGCGAACGCAGTTTTGATAGTCGTCAGGAATGGCGATGCGTAAATGAGTCATGTTGTTCAGACCTTATTCGAGCTTGATGCCGAGCTGGTCGACGGTACGTTTCCACAGCGTCAGATCGGTCTTGATCAGTTGCTGAAATTCGGCCGGTGGCATGCCGCCCGGCTCAATGCCTTGCGCTTTGAACAGCTCGCGCACCTCGCGGCTGGCCAGCGCGGTTTTGACCTCCGCGTGCAAGCGCTCGATGGTGGCTGGCGGCGTGCCGCTGCGCACCAACAAGCCATACCACGCGTGGATGTCAAAGCCAGGGTAGCCTTGTTCGGCAATCGTCGGCACGTCTGGCAAGCCCTGAAAGCGGCGCGCCGGCGCCACCGCCAGCGCACGCAGTTTGCCCGCCTGAATCTGACTCAGCGCCGAGCTCATGTCGAGAAACATGTATTGAATTTGGCCGCCCAGCAGGTCTTGCAGGGCCGGGCCAGCGCCGCGGTACGGCACATGCGTGACGCTGATGTCAGCCCGCGAGGCAAACATAGCGCCAGCCAAATGTGCCGACGTGCCATTGCCCGACGAGCCGTAAGCCATCTGCCCCGGTTTGGCCTTGGCCATAGCGACCAACGCGGCCAAATCTTTGGCCGGAAAATTAGGCCGCACCACCAGCGCATGCGGTATGAAACCAACCACCGTGACCGCGCTGAAATCACGCGTGATGTCAAACGGGTAGTTCGCCATCAGCGCCGGGTTGGTCACCGCCAAGATCGAAGGAAATATCAGCGTGTGACCGTCGGCCGGCTGGCGCGCCACTTCGCTGAAGCCGATGATGCCGCCGCCGCCCGGTTTGTTGTCAACGATGACCGGCTGGCCTAGGGACGTGGTCAGGCTTTTGCTGATGGCCCGGGCCATGAGATCAGTCGGGCCGCCAGCGGCAAAAGGCACGACGATGCGTACCGGCTTACTCGGAAAATCAACCGGGGTCTGGGCTTGCGCTGATGCGCCTAAGCCGCTGACAGTGCCAAACGCCAGAACGATGGCCAAGCTGCGCCACGCAGGGCCGGCATGGGAAAAGAAAATCATGGGTTTGTCTCCGTTGAGTTGTTCGCGCTTCGGCGCTTCTTGGCGCTCTTGGCGGCGCTCGTTTATCTGCTGATTAGGCCTGAGTCTATGTGACATACTCCGGCGAGTCACCCTCCAATTCCATTCATTGGAATCACAGACCTCCCCCAGCTTGACCCAAACCACAAACCCTCATCCAGACAGCGCGGTGCGAGCCGGCCATCTCGCACCGCGCATGGGTCGTTCGACAGCCAACCGCTCGCTGGAACGCGGCATGGACGTGTTGCGCGCGTTTCGACCCGGCCTAGAAACCTTGGGCAATGGCGAGATTGCGGAACGCACTGGCTTGTCACCGTCCACCGTCAGCCGGCTGACGCAAACCTTGGTCGACAGCGGCTGGCTGCAGCACGACGCCCGACTTCGCGCCTACCGCCTGGCCGGCCCTGTGCTCAGTTTGGCGCACGCCATGCGCACCGGCTCGCGCTGGCTGCAGGTGGCCGCGCCCTTGATGCACGAGATGGCGGTCCAACACCGCATCAACGTCGGACTGGCGGTGGCCGACCGCGACGAGATGGTTTACTTGGAATCGATCCGCTACAACCGCCGTGTCTCGCAGCGCAGCGTGGTCGCCGGCCAGCGTGTGCCGATGGACTTGACCTCACTCGGCCGCGCCTGGCTGGCGACCGCAGCGCCCGACCAACGACTGGCGCTCATGCACCTGTTTGCCGCACGTCGCAGCCCCGCCGCCTGGAAGCCGATCGCAGGCGAGATCGACGCCGCTGTTCTTGAAGTGCAAACCCGCGGTTATTGCGCAGCCGCGTGGCAACCCGAAGTCGTCGCCTTGGCCGTGCCGCTGCACGTGCCCGGCCAACCGGTCCATGTGCTCAACATGAGCGTCACTGGGCCGGCCTCGATCAACACCGTCAGTGCGTTGCTGAGCGGGCCGCTGCTGACACTGGCCGGGAGAATTGTCACTGGCATGGGGACGTGATCTCGGCGTGGTGTGCCTGATGAAGCTCACGGTTTGAGAACGATCTTCCCCGTACTCGTGCCAGCATCCAGCATTTGGTGGGCCAATTGAATTTCAGACATCCGCAACACGGTGGCTTGAGGCGCCTTGACATCGCCACGGGCCATCTGCTCGATGGCCTGCGCCATGAGCCCGCGCCGCTGAACTGCATCGTCATCCAAGGTGTGCATGGAGAAGGTCCGGATCGCTAAGCTGCGGCTCAACAAGGTGCGCATCTCTTGGAAAAGATTCTCTTGCGGCAAGCCTTTGATGATGTTGATCGACACGACCATGCCCATCGGTGCCAAGCTGCGCAGACAAGCGATGAGCGAGTCACCGCCCAACTGGTCCACCGCTAAGTCGACGCCTTTGCCGCCAGTGACTTCAAGCACGCTGGACGGCAAGGTGTCTGCGTTTCCACTCAACAGGTGATCAACGCCGTTTTCCAGGATGTAGCGGGTCTTCTCTACTGACGATGTGGTGCCAATCACCCGCGCATTTTTGTGATGCGCCAGCCGGGTCAAAATAGTCGCCACGCCACCGGAGGCGCCAGGAATGAGGATGGATTCAATGGGCAGACCGCCATTGCACATCCAGATGGCGTTTGCAAATTGCAAATTCGGCAAGCTGGCCGCATCCACCGGATCAATGGTCTCGGGCAAAACATACACGGCCTGGGCTGGCACGCAGATGTACTCAGCACAGCAGCCGGCCCTGATCTTGAGTTCCCGGGCACTCACCAGCACACGTTGGCCTTTGAGCGACGCATCAACGCCGCTGCCCACCGCATCCACCATGCCGACCATTTCGCTGCCTGGAATGACAGGCAAAGGGGGCATCCATTTGTAAACGCCCTTGCGGACCAAGACATCAGGACGGCCAATGCCTATCGCTTCGGCTTTGACCCTGACTTCCCCGGCCGCTGGCTCGGGTGTCGGGACATCAACCTCAGTGAGGACCTCAGGTCCGCCCGGTTGGAAAATTTGAATCGCTCTCATGCTTAGCGCTGCCCATCGTGAACGGACACATTTTCTTTCGTCAATCCCCCGAGACGGGAATGGACGCGGCCCCCCGTTCCCATGACCAAGCCGAACAAAATTTCATTCGGACGTGGCGCATCTTGGATGCCGATCTCCATCGTGTTGAAGTGACTGCGCACATAGGACGCGTGGATGTAGTGCAGAGGGACCATGAGACGGTACCCGGTCGCGGCCACAGCCATAGCGGCAGGCACCATGGCCTTGGGCTCGCCCAACAGCGCGCGCATAGCCCAGCCACCCGCTTCATGCCAAACAGCACCCTGCTCTAGCTCGCCATTGACACCCACAATGACGGCCTTGCTGTAAACCTCGATGTTGTCTTTGCCAAGCGTGTCCACGAGTTCCTGCGCTAAGAGCGTCCCTAAGGACCTAAGCTCCGCCATGAACGGCATGAGGTTTTCCTCATAGCGACCCGCGTAGGGGTTTTGAATCACCGCGCAGGCAGCGGCCAACTTCAAGGGTTTGTCAGCAACCGGCCCTCCCTCATGGAAGGTTGTTTCAATCGTCAGGCTGCGTTTTCTAATGTGGATCAATGACATTTTTTTACTTCGTTGTGATGTGTTTATTGCTTCGGTATCTTGGCCTCGGCCACCACTTGAACCCAGCGGCTGAGCTCAGATGCGACCATGCTCTTCATCTCTTCAGGCGTGCTGCCGCGGACCTCGCCGCCGATGTCTTCGAGCCGTGCTTTCACGGCCGGAATTTGCAAGGCTTTCTGCATGTCTGCGTTCAGCCGGTCGACGACGGCACGCGGTGTGCCGGCCGGCGCCATCAGCCCGGCCCATGAGCGCACGTCGTAGCCGGCCACGCCCTGCTCGCTCACGGTTGGCACGTCCGGCAAACCCGGCCAGCGCTGCGAACCCGTGGCCGCCAGCGCGCGCAGCTTGCCCGCCTTGATGTTGCTGAGCACGGCAGTGGGTGGCGCGATGATGAACGGCACGTCACCGGCCAACAGCGCGGTGAGGGATGCCGCGTCGCCACGGTAGGGCACGTGCAGCATGTCAACGCCCGCCATCTTGGCCAGCAGTTCGCCCGCCAAATGATGCGTTGAACCAATGCCGGCCGTGCCATAAGCCACATCGCCTGGCGCGCTTTTAGCGGCGGCCAACACGTCTTTGAAATTGCGGAATTTCGAATTGGCTTGCGTGACGATGAGGAAGGGGAAATACGTGATCGTCGAGACCATCTCGAAACTGCTGACCGTCTGATACGGCAGCGTGTTGTAGAGCGC
The DNA here is from genome assembly GCA_947450765.1 of Comamonadaceae bacterium. GTDB lineage: Bacteria > Pseudomonadota > Gammaproteobacteria > Burkholderiales > Burkholderiaceae_C > Polaromonas. The sequence continues at coordinate 2,912 of CANFXC010000016.1, read as the reverse complement.
ACCAGCCACCACATGACCGCCAGTGGCCAGCAGCAGCGTGTAGCCGTCGGGTTTGGCGCGGGCGACGGTGGTGGCGGCAATCGTGCCACCCGCACCGGCTTGCGCTTCGACGACGAAAGGCTGGCCCAGCGTCTTGCCCATTTCGCCGCCGACCAAACGCGCAATCGCGTCAGCATTGCCGCCGGGTGCGAAGCCCTGCAAGATGCGAATCGGCCGCTCCGGATAGGTTTGGGCCCACGTTGGCAGGCTGGCCGCAGCACCAGCAGCACCGATGCTTAAAAAGAGTCTTCTGTCCATTGGTTTGTCTCCTGTTTTTTTCAGAAACCCTGCCTGGACCTCTGACGGGTCCATGGCGGGTCAGCCGCGCTGAGTAGCGCTAAGCCGGGTTCAAGCGCCAGCGACGATCGGGTTGCGCAAGGTGCCAACCGCTTCGATCTCAACTTCCACCACATCGCCAGCCCGCATGACCAGCGGCGGTTTGCGGCTCCAGCCGACACCGGCTGGCGTGCCGGTGGCGATGACGTCACCTGGCACCAGCGTGAAGATGGTCGAGGCGTAATTGATCAGCGTCGGGATGTCGAAAATCATGTGGCCGGTGTGGCTGGACTGCTCGACCTTGCCATTCAGACGCGTGACCAATTTAAGTTCACGGCCCGGCGCGATTTCGTCGGCAGTGACCATCCACGGGCCAAAGCCGCCTGTGGCTTCGAAGTTTTTGCCGGAGGCAATTTGCTTGGCATGGAACTGCCATTCGCGCACACTCGCGTCGTTGTAGCAGGCGTAGCCGGCGACGTATTGCCAAGCATCTTCTTTCGGGATGTTGCGGCCTTCTTTGCCAATGATGACGGCCAACTCGCCTTCCCAGTCGAGTGAGTCAGACACCTTCGGGTTGACGATGGGCTGGTTGTGCCCGATCTGTGAGCGCCAGACGCGCAAGAAGATCGGTGGCTGCTCAGACAACTCACGGTGCATGCCGGCGGCCAGCACTTCTTTGTGGTGGTCCATGTAGTTGCGCACGGCACAAATGATTTTCTCTGAACGCGGGATCACCGGCAGGTAATGCAGGGTCTCCAACGGACCGTCAACGGGTGCGCCTTTGGCGTGCTCTGCCGCCTTCAAATACTCGCCCGAACCGATGTACTCGGCCAGCGTCGGCAACTCTGGCCGGCTGCGGCTCAGGTTGACCGCCACATCGCCGATGGCCGCGCCATAGCATTCTTGGCCTTGATGCATGTATGACAGTAATCTCATGAAATCTCCAACAGTTAAAACAAAAAATAATCAGCGTCGAATCACGCCGCCTTTTGGCGCTCAAAGCGGGCGCGCCAATCAGCCAAGGGCATGAAGGTCGGGTCTGCGCGGCAGATCGCCTCGGTCTCACGCATCAGCTCTGCATCGCTCTTGCTGAGATCGAGCGGGTCGCCATGCGGTTGCGCCACGTACCAAGGGGTGTCGGCATAGACCTCGATGGTGTTGCCCTCGGGGTCTGCAAAATAGATCGACAGCGCATTGCCGTGGTTCAGGCCGCGCATCTGGGTCGCGCCATGCGCCAACGCGGCGGCTTGCGCATCGCGGATGTGTTGGATGTCAGGCACCAGAAACGAAATCTGCATGACGGTGCTGAAGGTCGCCTCCGGCGGGCGTCCCGAGGCCAGCACCAATTGGTGATGTTGGTCTGGACTGGCGCTCATGAACACCAGCTCGCTCTTGAAGGTTCTACCGACACCGCGGTCGGTGACCGTGAGCCCAAAAACCTGCGTGTAAAAAGCCACCATGCGCTCTATGTCGGTGACAAAAATTCCAAAGTGCGAGGGCGTCGGCCGGGTCACTGACAACATGGGTTTCTCCTGTATTGAAATAAGGTTTGGGGGCATTAGCTCTGGCTGGCCTCAAGCCGCACAAGCGCAGCTTCGACATTGGCCTGGGTACTGCGGATGTGTTCCGCCAGCAGGACACAAGCGGTGTCGGCATCGCCCTTGAGCACCGCCTCCATCAAGCGGTCGTGCTCCTTGCTTTTGTTGCGTTTGGCCACGCGCTGACGTGCCGAATAACGGCGGTAGCGCTCAGCCTGGTCAAACAAACTGGCGCACAGCACCCGCTGACGTTGCGACGGACAAGCCGCCACCAACGCCAGGTGAAAATCCCGGTGCAAACGACTCCATGCGTCGTCCAGCACCACCGGCCCGTCGCCGAGTTGCGATTCGGCTTTGTTGAGACGATGGGCCGCCGCCACGATGGCCGCCTCCCAGGCATCGTCGCCGTGCAGCATGGCTTCTCGCAGCGCACCCACATCCACCAACAAACGCATGTGCGTGATGTCGGCCAAGTCTTCGCGTGAAATCGGGGCGACCCGGAATCCCTTGCGCTCATCGGCCCGAACCAAACCTTCTTGGCTCAGTCGGTTCAGCGCTTCGCGCAGGGGGCTGCTGGAAAACCCAAAGCTGCCCTGCAATTCATCGATCTTGAGTTTGGCGCCCGGCTCGAATGCCCCCGCGAGAACCGCATGGCGCAGCTGGGCAAAGGCTTGTTCGGACAGCGGCGTGTCTATTGAGGCAGTGGTGGCGGGCATGTGGTGACTTTTGAGTTTCGCCAACTTTATGCATAAAAATTAATTTTATGCATAGTATTTACCCGAATGCTCCGTCCCAACGAACCGCTACAGACCCATCAAACGACCACTTCTGGCCAGTACAAACGCATCGGGTTGTCCACCAGCAACTGCTGTTGCAGCGCTGGCGTGGGCGCAATGGCGGGAATGAAATCAACCAGCAGGCCGTCGTCGGGCATGTGGTCTTTCAGGTTGGGGTGCGGCCAATCGGTGCCCCACAAAACGCGATCAGGAAAGCTCTCGACCAAGCGCCGTGCAAAGGGCACCACGTCACGGTAAGCCTGCGCTTCGCCGTTCAGCGCCT